>JEMX01000044.1:111923-117261 GCA_000585055.1 Candidatus Accumulibacter appositus
CCATGCGACCGCTAACGGCGGCGCCGGCGGCGGCATCGCGATTGCCAAATTCGTTTCGCAGGCGACCGTCGAAGGCCGCACCGAAGCGCGCGTCGACGAGGGCGCGCAGATTGGCGCCGCCGGCTTCACGCTCACGGCCGACGCTACCGACTACGCGGAAAGCGATTTGTTTACGCTGGGCATCGGTGTCGGCGCGGGCGCCATCGGCGATGCCACGGCCAACGCCAACGCATCCACGTCGGCAATCTTCGGGCCGCTTGCCGGCATTCAGAGCGGGACCCCGACACGGCTCGACGCGACCGGCGACGTGCTCATCCAGTCCACCGCCGATCTTGAGGCGCAGGCCGACGCCGACAGCGTTTCCGGCGGCGGCATCGCCGTCGGCAGCATCCGCAGCAACGCGCAGCTCACCGGCAGCAATGAAGCGGTCGTTGGCGACAATTCAATCGTTAAGACTTTCGGCAGCTTCACGCTGCGCAGCCAGTCGACTGTCGACGCGGACAGCGACGCCGATGGTGGCGGCGGCAGCCTGATCGCCCAGATCGATTCGGCCTCTGCCACGTCCACCCTGCACGACCAGACTGCCAGCCGTGTGCGCGCTGGCGCCAACGTCAATGCCAACGGCGCGCTGCTGATCGAGGCCACGCAGAACCTGATCCTCGACGCGGTCGCCGAGATCGACAACGGCGGCCTGGGTACCGAGGCCAACTCCAATGCCACCGGGACCATCGATGCCAGCGGCGTCAGCGCCGAGATCGGCGCGGCAACGCTGATCGGCCAGACGCTGACCGTGCGTGCCGACGTCCGGAAGATCGACGTCTTGGTCGACGCCAATTCGGATTCCGGCGCCTTCATCACCAATTCCAACGCCACTTCCAGTCTCGAGACGAATACCGATGCGTCGGTCCTGGTGCACAGCGGCGCCGACCTCAAGGGTCGCGACACGCTGACCCTGGGGGCCTATCACAACCGGGCCGACGTCGCCTCGCGGATCAATACCGCTTCGAACGCCACCGCCAACGGCTCCAGCCTCGGCGGCGGCACCGACGCCAGCGCGACCAATCGCCTGACGGCGACCACCCGGGTCGACGCCGATGCCGGCGCGACGCTGCGTGCCCGCGATCTGGTGGTCGAATCCAGGGCGCTGGGTACGCCGATCTACGCCGCCAACCCGACCGCCGACGGCGCCCTGATCGACAGCCCGACCGAAACCAGGGTAAAGGCGCTCAAGGCCGACAGCAGCATCGATTTCGACGCCACCGTCATCATGCTCGGCGCGCCGAGCCCGGATCTGCTGATCGACGCCGCCGGCAATGTCATCCGCCAGCAGAACATCGGCTTCACCAGGGTCGGCGACGAGATCCGCATCAACGACATCGCCAACAGCGGTGCGCTGTCGGGTTCGCTGCGCTTTGTCGTGCAGACTTTCCCGCTGGCCAACAGCAGTGCCTCGGGCAACACTGTCAGCAACAGCGCGCTCATCCGCGGCAACCCGCTCTTCGAGTACCGCACCGGCTACGAGAGCGTGACCATCGACATTGCCTCAAATACCGCGCTGCGTACCGGCCTGATCGACGTCATCAACCGAGCGGCCGTGTTCAGCCCGAGCATCAGTGTCAGCGCCCGCGATGGGTCCGCTTTCCACTACACGACACGCACCGACCCGGGCAACACCCTGATCGGTATCGACAACGCCAGTGCCAAGGCGCTAACGGTCGGCGGGAGCATCCTCAGTCCCTACGGCAGCACGCGCATCGCCAGTGCGCAAGGCAGCATCGTCGCCGCCAACGGCACGCTCAGGATTGAGACCGACCGCGCCGAACTGCGCGCCACCTCCGGCGCGATCGGCAGCGCCGCCACGCCGCTGCGCATCGACTCCAAGCGGCTGCTTGCCGAGAGCAGCGCCGCCGGCCTGTACATCAACGAGATCGCCGGCGACCTGCTCGTCGAGCAGGCGCATGCCATCGGCGGTACGGTGCACCTGCGCGCAGCCGGCGCTATCCTTGACGGCAACCCCGGTCCGTTCGCCGATATCATCGGCGCCGATGTGCTGCTGGTCGCCGACGGCGGCAGCATCGGCAGCTTCGCGGACCCGCTGGAGATCGACGCCAGCGCGACCAGCCTGCATGCGCAGGCGCGGGGTGACATCGTCGTCGAGGACATCGGCGGCGCGCTGGGTGTCGGGCAAGTTATCTCGCAGGCCGGCAGCATCCGTCTGGCGACGCGCGACGCGAACAACAGCGGCGCCGAGGACATCGTGCTCGGCGATGGCAGCGTGCTGCGCGCCCTGCAGGGTGACATCAGCCTCTGGTCCGGTGACGACGTCATCGTTCCGGGCGCTGCCAGCATCAGCGCCGGCGGCGTTGTGCGTATCGATGGCGACCACGGCAAGGCCGACGCCGCCTCGCTCGGTGTGATCCTGGATCTGCGCGGTAGCATCCGCGGCGGCACAGTCGAGCTGCGGACCGGCATCGCCGCCGATACCGTGGTTCTGGCGCAGGTGCTTTCGGATACCACGGTCAATACCGGCGACAACAACGACCTGATCCGGATCGGCAGCATGGCCACTGCGAGCACCAACACGCTCGGCCTGCTCGACAGCGTGGCTGCGCGTCTCGACGTGCGCGGCGGTGCCGGTTTCAACCGGCTCGATCTCGACGACAGTGGCGGCAGCAACGCCAACGACGGCGTGCTCGCTGCCGATTCGCTCAGCGGCCTGGGCATGGGCGCGGCCGTCGGCTTCAGCGAAATCGACGAGCTGAAGCTGACGCTGGGTAGCGGTGCCGATCGGCTGCGCGTGCTTGGCACACAGGCCGGGCGCACGACGCAGGTGCTGATGGGCGAGGGTGCCGACATCCTCGTCGCCGGCGACACCGCCGGCGCGGTGAAGAACGGCCTGAATGCGCTCGCCGGTCTGCTCGACGTGCAGGGCCAGGGCGGGAACGACGCGCTGCAGATCAGCGATCAGGTCAGCGGTAGTGCGGCGGCCGCTCGCAACGTCGGCCAGCTGAGTGCATTGCGCTTGACGGGCCTGGGCATGGGCGACGCCGACCAGACCGCGGTCAACTCGGATGCCGGTATTGCCTACGCCGAATTCGAGACCCTCTCGCTGCAGCTGGGCGACGGTATCGACGAGCTGAAGATCCTCGGCGCCTCGACGGTGACCAGCGTCGACCTCGGCGGCGGCGTCGACGTCGTCAGTGTCGGCGACCTGACTCCGACCAGCAGCCTGAATGCCGTCAGCCGTACGTTGACCGTGCGCGGCGGTAGCGACGGCGGCATGCTTGCCGTCGCCAGCGGTGCCGCCGTGGACATGCGCCTGGCGCGCGACCCTGGCGATGCCCAGCTTGGCCTGATCAGCGAAACCAGCATGGCCGGCTCGATCCGTTTTGGCGGCTTCGATGCGGTGGGCTTGGCACTGGGCGATGGCGCCGACAAGCTGCAGGTGGTCGATAGCGTTGCTGCCCTGAGCGTGTCCGCGGGTGGTGGCATCGACGAGCTGATCATCGACAGCGTCTCGCACGCCACCGGCCTGCAAATGGGCGACGGTGCCGATCGCGTCACAGTGCATGGCGCGCAGGCGCGCCTGACCATTGCCGGCGAAGGCGCGACGCTGGAGCAGGATTCCCTGCTGGTCGATCTTTCCGCGCGAACGCTGGATAGCGAAGGTCGTTTCGTCGGTAGTGCCGACGCCGGCTCGCTGCTCGGTTTCACCGCCGGCGACATCGATTTCTCGGCTGTCGAGCAGTTCACACTGCAGCTGGGCGCTGGCAACGATCGCCTGCGCATCGATAATTCGCTGGCCGCAACGGCGGTCAGCGTGCATGCCGGTGACGGCGATGACGACGTCGATGTCTACCAGATCGGTGCCCGGACGACGACCATCAATGGCGACGTTGGTGATGACACGGTCAAGGTGCACATCGATGGCCAGCCGGTCGCTGGTACTTTCACGCAGCTGGCGCTGTCGGTCGATCAGCTGGTGGTCGACAACCACCTCAACGAGAGCACGCCGGTCGCCTGGACGGTGATCGATGGCGCGCTGATTCAGGCGCGCAGCGGCGGCGCCAGCGACGTCCCGGTGATCGCCGCCGAAGGCGCCGGCCAGATCCGCATCCTTGGCGGGACGCTCGCCGATACACTCGACCTGCTCAGCGGCATTCCCGGCGACGTGCGTGGCCTTATCGACGGCAACAGCGTGGACCTCACCGCCGGCCGTGTCGTGCTCGAGCCAGGCAGCTTCCGGAGCTTGGCGGACTACCCGATGGTGATCGATTTCGACGAGTTGAGCGGCAATGGCAGCAGCTACGATCGTGAAGACGGCTTCACGCTGAGCAGCAACGACACGCTGGCCCGCAACGACGAGGTCGGTCCGGCAGCGAAGCTGGCGTCTGGCAAGACCGCGATCCTGAGCAGCGCGAGCGGAGCGTTCTCGGCCGCTTCGATCCTGCTCGCCGCCGATGGCGCGGCGAGCCGTACGGTGCGCTTTACCGGCGTAACGCTCAATGGCCTGGAAGTGGTCGTCGAAGCCGTCGCCCCCGGGCGCGATCCGCTGAGCAATCTGCCGGTGTTTCAGCGTTACAGCTTCACCGACCCCGGCATGCGGGCGCTCTCTTCGCTGCGTTGGGAGGTGGTGGGCAGCGGCGCGCTGTTGATCGACAGCATCCTTGCCGCTCATATCGACACCGGCGCGGCGGCATCGCCACAACCGCAGGGGGTGGCGACCTTCAGCATCCTTGGCGATGTGCGCTTCGACGTCGCCAAGGGCTGGCTGTGGGTGATCAGCAAGGGCGTGCAAATCGACGACGATGGCAACGGCAGCGTCGATCGCACCCTCTCGGCGGGCTTCGGCTATGGTTCGGGTGCTGGATTCACTTCAGCAGTCGGCAGCGACGGAATCACGCGCTTCTACCTGCCCGGAAACCTGAAGATCGCCAGTGGCGCGACCGTCACCGGAATCGCCACCAACGCCAGCAACGCAATCATCGGCAATGCCGGCCAGAACGCCTTGTCGATCCAGGTGGCCAACGACGTCAGCATTGGCGCCGGGGTGAGCTTCGACTTCTCGGCGAGCACTGGAAACCCGGGCGTCGGCGGCGGTGGTGGCGGTGGCCAGGTCAGCGGCGGCACCGCTGGCTGGCTGGGCTCTGGCGGTTCGGCGGGTTGGGGCGGGACGGGTGGGCGCGGTGGTGACCTGCCACGGACTTCGGGCAACGGCGACCTCGACGGGGTTGCCGGCAGTGGCGGTCACGCGGGCTATGACGGTGGTGATGGCTACCACGGCGGCTCGGGAACGGCCGGCAACGCGGGTGCCGATGGGCAGAACAACCCCAACTCG
>JEMX01000045.1:0-1561 GCA_000585055.1 Candidatus Accumulibacter appositus
TGGCGACGTCGACAGCACTGGTCAAGGCCGCCGGGCTGACGGCGGCGACGGTGAACAAGTCGCTCGGCCATCTGAGCGCGCTGGGGATCGTCGCCGAACTGACGCAACGCCAGCGCGGGCGCGTCTTCAGCTACCGGCGCTACGTCGAGCTGCTGAACGCCGACCTGCCGCCCGCTGCGGCGTGAAACGAAAGGGGTGATGCCGCCGTGAGCCTGTTCTCCTTCCTCGACCGCGAATGGCCGGCGGTATTCGACGCTGCCGCGCGCGCCGAGGCGGCGGTGCACACCGACCCGCGCAGCGCCTGTTTCTACGCCCGCCGCACGCTCGAACTGGCGGTCGCCTGGGCGTACAAGCACGACGCGGCGCTCAAGCTGCCGTACCAGAACCAGATCTCGGCGCTGATTCACGAGCCGAGCTTCAAGCAGGCGGCGGGCGAGGCGGTGTTCAGCAAGGCACGGGTGATCGTTGCTCTCGGCAACCGCGCGGTGCACGGCCCGCGCAGCGTCCCGACAGACGACGCGCTGGTCGCCGTGCGCGAGCTGTTCCACGTTGCTTACTGGCTGGCGCGTACCTATGGACGCACGGCGCGGCCGGCGCCGGGGCTGGTCTTCGACGCCGCTGCGCTGGCCAGGCCGACGGCCATGCCGGCGCCCGCAGCGCTGCAAAGCGCCGAAGCCCTGCAGCGGCTCGAAGCCGACCTGCGCGAGCGCGACGAGAAGCTTGCGCGCGTGCTCGCCGGTCAAGGCGCGCTCGACGACGAGCTGGCGCGGCTGCGCGCCGAAGTCACTGCGGCGAAGCAGGCCGCGGCGGCCGAGCCCGACACGCACGACTATTCGGAAGCCGAGACCCGCCGCTATTTCATCGACCTGTTGTTGAAGGAGGCCGGCTGGCCACTGGAGCAGGAGCCAGGCCAGCCCGCTTCGCGCGAGTTCGAGGTCGCGGGCATGCCCAACGGGCAGGGAAAAGGTTTTGTCGACTACGTGCTGTGGGGCGACGACGGCAAGCCGCTGGGACTGGTCGAAGCCAAGCGCACGCGTCGCGATGCGCGCGTCGGCCAGCAACAGGCCCGGCTCTACGCCGACTGCCTGGAACGACAATTCGGCCAGCGCCCGCTGATCTACTACTCGAACGGCTACGAGCACTGGCTGTGGGACGACAGCACTTACCCGCCGCGCGCGGTGCAGGGCTTCTGCAAGAAAGCCGAGCTGGAACTGCTGATCCAGCGGCGCAGCACGCGCCAGCCGCTGGCTGTGGCGACCATCGACCGCGCCATCGCCGAACGCTTCTACCAGACACGCAGCATCCGGCGCGTCGCCGAGAGCTTCGAGCGCGACCACGAGCGCAAGGCGCTGCTGGTGATGGCCACCGGCGCCGGCAAGACGCGCACGGTGATCGCCCTCTGCGACCTGTTGATGCGCAGCAACTGGGTCAAGCGCGTGCTCTTCCTCGCCGACCGTGTGGCGCTGGTCAAGCAGGCGGTGGGCGCCTTCAAGCGCCACCTGCCCGACGCGTCACCGGTGAACCTGGTCAGCGACCGCTACGGAGAAGGGCGGGTGTTCGT
>JEMX01000045.1:1630-2315 GCA_000585055.1 Candidatus Accumulibacter appositus
GGCGTTCCGGGAGCGCAGGGGGCCGAGGGCGCGGAGGCGGCGGCCAGCGCCGCTTCGGCGTCGGGCATTTCGACCTGGTGATCATCGACGAGGCGCACCGCTCGGTCTTCCAGAAGTACCGCGCGATCTTCGACTACTTCGACTCGCTGCTGGTCGGGCTGACGGCAACGCCCAAGGACGATGTGGATCGCAATACCTACGGCCTCTTCGACCTTGAAAACGGCGTGCCGACCGACGCCTATGCGCTGGAAGAAGCGGTGCGCGACGGCTTCCTGGTGCCGCCGAAAGCGGTCTCGGTACCGCTCAAGTTCCAGCGCGGCGGGATCAACTACGACGATCTTCCGGACGAAGAAAAAGAGCAGTGGGACGCCATCGAGTGGGACGACGACGGCATCGTTCCCAACCGCGTCGAGGCCGAGGCGGTCAACCAGTGGCTGTTCAACACCGACACGGTGGACAAGGTGCTGGCGCACCTGATGACGCGTGGCGTGAGCGTTGCCGGCGGCGACCGGCTGGGCAAGACGATCCTGTTTGCCAAGAATCAGGCGCACGCCGAGTTCATCGCCGAGCGCTTCAACGCCAACTACCCGCACTTCAAGGGCGAGTTCGCGCGCGTGATCACCTTCAGGACCGAGTACGCGCAGGACCTGATCGATCACTTCAGCATCAAGGAGCGGGCGCCGCA
>JEMX01000045.1:2408-15146 GCA_000585055.1 Candidatus Accumulibacter appositus
GTGCGCTCGAAGACCAAGTTCTGGCAGATGCTCGGCCGCGGCACGCGCCTGTGCCCGGACCTGTTCGGACCGGGGCAGGACAAGCAATTCTTCCAGGTCTTCGACTACTGCCAGAACCTCGAATACTTCGGCCAGGACCCGGAAGCAACCGACGTTCCCGTGGTCGCGTCGCTGGGCAAGCGCCTGTTCACCACGCGTCTGCAGCTGATCGGCGCGCTCGACCAGCGGCTCGACGTCAGCGAACGCGGTGGCATCAAGGAGATCGCTCTGCCTTACGCCATGCCGGCGAACGAGGTCGAGCTGCGCCGCGACCTTGCCGAACTGCTGCACCGCGAGACGGCGGCGATGAACCTCGACAACTTCGTCGTGCGGCCCCGGCGCCGCATCGTCGAGCAGTATGCCAAAGCCGAGGCCTGGAAGACGCTGACTCCGGAGGCACGCTCGCAGCTCGCCGCCGAGGTGGCCGGCCTGCCTTCGGAAATGGCAGCGGAAGGCGAGGAAGCGCGGCGCTTCGACCTGCTGGTCCTCCGACTGCAACTGGCGCTACTGCGCGCCGAGCCGGCTTTCCAGCGTCTGCGCGAGCAGGTGATGGAGATCGCCGCGCTGCTTGAGGAAAAGGCCGCGATTCCGATGGTTCGCGAGCAGATGGTGCTGATCCTGGCGCTGCAGACCGACGACTGGTGGCAGGACGTCACCGTCGCCATGCTCGAAGCGCTGCGCCGCAAGTTGCGCGAGCTCGTCCGGCTGATCGAAAAGCGCCAGCGCAAGCAGATCTACACGGACTTCGACGACGAGATGGGCGACGAGAGCGAGGTCGCCTTGCCGGGCTTCACGGCGGGCACGGACTACGCGAAGTTCCGCGCCAAGGCGCAGGCCTTTCTGCGCGCGCACCAGGACCATGTGGCGATCCACAAGCTGCGCATGAACCGGCCACTGACCGTGGCCGACCTGGGTGAATTGGAACGGATGCTGGCCGAGAGCGGTGTGGGTGCGGTCAGGGATATCGAACGCGCCGCCAGCGAGTCGCACGGGCTGGGGCTCTTCGTGCGCTCGCTGCTCGGCATGGACCGTGAGGCCGCCAAGCAGGCGCTCGCCGGTTTCCTGGCTGGCAAGACGCTAGCCGCCAACCAGATCGAGTTCGTAAACCTGATCGTCAATCACCTCACCGAACACGGCGTGCTCGACGCCGCCTTGCTTTACGAGTCGCCGTTCATCGACATTACGCCGCGCGGTCCGGAGGCGCTGTTCAGCAGCGGCGAGGTCGATGACTTGATTGCCGTGCTCGCTGCCGTGCGGGATACGGCGGTGGCGGCGTGAGAGGCGACCTGCGAACTGAAGCAGGCGGAGTGAACGCCTTTATCCATTTCTGATAGAACTGTTGATCTGATCGCTGGCAGGGAGCCATCGCAATGCCGACCAAGATATTCCTGGCCTCATCCTCCGAGTTGCTGGAGGAGCGCAAAGAGTTCGAGATTCTCGTCAATCGCAAGAACAAGCTTTGGCAGCCGCAGGGCGCTTTCGTCGAACTGATCGTGTGGGAGGACTTTCTCGACGCGCTATCCAGAACACGGCTGCAGGACGAATACAACAAGGCCATCCGCGATTGCGACATCTTTGTGATGCTGTTCAGCACCAAGGTCGGTCGCTACACCGCAGAGGAGTTCGAGACTGCTTTCGAGCAGTTCAAGGCGACTGGCAAGCCACACATCTTCACCTACTTCAAGACCGCACTGATCGACCTGGATAAAGTCGTTCAGGAAGATCTGATGAGCTTGTGGGCCTTCCAGAAAAAGCTCGATGACCTGGGGCACTTCCGCACACCGTACAGGAATATCGGCGAGCTGAAGTTCGAGTTCAATCAACAACTGGACAAGCTGGTGGCGAGCGGATTCATCGTTCTCAACTCCGGCCCGGGCGACGGCCCGCCACCGGACGAAGACTCCGCCGAGGCGAACTCGGTCATCGCCCTCTACCTGCACGCGCTGGCGACCGATCTCGCCGGGCTGAAGCTGGGCGAAATCGACGCTTCCGCCGATCCGGCACGGCAGACGCCGCTGCAGCTCGCCGACATCTACGTGCCGCTGGATACCACCCTGCAGATTGCGCAGGAGACGACGCTGGCGGAGTGGCTGGCACGCGCAGCCAGCCGCCAGCGTGACGACGTTCACCAACAGCGCTCCGGGCAACGCGAAACGCGCCCGGTTTCCGCCCTCGAAGCGCTGGCCGCGCACCGCCAGCTGACGCTGCTCGGCAAGCCGGGCAGCGGCAAGAGCACCTTCGGCGCGAGCGTCCTGCTGGCGCTCGCCCAGGCCTGGCAGGGTCACCTCGAGGAACTCGCCAGCCTCGGTGACACCTGGACGCATGGCAAGCTGCTGCCGATCCGCGTCATTCTGCGCCGCTTCGCCGAGCAGCTACCCCCCGGCGACAAGCCGGCGCGTGCCAGCGAGCTGTGGGACTTCATTGCCCGCGACCTCGACGCCGCTGGCTATGGCATGTCGCCGGAGACCATGAAATACGTGCAGCGCATCGCCCGCAAGCGAGGCGCGCTGATCCTCTTCGACGGCCTCGACGAGTGCGGCAACCGCGCCAGTCGCGAACGCGTGCTGGCTGCCGTCGATGAGCTGATGGGCAGCGCCGGGAAGGCCTGCCGCTTCGTGCTCTGCGCGCGGCCGTACGCGTGGCCCGGCGGCGCCGATCCGGCGCAGGGCGTATACGCTCTCGCCGATCTCGACGACGGGCAGATCGAGCGCTTCATTCGCGCCTGGTACGCGGCGCTGGTCACGCGCGGCTGGCGCTCGCCCGGCGACGCCGAACGCAAGATCGACGACCTGCTCGCCGCCCGGCAGCGTCCCGACCTGCTGCCGCTGGCGCGCAACCCGCTGCTGCTGACCTTGATGGCGACCTTGCATACCAACCGTGGCCGCCTGCCCGACGATCGCGCCGACCTCTACGAGGAGTCGGTCGAGTTGCTGATGCTGCGCTGGAACCGCCAGATCGGCGCCGACAAGGCGCTACTCGACGAGCTGGCCATTCCCGGCCTCAAGCTCTCCGACCTGCGCGAGGTGCTCGAAGAGGTGGCGTTCAAGGTGCACGCCGGGAACGTCGGCCGCGAGGGTACGGCGGATATCGGTGAGGATCGCCTGGTCCGCGCCTTCTGCCCGCTGCTCGGCAAGGACAGGAACAAGGCTGCCGTTGTCGTCGAGTACATCGAAAAGCGCGCCGGCCTGCTGATCGGGCAGGGCGAGAAGGACGGCGAGCGGCAGTTCACTTTTCCGCATCGCACTTTCCAGGAATTCCTCGCCGCCAGCTTTCTCGCGGCGCAGGGTGACTTCGCAGCGCAGTGCGCCGGCCTGGCGCGCGCCGCGCCGACACACTGGCAGGTCGTGCTGCCGCTGGCTGCGCGACTGGCCAAGGCCGAGCGGGGCGCGAGTGCAGCTGACGAACTGGTCGGCGGAAAGTCGATCGTCGACTTCCGGAAGCGCGGGCGGCCGGAAGAAGCCGATTGGACCTGCGCGCTGCTTGCCGGAACGCAGTTGCAGGAGATCGGTCTCGGGGCGATCAACAAGAGCGCGCGCACGCAGGCGATTGCCGAGCGCGTGGCTGGCTGGCTCGCCGCGTCTCTGCCGGTACACCCGGACGATGGCGGCGCACCGAACCGGCAGCGCGCGCAAGCCGGTGATGTGCTGGCTGTGCTTGGCGATCTGCGTTTTGACCCCGAGCGCTTCTACCTGCCGGCCGACGAGATGCTCGGCTTCGTGCGCATTGCGGCGGATTCCGAGTTCAGGATTGGCACGCGCAAGGCGGACGCGCAGCGGCTGGCGAAGATCGTCGGTAACGAAGTGGATAATGACGAAATCAATGACGAGCCAACGCCGACGCCCGAGTTTCTTATTGCCCGCTATCCGGTCACCGTCGCTCAGTTCCGTGCTTTTGTCGAGGCGACACAATACGAGATCGGCGATGCTGACGCCTTGCGTGACGCGGCCAGCCGCCCGGTGCGCTGGGTGAGCTGGCACGAGGCGATCGCCTACTGTGATTGGCTGAACGACGAGCTCACCAGTTCGCCGCTCCTTCAGGACAGCGAACCGTCCCGTCTTGTACGCCAGCGCCGGTGGCAGGTTGCGCTGCCCAGCGAACTTGAGTGGGAGAAAGCGGCGCGTGGCGGGTTGCCGGATGCGGTCTTCTCATGGGGCAATGAGGTCGACCCGGCTCGCGCCAACTATGGCGACTCGGAGATTGGCGATACGTCTGCTGTCGGTTGTTTTCCAGCCAGCGACTTCGGGCTGCACGACATGATCGGCAACGTATACGAATGGACGCGTAGCCTCTGGGGAACGGACTGGCAGAAGCCCGACTTCGGCTATCCGTACCGCTTCGACGACGGCAAACGTGAGGCACTCGACGCTAGGAACGACATCCTGCGGGTCGTTCGCGGCGGCTCGTGGTACGACGCCCGTTACGTCGCGCGCTGCGCCTCCCGCAGCGGGAACGTTCCCGGCGGCCGTAGCAACGGCCTCGGCTTTCGGGTGGTGTTGCGTTCGTCCCCTGAGGCGTAGCCCTGGCCTCTGTTCCTCTGAACTCTGGGCCTCTGGTGCGCTGACTCTGGAGGGGGTGCGGGGGAGACTTCCCCCGCCGCGTCGCTTTTCGCTATCATGCACGGGCCGGGTGGCGACATCCGGCCAGGCAGTCTGGAAAGGTCGTTCGCGGCGGCTCGTGGAACAACAACCGTAACAACGCGCGCTGCGCCTACCGCAACAGGAACGATCCCGACAACCGTAACAACAACATCGGCTTTCGGGTGGTGTTGCGTTCGTCCCACGTCCTTCTCACCCTTTTTCTGGTTCCGTCGCCAGCCGGCGGGACGGCGTAGCGGTGCACCCGCGCCGACTATGCTCCGGAAATGCGGGCCGATCCGCGCGAGCGGTTTTGCCCGCCGAGGCGAAGGAAGAAGAACAGCGCCAGGCAGGTCTGGTCCGCGCGCGTGCCGTGAGGCAGGGCGACATCAGGGGCATCGCCCGCGCCGGGCAGATAGTCAAGCCAGGGCACGGCCAGGCCATCGCGCCCGCCGTCGCCCGCCCCTCCCGACTATGCTCATCCAGCTTCCGCGTCGCCTCCGGGTGTGCCACCGGTGGCCCGGGAAGGCACGCCGGATCGGGTCTGCTTGAGCCAGCCGCCCAGCAGGCGGCCGATTTCGGCGACCATGCGGCTGACGTGCTCGTACTGGCCGCTGCTCAGCCAGTCCCACTGCCGTGACAGGCGCAGGTAGAGGCGCAGCTTGTTGAGCCGTGCGTCGGCGGCCTGCAAATGCTCCAGTCGCTGCCCGCCACTGCGCGCATTGGCTTCGAAGATCGCCTCCTGAAAATCCAGCGCCGCGCCCTGCAGGCGCTGCGTAATGACGAAGCGCTGGCTCTTCGGGAAACGCTCGCATTGTGGCAGCAGCCAGCTCAGCAGGTCGTAAGTGTGGGTGAAGATCACCAGCTCTTTGGTCGGTGGCATGGGCGATAATCCTCGAAGGGCTTGATCGGGAAGTCGAAGTAGGTGTGGCACGAGCGCCGGGTGCCGGGCGCGACAAGCGAAGTGCATGGCACCCGTCACCGATGGGCTTGGCCGGAGCAATCAGGCGACTCGCCTGGTAGCGCGAAATTCAGGATGGGCGACCAGTGGCATCTCTCTTCGCAGCGATCACCGACTGGGACAACCTCTGGCGCGCCTATCGGCTGGCTGCACGCGGCAAGCGCCGCAAGGATAGCGCGGCGGCTTTCGAGCAGGTGCTTGCCGACCGGCTGATCGCCTTGCAGAGCGCGCTGCGCACGCGAAGCTATCGCCCCGGCGCCTATCGGCATTTCTTCATTCACGAACCAAAGCGGCGCAAGATCAGCGCCGCGCCGTTTGTCGACCGCGTCGTCCATCATGCCCTGTGCAATGTCATCGAGCCGATCTGCGAGGCGGGCTTCATTGCCCACAGCTACGCCAATCGCCGTGGCAAGGGCACGCATCGCGCGGTTGATCGCTTGCAGGAGCTGGCGCGTCGTCATCGCTATGTGCTGCGTGCCGACATCGTCCAGCATTTTCCATCGCTGGACCACTCGCTGCTGCGCGCCAAGCTTGCGCGCCTGATCGAGGACGAGGAGGTGCTGTGGTTGGTCGACAGCATCCTTGCCAGTGGCGTCGGCGCGCTCACGGCCGAGTACACGCCCGTCTATTTTCCGGGCGACGACCTGCTCGCCGCTTGTCGTCCACGCGGCTTGCCGATCGGCAATCTGACCTCGCAGTTCTGGTCGAACGTCTTCCTCAATGATTTCGACTGGTTCGTCCAGCGTGAGCTGGGTTGTGGCGCCTATGTGCGCTACGTGGACGATTTCGCCCTGTTCGGCGACAGCAAGTCCAGGCTCGCCGCGTGGCGGGAGGCGATCATCGTGCGCTTGGCGCGCGAGCGCTTGACGATCCACGAGGCACAGACGCAGGTGCTGCCGACGCGCTGTGGCATTCCCTGGCTGGGATTCGTCGTCTATCCCGCGTGCCGCTTGCTCAAACGGCGTAACGCCGTGAATTTCACCCGTCGCCTGGCTCGTAACCTGGACGATTACCAGGCCGGCCAGCTTTCGTTCGGCGAACTCGACGCCAGTGTGCAGGGCTGGATCAACCACGTGCGCTACGCCGATACCTGGGGCTTGCGCGAGCACGTGTTTGCCAGCCATCCGATTCCGAAACGGAGCGCCTGACGACGGGCCTGGCGCCAACACGTTGGCCTCTGTCGCCCAGCTTCGTTGAACTATCGTAGTTGCTCTTGGCTGCCCATGCCGCCGTCGTCACCCGCAAACCGCATGCCGTCACTGCGAGGAGCGCAGCGACGCGGCAGTCCAGCGCCACCTTCTGACTTGTCTCTCCGGGACTGAACTCGTGCGTCACGGATGCGGTTTGCGAGGCATCGAAACGCTTCGCGGAAGGCAAGCGCAGCAAGCGCGGCCAAACAGACGGACTTGCCGCTCTTTCTCGTGGCCGCTTGGCTATACTGTCCCGCGAATCGCCTCAACGGAACCGTCACGATGATCACGATAAAGCTTTTCCTTGCCTCGTCCTCCGAATTCTGCGAGGAGCGGAAAGAGTTTGAGCGCTTCATCGGCCGCAAGAACAAGCAGTTGCTTCCTCGGGGTGGCTTCATCGAGGTGGTCCTCTGGGAAGATTTCCTGGATGCCATGTCGAAGACCCGGCTGCAGAACGAGTACAACCAGGCGATTCGCGAATGCGACCTCTTCGTGATGTTGTTCGGGAGCAAGGTCGGTCGCTACACCGACGAAGAGTTCAAGACCGCGTACGCGCAATTCACGGCCACCGGCATGCCGTTGATCTTCACGTATTTCAAGGATGTGCAGATCAGTTCGGTCAGCGCCAACCGGGCCGGTCTGGCAAGTCTGTGGGCCTTCGAAGACAAGCTCAGGGCGCTGGAGCACTTCCCGACCGTCTACACGAACACCGCCGAGCTGGAAAACCACTTCGGTGAGCAACTGGAGAAGCTGGTCGCAGGCGGCCTGATCGAAGTCGCTTCGGGCAAGTCGTACCAGTCACCCAGCGGCGATGCTCGCCCGCCTGCGGGCAAAACCTACCCGGTCGACGGCTATCTGCGCTGGCTGCGTAGCCATACCGAGTGCATCGAGCTGCGCGGCATCGAACGTGCGGGTGGCGCACGGGTGGTGTCCTTGCCGCTGGAGGCGGCCTATGTGCCGCTGCGTGCCCGGCCGATCCCGCGGCCTGGCGACGCGCAGGAGCGGGAGGCAACGCAGCGCAGCTCCCGCAGCCGCGCCAACGCTGGCGAGAAGACAGCACCCGACGAGCGTGTGGGTGACAACGATATCGACCTCAACCAGGTGCTCGGTCTCGGCAATCGACTGGTGATCATCGGCGGGCCAGGCTCGGGGAAGACGACGGTACTGCTGCACATGGCCTGGGCGCTGGCGTCTTCGCTGCTCACCGGGCAGGCGGAGCCGGCAAGGTCGCGCCTTGGTCTGGCGGTGGCTGCCAGCGAAATTCCCTTGCCGATCTTCGTGCCGCTCGCGTCGTTCGCCCGCTTCCGCCGCCAACTGCCGGCCAGCGCGCCGGCACGCGAGAGAACGCTGGCGCACTTCATCTCGTATCACCTGATCAGGAAGCAGGCCGACGTCGATCTGCCCGACGATTTCTTCGTACAGCTGCTCAGGGATGGGCGGCCAGTGATCCTGCTGCTCGACGGGCTCGATGAGGTCGCCAATGAAGAAGAGCGCGCCGAAGTGCGCGCGTCGGTCGAAGACCTGGTCAGTGGCCAGGCGCGCATGCGCGTCGTCGTCACCTGCCGCACCATCGCCTACCGCAGCGGTGGCACCGCACTCGGCGCGAAGTTCCGTGAGATTGCCGTGCAGCCGCTCGGCTTCGAGCAACACGTCGCGCCGATGGTGCGGCAGGCGTACGCCTGTATCCACCCGCAGGACGCCGATTTGCGCAACGAGCGGGTGCAGGACTTGCTGAGCGGCATTGCGAGGCTCGAAGACGAGCGCCGCGCGCGCCTCGGCAGTGATGCGCACGTTCTGGTCGACAGTCCGCTGATGGTGCGCCTGCTGTTGATCGTGCATGTGAGCAACCGCACGTTGCCGGACGGGCGCGCCGAACTCTTCGACAAGGCGATCAGCGCCTTGCTGCAGGTCGACTACGGACGCGAGCAGGCCGACATCCGCGAGCTGGCCAGCGACTGGAAAGTGTTTCGCGAAATGGCCCAGCATCTCGCCTTTCACATGCACCGGCACGGGCGTGACCAGGGGCGCGAGATCGGTGAGCGGGCCTTGCGGAAAGTCTTGTGCGAGGAGGCCGAATTCCGGCCGCACGTCGATCGTTTCCTGAGCCACGCCCGCCAGCGCGGCAGTGTGCTGGAGGAGCGCCAGGAGGCCTATCGCTTCATTCATCTGGCTTTTCAGGAATTCCTGGTGGCGCGCTACCTGCGCGAAGTCATCGGCGGCGAGGCCCGTGAAGCGATCCTTTCCGTTCTCGGCGACCGCCTCGACGATCCGTGGTGGCGCGAGCCGATTCTGCTCCTGGCTGGCTACTGGGCGAGCAATGCCGCCAAGCCGGCGCGGGAATTTCTCGGCGAGCTGGGGAGGGCGGGTGGCAATCCGAACGTGCAGTTCTCGGCTGCCGAACTGGCGGGAACGGCGGCGCTGGAATGGCGCGAGCGCGGCGAAGCGACGCGTGCCGATTGCGCGCGGAGGATCGTTGATCTGTTGGCCGACGCGTCGACGCTGCTCGGCGCCGGGCCCGTTGTCCGCGCGCGTGCGGGAGACGTGCTGTCGGCGCTGGGCGACCCGCGCTTCGACGCGCAGCGCTTCTGGCTGCCGGCCGACGAGATGCTCGGTTTTGTGCGCATGCCGGCTGACCCCGAGTTCCGGATCGGTACGCGCAAGGCGGATGCGCAGCGGCTGGCGAAGACCGTCGGCGGCGAAGTGGGAAAGGACGAAATCAATGACGCGCCCACGCCAACACCGGAGTTCCTTATCGCGCGCTACCCGGTCACCGTCGCCCAATTCCGCGCCTTTGTCGAGGCGGCGCACTACGAGATCGGCGATGCCGACGCCTTGCGTGACCCGGACAGCCGACCGGTTCGGAGGGTGAGCTGGCACGAGGCCATCGCGTACTGCGACTGGCTCAACGAAGCGCTTGCCGTGTCGCCGTTGCTTGAAGGCACCAAGGCTGCCGGGCTCGTGCGCCAGCGCCAGTGGCGGGTTGCCCTGCCCAGCGAGCTTGAGTGGGAAAAAGCCGCTCGTGGCGGACTGCGGGATGCGGTCTTCTCCTGGGGCAACGACGCCGACCCGGCTCGGGCCAACTATGGTGACTCGGGGATCGACGATACCTCTGTTGTCGGCTGTTTTTTGGCCAACGATTTCGGCCTTTACGACATGATCGGCAACGTGTTGGAATGGACGCGCAGCACTTACCAGCCGTATCCCTATCAACCTGACGATGGTTGCGAGGATCTGCAAGCCGCTGCCAACGTTGAAAGGGTCGTTCGCGGCGGCTCGTGGTTCAGCAACCGTAGCGGCGCGCGCTGCGCCTCCCGCAGCAGGAGCGGTCCCGACGTCCGTCTCAGCGGCATCGGCTTTCGGGTGGTGTTGCGTTCGTCCCCTGAGGCGTAGCCCTGTCCTCTGCTTCCTCTGAACTCTGGGACTCTGGTGCGCTGACTCTGGAGGGGGTGCGGGGGAGACTTCCCCCGCCTCGCCGGCTTCGAGTGATCTACGCGTTGGTTGGCAAGGTCACTGCGGTCAAGAGTGCTGGTGTTCCTGCAGCAGCCGTGGCAGGCCCTGGACTGCCGCGTCGCTGCGCTCCTCGCAGTGACGGCTTGGCGCGCCGGGGAAATCCCCGCGGCGTCACTTTTCGCTGGCGGCCTATTGCTGTCCTGCCGCGGAATCGGGCAGCCGCACGGCGATCATGTGCCCGCGCGCGCAGACCTCGCCGTGGGCGCTCAACGACAGGCTAACGGTGACCTTGCGCGGCTTGACCTCGACGATTTCGCCTCGGACTTCCAGTTCGCCGTCTATCGGCGTCGGGCGGAGGTAATCGACCTTGAGTGAGGCGGTGACAAAGCGCATGGGTGGGGCGCTGCCCATTTCGCGGCCTTCTGCTTTGCACGCGGCGGCGGCGGCGGAACCTGCGCCGTGACAATCGAGCAGCGAGGCGATGAGGCCGCCATAGACGTTTCCGGGAACGCCGCCGGTGTGGTAGGGCTGCGGGGTAAAGCGTGCAACGGTCGTATCGCCGTCCGAATCATCCCAATGGCTCTTCAAATGATGGCCGTGTTCGTTGTTCTTGCCGCACCCGTAACAATGCGCGAAATCATCGGGATAACAATCCTGAAAGGCGGTGCTGGGCATGTTCGTTTCCTTTCTCTTGGGGCCGGCGTCGCGGCAAGGCGCCGGCGTCGTCTCGATTCGGGCGGCTTAGTCGGCAATGATCTCGTGCGTGAGATTGTCGACCACCAGCGGGCATTCGAGGTAGGTCAGCGACGGTTCGCTGGCGTATTTGCCACGCACGAAGGCTTTCCATTCCTCCGTGTAGACACGATCCGCGTCGGCGCGTGAGCTCCAGAGATAGATGCCGCCGGCGCGCTTGCCGTTTTCGGAAAGAAAGTAGTACTTGCGAATCAGGCCGGGCATGTCCTGGTATTTTGGCGCGGTACTCTGGAAGGTGGCCTGGGCCTGCTCTCTGGACAGCGTCTGAGGGAGCTTGAATTCGACGATGACGGTGATCATGGGCTTCTCCTGGCGTGGTTGGTTTGCTCCAGCGAAAGATCGCCCGATGAATCGGGCTCCTACAGATAATGATGCGCCGGCCTCCGTAGGAGCCCGATTTATCGGGCGATAAAACCTCTGGAGTTATCGGGCGATAAAACCTCTGGACTGCCGCCGTGACGTTGCCGTCACGGCTGGCCAGCGCTACGACCCCTGTCTTGGTTGAAACGCCATCGACCTGGCCGAGACACTGAAGGCATCCGAGAAACAGGCGCCGTCTTCNNCCGTGCTGCTTGAGGAAGGGGAAGATGGCTTCGACCATGCGCACCGAGCCGCAGGCGTAGATTTCGTGTTCCTTGAGCTCGGGGAAGTCTTCGAGGATGGCTTCGTGGACCAGGCCGGTGCGGCCGGTCCAGGCGGCTTCGGACTCGGGCTCGGAGAGCACCGGGATGAAGTGGAAGTTGTCGTGTTCCTGCGCCCAGCGGGTCGGCAGTTCGGGCAGGTAGAGGTCTTTCAGGGTCCTGACGCCCCAGTAGAGGTGGATCTGGCGCTTGAGGCCGCGCTTGAAGGCGTCTTCGACCATGCTCTTGACCGGCGCGAAGCCGGTGGCGCCGGCGACGAAGACGATCGGGCGCTCGGATTCAAGACGATCGGGCGCTCGGATTCGCGCAGGCTGAAGTCGCCGATCGGGCCTTCGAAGCGGACTTCGTCGCCTTCTTTCATCTTCTCGAAAACGTGCGTGGTGAACTTGCCGCCGGTCATCAGGCGGATCTGCAGTTCGACGAACTCGGGTTCGTGCGGCGGGTTGGCGAAGGAGAAGGCGCGCCGCTGGCCGTCGTCGAGGATGATGTTCACGTACTGGCCGGCCTTGAAAGCAATCGTCTGGCCTTCCGGCAGCTTGAGCAGGACGCGCATCACGTCGTGGGTGAGCTTCTCCATCTTGACGACGCGGGCGGTGTATTCCGGGATGCGGCTGCTGGCGGCGCTGGCCTGGTACTCGATGATCACGTCTTCGAGCGCAGTGGCGCAGCAGGAGAGCACCTTGCCCTGCGCCAGTTCGGCGTCGGAGAGTGCGCTCGGCTGGTACAGGCCGGGGTCGACCTTGCCCTGCAGGACGGTGCACTTGCAGACCCCACAGCCGCCGTTACGGCATTCGTAGGGCAGGTTGATGCCCTGGCGCAGGCCGGCGTCGAGCAGGGTCCTGGCGCAGGCCGGCGTCGAGCAGGGTTTCGCCAAAGCGGGCGCTGACCGCCTTGTGATCGGGCTGGAAGGTGATCGAGGTCAGGGCCTTGGCCGCGCCGAGTCGCTTCGGGGGCAGCCAGGGAACGAGGAAGAGCACGGCGGTAATGCCGAGCACCCAGAACCAGAGGTGCAGCGGGTCGACGACGTAGACCAGCGCCAGCACCGGCAGCTCGAACCAGTCGAAGGCGATGCCGGTCGGCACCACCGACATGTCGGCTTCGCCGCCCTGGCTGAGGATCGGCTTGACCAG
>JEMX01000045.1:15195-30972 GCA_000585055.1 Candidatus Accumulibacter appositus
TCACGGCGATGGCGATCGGGCGCGGCGGGTTGATGTGCGCGCGCGGGATGCGTTGCACATGCACCCACATGACGATGCCGATGATCAGCGGGACGCCGATGTGCAGGAAGGCGAGCAAGGTAAACAGGCGGCTGTTGACGCTTTCGAGATACAGGAAGTTGCGGATCAGCGTGCCGTTGAACATCGGCAGGATATCGAACCACTCGGCGGTCGAACCACTCGGCGGTGGCGATGACCACGAACTGCGCCAGCTTGTCCCAGACGAGCATGAAGCCATTGACCCCGGCGATGTAGATCAGCCACAGCAGGGCGACGCCGGTGAGCCAGGAGAACGAGCGGAAGCCGCGATAGCGGTCGTAGGCGAAATGCCGCAACATGTGCAGCAGCATGGTCAGGATCATGCCGTCGGTGGCATAGCGGTGCACGCTGCGCAGGATGCCGCCCAGCCACCACTGGTCGTGGGTGATGCTCTCGACCGACTCGAAGGCGTCATGGACGCCGGTGTCGGCGAAGATGTAGAGGTAGAGTCCGGAGATGAGCAGCAACCAGAATTGCCAGAAGCTGATCGTGCCGAGGTGGTAGAAGGGGTTCATCTTGTCGCCAAAGGCGACGTTGAACACGTTCTCGATGCGCATGAACAGCCAGCGGATGACTTGTTGGATGATTTTGACCATTTGTATGTCAGCTCAGGAGATTAGTGAAGCGTATGTGTCGCGATGCCCGCTCTGCTGCAGCGGCGCCGTCGGCAAGCGTGGGCCGTGGCGGCGATCATTTGAAGAACAGCCCGCCCTGGTCGGGATTGAAGTCGATGACCATCACCTGGTGCGGGGCGAGGGTGATCTGCTCGTCCTTGACGAAGTCGAATCCGGGCTTGGTGAGGTTGTCGTCCATGCGCACGGTCAGCTGGTGGCTGCCGGCCTTGACCTCGAAGCGCTTGTAGACCGTCGACACGCCGTCCTTGTAGAGGCCGGTGGGGTGCAGCACGGTGCGGAAGACTTCCTGGCCATCGAGGTCGACTTCCAGCCGGATGTCCGAGCGCTCGCGCGGGCAGTCCATCGGCGCGCGCATGTTCGGCGGCATCTTGGCCAGCTCTTCGGGTGTCCGTTGGCGACAGTCGCGGTCGCCGAGGTGGCTGATCGACAGCTTGATCAGCGCGACGTCGTCGGGAATCTGGTGGTAGGTCGGCGAGGTGGCGAAGTAGCCGATGAAAGCGGCAAAGGCGCCGTACAGAATCACCTGGCCGACGATGGCGGCGGGTTTAAGCATGATGTGAAGCACTCCGCAGGTAGGGTGGAAGGCGGTCGGTCGCAACCCCGAGGGTTTCGATCCGGGTTCTGAACTCGCTCAGCGTATTGGCCAGCGCGCCGCTGTCGTGCGCCGAGCCGAGCAGCACCAGCAGCCGGGAAGACGGCACGCTGTGGCGCAGGTGCGGTTCGCGGTCGCCGAGCAGGCGCTCGCTGGTCCAGCGTTCGCCGAGGCGGAAATCGCAGCCACCCCCGCGGCAAGCGGCAACGACGACGCCGTCGGCTCCGCAGCGCAGCGCGTACTCGACGAATGCCGGCGGCAGCATGCCGGTGCAGATCAGCTCGATGACCGCGGTGTCGGCGCTGGCCAGGGGCATGGCCTGGGCGCCGCGGGCGCAGGAAAAGACGAGGATACGCGTGCGGCCGCTGAGTTTTTCCAGCGCCTGTTCGAGCTGCTGGCGCAGGGCGTTGACCGGCAGTTGCGGCATGTCGATGCCGGTGAGCAGTGTCGCGCGGCGGCGGAAAGGCGTTGACGAAGGGCAGGAGCCGGCACAGATGCCGCAGCTGGCGCAGAGGTCGGGGTCGACGACGGCGAGCTTGAAGCCGGGTCGGTCCGGGTGCGGCGCCATCGAGATCGCGGCGTAGGGGCAGTCGACATGGCAGCGGTCGCAGCCGGTGCAGTTGGCCGGGTCGACGACGGCGACCGGCTGTGCCTTGGCGTGCGGCAGCAGGGGCAGGGCGAAGAGCAGTGCCGTCAGTCCGAAAAGCAGCGACCAGACGATCGCCGGCGAAGTCAGGTCGGTGAGCGGATGGATGAAGAGGATGAACCAGTCGAAAGCCAGTTCGCCGGGAACGGTTGCCAGATCGGCCGGCGGGTTGCTGAGCGCCGGTCGCAACAGGGCGAGCAGGGTCAGGGCCGCGGCGGTGGCCAGCATCACCCGCCGCGTCGGCAGGTAGTCGACCTGGCTGACGCGATGAACGTGCGCCCACAGGCCGAGGATCAGCAACAGCGGCACGCCCAGATGGATGAAGATCAGGACGGTGAAGAAGCGGTCGCTGATGGTGTCGGAGGAGAGGAAATTACGCGCCGACGGCTCGCTGAAGATCGGCAGCCAGTCGAGCAGTTCGGTGGTGGCGGTGGCCGACAGCTGCGCGAGTTGATCCCAGACGATCCAGTAGCCGCCGATTCCGGCGATATAGGCGAGCCAGATCAACGGGATGCCGGTCATCCACGAGTACAGCCGGAAGCCGTAATAGCGTCCGTACGACCACTCGCGAACGAGGTGCAGCAGCATCACCAGCATGAAGCCGTCGGAAGCGTAGCGATGCAGGCTGCGCAGGACGCCGCCGAGGTACCACTGCTCTTGCGAGAGGTAGCCGATCGAGTTATAGACGGCGTCGATGCCGGTATCGAGGACGGTGTACAGATAGAGGCCGCTGCCGACGACGATCCACAGCAGATAGAGACCCATGGCGCCGAGATGGCGCAGGGGATTGTCCTGGCCTCCGAACGGGGCGTCGAAGGCCTCTTCAACACGCAGAAAGACGCTCTTTGTGCCGTTGCGCAGTGCTGCGTGGAAGCTCACGTGCCTGGGGCCTCTGATGCGTTGGTGGGAATAATTATTAGCCGCTGATTATATAGAGTGCGGGCTGGAGGCGACTTGACACGAGTCAAATCCAAAACAGGGCTGCGTGAGCCAAGCTGGGGCCAGGCGGACGGGGGTCGGCACGCGCCGCCAGGGAAGGCTCCCGGTGCCGCTGCTGGTCTAGGCGCCTTCGGCAAAACCCTGTTGGCGCCAGGCTTCGAAGACCATCACCGCGACCGCGTTTGAGAGGTTGAGGCTGCGCTGTCCCGGCAGCATCGGCAGGCGCAGGCGCTGTTCGTCGGCAAACTCGGCCATTACCTCGGCCGGCAGGCCGCTGGTCTCCTGGCCAAAGACGAAGACGTCGTCTTGGGAAAATGCCGGCCTGTCGAAGCGCCGTGCGCCGCGGGTGGTGATCGCGAAGCGGCGTCGCCCGGCCAGTGCCTGCTTGCAGGTGTGCCAGTCGGAGTGACGGAAAACACGCGCGAACTCGTGGTAATCGAGGCCGGCACGCTTCAGGGAACGGTCTTCCCAGCGAAAGCCGAGCGGTTCGACGAGGTGCAGTTCGCAACCGGTGTTGGCGCACAGACGGATGACGTTGCCGGTATTCGGCGGAATTTCGGGGCGGAAGAGGACGACGGCAGTCACGACGTCTTGGGCTGGTCGCGGCGCCGGTTCTTCCAGAAGTTGATCGACAGATAGATCATGAAGCAGACGAAGGTCAGGAAGCCGGCGAACATGAAGTACAGCGAGTAGTCGGTGCGATAGCGCCCGGTCTGCGGGTCGTAGACCGAGCAGATGATGCGAATACGTTCCATGATCTCCTGCAGGGTCCCGGTCTCGGGCGGGATGGCGGAACCGGTGATCAGCAGCTTGAGCGGTTCGGCAATGTCTTCGGCGGTGAATTTCTCGCCATAGACCTGGCGCACGATCCTGCCTTCGGCATTTACCATCGTTACCTGGTTGAGGTGATCGAAGCCGGCCGCGGTGGCGATGAAGCGAAAGCCGAAATGCGCCGTCAAGTCATCGACGATCGCTGTCGCCGGGCTGAGAAAATTCCAGTTGGGGAGATCGATGCCGTACTGCCGGGAAAAATCCTTCAAGGCGGCCGGCGAGTCGAAAGGCTGGTTGAAGCCAATGCTGATCACGTTGAAGCGGTCGGCGCCCATGACGCTGACCGTGTTTTCGAGCGCCTTCTGCAGGTTGCGGGTGGTCGTCGGGCAGACCTGGAAACAGGCGGTGTAGATGAAGTTAACCAGCAGCGGCTTGCCCAGATAGCGCGACAACTCGACTGGTTTTCCATCGCGGTCGAGCAGCACGAAGTCGCCGAGCGGTCTGCCGATGGCGGCTTGCGAGAAGGCGAAAGCGGCTTTTTCGTCGAGCGCGGTCAGCGTCAGCTCACCGCGCAGCAATCCCTGCGGGCGAGCGGTAAGCTTGGGCTTGTCGGCATCTGCTTCGTCGGCGGCGAGAGCTGAGACGGCGAGCGAGGAAAGCGCTAGAAAGAGAAACGACGCCAGCAGGGCGCGAAAACCAGGAGCAATCATCGAAACATGCCAGTGGTGGATCAGAAACGTCAGGGCGTGCCAAGAGGTCAGGACGCGAATTGACTGTCCACGATGGCGGCCAGCAGCACCAGTGTCAACTGGATCAATGAAGCATGGAAGCAGGCCATCGCCGATTTGCGCTGGGTGTCGCGAGTCAGCAGCCAGGCTTTGTGGATGAACAGGACGCCACCGGTGGCCGCGCCGACGAAATAAATCGCACCGAGCCCGAAAGCCAGCGGTACGAAGGAGGCGGCAACCAGCGCCAGGGTGCTGTAAAAAATCGTCCTGGCAGCCCGCTGGTCACCGACCACCACCGGCAGCATCGGCACCCCGGCGGCGGCATAGTCATCACGGAAAGCGATGGCCAGGCTCCAGAAGTGCGGCGGCGTCCATAGGAAGAGAACCAGCGCCAGCGCCAGCGGCACGGCGCCGAGCTGCGGGTCGGCAGCGCTGGCGCCGGCGAGGACCGCCCAGCTACCGGCCAGGCCGCCGAAGACGATATTCAGCCAGCTGCGGCGCTTGAGCCAGACGGTGTAGACGATGGCGTAGAAGAAGGCGCCAAGGAAGACAAAAAGCGCCGACCAGGCATTGAGCGCAATCCAGGCGGTACCGACCGAGAGCACCATCAGTGCGCCAATCACCAGCAGCCAGAGCGGCCCGTGGCGCAACTCGCCGGTGACGAAGGGGCGCTTGCTGGTGCGTGCCATCAAGTGGTCGCTGTCGTGTTCGTAATACTGGTTGAAGGCGCCGGCGCTGGCCGAGGAAACGAGGACCGAGAGGGTCAGCACCAGCAGCTGCAGCGGACTCAGGCTGGGCCCGGCGCTGACCGCCAGGCCGGCCAGGGCGGTAAAGGTGATGACCACGCCGATACGCAATTTGAAGAGGCCCAGAATGGCACGGAAAGGAAAGCCGGAAGTGCTGTTCGGTGGGAGCGTGGCGTGCATGAGTCTCGGTGGCGCAGCGAAGGGAAGATAAGAGCGAAAGAAGAAAACGAGAAGAGGCCGGGAGTTGCCGTGAAATCGCCCGGAGGGCAGAGGCAGGGGCCGGACCTGCTTGAATCGAGCCTGGAGCGTCCAGGCCCGATTGAGGCAGGCCCCCACGCCAGCGGCGTGGGGGAGAACTCGATCAGCTGAGCAGCCAGACTTCGGACAGGTACTTCCAGTTAACGAAGTAGTAGAGCACGAAGGACACGAAGAGCAGCAAGGCCAGGACGACGGTACCGGGGACCGGAATGTGGTCGCTGCCGTGCGCAACGGCCGAGGCCGCTTGCGTGTTGCTCGGAATCGGGGTCGGCTTGTCGGAGACCTTGCCGCCGTCGAGCTTCTTGCCGAAAAGCAGCGAGCCGACGATGAGCAGGATCCACAGGCCACCGCCGATGACGGCGATCACCCCGAAGATGCCGGTCAGACCCATCATCAGGTAGGCGGCGCCCGGCCATTCATACTGGAACGGTGCGCCCGAGAAGGCCATGTCCCAGTGCCGGCGGGAGACGCCCAGCGTACCGGCGCCCATCATCACCAGGCCGAGAACGCCCATGCTGATACCGTACAGGTAGGGCTGGATCTGGCACAGCTTCGGCAGGATCAACTCGCGCTTGAAGAGCACCGGAACCAGCAGGAAGGTGATCGACATGAAGGCCAGTGTCGTGCCGCTGACGACCGTGGTATGGAAGTGGCCCGGGACGTAGAAGGTATTGTGCATCAGCATGTTGATTTGCTCGGTACCGAGGACGACACCGGAAATGCCGCCGAGGAAGCCGAAGCTGACCAGCGAGATGAACATACCCGAGAACACCGGGTTACCCCAGGGTGCCTTGCGCAGCCATTCGAACATGCCGTTGGTGAAACCTCTGCGCCGTTGCGCGGCTTCGATCGCGCCAGGGACCGTGAAGCCGTGGATCATCGAGGCCATCACCGCGAAATACATGAAGTACGAGGTGTTCAGCACTTTCCACTCGGCGCTCATGCCCGGGTCGGACAGCAGGTGGTGCGCGCTGGCCAGTTGCAGGAAGAGGATGTAGAGCAGGAAGGCAAAACGCGAGACTTTCTCGGACAGCGGCTTGGCATTGAACAACACGGCGGCGGTCAGGTACCAGACGGAGACGTGCGCAGCGACGTTGATCTGCTGCGACGAGTGCCCCAGGCCCCACCACACCATGCGGTACAACTGGGCGTCGATTTCCTTGATCCAGCCCATCGACCAGAAGAAGGTCGGGATCAGGATGCCGGCACCGGAGAGGATGGTGAAGGTGGCGATGATCGCCGCGGTCAGCGCGCCGAAGGTCACCAGCGGCAGCGAGCCCTCATAGGTCTTGTCCTTCTTGGCAACGACCAGGGTACCGAAAAAGACGCAGGTGCCGAGCAGGGCGCCGACGGCGACCAGGATGATGCCCAGGTAGAAGTGAGGCTGTGCCTGCATCGGCACGTAGGAGGTGAACATGACGCTGGATTCACCCTGGAAAATCGCGACGTTGGTAATGATGCCGCCAACGACCATCAGCCAGAAGCCGAGCCAGGCGATCTTCGGTGTCGCCAGTCGACAGCGCAGCAAGGTCGATGAGGCGAAGTAGAGGACGGCCATTTCGAAGAACAGGATCCACAGAATCAGCATGTCGATGCCGTGGGCGGTGAGAATCAGGTAAAACTGGTCGGCCGGCAGCAGCTTGATCGCCGGCCAGCGGGTAAGGATCACCAGCAGCGCAGTGACGCCACCGACCAGCAGCCAGAGGACGCCGGCAACGGCGTTCCAGCGCATCAGTTTCTCGGCCTGGTCCTCAAACTGCATTCCCGAAATTGGACAGGTGCGGTACGTGGTTGCCATCTATTTACTCCCCCTTATTTCACGTAGATACGGCCGAGCATCCAGGAATGGCCGATGCCGCAGAATTCATTGCAGACGATGGCATAAGTGCCCTTTTTGGTTGGTGTCATCTTGACCACGTGCTCATAACCGGGGATCACCTGGATGTTGATGTTGACCGGTTGTAGCGAGAAACCGTGGTTGTAGTCCATCGAGGAGAGGTGGATCTTGTAGGTTTGACCTTCCTCGAGTTCGAGGATCGGGTACCAGGCCCAGAGGCGGGCGATCAGGTAGCCGTCGCCACCCGGCGGTACTCTCACCACCGGGATGTCCTGGTCGGTCTCGGTACGGATGGTGTTCTCGGCGATGAACTTTTCGGCCTTGGCGGCGAATAGTTCGGGGGTGGTCTTGTAGGCCTCGTTGGACAGGTTCTGCTTACCGTATATGTGCCAGTAGATCATCATCCCGAACATGACCATCCCCCACACGAAGGCGATCGCTATCCACGCCCATTCGACCTTGTCGATGGGTTGCTTCCACCAGAGCCGATCTGACGGCGGCAGAATTGCACTCATATTTCTTTCTCCCTGAGGTGACTGGCTGGCTTACTTGGCGACCGGCGTGTTCATGATGTCGATGATGCCCCACAGAATGTAGAGCAACCCTGGTGACGCCACACCGAGAAACAGGAGCAGAAAGTGGTTGTCCAGCAGCTTCTGCATGAACGGGATGTCGTCGTCTTTGTCGTCGACCATGGGTGAATCCTCCATCGCTGATTGGCGCTCGTGGCGCTTGGTAAGTTGCCGATAACGGAATATTTCTTGGGCTTTCCGGGCACAATTGGCCGAAGAATACCTGCTCTTGCCCCGCCTTTGATTTGATGCACGTCAAGAACGGGGGAAACATGGCGCTGGCCGGAAAAGCCAGCAATCATCGGCCTTGCAGGCAGTACGGTGCGACCGCTGGTCGCAGCTGCGGGAGCGCTCAAGGCGGCCGCCAAAGGTCTGGGAAGGCCTATAATTCGCGCTTCGCTTTTCCTTCCCTGGTTCATCGTATGAATAAAGTCGCTCGCCGGCAAGTCGCGCTCTGGTTATTCGTCTGCAGCGCCATGGTCTTTGCAATTCTGGTCGTCGGCGGCGTCACTCGCCTGACTCATTCCGGGCTCTCCATCGTCGAGTGGAAGCCCATCGTCGGCATCGTTCCACCGCTCAACCAGGCCGAATGGGACGAAACCTTTGCCAAGTACAAGCAGACGCCGGAGTATCAGAAGGTCAACCACCAGATGGGGCTCGAGGAGTTCAAGGGCATCTTCTTCTGGGAGTATTGGCACCGTGTTCTCGGCCGTCTGATCGGCGTCGCCTTCCTGATACCTTTCCTCTATTTCTGCCTGCGACGCAAGATCGACCTGCCGCTGCTACCCAAGCTGCTGGGGATTTTCGTGCTCGGTGGTCTGCAGGGGGCAATGGGCTGGTACATGGTCAAGAGCGGTCTGGTCGATGATCCGCGCGTCAGTCACTATCGGCTGACGGCGCATCTGTCGCTGGCCTTTCTGATCTTCGTGGCGATGATGTGGCTGGCCCTCGGTCTGCTCAAGGAGCGCATGCGGGTGACCACCGACGCGACGCTGAAGGGTTTGCAGCGCTTCGCCTTCTGGTTGGCGATCCTGGTTGGCTACATGGTCGTCAGCGGTGGTCTGGTCGCCGGCATTCGGGCTGGCAAGGCCTACAACAGCTTTCCTCTGATGAACGGGCATTTCCTGCCGCCGGAAAGCTTCATCATCGATCCCTGGTATCTCAACTTCTTCAACAACATGGCGCTGGTGCAGTTCGACCACCGCCTGGGCGCATGGCTGCTGGCCTTTCTGGTGCCCTGGTTGTGGTGGAAGATCAAAGTGGCGGCGGTTTCCCGCAGCGCCCGTCTGGCGGCCACTCTGGTTCTGGCAGCGGTTTTTGTGCAGATCGTGCTCGGCATCTCGACGCTGCTGCTGGCGGTTCCGGTCGGCCTCGGCGCGGCGCACCAGGGCGGCGCGATGGTCGTTCTCGGCCTGCTGCTGTGGTTGAATCACGAACTGCGGGTGCAATCGGTGCCCGGCAGTCGCGCTTGATTGCCGGCCAGGAGTTGCGATTGCGGCAATTGCGGCGACTGCGGCAAATCCGGAAAATTGCCGGTTTGCTGACTGCCCTGTCGCTGCTGGTGGTGCTGCTCAGCGCCTGGCTGCGGCTCGACGCTGCCGGCCTCGGCTGTGCCGACTGGCCTGCCTGCTACGCGCAGCTGCTGAGCAGTGAGCCGACGGCGCAGACCTTCGGCCCGCTGCGCCTGTTGCATCGCGCAGCGGCTTCGCTGGCGCTACTGCTGGCCTGCTATCTGGCGTGGCTCTGCTGGCGTCGTCCGTCGCTGCCGTCGCCGGCAGGCCCGGCAAGCGTCCTGGTGATGCTGGTGCTGGCGCTGGCAGTGCTCGGCCTTTGGAGTTCCGATCCGCGGCTGGTGCTGGTTGCTTTCCTGAACATCCTCGGCGGTCTTGGCCTGGTGAGCTTCTCGTGGCGAGTGGTGCTGGCCAGCACGCCGGGAGAGATGGTCCCGGGCGCGCAGTGTGGGCATTGTGGGCATGCCGAGGATCGCGAGCACTCGCCACGTTCTCCGATCTGGCGGAGCTTGGTGCTGCGTCTGGGCGCTGCGGCGCTGTCGCTGACGATGATCCTCGGTGCGCTGATCGGCGCTCGTTACGAAGCCTTGGCCTGTAGGTCCTTGCCGGATTGTGCGGGTCACTGGTGGCCGACAGCCGCTGGCTGGGCGGTCCTACAGGAATTTGCGGTGTTGGCATCGCCGCCGCCGACGGGCGAAGCCGGTGGGCTCAGCCTGCATCTGCTGCACCGCTGGGGCGCTCTGCTGACGCTGGTCTTGCTCGGCAGCGCTGGCTGGCAGGCGCTTGCCGACGTCGCGACGCGCAAGGCAGCAGCGGCAATGCTGCTGCTACTGACTGCGCAGGTGTCGCTCGGGGTACTGACCGTGATCAGCGGCCTCACTCTGTGGTTGGCGGTCGCGCATGCTGGCTGCGCGGCCGTCCTGCTCGCCACCCTGGTGAGCTTGCTGCGGCGATGAGAGGGTCAGGCGCGTGGCAAGGCGCCCGTCGCAGCCATCCAGCGCCTTCAGTGCTTGCTGTGTTCGCTGGTCGATGAGCTGCTGGCCGTCAGATCGCGTACTTCGGCCTGAATTTCTATCGTCTGCACGCTCTTGTCCGGGCCCTCGACCTGTAGCGCCAGCGGCACCGACTCGCCTTTCTTCAGCGGTTGCTTCAGCTTCATCAGCATCACATGGTAGCCACCAGGCGCCAGCTGAACCGGCTTGCCGGCCGGCAGGTCGAGACGGGCGATGGCGCGCATTTTCATGATCCCGCCGTCCATCTTCATTTCGTGAATTTCACTGACCGCGGCGGCCGGGCTGCTTGCGCCAACCAGCGCCGCGCCGGACTTGCTGGTGATTTCCAGGAAGGCGCCGGTCGCCTGCTGGCCGCTCACCGTTCCGCGTACCCAGGCATCCCTGACCTCGACATCGGCGGCCAGCGCAGCCGTCGTGGAAAGGCTGAACAGGATGGCCATCGCCAGTTGGGTTCGTGTCGCTTTCAAGCCGTACTCCTTCATGATCATGCAAAGGCATCGATTATATGCGGTGGCGTGCGTCGCCTCGTGCGACAAGATGCCGCAGGGGGGCACGAAGGGATCAGGGCTTCTTGCTCCAGTTGCCTTGCTCATCCTCGATCCACCAGCCCGAGTGGAACTGCGCCTTCCAGCGCTCGATCTGCGCCGCGCGAACGGCCGGCTCGTACTGCTGGCCACCGTGGCCTTCAGCGATCGCGTAAATCAGCGAATTGCGGTCTGGGTTTTCCTGGTCGATGAGTTTTCCGACGATCTGGAGTTGTGGCAGGTTGAGCCGGCTGGCGTCGCGCAGCTTGATCATGCCGTCGTAACCCAGGCCGATGATCCCGGGATCCAGAAAATAGACCAGTCGCGAGCTGCGCTGGGCCAGGGTGTGCTTGACCATGATCACCGGCGGTGTGCCGATATCGAGGTTGATCTCTTCGCTCGGCGGTGCCGCGGCGAGTGGCTGGGAAAGAAAGGCGACTAGCAGCAGCGGGAGAAAGCGTTTCATATCAGGGTTCCTGAAGAATCATTGACCGTCGAGCAGCAACTTGATGTCGGAGGCGACGCTGTCGGCGGGCTCGCCATGGCGGACGAGAAGTCGTAGCCTGCCCTGCGGGTCAAAGACGTAGCTGCCGGTGCTATGGTCCACGGCGTAGGTCTCGGGCGTGCTGCCGGCCTGCTTGGCGTAGAAGACCTTGAACTCCTTGGCGGCGGCCGCGGTGGCAGCGTCATCGCCGCGCAGGCCGATGAAACTCGGATCGAAAGCGGTGACGTATTCGGAGAGCAGTTGCGCGCTGTCCCGCTCCGGATCGAGGGTGACGAAAAGAACTTGCAGGCGACTACCGTCGTCGCCGAGGCGCTTCTGCACCTCGCGCATGGCCAGCAGCGTCGTCGGGCAAACGTCGGGGCACTGGGTGTAACCGAAGAAGAGAACGATTGCCTTGCCCTTGAAGTCAGCCAGTTGGCGCTGCTTGCCGCTGTGGTCTGTGAGACTCAGGGTCTTTCCCCAATCGACTCCGGTGATGTCGCTGGACTTGAACGCGACCGGCTGAGAACAGGCCGCGAGCAGCAGGGTGATGGACAGGATCAGCGTGGAAAGGATTTTCATGGTCGTCTTTGCCGGTTGTGAAAGTCTGCTGCGCGCAACGCGGAGGGCGGTATTCTCCGGGCAGCGCAGCCAGGGCGCCTTGATACAGGTTAACCATTGTCGGTCATTCTGCAGCGACCGCCCAAGGATACCGGATATCTCCCGCCGGCATGCGCGCGCGGTCGCGCTGCCTGGCCACCGAGCGACTGGCACGGGCGGCCAGCGGCCAGGCCGATTGCGAGCTTGCCGACGACAATGGCCATGGGGGCCGCGGGCAGGGGATAGAGAGCTTGGAGAGCGTGACGTGAGAACGATTGGTTTGATTGGCGGCATGAGTTGGCAGTCCACGATCCCCTATTATCGGATCATCAACGAAGCCGTGCAGACGCGACTCGGCGGTCTGCATTCGGCGCGGCTACTGCTCTACAGCGTCGATTTCCAGCCGCTGGAGGAGCTTCAGCGCCGCGGTGACTGGCGCGCCGCCGGCGAGCTGATGGCGCAAGCGGGGCGCGCCCTCGAAGCGGCCGGTGCCGAGTTTCTCGTCTTGTGTACCAACACCATGCACCGTGTTGCGCCGGCCATCGAGGCGGCCGTTGATCTGCCGCTCCTGCATATCGCCGACCCGACGGCGGAAGAAATCCACCGTGCCGGTTTTTCCACGGTCGGCCTGCTCGGCACCCGCTTCACGATGGAGCAGCCGTTCTACCGAGAACGGCTGCAGCGCCGGCAGGGCATCGAGGTCGTCCTTCCCGACGCGACCGATCGCGAAATCATCCATCGAGTGATCTACGAGGAGCTTTGCGCCGGTCAGCTTCGCGCCTCGTCGCGGGCCGAGTACCAGCGCATCATCGGGCGGCTGGTGGCGAACGGCGCGCAGGCCGTGATTCTCGGCTGCACCGAGATCTCGCTGTTGGTCGCTGCCGACGATGCCAGCGTGCCGCTGTTCGACACCACGCACATCCATGCGCAAGCCGCCGCCGACTTCGCGCTCGCCTGCAGCTGAAGCGGGATGCTGCGCTTGCGCGCTGATCGGCTTCCCGGAAACGTCATCCGCCGCTGGCTGTGTCGGGCATCAGGAGGCGCGGTCCGCCAGCGGTGCTTGGCGGGCGGCGGCACTGCGCAAGGCCAGCGCCTCGTTGGTGACCAGCGCAGCGAGCACCAGCGCGCCGCCGACCAGGGTGCTTTGCGGCGGCGTTTCGCCGGCGCCCAACCATGCCCAGGTGACACCGAAGAGTACCTCCAGCAGGCCGAGCAGGGCGATTTCCGCGGCCGGTAGCTCGCGCGCCAGGCGGACTACCAGCAGACAGGGAAGCGCCAGCTGGACGCTGCCGAGCAGGGCCAGCAGAGCAAGGTCGTGTGCCGACGCCTGGAAGGGATAGGCCAGCGGCAGGGTGAACGCCGACGACAGAACGGCGCCGATCACCAGCGCCGGCAGCATGTCCTGGCGCATCGGTTGGAGTGGATCGGCCGGGCCGTGGCCGACATGCTGCAGGATCGTGAAGTTCAGCGCGCCGGCCAGGGGCACGGCCATGGCGACCAGCGTTCCAGTCAGCGACAGCCCCGTTCCTGCCTGCTGCGCAAACATCCAGGCAATGCCGAGGCCGGCCACCGCGATCGCAACCCAGGTTCGCGCCGGCAAGCGGTACTGCAGGAAGAGGCGTGCGAACAAGGCGGTGATCAGCGGTCCGAGGGCCATGCTGATCAGCACGTTGGCCACGCTGGTCAGGGTAATCGCCAGCATGAAGGCGGTCGCCATCACCGCCCAGCAGACACCCGAGAACCAGACTGTCCACGGGGCACGCAACAGGCCGCGCCACAGTCCCGGCCCACGCAGGACGGTCAGGCCGATGCTCAAGGTCAAGGCACTGAACAGGCTGCGCCAGAAAACGATCTCGAAGCTCGCAGCGCCATCGAGATGGCGTGACACGGCGCCAGCGATGCTCCATAGCAGCGTGGTCAGAACCATCAGGGCAACAGCACGGTGGTGCGACATTTCGGGGCTTTCGGACGCCAAGCGAGGACTGGCGACGCCGCCAATTCCTCAACGTGCGGCGACGGCTGGAAAGCTCGCCATTGTGCAGGATTTCCACCATTTCGAGCGCTCCGGCGGCGTCTGCCAGGGCGTATGTTTGGCGGTGCCTTCATTTCTGCTGACCGTTTCGCCAGGACCGCAGTACTGCACTAGCCGTCGCCGCAGCCATAGCGCCGCCAGAGACGGTAGCCGCCGCCAGCGCCCAGGGTCGACTCGACCAGTACATAGCTGTCAATCGGCCAGCGCAGCGACGGCGGTTCCTTGGGCAGTAGGCTTGCCGCAGCGCGTCGCGCCAGCGTTACGTGCGGGCGCAGCGGGCGCGATTCGACGGGCAGGTGCAGCGCTCGCAAGGCCTTGCCAAGGTCGGCATGGAGTTGCTGCAGGGCGTCCGGTACTTCCGGAGCGCGCAGCACGGCCAGGCCGCGTGGCCAGATTTCGGCGCGCGTCAGTGACAGCTCGAAAGCGTCGAACGTGCCCGCAGCGGCAACTGGCAGTTGCAATCCGGCGGCAATTTCCGGGCCACGACTGCGCTCGACCGCGCCGATGAAGTGCAGGGTCAGGTGCAGCCGCTCCGCTTTGACCGGCGATGAGCCTCTCGGCCACGCGCACTGCTGCTGATAGGCAAGCAGCGAGGCGCGTTCGCGGGTGCCGGGCCACAGCGCGAGGAACAGGCGGGCGCGAGCGGGAGCTCGCGGCTGATTGGCGTCGCCGATGATCACCAGGTCAGCCGGGGGATTACGGGCCGGCGCATCGGCGCCGGGCGGCAGCGGCTGGCAGTCGGCAGGCCTGCTGTTTTGACAAGCGTTCTCACCGCCCTACAATGCCGTTGGCACCGTCCATGGTGGCGCTTCGATCCTGCGGGGCTGTGCGCACCGATCATCAATAAAAAACAAGGAGACAAAGACATGGCAAAACTGACCGAAATCGAAGGGATTGGCGAGGTCTACGCGGCCAAGCTCGCCGAGGCGGGCGTGGGTTCGCTGGAAGGCCTCTTGACGGCATGCTGCCAAAAAAGCGGCCGCAAGGAAACCGCCGAAAAGACCGGGATCAGTGAAAAGCTGCTTCTCTCCTGGGCCAATCGTGCCGATCTGGCGAGAATCAAGGGCGTCAGCACACAGTACGCGGACCTCCTGGAATGTGCCGGCGTGGATACGGTTCCCGAGTTGGCGCAGCGCAACGCGGAAAACCTGCACGCGAAAATGCTCGAGGTGAATGAGCAAAAGAACCTCGTTCGCAAAGTCGCCACGCTGTCGCAAGTGCAGGACTGGGTGGCGCAGGCCAAGGACTTGCCGCGGGTCATCACGCACTAGGCTTGCCGGCAGTGTGGAGCCCATGGCTTCTCGGTGGGACAAGGGTTTCACGCTGCCGCCAGGCCTGCGCCAAGGCATATCCCGCCAGCAGTGCCAGCCGACTACGCCGGTCGCGGGTGGCGGTGGACTACAGGCTCGTGCGGGGCTGAGACCAAATGCCGCAGCCGTAGGCGGGCGTGCCGACATAGAATGTCGCCCTTTACATCACCTTTCAGTGCTCGCTGAAAGCAGATCGACTTGAGCGACACCTCGCCTCAGACGCAGCCGACTTCCGCGTACTTCGAATTGCCGCCAGAACGACGGCTGCCTGCCTGGCGCCTGGCCCTGTTCGTCCTGGCGGTCCTCGGCGTGCATCTGGCCGGGCTGTTTCTGGCTTTCGGCATGGTCGGCCGCCAAACACCGGCCGCAGCCTTGCCGGCGCTGAGCGTTCGCGTGCTGGAACTCGCACCCGTGCCGCCGCCCAGGCTTGAAGAACCGATCAAGGTCGTGGCACCGGCAAAGCCCCCTGAAGTGCCTGCCGCGGTGGCGCCGCCGCAGCCT
>JEMX01000045.1:30982-40976 GCA_000585055.1 Candidatus Accumulibacter appositus
GTGGCGCCGCCGCAGCCTGCCGAGCCGCCAAAAAAGCGCCGTCGGCCCAAGCCGGCACGGGTCGTGGCAGCGCCCGCCAAAAAGGTCTCGCCAACGCCGCTACTCACGGCAGCGGCCACGGCGCCGGCGACGACATCGTTCGCGGTGGCGCCGCAAGCGCCCTCGACGGCTGTCGAGGCGCCGCCGGCACCGCCGCCGGCGGCACCTGTGCCCGTGGTCGGTGCTCGTTTCGACGCCGACTATCTGCGCAATCCGAGTCCCGTCTATCCGTCGGCTTCGCGGCGACTGGGTGAGGAGGGTCGCGTCATTTTGCGGGTCACGGTCAGCGCCGAAGGCTTGCCGGAGCGTGTCGAGATCAAACAGACGAGCGGTTTTCGGCGCCTGGATGAAGCGGCCAGGGCGGCCGTCGAGCGCTGGCGATTCGTTGCCGCCAGGCGCGGGGCGACGGCCATCGAGTCGTCGGTACTGGTGCCGCTACAATTCAATCTGCAGAACTAGAAACTAGCATAGAGGACAGGAAAGTATTATGCGAATGGAGTTGGGGTTGGCGCAGTTCTGGGCCCAGGGCGATCTGGTGACGCACGCCGTGGCGACGCTGCTGGTGCTGCTGTCGGTGGTCAGCTGGTACGTCATCGCCGTCAAGGCCAATGCCGTCTGGCAGGCCAAGCGCTGTCATGCACGCGCCCTGGCGTCGTTCTGGGGCGCGCCAAGCCTGCCGGCGGCGATCGAGGCCATCAGGCGTGAAGACAGGACCGGTATTTTCACCAGCATGGCGGTCGCCGGCGCCAATGCTGCAGGCCTGCATCGCGAGCATTCGGATCGCGGTATCGGCGCCGGGGTCAGCGTCAGCGAGTTCGTCACGCGCTCGCTGCGCAGCCAGATCGTCGACGCGCAGGCGAGTATCGAATCGGGGCTTACCTTTCTCGCCTCGGTCGGCTCGACGGCGCCCTTCATCGGCCTGTTCGGGACCGTCTGGGGGATCTACCACGCTTTGGTCGGCCTCTCGGGGGCGACGCAGGTGGTGCTCGGCAAGGTCGCCGGCCCGGTCGGCGAGGCGCTGATCATGACTGCCGGCGGTCTCTTTGTCGCCATTCCCGCGGTGCTCGCCTACAACGCCTTCACCCGCGGCAATCGCCTGACGCTGGCTCGGCTGGACGGCTTTGCGCACGATCTGCACGCCTACCTGACCACCGGCCTGCGCGGCCGCCCCGGCGACAAGCTGGTCGACCTGAGCGCGGTTCGTGCCGGGCGCAGCGGCTGAGTGAGGGGAGAACGTAATGGCCTTCGGTTCATTCGAAAACAGTGGCAGCAGTCAGCCAATGGCGGAGATCAATACCACGCCGCTGGTCGACGTGATGCTGGTGCTGCTGGTGATCTTCATCATTACCGCGCCGCTCTTTCACGACGCGGTGCCGATCGAACTGCCGCGCGTCGATGCCAGCAAGCTCGATGATTCGCCGCGGGTGCTGTCGGTGGCCATCGATGCCGCCGGCGAAGTCTTCGTCGATGGCCAGGCCGTCGCGCCAGACGAGCTGGCCGCGCGTTTCGCCGAAATCAGTGCCGCTGACGGGCAGATCGAACTGCAGCTGCGCGCCGACCGCGGAACGCGCTACGAGCGCGTCACGGCGGTCCTTGCCGACGCCCAGCGTGCCGGCCTGGTGAAAATCGCCTTCGTGACCGAACCGGTGCCATAGCCTGCGGGCCAGCGGTCGACATGGACCGCCGCGCCGGGCCACGGCGTAGGGCGGTGCCGAAAAAAGCGTCTTGAAAAGGCTTGAAACGGGTTGACAGCGCCCGCTGGCATCCGGATAATGCGCCGCGCTGGTGGTCGCGAATCTTTCGATTCACGCCGGGTTTTACCGCCGTGCCGAGCGGCGCCAGAAAAGCTTCCAAGCGGGAGTAGCTCAGTTGGTAGAGCGATACCTTGCCAAGGTATAGGTCGAGAGTTCGAGACTCTTCTCCCGCTCCAGATATCGAAGGGAAAGTGCGCAATGCACTTTCCCTTTCTTTCATTTCGGGGCAGGTATAATTGGTCGCATCGCCCGGATGGTGGAATAGGTAGACACAAGAGACTTAAAATCTCTCGGCCTTGCGGCTGTGCCGGTTCGATCCCGGCTCCGGGCACGACCCCTTCACCGCAGGCTTTCTGCCCTGGTTCCCGATGATTATTTTCGACCTTTCCTGTCAGCACGAGCATCGCTTCGAAGGCTGGTTCCAGTCTCGCGAGGATTTCGACAGCCAGTCGTCACGTTCCCTGATCAGCTGCCCGGACTGCGGTTCGCTGCAGGTTCGTCGCGTGCCGTCGGCGCTGCATGTGGGTCGGCAGGCGAAGGGGTCGGAAGGGGCGCCGCCATCCGTAGCACGCGCAGCCGCCGAACCCGCTGCGCCGGCCCCATCAGTCGCCGCTGCTGCGTCGCAGCCGCCCGCCATCGATCCGCGTGCCGGCCCGCGCTCCACCTTGCAACAGCTGACGACCATGCTGCTCGCAGATTGCGAGGATGTCGGCGATCGCTTCGCCGAAGAGGCCAGAAAGATCCACTATCTGGAGGCGCCGGAGCGTTCGATTCGCGGCCAGGCGAGCAACGAGGAGTATGAGGCGCTGCGTGAGGAGGGGGTGGAAGTGCTCCGTGTCCCACGCCTGAAAGTGAAGGACCTGCATTGATGCACGGCCGACGGCAGCTTGCTGCGCCGAGTATTGCCCGCCACCGACGCGTACTGGCGCCGGTCACCCCCATTATCGAGGAGAGTTGCCGATGATCAAGGCACGTGCTGCCATTGCCTGGGCTGCGGGACAGCCTCTGGAAATCACCGAAGTCGATGTCGAGGCGCCGCGCAGCGGCGAGGTGCTGGTGCGCATCGTCGCCACTGGCGTTTGCCATACCGATGCCTTTACGCTTTCCGGCGCCGATCCCGAAGGGATTTTTCCGAGCATCCTCGGGCACGAAGGCGGTGGGGTTGTCGAGGCCGTCGGGCCCGGCGTGACTTCGGTCGCGGTCGGCGATCACGTGATTCCGCTGTACACGCCCGAGTGCGGGCGATGCAAGTTCTGTACCTCGGGCAAGACCAATCTCTGCCAGGCAATTCGTGCTACCCAGGGCAAGGGCCTGATGCCGGACGGCAGCAGCCGCTTCTCGCACCAGGGCAAGCCCATCTTTCATTACATGGGCACGTCGACCTTCAGCGAGTACACCGTGCTGCCGGAGATCTCGCTGGCCAGGATCGCCAAGGAGGCGCCGCTGGAGAAGGTCTGCCTGCTCGGTTGTGGCGTGACCACCGGCATCGGCGCGGTGGTCAACACCGCCAAGGTCGAGCCGGGGGCGACGGTGGCCATTTTCGGTCTCGGCGGTATCGGGCTATCGGCAGTGATCGGCGCGGTGATGGCCAAGGCGGCGCGAATCATCGCCATCGACACCAATCCGGGGAAATTCGCCATTGCCCGGCAACTGGGGGCGACCGACTGCGTCAATCCGGCCGATCACGATCGCCCGATCCAGGAGGTGATCGTCGACCTGACCGAGGGCGGCGTCGACTACTCCTTCGAGTGCATCGGCAATGTCAAGGTGATGCGCGCCGCGCTCGAGTGCTGTCACAAGGGCTGGGGCGAATCGGTGATCATCGGCGTCGCCGGCGCTGGCGAGGAAATCTCGACGCGACCCTTCCAACTGGTGACTGGCCGCGTGTGGCGGGGTTCGGCGTTTGGCGGCGTGCGTGGCCGTAGCGAACTGCCCGGTTATGTCGCGCGCGCGCAGAGTGGCGAGATTCCGCTCGACACCTTCATCACCCATACCATGGGCCTGGAGGACATCAACCACGCTTTCGAGCTGATGCACGCCGGCGAGAGCATCCGCTCGGTGATCCACTTCTGAGCTTTCTGATGACGACGCCAGCAAGAATCGAAGAGCTCGCGGCCAGCCGCTGTTTCGGTGGCTGGCAGCGCCGTTATCGGCATTACTCGTCCACCCTCCGCTGTGCGATGGTGTTTTCCGCCTACCTGCCGCCCCAGGCCGCGATCGGCAAGGTGCCGGCGCTGTACTGGCTGTCCGGACTGACCTGCAGCGACGAGAACTTCATGCAGAAAGCGGGCGCGCAGCGCCTCGCTGCAGAGCTGGGTGTGGCGATCATCGCAAGCGACACCAGTCCGCGCGGCGCGCAGGTGCCGGGCGATCCGGAAGGTGCCTGGGATTTCGGGCATGCCGCCGGCTTCTACCTCAATGCCACACAGCCGCCGTGGGCCGAGAACTACCAGATGCACGATTACGTGGTCGAGGAGTTGCCGGCACTGATCGAAGCTCAGCTGCCGATCGACGCGCGGCGTGCTATCAGTGGTCATTCGATGGGCGGCCACGGGGCGCTGGTCTGCGCTTTGCGCAACCCCGGCCGTTACCGCTCACTGTCGGCGCTGGCGCCGATCAGCCACGCGCTCGACAGCCCCTGGGGGCAGAAGGCGTTCGCCCGCTATCTCGGTGAAGATCGTGCCGCCTGGAAGGAGTGGGATGCCTGCGAATTGATTGCCCGAGGCGGCGAACGCCTGCCGCTGCTGGTCGATCAGGGCGAGGCCGATGGCTTTCTGGCGACGCAGCTGCAGCCCGAGAAGTTGCGCCAGGCCTGCGCGGCTGCCGGCCATCCGCTGCACCTGCGGCTGCATCCCGGCTACGACCACAGCTACTACTTCATCGCCAGCTTCATCGACGATCACCTGCGCCATCACGCCCTGGCCTTGCTGGCTCCCTGAGGCCGTGGGTCGCTGCCGGCCATCATTGGCGGCTCGGCGTTTTCAGCTGGCGACGACGATTCGGTTACGGCCTGCGTTCTTCGCCTGGTAGAGCGCGGCGTCGGCGGCCTGGATCAGCGCCTGACTGTCCTTTTCGGAACCGCTGGCGGGCGCTACGCCGATGCTCACGGTGACCGGCAGCGCCTTGTGGTTCCATGGGAAATCGTATTTCTCGACCAGTGCCCGGATGCGCTCGGCGATCTGCGCTGCGGCGCGCGCGTTGGCATTGGGTAGCACCGCGGCAAACTCCTCGCCACCGTAGCGAAAAATCAGATCCTCGCCGCGTGAAGTGCGCTTGAGCAGGTCGGCGAGCAGGCGCAGGACGGCATCGCCGGCGGGGTGGCCGTGGTTGTCGTTGATGCGCTTGAAGTGGTCGATGTCGAGCAGCAGAAAGGCCATCGGCAGCGCGTTGGACTGTGCGAAGGCCCATTCCGAGGCGAGAAAATCGAGGCCGTGGCGGCGGTTCGGGAGTTGCGTCAGGGTATCGGTCAGCGCTTCCTGCAGCAGGCGCTTGTGGGCCACGGCAAACTCTCCGGTCGAACGCATGATGCCGCGGCGCTCGCGTTGAATCTCCTCGCGCAGCAGGATCATCCGTGTCGCCGTATTGAGGCGCACGCGCAAGGTCTGTACGGTCAGCGGTTTGACCAGCACATCGTCGGCGCCGGCGTCGATGGCCTCGACGATGTGGCTCTCGCTTTCCGGCGATGCCAGGAGCAGGGCGTAGGTCTCCTTGCCGGCGCTGGTCTGGCGCAGGATGCGGCAGAAGACGGCCGGCTTGAGGCCGGGCATCGAGAGGTCGGCAATGACGATCTGGGCCGGCTGACGCAGCGCCTGCTTGAGGCCTTCGGGGCTGTTCTCCAGCAGCACCGGAAGGTGTCCGAGATTTTCGATCTGTTCCATCAGCGCGGGCAGCTCGGGCGTTGGAACGCCTAGTATCTGCACTTGCAGGCGCGGCGAGGCCGCTTTGCCTGCTTGTTCGGTATTGGCGGCGCTGACCCGCCGGCGGCGGCGCTGACCCGCCGGCTCGGCGGGCTGGCCGCCAGGATCTCGGCGAAGGGAGGCAGTTCCTGGGTGCGCACTTGCAGTGTCGCCCCCCATTCGCGCCAGCGCCGCGACATCCGGTCAACCGTGTCGTTGAGCAGGTCACCGCTGACTCCCAGGCGCGCGGCGCGGGTCAGCAGACCCGGCAGCAGGCTCCAGCGCGCTTCCTCGTCGGCCATGCAGATCTCGGCCAGCGAGCAGGCAAAATTCAGCGAGTGGGTCAGCGTCTGCAAGCGCGAGCCGTCCGGAAATCCGGCGAGATCGGGCTGCTCCTGATGGTAGGCAGCCTGGATCAGCATGTCCGGCAGGCCCCACTCGGCGAGCATGGTGGCGCCGAGCTGGCGATGGTCCATGTCGAAACGTTCACGTTCCAGCGTCGCCAGATCGAGCTGCATTTCTTTCACCGCAATCAGCACGTTGGCGTATTCGTCCGGGTACAGCGAGGCCATAGCCAGTTCACCGACGCGGCTCAGCAGACCGATGGTGAAGATGTCCTCACTCGATATTTGCGCGAAGCGGGCAAGCTCCTGGCAGGCGATGCCGGTGGCCAGCGAATGGCCCCAGAAAGAGGCGTAATCAAACTCGCTGCACTGGCCGGTCTTGTGGCTGTGCATTACCGACAGCCCGATGACCAGATCGCGGACCTTGAACGATCCGAGGGCAACAATCGCCCTTTGCAGGGAAACAATCGGCCGCGTGCGACCAAAGGCAGCGGCGTTGGCGAACTTCAGAAGGCGGCCGGCAATTGCCGGGTCTGACTGGACCAGCCGCACCAGTTCCGCAACCCGGAAATCGTCGCGCTGCAGCAGGGTGATGATCGCGAAGGCGACGCCTTTCGGCGACGGCAGCTTGCCCGTCGCCTTCATCAAACGGTAGCGTTCGGGGTCGACGAAGCTGATCAAGAAAGTTCCGAGTCCGGCATTTGCCGGCGATTATGCTACAAAACGGGCTGCATCGGCGGATGCCGATGGCACGAGGGGGCGGCGCGCGGGGGCATGAGCTGTGAATCGCTTACAGCAGTTCGGTGTCGTCGTGGCGGTAGGGCGGACTGCAGCAGCAGAGGAGGTGCAGCGCTTCGTCGCCGCTGGCGGTGACGCAGTGCGCCGTTCCCGGAGCGATCAGCACGGTGTCCCCGACGCCGATGCACAGCGTTTCGCTGGCCAGGGTCATGATGCCGGCGCCGCGGGTGACGTGATACAGCTCCTCGCTGAGGTGGTGGCGATGCAGGCGTGTTTGCTGGCCCGGCTGGACGATCGCCTCGGCGAGGCTCTGCTGGCGGTTGCCATGCACCTCGGGGTGCATCAACTCGCGGATTTCGGAGCCATCGCGGGTGACGTAGGCAGTGAGGGTGTTGCGGCTGGTCTTCATGGCTCTTCTTTACCGTGAAAGTCGCGCATGCGACTCACGAAACTCCCTTCGCATGCGACTCACGAAACTCCCTTCTCCCCTCTGCGGGAGAAGGGCCGGGAGAAGAGGGGGGGCGGTCATGACTTTCATGATTTGGGCTGTTCCTTCGTGTCATGACCGTTAGGCAGGGCGGTGAGCAAGGCGGGGTCGTCCTCGCTGGCCCTGCCGACGCGGGGACTGACCGGCCAGATCTGCAGATCGTCATCCGGGCAGGGGCGAATCAGGGTTTGCGCCTGCTCCACCGGAGCGCTCAGCCAGTCCTGCCAGTGTTCGCAAGCAAGAATCAGCGGCATGCGTGCGTGGATCGCCTGCAGCTTGTTGTTGGCGGCGGTGGTGACGATGCAGCAGCTGCGCATGACTTCGCCGCCTGGCGCGGTCCAGGCTTCCCAGAGTCCGCCGAAGGCCATCACTTCGCCGCAGCTCAGCGAACTGTAATAGGGCTGTTTGCGTGCCGGCCCGGCCGCTGCGGTGACTTTCTTCCACTCGTAGAAACCGCTGGCCGGAATCAGGCAACGGCGTTTGCCGAAGGCGGTGCGGAAGGCGGGCTTCTCGGCCAGGGACTCGCCGCGGGCGTTGATCAGGCGGGCGGCAATTGCCGGGTCTTTCGCCCAGTGGGGCACGAGACCCCAGCGGAGCAGGTGCAGAACACGTTGCCCGCCGGGTGACTGGCGAATGACCGCGACCTCGCTTGCCGGGGCGATGTTGTAGCGCGCTGCGAGGTCCACGCATTCGTCGAGCGCGAAGCGCCGTGAGAGCTGCGAGCGAGGGGCGTCGAGGGCGTAGCGTCCACACATGGCATGAGTCTAGCAGTGTCCGCCGAGGGGACGAAGCGCCGATGGTGGCTGGCGGCGGGTAAGCCGCGGGCGGCGCTTTCTTGATCGGCAGCAAAGGCGCGAGCCGGGGTGGCTGCGTATAATCTGCGCGCCATGTCTTGCCGCTCAAAGTGACCCACGTCTCGTCTTCCCGTCTTCGGGTGAAAAGCGCTGCGCCTCTTCCCGGGCGGCGCACCTCTTCCCGGGCGGCGCAGCCCCTTCGTTCGCTGGCTGCAGGCGAACGAAGGCCAGCACCCCGCCGCACTGGCTCTGCTGAGCCCGCGCGGCGAGTGGCGCTACGATGAACTGGCGTCGCTGGCGGCACGCGGTGGCCGCTATCTGCACGCGCAGGGGCTGGCGGCTGGCGACGCCGTGGCGATCGCCGCCGCCGGCAGCGAGCTGGCGCTGGCAGCGATGGCCTGTGCGGCGGCAAGAGTGGCCTTTCTGCCGCTCGATCCGCTGCTCGCCGAGGCCGCCTGGCCAAGGCTGCAGGCGCTCGCCGGCGGCCGCCTGCAGCGGCTTTCGCCACTGCCCGATGGCGCGGATCTCGTGCCCGCAGCTTGCCCGCCGCTCGCCGCTGCGCGGGAGAGGACCCAGCTGACGGCAGCCACCGACGGCAGATTTACGGACGCGGCCACCGATCTGGCGCTGCTCATCGCTAGCAGCGGCAGCGAGGGCGCGCCCAAGCTGGTGATGCTCAGCGAGGCCAATATCGATGCCGCCGCCGCGGCTTCGAACGAGCGCCTGCCGCTACACCTTGGCGATGTCTGGCTGGCCTGCCTGCCAATGCATCACATCGGTGGCATCGCCATCCTTGGCCGTTGTCTGCGCGCCGCGGCGACCCTGCTCTTGCACGAGGGTTTCTCGGCGGCCGCGGTCTGGGAGGATCTGCACGCGCGTCGTGTCACTCATTTGTCGCTGGTTCCGGCGATGCTGGCGCGCCTGCTTGACGCTGCGCAGGGAGCGCCGCCGCCGAGCAGTCTGCGCCATGCCCTGATCGGGGGCGCGGCGCTGTCGCGACCACTTTTTGAGCGCGCCCTGGCGAGTGGTTGGCCGATCTGCCCGAGCTGGGGAATGAGCGAGTCGACCGCTCAGGCGGCGACGCTGCCAGGGGCGGATGGCGATTGGCAAGTCGGCGAGGTGGGCCACTTGCTGAGCGGTCTGCAGGCCCGGGTGGCAGCCGACGGGCGCCTTTATTTGCGGGGCGCACAGGTCATGGCCGGCTACCTGAACCCTGCCTGGCGCCGCGGCGACGGCCTTGACGACGGCTGGCTGCCGACCGGCGACCTGGGCCAGGTTGACGCTGACGGACGGGTGACCATTCTCGGCCGTGCCGACGACATGCTGATCAGTGGCGGTGTCAACGTGCACCCGATCGAAGTCGAGTCCTGCCTGGCGGCTTGCCCTGGTGTCGTCGACGTCGCGGTGACCGCGGTTCTCGATCCGGTCTGGGGCGACCTGCTGGTCGCCCTGGTCGTCGGTCCGGCCGCACTCGGTGCGCTGCACGACTGGAGCCGGCAGCACCTGGTGGCGGCCAAGCGGCCGCGCCGGCTGCTGCGCCTGGAGGCGCTGCCGCGCAATGCAATCGGCAAAGTCGACCGGCGAGGCTTGCGCGTGCTCGCGCAAGCGGGCGCGTGTGCGCATGAATGCTTGAATGTTTGAACGTTTGAATGCGTGACTACCTGAATCTCGCCGAGCTGCTCGATGGTCCGCGCGCTGCGCTCTTGCGGCGCCGCCTGCGGGCGCGCTTGCCCGGCGCGGCGGCGCGGGGTTTGCTCAGCGTCACCGTGGATCTCGGTCGCGGAGGCGACGAGTCATGGCTGAACGTCGATCTGGCGCGCCCGCAGCTCAACTGGTGGGCGCGGCCGCGGGCGACTGGCAGCGATAGCGCCGCCTGCGCCGGCGCAGGCGGCGACACCCGCCTCGCCATCGGCTGCGCGATGAGTTTCTCGAGCGCCGGCCC
>JEMX01000045.1:41114-83951 GCA_000585055.1 Candidatus Accumulibacter appositus
GAACGCCGGCGACGCAGCTGAAGACTTGCCGAACGCGCGTCTGCTGGTGCCTGCCATTCTGCTGGTCAATCGCGCCGGCTGCTGCACTGCCACCTTCAGCTGCGCGGTACGCGAAGGCGAGGGCGCTTTCGAACGCTGGCGTACCGCCTTGCGTGCCGCACAGCCGCGCGATCGTAGGCCGGGCGCTGCGGCGGTGAGCGGCGTCGTGCAGCGCCGCAGCGCAGCGCTGGCCGATCGGGCATTCCTGGCGCGGGCTCGTGCCGCGCTGGCCGAGATCGCCAGCGGCGGCCTCGATAAGCTGGTCCTGGCGCGCAGCATTCACTTTGACTGCGCCAGCCGGATTGCCGTGGCACCGGTGTTGGCCGCGCTTGCCGATCGCCATCCCGAATGCGCCATTTACGGCGTTGGTGAGCGCGAGCAGTGTTTCGTCGGCGCGACGCCCGAGCGTCTGGTCGCGCTGCGCCAAGGTGTTGTCGAGGCCGACGCGCTCGCCGGAACGGCCTGGCTCACCGTCGCACCGCCGGCTGGCAGCCTGCACTCGCTGGCCCTGCAGCACGACAAGAACACCCGCGAGCAGCAGCTGGTGGTCGACGCCGTTCGTGCCGCCCTGGCGCCGCTGTGCGCCGCCTTGGCGTCGCCGACGGCAGCTGAAGTGCTGCAGTTGCGGGAGCTGCAGCACCTGCGTACGCGCGTACGCGGGCGCGTGCTGGCGGGGGTCGGGCTTTTCGATCTGATTGCTCGCTTGCATCCGACGCCCGCGGTGGGTGGTACACCCAGCAGCGCCGCGCGGCACTGGCTGCGCAGCCATGGCGACCGACGTGGCGCCTGGTACAGCGGTGGCATCGGCTGGATCGATCGTGACGGCGACGGCGAAGTGGTCGTTGCCCTGCGCTGCGCGCGCATTAAAGGCCGCCAAGCGGAGCTGTTCGCGGGCGCGGGTATCGTCGCCGGCTCGGATCCGGCGCAGGAACTCGCCGAAACCGAGGCCAAGCTGGCGGTGATCGCCGACGCCTTGCGGCAAGCACTCGGGCAGGGCAAAGGTAGTGCGCCTGGCCAGGCGAGCCGCAGCGCATGACGGCCACCGATCCCGGCCTGCTCAACCTGCGCTGGTCGCAGACCCTGGTCGATGCCCTGGCCGGCGTCGGACTGCGCGATGTATTCCTTTCGCCAGGGTCGCGTTCGAGCCCACTGGCGCTGGCTTTCATGCGCCAGCCGGCGGTCCGCTGCCAGGTCATCCTCGACGAGCGCAGCGCCGCCTTCTGTGCACTGGGCATGGCCAAGGCCACACGGCAAGCGGTGGCGCTGCTGTGTACCTCGGGTTCGGCGCCGGCGAACTGGTTTCCGGCGCTCATCGAAGCCGATCTCGGCGCCGTGCCCTTGCTGCTGCTGTCGGCCGACCGCCCGCCCGAGCTGCTCGGCTGGGGCGCCAACCAGACCATTGACCAGCAGCAGCTGTTCGGCAGGCACGTACGTTCCTTTTACGCGCCACCGCTGCCGGATGCCGACTTCTCGCCTGCCTACCTGCAGCGCCTGGCGGCGCGGGCGATGGCCGATAGCCGCTGGCCGTTGCCGGGGCCGGTGCATCTGAATCTGGCTTTCCGCGAACCGCTGTTGCCGACCGGGGACCTGCTGGCGAGGCATGCGGGGACGACTTGCTCGTCAGCGGTCGGCGTCGCCGCACCGCTGCTGATGCCCACTCGGCAAGCGATTGCCGAGACGCTGGCCGAGATCAGTGCTCGTCCCGGGCTGATCGTCTGTGGTGGCGCCGATTATCCGCCGGGATTTGCCGACGCGCTGAGCGCGCTGGCTGCGCAGCTCGACTGCCCGATCCTCGCCGAACCGCTGTCGAACCTGCGCTTCGGTGCGCACGACCGCAGCCGGCTATGCGTGCGTTACGAGAGCTTCCTGCGCCAGCCATCGCCGCTCGCTGCGGCAAGGCCAGAATGGCTGCTGCGCTGCGGCGCCTTCCCGGTCACCCGCACGCTGCAGGACTGGTTGCGCAGTGCGGCGCCAGCGGTGCAGGTGGTGATCAGCCCGGACAGCCGCTGGCCGGATCCGCTGCATGCCGCCAGCAGGCTGATTCAGGCCGATCCGCTGCAGGTCTGCCAGGCTTTGCTGGCGGGCGGCGGAAAGCCCGCGCCGGCGGGCTGGCGGGAGGCGTTTGCGCGGGCCGAAGCCGCTGCCGAGGGCGTGGCTAGAGCGGCGTTCGCAGCCATTGCCGACGCCGCTGCGCCGTCGGGCGTTCTCGAAGGCACGCTGATTCCGGCCTTGCTCGAACGCTTGCCGGCAGGACATCGCCTGTTCTGCGGCAATTCCCTGCTCATCCGCGACCTCGATGCCTTTTCCGGCAGTAGCGACAAGCCGCTGCGCTTCTTCGGCAATCGCGGCGCCAGCGGCATCGACGGCAATCTGTCGACCGCCCTGGGGATCGCCAGCTCGGGAGCGTGCGTGGCGCTGGTCGGCGACCTGACCGCACAGCACGACCTGAGCGCGCTGGCTGCCGCCGGCGGCCGCGACATCATCGTGGTGGTGCTCAACAACGGTGGCGGCGGCATCTTCGATTATCTGCCGGTCGCTGCTTTGCCAGAGTTCGAGCGCGCTTGGCTGACTCCGCAGACGGTCGATCTGGTCGCCGCTGCGCAAAGCCTTGGCGTGGCCGGCGAGCGTGTGCGCTCGCTGAGCGAGTTCATGGCCAGCCTCGAGCGGGCACTGCTGCGCGGTGGTCCGACGCTCATTGAAGTGCCCGTCGACCGCCAGGCGAGCATCGCCGGACGCCGCGAATTCTGGCGGCAAGTGGCCGCGGCGCTGGCTTAATGTGAAAGTCGCGTCTGCGACTCGCGAAACTCCCGTCTCCCCTCGCGGGAGAAGGGTCAGGGGAAGAGGGCAACGGTCATGACTTTCATGATCTGGGGTGTCTCCACCGTCATGACCGTTAGCGCGCTTGCGCGGCGAAGCTCAGAGCGTCGTTTCGGCCCGGTCTGCTGCCGATGCAGGCGTTTGCCGGCCCTCGAAACGGCCGCCTGCGGCAAGCACCGCTTCGAAGCGCTCGAGCGCTAGCGGTCGCGAGAAAAGGAAACCCTGCTGGATGGCGCAGCCGTGGGCAAGCAGGAAATCAGCCTGTTCCCTGGTTTCGATACCTTCGGCAACGACGCGCATGCCGAACTGCCTGCCGAGCTCGATGATCGACAAGGCGATGGCGGCGTCCTTGCCGCCGCGGGCGACGTTGGTGACGAAGGCGCGGTCGATCTTCAACTCATCGATCGGAAAGCGCTGCAGATAACTCAGGGACGAATAGCCGGTTCCGAAATCGTCGAGCGACAGGCTGAAGCCTCGATCGCGCAAGTTGTGCAGGCGCACGATGGTGCGTTCGGCGTCTACCATTAGGAGCGACTCGGTCAGTTCAAGGACCACTTGCTGCGGCGAAACGCCGGTGCGGTGCACTGCGTCGGCGAGCTTCTCGGCGATGTCGTCCTGCAGGAAACTGGGGCTGGCCAGGTTGACCGAGATGCGTACCGGGTCGAGCCCGGCAGCGGACCACCGCTTCAGATGCCGTGCGGCCGCGGCAAGCACCCAGTCGCCGAGGGCAACGATCAGCCCGCATTCCTCGGCCAGGGCAATGAACTGACCCGGCGCCAGCAGGCCGAGGCGTGGATGCTGCCAGCGCACCAGTGCCTCGGCGCCGCTCATGCGACCACTGCCGGCGTCGACCTTCGGCTGGAAGTGCAGGCGTAGCTCGCCGTTGCCAATGGCGTGACGCAGCTCGTTTTCCATTTGCAGCTTGGCGCTGGCGGCGGTGTTCATGTCCTCGTCGAAGAAGCGGCAGTGCGCGGGACCGGCGCGCTTGGCCACATACAATGCCTGCTCGGCGTGGCGTCCCAGGGTCTCGACCGAGTCGGCGTCGCGCGGGAAGAGGGCGATGCCGATGCCGGCGGTAAGCACCAGTTCGCGGCCGTCGAACAGCAGTGGCCGGGAAATGGCTTCCAGCAGGCGCTCGGCGACCAGCGCGGCATGGTTGGCGAAACATACGTCGATCAGCAGGACGGTGAATGCATCGCCGTCGATGCGGGCCACCGTTTCGGCTGGGCGCATCGGCGGATGGAGCGCCAGCAGGTCGCTTGCCCGGACCGAGGATTTCAGGCGTTCGGCAATTTCGCAGAGGAGGCGATCGCCCGCAGTGTCGCCAAATGCATCGTTGATGCTCTTGAAGTGATCGAGATCGAGATGCAGGAGCGCGCAACTTCTCTGTGTGCGGCGCGCACGTGCCAGTTCGACCTTGACCAATTCGGTGAAGAACTGCCGGTTGGCCAGTCCGGTCAGGCCGTCGTGCATGGTCAGATGCTGGATGCGCCGTTTCGCCTGCATCCGCTCGCTGATGTCCTGGGTGACGCCTTCGATCCTGACGATCCGGCCAGCGGCATTGCGCACCGCCTGCGCCTGTTCGAGCACTTCGATCAGCTTGCCATCCTGACTTTGCATCGCGTAGCTCAGCCGGTAGGCCGTGCCATCGCGCAGCAGCGCCTGCCTGGCGATGTCGACTGCCTCCTTGTCGGTGGCCTGCACGCGGCCCAGGAAGCGTTCCGGGGTGCCCGGCCCGGCCAGTTCGAGGTCGCCAAAAATACGTTGCAGTTCGTCCGAGCACGAAAAACGCGCATCGCTCAGCGACCATTGCCAGTTCCCCATTCTCGCCTGCCGCTGGGCCTGCGCCAGGCTGGCCTGGCTGCGGGTTACCTCGGCAATGGCACGGCTGGTACGCAAGGCGTAGCGCACGCGGTGGCTTAATAGGGTCCAGTTGATCGGCTTGGTGACGAAGTCGGTGGCGCCGACGGCGTAGGCGCGCTCGATGGAGTCGCTGTCGTCGAGTCCGGTGAGCATGACGATCGGCAGCCACTTGTTGCGCGGGTCGCGGCGCAGCGTTGCGCAGACGGTGTAACCGTCGATGCCGGGCATCATCACGTCGAGCAGGAGAAGGTCGAAGTCAAATTCATTCTCCTGGCAAGCGCGCAACCCGGCCTCGCCGCAGTCCGCTTCGCTGACTTCGAAACCGGCATGACGCAGCGACTCGGCCGCCAGCATGCGCAGCATCGCGTCGTCGTCGACCAGCAGCAAGCGGCCCACTTGTGGAGCGCTGTCCATCAGGTGCTCTCTATCGCGGTCGCCTTCGGCTCCGCCTTGGTGATGCGATATTGTGCCAGACTGCCGGCGAATTCGTCATAGGCGCGAGTGAGTCTGGACGGCCAGTCGCTGGCCGGCGAGTCGCCGTGGCGCAACAGCATTTCCAGCTGCCTGGCCTGTTCGGAGAGCGCCAGCGCGCCAACCGTTGCGCTCGACGACTTGAGGGTATGCGCGGAGCGCTGCAAGGTGGTCGCGTCGCCACTCGCGCTCGCCTCTGCGATGGCCGCCAGAATCTGGATGGCGTTGTCGCTGAACATATCGAGAAGACGGTCAGCGAAGGCTCGGTTGCTGCCGTCGGCGACCATCGGCAGTGCCTGCACGACACTCGGGTCGAAAGCCGGCGGCCGGTTCGGCCGAGCCTCGCTGACCACCTCGCCACGGGCGCTGGTTTCGCTCGCTGCCGCTTGAGCATAGTCGTCAGCTGCCGCCGTTGCCGCCCGCGCTGGCGGCAGGTGACGTTCCAGCGCCGCGGTGAGTTGCGCGCGGTTGATCGGTTTCGCCAGGTAATCGTTCATGCCGGCGGCCAGGCATTGTTCGCGGTCACCGGCCAGTGCGTTGGCGGTGAGGGCGATGATCGGGCAGCTGGCACGCCCTGCCTGGCGTTCTTCGGCGCGAATCTGGCGCGTGGCTTCGAAGCCGTCCATGATCGGCATCTGGCAATCCATCAGGATCAGGTCGTAGCCGCCGCTGCGCGCCGCGGCCACCGCTTGCGCGCCGTCGTGAGCACGGTCCACCCGGCATCCGAGGGTACCGAGGATGGCACTGGCGATGGTGCTATTGATCTCATTGTCTTCAACCAGCAGCAGATGCCCGGTGAGCCTGTGTGCCGGCTGCGCAAGCGATGCTGCCTGCGGCAGTGCTTGCGCATGCCGCTCGACGCGCTGCCGGAACCAGAAGGTCGAGCCGCGTCCCGGCTCGCTTTCGAAACCGACCTCGCCGTCCATGCGCTGGGCCAGTTCGCGAATGATCACCAGGCCGAGACCGGTGCCGCCAAACTTGCGCGTGGTCGAATTGTCCGCCTGCGAGAAAGGCGCGAACAGCTTGTCGCGATTTTCCGGCGAGATACCGACGCCGGTGTCGATGACCGCATAGCACAGGGCGCAGTCCCCGGCGGGTAGCAATCCCGTCGCGGGCCGGCCAGGGTCTGCGCATTCGCAAGTCAAGGAGACCGCAATCGAGCCACGCTCCGTGAACTTCACGGCGTTGCTCAGCAGATTGCTGAGGATCTGCTTGATCCGGTAGGGGTCGCCGCGAACTGCCGCGGGTACATCCGGGCCAATCACGACACTGAGCAGCACGCCCTTGGCCGAGGCCATTTCGCGAAACGCCTGCACGACCTCGTCGACGAGTTGCTCTGGACTGAAGGCCAAGTGCTCGATTTCCAGGCGGCCGGACTCGATCTTCGACAGATCCAGCACGTTGTTCAGCAGGTGCAGCAGCGACTCTGCCGAGACGCGCAGGGTCTCGGTGTAGCTTCGTTGCTGCGGCGAAAGCCGCGTCTCGATCAGCAGGTCGGCCATGCCGATGACGCCGTTCATCGGCGTTCGGATCTCGTGGCTCATGTTGGCCAGAAAGCGCGATTTCGCGACGTTGGCGCTCTCTGCCTGGTCCTTGGCTAGCTGCAGTTGCGAGGTGCGCTGCTCGACCTGCTCTTCGAGCGTAGCTCGATACTCGGCAAGCTCCTGGTCACGCAGCTGGATTTCGCTGAGCATGACGTTGAAGCCGGCGATCAGGTCGCCGATTTCGTCGTGCTGGTCGATCGCCACCCGCTGCGCATAGTCCTTGTCGGTGGCCACCAGGCGCATCCCTTGCCTGAGCGCCAGAATCGGCATCGAAACCGAACGTTGCAGGCGCGCTGCGAGCAGCAGGGCGAGGCCAAAGGCGATCAGGGCACCGGCCAGGACGACCAGCATGCGCTCGGTGATGTCCTGCCACATTGGCGCGAGATCCGATTCAATGCTCAGCGTGGCGATGACTTCCTTGCCCTGGCGAATCGGGTACTCGATCTTCAGCGAGTTGTCCCAGTAAGCACCGGCGACGATCGCGGCGTCGGCGCCGGGGTGCGTCGCGACCACCGGCGTCTGCTCGGCAGGATAGTGCGCGAAGAGCGTGCCGTCGCGCAGGGTGATCGAACCGCCGATGACCTCGGGACGGGCGCGCAGGCCGGCCAATGTTTCGCTGGCTGCGGCCGTATCGGCGAAGGCGATCGCTGCGGTGCTGCTCGCGGCCAGGATCTCGGCCATGCCATTGAGCTTGGCGAGTTCGGCCTCGCGATTGTCGTCGATCTCGGACGCAGCAAAAAGCAGGGTGCTGATCAGCAGTCCGGCGCCGACGGTCAGGCCGATGATCAGCATCATCTTGTTCTTCAGCGGCAGATCGCGGAAATGCATGTCAGTTCTTCCCCTTGAAGTCGGCCAGGTTGCGCGCGAGTTTGAGCAGGTTGGAGCTGGCCCTGAGCTGTGCCTGCTCGAGTGCCTGGCGATTGACTTCGAACTGCAGCCGTTGATCGGCGCGCACCAGGCCGATGGCACCACCGACATCGATAAAAGCCTCGGCGTCGCTGACGGTCAGTATCGGCTGTGCGGCGACCGCGCGCAGCAGTTGGCTGATGCGACGCTCTTCCGAATCGGCGATGAAGAGGACCTGACAGGGACGCGCGTCGTCGATACCCAGCAATTGCCGCACGGAAATCGGGCGCCCCTGCACCTGCCTGCCTGCGTGGGCTTCCAGCGCGTTGCCGACCGCGCTGCGGCCGAGGGCGCAGATCAGCAGCGGTGCCGTGCCGTTCGCGAAAACGCGCTCCGGCCATTCGATGTAGCGCGCGAAATTGATCACGAATGCGGCCTTGGCCTGAGATTCGGTGAGCGAGCTCTGAGCGAGGGTGCTGCTCGTCGCCACGACGGCGGCGATGGCCAACAGCGCGGCCAGCCAGCGGGGGGGCGGAGAGTTCAAGCGCTTGGCTCCAGGGGTGGCCAGCTCAGAACTGCCAGTTTGCCTTGAGGTACACGCCGCGCTGTATTTCCAGCGCCTCGCCAGGCAGCAGGCTTGGCACGAACTCGGGATGCTGGCTATCGAGCAGGTTCTGGCCGACCACCGACAGTTCTAGGTCGCGCGTTGGTCGCCAGGCGTAGCGCAGGTCGAGGGTGGTGTAGGCGGGAATCGCGAGCTGCGAATTCCTGTCGCCGAGCTTGCTGACATAGCGTAGCCAGAAATCGAACTGCTGCCGGTCGGCCAGGGACATCGACGACCGCAGCGACCATTGATGCTGCGGGTCGCTGCTGTTAAAGATCCGCGTATTGGCCACGGAGAGCTGGTCGCCACTGGTCGAGGAGGAGTTCAAGGAGAGATAGCTGTAGATCGGCTGAATTCGCCACCAGGAAAGAGGGGACCAGTCGACGGCGATCTCGACGCCATGGGTGTGTGCTTCGATGCTGTTGTCAGGCGTGGTCGTCTGCACGATATGCGGTGGTGGCGGCGAGAATTCGAAACTCCGGGCAGCGAGCATTGCTGAGCGCAGATCGCCGTACTGGTTGTAGAAAGCCGCCACGTCGAGCGATAGATTGCTCGCCAGGCGCTGCCGGTAGCCGAGTTCATAAGCGATGACAGTCTCGTTATCGAGACTGTCATCGCTCCGGACGTTGCGCGTCAGGATCGGGAAGGACGATGGATTGCCTGGCGCGCCGGGCGGCAATACCGATACGTCGATCGTCGCGTCGAGTTCGCCGCGCGAAGGGGTGCGCACGGCGCGCGCCACCGAGCCCCATACCGATTGCGTGTCGCTGGGCGTCCACATCAGGCGGGCGTTCGGCAGTGGTTGGTAGCCGGTGAAGTTATTGGTCTCGAAGCGGACGCCGAGAATCATGCGCAGGGTGTTGGGGAGGAGGGTGATGTCGTCCTGGATGAAGGTACTGGCGAGGTTGAAGCTGCGGCTGTCCGGCTGGAACTTAATGAATCCCGCCGAACCGATGCGGTCGCCCGAGTAGCGGTAGCCAAGGCCCCAGAGGACATCGTGACGCTCACCGACGAGCAGACGATGCTGGAAATCCATGTCGATGGTCGTCCGCTCCTCCTTGAAGGCGCCGGGCACTTCGATCTCGCTGTAATCGACGTAGGCCTGCAGCGCGGCTTCGGAACCGTCGTTCAGGGTCCATTCGCTCCGCCCAAGCAGGTGCGCGCCCTTGCCGGTCTGCTTCATGTCGGTGAGCCGCACACCTTGCCGGGCAGTGATGTCGGGGATCTGCCAGCGGTCGCCGGTATCGTTCGAATAGGCCTGGCCGCTGAGCATCACGCGCTGCCCGCTGGCGACCGACCAGTCGCCGCGAAAGCCGACGCGCCCGGAGCGCCAATAGTCGTTGCCCGAGCGAGCGTCGCCGCTGACCGCCTCGTCGCGATCGAAGGCCTTGCCCCAGACACGGTAATGGCCGTCACCCGCCTGGCCGCCATGGCGGAAGGAGGCGAAGGCGCGCTCTTCGCTGCCGGCGCCGGCGACCAACAGGTTGCCCTGGGTGTCGCGTGGTCGGCGGGTGATGATGTTGATCACCCCGTTGACCGCGTTGGCGCCCCACATCGCTGCTCCCGGTCCGCGGATCACCTCGATGCGATCGATGTCTTCGAGGAGGGTGTCTTCGTTCTCCCAGAGAACGCCGGAAAAGATCGGCGAGTAGATGCTGCGCCCGTCCATCAGGACCAGCAGCTTGTTGCCGAAGCGGTTGTTGAAGCCGCGTATGCTGACCGCCCAGCGGTTGTTGGCCAGGCGCGCCACGTCGACGCCGGGTGCCATGCGCAGTGCTTCCGGAATGCTCGTCGCTCCGGAACGCTCGATGTCTTCACGGCTGATCACGTAGACCGCCGCGGCCACGTCGTGCAGGCGCTCGCTCTTGCGCGATGCGCTGGTTACCTCGACGCGCAGCAGGTCTTCGAGGCTGATGTCGAGCGGTTCCGGCGGCAGGGACTCGGCGGCGGCGTGGGTAGCAAAGCCGAAAGCGACCGCGAGGGACAGCGCACGAGTCAAGGCGACGGGTTTGGCGATCATGGTTCGAGAATCCTCTCTGAGCGTGCATCAGCGTAGCGTCTTGCCGGTCCAGGGCTGCGCTGGGCGTGCTTGTGCGCGCAGTAGCGGCCGACAGGCTTTTAACGGACGAAACGAGAGTTTCTTTAGAGTTTTCGTGTTTTATTGGCGGTGCGGCCTTGCTTGCCGTAGCCGGGGCGAAAAAAACTGCCGCCCTTGCGGGCGGCAGTTGAATGCTCAGGGAGTGGCCGCCGATTACTCGGCGGCCTGGGCTCAAGCCTGGGCGGCGCTGAGCGCTTTCTGCAACTGCTCGAGGGCCTTGGGATCCTCGATGGTTGTCAGATCTCCCGGATCGCGACCTTCGGCGAGCGCCTGGATCGTTCGCCGCAGCAGCTTGCCCGAACGCGTCTTGGGCAGCACGCTGAGGAAGTGCACCCGGCTTGGCCGTGCGATTGCGCCAAGGCTGGCATCGACTTTCTTCATCACTTCCTTCTCGAGTGCTGCGGCCAGCTCCGGCGTGGCGATGCTGTCGGCACTCTTGACCACTGCAAAGGCCATCGGCATCTGACCCTTGAGCTTGTCGGCAACACCGACGACGGCGACCTCGGCGATTGCCGCATGGCCCTGGATGGCCTCTTCGATCTCACGCGTGCCGAGACGGTGACCGGCGACGTTGATGACGTCGTCGGTACGGCCGAGGATGTAGTGATAGCCTTCCTTGTCGGCGATGCCCCAGTCGAAGGAGGAGTAGACCTGCGGTTCGGTGAAGAGGGTGAAGTAGGTCGATACAAAGCGGTCGTCATCACCCCAGACGGTCGACAGGCAGCCTGGCGGCAGCGGCGGCAGGACGCCGACGATGCCCTTTTCGTCCGGGTCGCAGATGGTGCCGTCTTCACGGAAGATCTTCAGGTTGTAGCCGTACACCGGGAAGCTCGGCGTGCCGAAGCGGATGTCGGTCTTCTCGACACCGGGCATCGCCGACAGCATCGGCCAGCCGGTTTCAGTCTGCCAGTAGTTGTCGATCACCGGCAGGCCGAGTTCGCCCATCATCCACTCGTGCGTCGGCTGGTCGAGAGGCTCGCCGGCCAGGAACAGGTGCTTGAGCGTCGACAGGTCGTGCTTATGCATGTACTCGGTATCGTGCTTCTTGAGCACGCGTGCCGCGGTCGGTGCCGAGAACATGACGCTGACCTTGTACTTCTCGACGATGTGCCACCAGATACCGGGATCTGGACGCAGCGGCGTACCTTCGTACATGACGGTGGCCATGCCGGCCAGCAGCGGACCGTAGACAATGTACGAGTGACCGACGACCCAGCCGATGTCGGAGGTGGCGAAAAAGGTCTCGCCGGCTTCGCCGCAGAAGATGTGCTTGATTGACGAGGCCAGGGCGACGGCGTAGCCGCCGGTATCGCGCTGCACGCCCTTCGGCTTGCCGGTGGTTCCCGAGGTATAGAGGATGTAGGACGGATCGGACGACTCCAGCCAGGTGACCGGCACATCGGCATCCATGACCTTGGCACGCTCGCTGGCGTAGTCGACGTCGCGACCGGCGACCTTGTTGAAACCCTTGTCGAGTCCACGATCAATCATCAGGACTTTCGCCGGCTTCTTTTCCGCCAGAGCAATCGCTTCGTCGAGCAGATGCTTGTAGGGAACGGCCTTGCCGCCGCGCATGCCGGCGTCCGAAGAGACGATCAGTACCGGCTCGGCATCGTCGATGCGCGTCGCCAGTGATCCGGAAGCGAAGCCGCCAAAAACGACCGAGTGAATGGCGCCGATGCGCGCGCAGGCGAGCATCGCAAAAGCAGCCTCGGCAACCATCGGCATGTAGATCAGGACGCGGTCGCCCTTGCTGACACCGAGATTCTGCATGATCGCTGCCATGCGCATCACTTCGGTTTTCAGTTCGGCGAAGGTGTAAACCACTTCCTGGTCGGTTTCGGTCGAAATGAAAACCAGCGCGCGATCGTTTGGCCGCGTGGCTGCGTGCCGATCAACGGCGTTGTAGCAAAGATTGGTTTCGCCGCCAACGAACCACTTGGCGAACGGTGGCCGGGAGAAGTCGAGTACCTTGCTGAACGGCTTGTGCCAGTCGATGAGTTTGGCTTCTTCTCCCCAAAAGGCGTCCGGATTGTCGATTGATTTCTTGTGAAACTCTTTAACTGTCGTCATGAAACTCCCTCGTCACAAAAGTGGTATCACCAGTAGTAATGAACGACGCCTGCCGGGTGTCTTGGTGGAGCTAGTGCTCCCGGTCACGCGTCCTTTGTCGGAGGTCTGCCAAAGGCAGACCCAACTTCAATTCCCTCTCCAGCAATTCAAGAAAGGGCAGTACTTCTTTGCTCAAGTGCAGGAGATGCGGGATCACCGCGCTCTCGTGTCCAGCCTTGATCAGGTCGATGGCATGGCCGAGCCGTGGCGCTGGCTGCTGGCTCAAGGGCGTATCGCCGCAGGCGACGACGCGATTGCCTCCCGCCTGTTGCGCCGTCTTGAGGCGCTGAGTGGCCAGGGTGAGCAAGGACGCCGCCGAGTGTAGACGATCGACCGGGGTATTTGCCACCCCGACGCTGACCGATAAGTCGAGACGTTTGCCATGCACCGCAATATTGGCCACTGCAAAGGCTTCGCGAAGACGATTGGCGAAGGCTTCGCAGGCCGGGTAGGGCGTGCCTGGCGAAACCACCGCCAGATCGTTGCCGGAGTAATGGCCGAGGCTGTCCTCCTTACGTATCTTGTTGGCCAGCATGCCTGCGAAACGTTTGTGCAACTCCTTGACCAGATCCTCGCCGTGCTCGTTGCGCAGTGCGTCATAGCGGTCGAAGCTCATGATTAGAATGCTCACCGGACTTTCGTGGCGCAGGGCATAGGAAATCGCCTGCGCGGCCTGCACTTCGGCCTGCGCGGCCTGCACTTCGAGCCGCTGGCGGGTCGGCAGGCCGGTATCGGGGTGCTGGGCGTCGCGTTCCGGATTCTCGCGCAGTTCATTCTGCGCCTCGGCCAGACGCAGTGCCGAGGCGATGCGCGCCAGCAGCTCGCTGGCGCCGATGTCGCTGACGATGAAATCGGACGCGCCGAGCGCGCGTGCGCGCGCATTGGCCTCCTCGTCGCGGCTGGCGATCATCAGCACCGGAATCTGACGCAGGCGGGCCAGTCGCGACGAGCGCAGTTGCGCCAGCAGACCGTCGCTATCGAGTACCGGCATGGATATCGACAAGGCGCAGATCACCAGCTGAATCGAATGATCGATGACCAGCGCTTGCCAGCCTCCTTGGCCATCGCTTTCCTCGCGAAAGTCGTACTGGTCACGGATGAGCTGGATGAGCCGGGTGCGGACGCTGCGCGATTCATCGACAACCAGGATGCGCGGTCGTTGCTGCGAGGTGTCCATCGAGGTGCGCGCTGGCGATCAATGCGTGGGCGTCAGCTGCCGCCCACGTTGACCACCACACGGCCATGCGCGCGACCCTTGAGGAAGTCGTCGAAAACGTCGGGTAGTTCGTCGAATGCGATGCAGCGCGTCATGCTCTGCAGATGTTGTGGGCGCAGGTCGCTGGCCAGACGCTGCCAGACTCCGCTGCGGTAAGGCTCACCGATGTAGCCGGAATCGATGCCCAGCAGGCAGGCGCCGCGGAGGATGAAGGGCATCACCGTCGTGTTCAGGGACGGGCTGGCTGCCAGACCGATGCTGGCGATGGTTCCGCCCTGCTTCATGGTGCTGGCGATCCACGCCAGCACTTCGCCACCGAGGTTGTCGACGGCACCCGCCCAGAGTGTCTTGTCGAGGGGCCGGATGCGCGACAGGTCGAGCGCCGAACGCAACATCACCTCGGCTGCGCCGAGGCCCTTGAGGTAATCGACTTCGCTTTCCTTGCCGGTCAGGGCTGTGACCTGATAGCCCCGCCGGGCGAGCATGTCCACCGCCAGGCTGCCGACGCCACCGCTGGCACCGGTGACGATCAGCGGACCCTTGCTCGGGGCCAGGCCGTTTTCTTCCATGCGCACGATTCCCAGGGCCGCGGTGAAGCCCGCCGTTCCAAGGGCCATCGCTTCGTACAGGGACAGGCCCTTGGGCAGGGGTACGACCCACTGCGCCGGTACGCGGGCGTACTCGGCGTAGCCACCGTGATGCGCCACACCGATGTCGAAACTGGTGGCAAGGACTGCGTCGCCAACGCTGCAGCGCGGGTCGCTGCTGGCGGTGACGGTTCCCGCGAGGTCGATGCCTCCGACACAGGGGTAGCGACGGATGATGCGGCCGGCGCCGGTTGCCGCCAGCGCATCCTTGAAGTTGACGCTCGAGTAGGCGACCTTGATGCTTACTTCGCCGGCATCCAGTTGCGCTTCGCTCAGACTGACGAAGTTGCTCTTGGTGACACCTTCCTGGTCATCGATCAGAAAAGCTTTGAAGGGACTCATGGATGCTCCGTGCGATGGAGTGGATGGGGTTGAGCACGAGAAATCGAGCACAACGCGGCGCGACCTTGCCGCCTCGATGAGCAATGAGGCTGCCGGCGATTATAAACACAAAGATCAGCCCCCTGGACGGGCTGGTCGCGTCGTCGCCGCTGCCAGCGGCAGGGGTTTCGATAGTGATGCTGGCGCGACAAGCAATATACCGCGTTTGTTCCGCGGCTCGCAGGTGCAGTGCAGCATGCCTACGAGGCTGATTATTAAACAAAACCATTGTTAAGTGAGTCGTGTAGCGCGCTTCTTTCGACGGTTTTCTGGAGTAGCTGCTGCTGCAGAGGGGGTTTACAGTGTGACTTTTTTCACATAAATTCCGGCCCTATGCCCAAAAAACACCTCCTCACCTCTCTTTTCGCTGCCGTGCTGCTGGCCTTTCCAGTTCTCCTCCCAGGTGCCGGCTCGGTTCACGCCAATGAATTCCACAAGATCGCCGAGGATGCATCGTTTTTCGATCGCTATACCAACAGCGCTCAGGATCTGATTCTCAAGGGTCTCGAACTGATCGGCATCAACTACCGCATGGGTGGCACCAATCCCGATGTCGGTCTGGATTGCAGCGGTCTCGTGCAAGTCGTTTTCAAGGAAGCCATCGGCATGCTGCTGCCGCGCACTGCCAAAGAGCAGAGCCAGGTGGGTGCGGTGATCGACCGCCAGGAGCTGAAGGCCGGAGACCTCGTTTTCTTCAATACCATGCGGCGCGCGTTTTCGCACGTCGGCATCTATCTGGGTGACAACCGCTTCCTGCACGCGCCGCGCGCTGGTGCCGAGGTGCGCATCGAGGATATGCGTCAGAGCTACTGGATCAACCGCTACAACGGCGCCCGTCGCCTGCTGGCTCGCGAAGGGCAGTAAAGCGGCGTTTGCTCGGAGCAGCGAAGCTGCCGGCCGCATATCGAAACGACGCCAGGCGTCGTTTTTTTTGACCGGTATCAATAACGATTCGCATTTACTGTTTTCGTCGTGTTTGTTACTATTCGTCGGTAACAATAGTGATTCGCATCTAAATTAGTGGAGAAATGACATGAAATTACTGTTTTCGCGTTCCTTGATGGCTCTGGCCGTGGTCAGCGCTGCATTTGGCAGCAGCTTGAGCCAGGCCGAGGAGAAAGTGCTGAATCTCTATTCGGCGCGGCACTATCAGACTGATGAAGCCTTGTACGAGGGTTTCACCAAGCAGACCGGAATCACCATCAAGCGTAAGCAGACCGGAATCACCATCAAGCGTATCGAGGGCAAGGAAGACGAGTTGCTCGAACGGATCCGCAACGAGGGCGCCTACAGCCCGGCGGATGTCCTGCTCACCGTCGATGCCGCGCGGCTGTCCGCCGCGCACGAACTGGGGCTGTTCGCCGAAGTCAAATCGCCGACGCTCGAAGCGCGAATTCCGGCCAATCTGCGTACCGTCGACTGGTTCTCGTTTTCGACGCGTGCACGCGTCATGGTCTATGCCAAAGGCGTCGTCAAGCCCGAGGAGGTGCAGAGCTACGACGACCTGGCCAATCCTCGCTTGAAGGGAAAGGTCTGCTCGCGTTCGGGCTCTCATCCCTACAACCTGTCACTCATGGCGTCGATCATCGCTCATCAGGGCGAGGCCAAGGCCGAGCAATGGGCGAAGGGGGTGGTGGCCAATTTTGCGCGCGCGCCCAAAGGCGGGGATACGGATCAGATTCGGGCAGTGGCTGCTGGCGAGTGCGCGGTGGCCGTCGCCAATACCTACTATCTGGCGCGCCTGATGCGTTCGGATAAGCCGGAAGACCGGCAGACGATAGACAAGATCGGGGTCGTCTGGCCTGACCAGAAGAGCTACGGAGCACACATCAACGTTTCCGGTGGCGGGGTTCTCAAGCACGCGCCGCACAAGGAAGCGGCGCTCAAGTTCCTCGAGTATCTGGCCAGCGACCAGGCGCAGCGCTATTTCGCCGACGGCAACAACGAGTGGCCGGTGGTGGCCGGGATCAAGATCGACAATCCGGCGCTGACCGCGCTCGGCAAGTTCAAGGCGGATCCGCTGCCGGTCGGCTCGCTGGCCATGTATCGTGCCAAGGCGCAGATCATCTTCGATCAGGTGGGGTATCGCTGATTGCGTTAATGTGAAAGTCGCGCAAGCGACGCGCGAAGCTTCCTTCTCCCCTTGCGGGGTGAGGCGGGGAATTCAGGGAGCATGCTCCCCGCCCGGCGAACGATTCCGGCGTGCGAGCCGGAATCCCCACTTCAAGATAAGAGGGGAGCGGTCATGACTTTAATGATCTGGGTTCGCTCGACAGGTCATGACCGTTAATTGCACCGATTGCCGCAGCGTCGTCAGCGATGGCGGCGCGAAATCTCGCGTGACAGCGCGATCAGCGGCAGCAGTCCGACGACGACGATGGCCAGTGACGCAGCGGCTGCTTCCGCGAGTCGTTCGTCGGAGGCCAGCGTATAGGCTTGCGTGGCCAGGGTATCGAAATCGAAGGGGCGCATCACCAGCGTCGCCGGCAACTCCTTCATGACGTCGACGAAAACCAGCAGGCCTGCGGTGAACAGGCTGCCGCGCAGGATCGGCAGGTGCACCCGGCGCAGCGTCGCGCCCTGCCCGAGGCCGAGGCTGCGTGCGGCATCATCCATGTTCGGGGTGATCTTCGCCAGGCTGGTGCTCACCGTCTGCAAGGCGATCGCCAGGAAACGTACCAGGTAGGCGTAGATCAGCGCCGCGATACCGCCGGTGAGCAGCAGGCCGGGGTTGCCGCCGAACCAGTCCTGCCATTGCCCGGCCAGCCAGATGTCCAGGCGGCTGACCGGGATCAGCACTCCAACGGCGATCACCGAACCGGGGACGGCGTAGCCGAGGCTGACCAGACGGTTGAGGGCGCGCGCCAGCAGTCCTCTCGACAGGCGTGCGCCGTAGGCGAGCAGCACCGCCAGCGAGACGGCGATGATTGCCGTCAGGCCGGCGAGCACAAAGCTGTTGCGCACCATGACGAAGAAGTGCTCGCCAAAGCGCGCCTCGCCGTTGGCCAGGGCCAGACGCAGCAGCAGGTAGGCCGGCAGCAGGAAACCGATCAGCAGCGGTAGCGCGCACAGCGCGCTGGCCAGCCAGCCGCGCCAGCCCGACAGTTGCTGGCCGGTGCGTGGTCGGTTGCGTGCGGTGGTGTTGTAGAAGCGCGAGCGGCCGCGCGAGAGACGTTCGATTGCCAGCAACAGCATCACGAAGCCGAGCAGCGCCGCCGCCAGTTGCGCTGCGGCAATCCGATCGCCGAGCGAGAACCAGGCCCGATAGATGCCGGTGGTGAAGGTCTGCACGCCGAAATAGGAAACGGTCCCGTAGTCGGCGAGGGTTTCCATCAGCGCCAGCGCGGCTCCGGCGGCGACGGCGGGCCGGGCCAGCGGCAGCGAGACGCGAAAGAAACTGCGCCAGGGTCCGAGACCAAGCGTGCGCGAGGCTTCGAGCATGCCGCTGGCACGCTCGATGAAAGCCGTGCGGGTGAGCAGATAGACGTAGGGATAAAGAACGAAGACGAACATCCCGGCCGCGCCGCCCAGGCTGCGCACTTCCGGAAACCAGTAGTCGGCCTTGCTCCAGCCGAAGAACTCGCGCAAGAAGGTCTGCAGGGGGCCGACGAACTGCAGGAAGTCGGTATACACGTACGCCAGGACGTAGGCCGGCATGGCCAGCGGCAAGACCAATGCCCACTCGAAGAGGCGCCGGCCGGGAAATGAATGCATTGTCGTCAGCCAGGCCGTGCCGACGCCAACGACGACCACACCCACCCCGACGGTCAGGCATAGCAGCAGGGTGTTGGCGACGTAATCCGGCAGCACGGTGGCCGCCAGATGCGACCAGGTCGCGCCGGTACCGCCGCTGAGGAGCTTGGTCAGCACGCTGGCCACCGGCAGGCCGACCAGGGCGGCAACGGTGACAGAAACGACGAGCAGGGGGTTGAGCGGTGAGCGGATCATGATTCAAGCGCGTAAATGAGAATTATAATTGACAAGTTGCCGCTGCCGGCTGGCCGCGCGGAGGTTTGCCCCCAGGCAGGCATCGGCAAGCGGCGGGCAGAGCACACGCAGCCAAGCATCCACCGACCCACCGCCGTCGCGATCCAGCCAAGACTCACCCAGCTTTCGCCGAATCCTCAGCTACTTCCCACCCACTACCACCCACACTTCAGCAGGCTTCGATGGCCCATCTCGAACTCGAAGGAATCGTCCAGCGCTACGGCTCGCATACCGTCGTCGATGGCGTCGGCTTCAGTGTCGAAACGGGCACCATCGCCTGCCTGCTCGGCCCCTCGGGTTGCGGAAAAACGACGCTGCTGCGCTGCATCGCCGGCTTTGAAGCGATCGCCGCCGGCGAAATCCGCGTGCAGGGCAGGGCCGTCAGCCGCAGCGGCTGGCGCTTGCCGCCCGAGAAGCGCGAGATCGGCATGGTCTTTCAGGATTACGCGCTGTTTCCGCATCTGACGGTGGCGGCCAACGTCGGCTTTGGTCTTGCTGCGCTGGCCGGCGAGCAGCGCAAGGAGCGTGTCAGCGAGCTCCTGGCGACGGTCGGCCTCGATGGTCAGGGCGGCAAGTACCCGCATGAGCTGTCCGGGGGGCAGCAGCAGCGTGTGGCGCTGGCCCGCGCGCTGGCGCCGCAACCGCAATTGTTGCTCCTCGACGAGCCTTTCTCCAATCTCGACGTCGGTCTGCGCGAGCGCCTGTCGCTCGAAGTGCGCGATGTGCTCAAGCGCCAGAATATCACCGCCGTGCTGGTCACCCACGATCAGCACGAAGCCTTTGCCATGGCCGACGAAGTCGGCGTCATGGCCGGCGGCATCATTCAGCAATGGGATAGTCCGTATCGCCTGTACCATCAGCCGGTCAACCGCTTTGTCGCCGATTTCGTCGGGCAGGGCGTGTTCATGGCCGGCATCGTCATCGATGAGCGCCGGGTGCAGGTCGAACTCGGCGTTCTTGAATCGCGTCTGCCGCTCGAATGCAGCCAAGGTTGCGGCACCTGTGGCAAGGGTTGCGGCGTCGAAGTGCTGCTGCGTCCCGATGACATCGTTCACGACGATCGCAGCAAGATGCTCGCCGAAGTCCGGCTCAAGGCTTTTCGTGGCGCGGAAATTCTCTATACCCTGAAGCTGGCCAGTGGTGTCGAAGTCCTGTCGCTGGTTCCCTCGCATCACGACCACGCCATTGGCGAGCAAATCGGCATCCGCCTCGACGTCGATCACGTCGTTGCCTTCAAGGCGCCGATCCACAGTTTCGCGCCCATCGCGCAGGGCATCCAGTTCCACCGATGATTCCCTGGCTCGAAGGCAAAGCTCCCTTTCCGCCACTGGAACTGGCGCTGCACGAGCCCAACGGCCTGCTCTGTGCGGGCGGCGACCTGTCACCGCAACGGCTGCTCAACGCCTACCAGCACGGCATTTTCCCCTGGTACGCTAGCGGCGAACCGATCCTCTGGTGGAGTCCGGATCCGCGCATGGTCCTTGATCCTGCCGACTTCCGCATCTCGCGCTCCCTGCGCCGCCGCCTGCGGGCCGGCCGCTACCAGGTGAAACTGGACAGCGACTTCCCGGCGGTCATCCGCGCCTGCGCCGAAGCGCCACGCGAAGGGCAGGACGGGACCTGGATTTCTCGTGAGATGCAGCACGCCTACTGGCAGTTGGCGCAACTCGGTTTCGCGCACTCGGTCGAGACCTGGAGCGATGGCCAGCTGGTGGGAGGCCTGTACGGCATGGCCATCGGGCGCATGTTTTACGGAGAATCGATGTTCGCGCTGACCACCGATGCCTCGAAGATCGCCGCTGCACACCTCGCCCGTTTCCTTGAGAGTGAGGGATACGGCATGATCGATTGCCAGATGAAAACCGCGCATTTGGCCTCTCTCGGCGCGCGTGAAATCCCGCGTGCTGATTTCATGGACCGTTTGCGCGCGCTGGTCGCCGTGCCCTGGCAGCCCGGTCGATGGCCGGCCGACGGCGCCAGCCAGGCCTGGAGCTAGCTACATGGCGCGCCTCAATGACTCCGAGCTGCCGTTCTCACTGCTCCAGTTTTACTCGACAGCGCCTTACACCTGCAGCTACCTGGCGGGTGAGCGGGCGCGTTCGCAGGTCGCCGCACCCAGCCATCTGATCAGCACCGAGGTTTACGGCGAACTCGTGCGCAGCGGCTTTCGCCGTAGCGGACTGTTTACCTACCGGCCGAAATGCGACCACTGTCAGGCCTGCATCCCGGTACGCATTCCGGTCGAGCTGTTCCAGCCCAACCGAAGCCAGCGGCGTAGTGTGCGCATGCACGCGCGCTTGCAGGCGCGCGAGTTGCCGCTGCGCTTCAATGAGCAGCACTATCAGCTCTATCTGCGTTACCAGGCGGCGCGCCACGCCGGCGGTGGCATGGATGAGGACAGCCATGACCAGTATGCGCATTTCCTGCTGCAGAGCCGTGTCGACACGCGTCTGATCGAATTCACCGACAACGGCATCCTGCGCATGGTGAGCATCCTGGATGTGCTCAACGACGGTCTTTCGTCCGTCTACACCTTTTACGATCCGGATATCTCCGCGGCCAGTTTCGGCACCTACAACATCGTCTGGCAGATCAGCCAGTGTGCGGCCAACAGGCTTCCTTATCTGTACCTTGGTTACTGGATCCGTGACAGCCGGAAAATGGCCTACAAGGCCAACTTCAAGTCCATCGAAGGCTTGTTCGACCGGCAGTGGGTTGATCTGCACGCGCACCTGGGAGCGGGGGCTTAGTCGGGCGCGCTGTTCCGATATGACGCGCGCTTGCGCTTTCTGCTCCGCTGCTCATCATCCATTTCCCGCAAGAAGAGAACTGCTGCCGCGCGTGTCCGTCGAGCAGCCTTTGCTGAGCCCTCGCGCCGGATGTTCAGGCTGAGAAGACGCTTGCCGCTTCACTGCTGGGCGTGTCGTCGGTGGCGAGCACCTCGAACAAGGTCGCCATTCCCTTCGCCGCGTGCTCAAGGGCTTTCGCGTCCTGCTCGCTGACACTGCCAGGGGCTGCCTGGATGCGTTGCGAGATGTCGAGAACGCGCTCGCCATGCTGCAGCAGGCGGGCGCGGATGCCGTTGAGCAGCTGCAGTTTGGCGATTCCGGCGGCGCGCAGATCGCGCATCGCTTCGTCCTTTTCTTCATCGCTGCTGGCGCTGGCCAGCTCGCGCCGCGCATTGACCTCGGCCATCGATTCCTTCCACCAGCGCATGAAGGTCGCCCGGTGGTCGACCAGTGAGTTCAGTGATTCCCCCATGGCGTTGATTTCGTTGCGTCCGCCGCTGACCGTCGGGACGCGGCGCGTCGGGCTGCCGTAGGCCAGGTCGTCGAGCAGCCCGGCCATCAGCCGAACGCGGTGCACGATACGCAGGGTGATCACCACCGCCAGGAGTGCGCCGAGAACGATGGCGCAAGCGACGACGATCAGGCTGAGCCGGCTGCGGGCTTCCGACGACTCGGTGATTTCCGCAACGCGGCTGGCCATCATCTGATTGGCCTGGTCTACGTTCTTCTTGACCAGTGGCGCGACCAGATCGGCGGCGGCACTCATCTCGCGGCTCAGCGTGCCGATGCTGTTGCTTTGCTCGACGAGGGCCAGGAAGTCCTGCTGATAGTCGTGCAGCAGGCCGAACAGTAGTGACTTATCGGCATCGGCGATCAGGGAGCTGGCAATTTGCGCGCGAATGGCGTCGGCAAGGGCGACGACCATCGGCGGGTAGGAGTCATCGCCTCGCAGCAGGAAGTCCTTCTCTCGCCGCCTGAGCTGCAGGACGCTGGCTTCCAGCTCGGCGACGTGATAGGCATTGAGGATGGCTTCGATACGGTGCGCCGCATCACGGAAAGGGCCCTTGCCGCCGCTGATGTTGCCGCCCTTGAGCGCTTTCTCCGCGTAGGGCTCGAAGCTCGTCGCGTATACCGTCAGCTCGGCCAGCAGTTCCTGGCGGACCGCCTCCTGAAGCGCCGACGTCTCCAGCAGCTGGCGAAACTCGGCGATCAGCCGGCGGACCAGGTCGCGGTAGGCTGAGTCCTGGCGCAAGGCCAGATCCTTCTCGCTGCGGCGAATCTGCAGTAGTTGGGTGTATAGGCGGTCGACGTTGTAGTTGGCCGCAAGCGCCTGCAGGCGATGGACTTTATCGCGGAAAGCGCCTTGCAGCCCCGAGTCTTCGTCGAGCCCCATGATTCGCCAGGCGTCGGCAACGGCGTGGAAACGCTCCTCATAGGTGCTCAGCAGATCCTGCAGGGCTGCTGCGGTCTGCCGCGAGTCCTGGTCGACCGCGGCCAGTGCCGCCACTTTGTCGTGCAATGTCTGCAAGCGTTTGTCGGTTTCTTCGGCGAAGGCTTCCTGGTGCTCGATGAGGAAGCGTTTTTCGGCGTCACGTACGGCTGCCAGCTCGATCTCGATCTCCAGCGCCAGCGACTTCCTCACTTCGAAAACCTGCAGTTGCCGGTAGTCGCCGAGCACCGTAGCCAGGGTCTGATGATAGTGCCAGACGACGCCGATAAAGAGCAGGCCGACGAGGGTGAAGCCGAGGCCGATTTTTTCACCAATGCGTAGTCTGCTGAAGAACTTGTCCACCTCTGCCTCCTTTGCTTTATCTCCAGACCCGTCGCGGCAGTCAGTGCGCAAGCGCTCCGTCCGCTGGTCGGTTCTGGTGCGGCCGGGTGGCTGCTGGTACGTGCTGGGCGCGCAAGCGCTAGATGGTAGGTCGTGTATGTGTCGAAAGCATGACGGTCGGCCTTGCCGCGCGCGGCGCAGGCAAGCCGTGACCGCCTTGGCGAGGCCGCCGAGATCGCGGCCCTATCGGAAAAATGGTGTTATATTCGTCACTAAGGGTGATGACACGAAGGGATACCCCAGATCATGAAATTCATGACCGCCGCCTCCACTTGCAGTGCGCATTCCGGCTTGCACGCCGGACTCGTTCGACGGGCAGGAGGCATGCTCCCTGAATTCCCCGTCTCCACTTGCAGTGCGCATTCCGGCTTGCACGCCGGAATCGTTCGACGGGCAGGAAGCATGCTCCCTGAATTCCCCGTCTCCACTTGCAGTGCGCATTCCGGCTTGCACGCCGGACTCGTTCGACGGGCAGGGAGCATGCTCCCTGAATTCCCCGTCTCCACTTGCAGTGCGCATTCCGGCTTGCACGCCGGAACCGTTCGACGGGCAGGGAGCATGCTCCCTGAATTCCCCGTCTCCACTTGCAGTGCGCGTTCCGGCTTGCACGCCGGAACCGTTCGACGGGCAGGGAGCATGCTCCCTGAATTCCCCGTCTCACCCCCCGGCCCTTCTCGCGCCGAGGTGAGGAAGGAGTTTCGTGAGTCGCATGCGCGACTTCCACGGTAAGAAGCCGAGGAGTGGCGATGGATCCGGGCATCGTTTACACCAAAACGTCCAAGGGACTCGACGAGATCAGATGGCGTCGGCACAAGCTGCCGGCCCGCTTGCGGGCGCTGTTGATTACCATTGACGGGAAGTCCACCGCCGCGGCGCTGGTTCGCCGCTTCTCCTCTCCGGCACAGGCCGCGACCGGCATTGCCGGCCTGCTCGCTTGCGGTTTCATCGAGGTCGCCGCGACGGCGGCCGGCGACTCATCGGCAGATCCGATCGTGTCCGCGCGGCAGTTCATGCGCAACAGCCTGCTCGCCGCCATGGGATCGGACGCGGATTACTTCAGCGCCAGCCTAGACGCAGCGCGCAGCCTCGAAGATATCGCTGAACTGGCGTCAGAATTCCTGGATGTCGTGCGTGCAGGTGGCGATGGTAATGCCGCCAATGCCTTCATCGCCGGGCTGCGGAATTTCGGCATCGTCCAGGACGCCGGCCGGCTTTCGCCGGACGAGTCGCCTGCGCCAAAAGGCGGCGCCTGAAGGCGCAGTGGGTGCTGGTCGGATTTCCGCACCTACCGGCGTCGTCTCTGCAGGGGCTTGCGCCGGCTTCCGCAAGCGGTGCGTGACGCGCGTCTCTGCACTTCCGCACTCCCACACTCCTGGCCGTCACGCCGCCAGACTAGGCGCGATACTCCCGCGGCTTCTTACGCTGCGAGGCGGGGGATTCAGGGAGCATGCTCCCTGCCCGGCGAACGATTCCGGCGTGTAAGCCGGAATGCCCACGCTAAAAAAGGGAAACGGTCATGACTTTCATGATCCAGTGCATCTCGTCATGTCACGAACGTTAATAATGCCGCCGAACGGTGCGCCGTGCGACGCCGGCGTAGCTCACTGGCGTGAGAGGTCTGCCGACGATGGCTTCGGCGCTCGGGACGACGCCATGAATCCCCGGAATGGCTAGCTGTTCGCCAACTTCAGATCCGAGAACAACGATCGCCGTGGCCATCACGAAAAATGCAACTGGTTTCAGCCTGCTCATTTGCTTGCTCCTTTGGTGAAGTGTTCGGGCAAGTCACCCGTACCTTTAAGATCTTCAAGTTTGACCTGAGTAGCCTTGCTTGTATTCTTGAACGCAAAACTAGCTGCCGTCACCGCTTTCCCGACCTTCCAATCGCTGAACTGGATGCTGTAACTCGGGCCATTCGGTACGCTCTTGGAGGTGATGGTGTAGCGGCAGGGATAAGGCTTGTCGCCGTGCGCGATCCAGATCTGCCAATCGACGTCCTTGCTGCGAAAAGCCAGTGAATCACACTCAACACCACCGATCACGCCACTGCCCAGATCCTTGATGTCTTCGACACCCTCCATCAGCATTTCGTAGGAATTCGTCAGCAGCAGGTCCGCGGCCGGGAGGGGACGGTCGTACTTGTCACGCATCACATCAACCAGATGATCGATCGAGCCCGGTATCTCGACCTGAGTATAGGCATTCAGATTCTTGCCCAGGATGGTCAGCGTTTTTCCGTCGAACGACATGGCCACATCGGCGAAGCCGCCGGCGCGCGTGGCGTGGATCTTGTCGGGCCGATTGACGACGACCTTGCCCGAACTCGCCAGCCCGAGAATCTGGGCGTCGGGCGTGACCACCTCGAGCGTGGCGTCGTAGCTGAAGGAGAGCGCCTGTTGTGCTGCCAGAAACTCCGACATCGCCTTGACCAATCTCTTGGCGTCCAATTCATCCGCGCTCACACTTGCCGAGACTCCGAGGCCAAGTGCGATGGAGAGGGCCAGCGCTGGAACGCTGCGCCCTGCAGAAGTTGCTGTTTTTCTTGCATCTGAATTCATTGAAGTCCCTTTCCGAATGGAGATCCAGCACCTGGATAACGGATGCTTGGCTTAGTCTACCGCGAATCGGGCAGATCTTCAGTGGCCTCGAGCGAGCGGCCATGCTCGCTGCGCCATGCCAGGGGAGAGACGTTTTTCCAGCGCTTGAATGCATGCGTAAACGCACTGGCGCTGGAGTAGTCGAGGACCACGGCGATTTGTCCGAGCGACAGATCGGTCAGGCAGATTAGGCGCAGCGCGAGACCGCAGCGGGCTTCGTCGAGCAACTCGCGGTAGGTAGTTCCCGCGCGCTCGAGCAAGCGGTTCAGCCGGCGCGGGTTCATCGCCAGCTCTCTTGAAACGCCGGTCAGCGAACAGCGCCGCAGGACGACCATCGCCTGCACCACACGACGGGTTTGTGCGACGAGGTCGAGGTCATGCCGGCTGCGGATGTCTTCCAGCTTTTCTTTCAACAGCTTGAAGCGATCAGGGTCGGCACCGGCGACCGGTAAGCGCAGATCGCTGGTGGGGAAGACCAGTGACGAGCTTTCGGCGTCGAATTCAATCGGGCACTGAAAGGCTTGTTGATAGGGACGCAGGTTCTTCGGCCGGCGGCGCGCGAGCAGCACGGCGCGCGCTTTCCATTGCGGGCCGCAGAGCAGGCGCATGATGTTCTGCGCGATGACCAGCGTGCCGTCGTAGATCTGGTCGACGCCGGCGATTGGCCCGGCAAACAAGGTGTAGCCGAAGGTGGCGGTGTCGCCTTCGATGGTACGGGTGGCCATCCCCGCGCGATCATGCAGATGCAGATAGTTCTGCAGGTGCGCCAGGGCCGTGCCGACGTCGGCACAGTGGGGCAGCAGTTCGCCGACCGTGCCGAGCGACGAGGCGCCTTGACTCTGCGCGAGAAGCAACGCGAAGTGCGGGCAAGCGCTAAGGGCAGCGCAGCGCTGCAGCAATTGGCCATAGGTTTGCGGCGAAATCAGGTGGTTGGGGTCGGTGAACAGCTCCCTGCTGACGCCGACGCTGGCGAACAGCGCGTCGGCGTTGACGTCAAAGCGCTCGATTTCCTGCGCGATGTTCGTCAAGGGGCCAACCCGGCCGAAGCCCTCTGGTACTTCGCCATAGGCCTTCTTCAAGGGCCGCAAGCGTGCATCCCTGGTCATGGTGAGCCTTCGCGTGCCATCGGGAAATGAAAATGTCGCGAATTATCAAGCAACGCGGTACGCAACAGTCAACAATCGCGGTTCTTGCGGGCACGGCGATCGTTGCCGCTAGCGGCGGCGGTCTTCAGATCCGTCGTACGCATAACAGGGAGCAGCTCATGCGCAAACTCGTGTTCAGACTGGCGACGGCGATCGCCATGGCAACTTCCATGGCAAGCGCAAGCTTGGCGGCGCAGGGGGAGGGTGATCTCGCCGAGCTCAGGGCCGTTGTCGAGGAGGCCTACCTGTACGGGCTGCCGATGGTTGTTGGCTACAAGGTCATGCACGACTTCTTCATCGACCCCCAGTCAGGGCAGTTCAAGGCGCCGATCAACCAGCTGCACAACGAAGCGCGGGTGTTCACACCCAGGGACACGGCGATCAGCACGCCGAACAGCGACACCCCGTATTCGAAGGTAATGCTCGACCTGCGCGCCGAGCCGATGGTGCTGTGCATGCCGAAAATCGACCCGGCGCGCTACTACGACGTGCAGCTGACCGATCTGTACACCGACAACTATGGCTACATCGGCAGCCGCAGTACCGGCAGCGATGCCGGCTGCTACCTGGTCGCCGGGCCCGACTGGAACGGCACAGCGCCAGCGTCTATAGCCAAGACCTTCCGCAGCGAAACACAGTTCAGTCTGGCGGTCTACCGCACGCAGCTGTTCGACCCGGCGGACATGCCAAATGTCCAGAAGGTCCAGGCCGGCTACAGCGTCAAGACGCTGTCGGCCTTCACCGGTGGCGCCAAGCCTCTGGCCGCGCCGGAGGTCAAGTGGCCAGCCTTCAAGCCTGAGGCCTTCAGCACCGACTTCACGACCTACCTGAACTTCCTGCTGCAGTTCGCACCGGCCATCGGTACGGCAGAGATCGAAAAGCCGCTGCGCGAACGCTTCGCCAAGGTCGGCATCGGCGCCGGCCTGAAGCCCGGCGGCGAGCATATGACACCGGCCGTCAAGGCGGCGATGGGCGAGGCGATGAAGGCCGCGCTGGCCAAGATCGGCCACACCGCCGAAAGCGTGGGCACCGTGGTCAACGGCTGGAACATCGGCGCGGCGGCGGGTGACCGTGCCTTCTACAACGGCAACTGGGCGTTGCGCGCCGCGGCTGCCAAGCTGGGCATCTACGGCAACAGCGAGGCCGAGGCGGTCTATCCGTTCACCCGCAACGACATCAACGGCATCGTGCTCGACGGAGCCAAGCATAGCTACCAGATGAGCTTCGCAGCGGGGCAGCTGCCGCCGGTCAACGCCTTTTGGTCGATCACCATGTACGACGGGCGCACGCAGCTGCTGATCGACAACCCGATCAAGCGCTACCTGATCAACTCGCCGATGCTGCCGGGGCTGAAGAAAAACGCCGACGGCTCGCTTACCGTCTACATCCAGAAGGATTCTCCGGGCAAGGACAAGGAAGCGAATTGGCTGCCGGCGCCGAACGGGCCGATGTTCATCGTGATGCGGATGTACTGGCCGAAGACCGAGGCCCCCTCCGTCTATCCGCTCGGCAAGGGTGCTTGGCAACCGCCGGCGGTGGTGCCGGTGGGCAACCTGAACGCCTTGGATGTGCGCCGCTTCGGCGACAAGTCGCTGGAGAACTTCATCCGTACCGATCAGCGCTATGGTCACGACCCGCTGTTCCAGGGGCCACGCGGCTGGGGCTACTGGAACCATCTGGAATATCCGCGCTTGATCCAGAATCCGAACCTGTGGCCCGACTGGCAATCGACCTACTTCATCGGCCGTTTCGCCATGCCGGCCGGCAGCACGGTGAGTTTCAACTACCAGTATCCGCGCGCGCGCTACTTCCAGTTCGCGCTGTACAAGGAAGAGCACGGCACCTTCGTGTCCACCGGCGAGGCGCTGGTCGGGCCCGACATCGAACCCGACGCCGGTTCGATCAATCCTTTCCGCGTTGGTGCCGAGCGGCTGTCCGACAAACGCAGCTTCACCATGCATGTGGTGGCGAAAGACCCGCCGCCGGCCGGTCAGCCGCGGCCGAAGAACACGCTGTATGTCGGCACTGAGGGTAGCCAGCACCAGTTTGTGAACCGCATCTACCTGCCCGATCAGGGCAGCGACGGTGCCGGCTGGGCGCCGGCGGACAAGCCTGCGGGCGTGCGTGGCCTGCCCACCTACAGCGGCATGCTTGCCGACGGCAGCAAGCTGTCGCAGGACGAGGTTGCCGAGCGCTTTGGCAGGCCGATCGACGGCGCGACCAAGCAGCCGCTGACGCCCGAGCAGTGGGAGCACATCGTGACCGCAAAGGGCAACGACCCGACCCTGGATCCGGCGACGGCGCCGGCGCGGCCAGTGCCGAAGTGGGAGAAGTACTGGAACATCCGCTACTCGATCCTTGGTTCCTTCCTGCCGCCCGTCGAGCGCGCGAAGATTCCCTACCAGAGCGCAATCGACGGCGGCGGCGACCCCGAGACCGAGTACATGTTCATCCAGCTGTCGCGCAAGTTCGGCCCGGTGTACGTGATGCGCGGCAAGATGCCCAGCTTCCCGAACACCTATGCCGGGAGTGGCGGACGCGGATTGGAAGTGATGCCTGCTGCGCAGACGCAGTACTTCTCGCTGGTCAGTTGCGAGGCCATGCCCTCGGGGCAGATCGTCGACGGGCTGACTGACATGCAGATTCCGCTCGACAAGGACGGCAACTACACCATCGTCTACAGCCGCAAGGAGGACCGTCCGGCGAATGCCACTGCGGAAAACGGCGTTGCCTGGATCGAGTGGAGCCCGCGCGGCGAGGGCGTTCCGGGGCCGAAGAACCGCGCCGACTTTGGCATGCTGATGCTGCGCATCATGGCCAACAACCCCGACTGGAAGCAAAGTCCAAACCACATCGCCAAGCCGGGCATGGAAGAAGAAGTGATGGGGCCGTATTACCCGCGTGGCGAGTACACCACCAAGGCTGCCTTCGAGGCCGGCGGCTTGAAGAAGTAACTCCTGCCGGGGCCACTCGGGCCCGGCCGTTCACGCCTCACAGCGGAGAAATCTCATGACCCGATCACCTGTGTTGAAATGGTTTGCCCTGGTTCTTGTCCTTGCCCTGGGCTACGCCGGCTATAGGTTGGGCTGGTCGGTGATCGAGCCGAAAATCGAGGCGCGTGTCGCGCAAATCGGTCTGAGGCCGGGCCAGGTCGCGGCCAACGGCCCGCTGCCCGGCGACGTCGGCCTATACGCGCAAGAACTCGACTGCCAGCAGAATATTCCGACACCGGGCTACTACCCGTCGCTGAACGGGGCCGAGATTTCCGACAGCGAGCGCAGCGGCCTTTTCCCCTGCGCCAGCTTCCTCGGCTCTCGCGACGGCCCGAACACGGTGTATGTCTGGCGCAGTGCCGACGATTACCCCGGCATCTCGTACATCAACAACCGAAAGCCCGGCGAGCTGTACCTCGTCGGCGGCGAGTACCCGACCTTCGAGGACCCGAACATGGCCGGGCCCTATGTCGCCAAGGCAGACGCCGCCACCGGCAAGCAGATCTGGCGCACCTATCTTGACAACCTCAATGCCTCGGGGCGCTGGATCGGTAACGCCAACCTGAACATCCTCGACAACGGCAAGATCGCCTTCGCCTGGTCGAACCAGATCGTGCTGATCGACGCCGACAGCGGCCAGGTCCTGAAGCACAACAGCTTACCCAGTGGCGCGGCACCGACCGCCGACGTGAACTACAAGCACCTGACGATCGCGCCCGACCGCACCCTGATCCTGAAGGACCAGACACGGCCCAGGGGTTGCAAGCTGCAGGGCACCATCGCCATCATCAAGTGCACAGCCGAGGGCATGAAACAGCCGCCCTCACAGCTGGTGGCAGTGGACCCGGACACCCTGGAAGTGCTGCACGACATTCAGATGCCCGAGCCGGCCACCTCGCCGCACATCGTCACCATGTTCGAAGGGCGCATCGCCATTTACGTGCCGATGGACACGATGGTGCAGCGTGCCTTCTGGGACCCGGCGACGAAGAAACTCTCGCTGGATGAATCGTGGTTGATCCGCCCGATGCAGAAAGGGCAGAGCGCAGCGACCGCACCGACGGTGATCGGCGACTGGATCGCGGTGCAGCTAAATGGCATCGGCAGCGAAAGCGTCGCTTCCAGCGTCGTGGTCGCCCACCAGAAGGACCCCAGGAAGACACAGATCGTCTTTCCCTTCGGCGAGCTGAAAAAGGGCGAGTGGAGCTTCGCCATGCCGAAGAACGGTGCCGACCCCGAGAATCACATGCTCTATTCCGCCGACATGGGCATCGGCAAGGTGGCGGGCATCAAGCTTGACCCGGCCAGTGGCGAGATGAAGGTGGTCTTCGTGCTCGACAACATGACCACCACCTTCCAGCCGCTGTTCGGGCCGAAGGACACGCGCTTGCTGATGCTCACGCAGATGAAACGGAACGTGCCGAAGGAGCCGGTGAAGGCTGCCTTCTTCACGCAGAACTACACTGAGCAGCTGACCTGGCGCGACGCCGCCACCGGCAAGCTGCTGGCCGAGTCGGACTACTTCGAGCCGCTGACCGGTAACTCGCTGACCCCGCCGGGCTATGGCGGGCGGGTGTACTTCCCAAGCGCTGCGGGCAAGGGCTTCTACGTGTTGCAGGCGATGCCGAAGCCAGGGCTGACGTCGGCCAGGTAGCGAGCGAGTTCAAGATGGTAGAAGATATCCCGGACGGGCGGTTCTGTCCCGAGCAGCGAGGCTGGCTGCGGGCCGATCCGCCCGATCATCGGCGTGTGCGAGGTGGATGACTACGATGGATACGAAGATGAAATCGACACAAGCTCGTGAACGAACCGCCGGCACCCAGCGTGGCGCCGGGAGGAAGTGGGCGGCCAATCGGCATCGGGGGTTTTCCGGGTGCGGATTATTGATTGAAAAGGAGTCTTGAGAATGAAAAAGTCTTATCGCTTGGCAGGATTGCTGGCGGCGACCCTCTGTCTGACGAACCCGGTTAGTGCCGAGGGTGTCAGCAAGGCGGCGGTCAGTGATTCGGCCCAGGAATCGGCCGTGGCCAAAGCGCTTGCGAAGGCGATGACCCCGGGTGAGGGCCAGAAGCGGCTGCAGGCCATGATCGGCACTTTCGACGTTGCCATCCGCACCTGGGTTGATCCGTCGAAGCCGCCGATCGAATCGTCGGCGACCAGCGTCAGCACCTGGGTGCTCGGCGACCGCTACGTGCAGATGATGCTCTCGGGCGACACACAGGGTCAGCCCTTCAGTGGCATCGGTTACGTTGCGTTCGATAACGTCAGCAAGTTGTATCAAGCGACCTGGATGGACAACGGCAGTACCGGCATGACCTGGTACCAGGGCGGCTTCGACGCTTCCGGGAAATCGGCAACGATGAAGGGCTCGCTTCCCGACCCGCTGAGCGGCAAGCCGTCGCCGGTCGAGCTGCGCATGCATCTCGGCGACGATGGCGGTCACCTTACCGAGCTGTGGGGCAAGGGCCTCGGCAGCAAGATGTTCAAGATGATGGAACTGCGCTACACGCGAAGCAAGTAGGCGAGCTGACTGGAAAAGGAGAAGGAAGATGAAGCCAAGCGAAACGGGCAGGAGTTCTTCGCGACGGAAGCTGCTGGGGGGGCTGGCGCTGCTGCTGTGCACGCAACCCGCCTGGGCAATTTTTGGCGTTTGGCGTCGAGCGGCGAGGCGTACGGTGATTCTAGGCGCTGCAACCACGGCTGCCGTAGCTGGCGAAAGTGCTGCCGCCTCGCAGCAGGCGGCAGCAGCGGCTTCAGCTGCCAACGCTTCAGCCGCGGCGGCCCAACAGGCGGCTGCGGCTGCCGATCAGGCAGAAGCGCGTGCCAGCCAGACCAAGACGCCGGAACAGCGGCTCAAGGAACTGCAGTCCCTTTACGATCAGGGCCTGATCAGCGCCAGCGACTACGAGACGGCGAAGAAGAAGATCCTCGTTCAGCTGACGCAGTAAGGTACCCAAGCTCCTCCGGTTTAGGCCTGTCGGCGGCCGCTGGCGCGAACAACTTCAGCGCCGATCCTCCCAAAGCCACCTTGTCGGTCTAGGAGCCGGGGAAAGATGGCAACACGCTGACCGTCATAGAGATCAGCAAGCCGGTCCTCGAAGGCAAGGACCTGGTGTACAGTTACAAGCTTGTCGAAGGCAAGATGCCGAGCCGGCGGCGTGACCTCCGTGTTCATTGACTGGATAGGTCCGGGTGGAGGGGTTGGCGTTGGCTTCCACGGTGTCGGTGTCGGTCGTCGCGGTGTCGGCTGGCGGTAGTCTTCTTGCCTGTGGAAGGTGCAAGCGCGGCTGCAAGCGGAGCCCCGCTCCGCTGCGTAAGGGGCTTGTGCTACGCGGCGGCAGCTCTTTGCCGCCACCGTCGACGGTCGCGCGGTACTAACATTGACAGCAATCCAATTGGGGATGGTTACATGATGACTTGGCAAGTGGCGATGGGTAAAGGTTGCCGCACGGTGGCGAAGCTGGCCTTGTGCGCCGGCGTAGTGGCTGGCGGGCCGGTGGCAGCGGGTGGACTGACGCTTTATGAGGTCGGCACTGCCGACGTCGGTCTGGCTTCGGCGGGCTACGGCGCGCGCGCGCAGGACGCGTCGACCGTACTCAGCAACCCGGCCGGGATGACGCGACTGGAGGGGACGCAATTCCTGGCGGCCGGGCAGGCGTTGTGGAGCAACACGCGTTTTTCGGCGGGCACCGGCACCTCACCGGGGCTGGGCGGCGACGAGGCCGGCTACTTGCTGGGATCGGACGGCTGGTTCGTCGGCGGTGGCGGCTTCCTGAGCTACAGCGTGTCGCCCGATCTCAAGCTCGGCTTCGCGCTGACCGGTAACTTCGGCATGCCCTTGAAATACGACAACGACTGGGTGGGACGTTATTACGTTCAGAACACCAGCCTGCTTGGCATCTCCTTCCTGCCGTCGATTGCCTACAAGGTGAATGACAAACTCTCGCTGGGGGCGAGCGTAAACGCCATGTACGGAATCTATACCAACCAGGTGGCGATCAACAATCCTGCCCCGGCCTTCGGCGACGGGCGGCTCAAGCTCGAGGACAATACCTGGGGCTGGGGCCTCAACCTCGGCATGCTCTACGAAATCGACCCGGGTACTCGCCTTGGGCTGACCTGGAATTCGCAGATCGATCTCGATTTCAAGGCCGCGGCGAAGTTCTCCAATCTCGCTCCCGGGCTGGCGACGGTTCTTGGTAATCGTGGCGCGCTGAATTCGGATATCAAGGTCGGTATCAAGGTGCCGCAGCAGGTCATGGGCAGTCTCTTTACGCAGGTGAACGACCGCTGGGCCGTGCTCGGTAGCGTCGGCTGGCAGCAGTGGTCCAAGTTCGGTCAGGTCCAGATCGGCGTCGATAACGCGTCGACGGATAGTAGCCTGACGACCGACCTCGAGTTCAAGGACACCTGGCACCTCGCCGCCGGCGCGCAGTATCGCATCAGCGAACCCTGGCTGCTCAATTTTGGCGTTGCCTACGACTCGAGCATGCAGTCGGGCGATGTCTCGCCGCTGCTGCCCGTGGGTTCGGCCTGGCGCTTCGGGGTGGGTGGCGAGCAGAAGTTGAGCAAGACGGCCTCCTGGGGCATTGCCGGCGAGTACCTCTACGGCGGAACGCTCGACACCGATTTGCGGAGTACCCTGCCGGTGGCGGTAGGCGGGCGCGGTGACCTCGTCGGCTCGTACAAGAACATCGGGACCATCTTTGTTGCGGCCTACTACAACTGGAAGTTCTAGGGTGAGGCGTGCCCGCGTTGCGCGCGATGCCGGATGAAGCTCATACCAGTGGGTGGGACCGATGAGTGACGCGGCCAGGTCTTCGCAGCCGCTGATGGCGTGCCAGGAGTGCGATCTGCTGCAGCGCATTCCGGTACTTCCCGTTGGTGGCCGGGCGCGCTGCGCGCGTTGTGGCTTCGTACTGGCGGCGAGGCCGCGTGATCCGCTCGAGCTGCCGCTGGTGCTCACGCTCACCGCGCTGATCGTCTTCGTCGTCGCCAACGCCATGCCGCTGATGGACCTCTCGGCGGTCGGGCGCTACGCGAGCACGACGATCCTCGGCGGTGCGCGCCAGATGTGGCTGGACGGTGAACGCATCACGGCCATGATCGTCGTTTTCTGTGCGGTGATTGCTCCCGCGCTTTACCTGCTGATGATGCTGGCCGTGCTGCTCGCAGCCAGGCGCCCCCCGCTGCCGCACTGGAGCGGCGAGTTGCTGCGCTGGGGGCTGCACATGCAGCCCTGGGCGATGTACGACGTGATGTTGCTGGGCATTCTCGTGGCGCTGATCAAGATCGCCCAACTGGCAACCGTAGATCCCGGCGTTGGCTTGTTTGCGATGGGCCTGCTGGCGCTTCTGTTGCCGGCGATCTCGGTCACTTTCGACGCCCGCGAAGTCTGGAAAAGGGTTGAATGGAAGCATGGTGACGATCTCGCAGCAGCATTTGCCGACGGGAATTACGAGGAGCGCGGCCGATGAGCGGTGCGGTCGTCACCGGGGCGCGTGCGGGGCTGGTCTCCTGCGAAACCTGCAAGTTGCTCACCCGGCCGGTTAACGCCGAGCATGCCGGCCACTGCCCGCGCTGCGGCGCGACGCTCGAGGTTCGCCGCGTGCAGTCCTTGCAGCGTACCTGGGCGCTGATCATCGCCGCGGCAATTTGCTACATCCCGGCCAACCTGCTGCCAGTGATGGTCAGCAACACCTTTGCTACCTCCGATGCCGAAACGATCATGGGCGGCGTGGTTTACCTGTATTCCTCAGGATCCTGGCCGCTGGCGCTGATCGTGCTCGTCGCCAGCGTCATGGTGCCGCTTGGCAAGTTGCTGGCGCTCGGTTACCTTCTGGTCAGCGTTCAGCGCGGCATGGCAGGGAGCCACCATGAGCGGGCGCGTCTGTTCAGGATCGTCGTCTTCATCGGCCGCTGGTCGATGCTCGACGTCTTCGTTGCCACCTTCACCGTCGCGCTGGTGCAATTGCAACCCTTGATGTCGGTGCTGCCGGGGGCCGGAGTGCTGTTCTTCGCGGCGGTGGTGGTGCTGACCATGCTGGCGGCGGAGACCTTCGATCCCCGCCTGCTCTGGGATTCGGCAACTGATATGGAGAAGCAGGATGGCTGACGGCAGCGAACGCGACGACCTTCCGCAAGCGACGGTCGTGCCGAAGAAGCGGACCCGGGTGTCCACGGTGTGGGTGATTCCGATCCTTGCCGCCGTGGTCGCCGTCGGCATAGCAGTGCAGCGGGTTCTCAGCGAAGGCCCGACGGTGACCATCGTCTTCAAGAATGCGCAAGGCATCGAGGCCGGCAAGACGGTCGTCAAATACAAGGACGTGAGCATCGGTCAAGTGGCTGCGGTGCAGCTTTCGAACGATTACAGCAGCGTCAAGGTGACCGCCAAGATCGCCAAGAGCGCGGCCGGCCTGATGGTCGAAGACGCGAAATTCTGGGTCGTTGAGCCGCGCATCACGCTGAGCGGTGTTTCCGGCCTGGGAACGCTTCTGTCGGGCAACTACATCGGCTTCGAGGCTGGCAAGTCGGCCAGCAGCGAGGACAGCTTCAGCGGGCTGGAAGTGCCGCCGATCATCACCGATCAGCCTGGGCGGCAGTTCGTGCTCAAGGCCGACAACCTGGGCTCGCTGGGTATCGGATCACCGGTTTACTATCGACGCTTGCCGGCGGGGCAGGTGGTCGCCTACGCGTTGGCGAAAGACGGCCAAGCCGTCGAGATCAGGATTTTCGTGAACGCGCCGTACGACAGCTACGTCAATGCCGGAACGCGTTTCTGGAACGCCAGTGGTTTTGACCTCTCGGTCAGTGCTGACGGCCTGGACGTGCAAACGCAGTCGATGGTGGCGCTGATTGCCGGCGGCCTGGCGTTTGAGACACCTCCGTTTTCGCCGGCAGCGGAACCGGCTGCCGCCGACGCCGAGTTCATTCTGCATGGCGATCAGGTGACGGCGATGAAGCAGCCCGAGCCGATGGCCAGGCGCTACGTTCTTAATTTCGATGAGTCGTTGCGCGGGCTCTCTGTCGGCGCGCCGGTCACCCTGCTTGGTCTGCCAGGCGGAGAGGTGACCAGTGTCGGGCTTGATGTCGACCCGAAGACGCAGCGTCTCCGCGGCCGCGTCGAGTTCGTCGTCTATCCCGAGCGCCTGGTTGCGCAAATGCACGATCCGGAGCAAGTTCGCGGCGAAATGCTCGCGCGCGTCAGTGCCAGGCGCGAGGCGTTCTTCGAGCGCATGGTCGAGGATTTCGGACTGCGTGCGCAGATTCAGAGTGGCAACCTGCTTACCGGCCAGCGCTATGTATCTTTTGATTTTCACCCGGACGCGCCGAAAGCAAAGGTCGACTGGAGCAAGGACAAGGCGGTGGTGCCGGCGATCCCGAGTACCCTTCCGAACTTCGAGGCGAAGATCGGCAGTATTCTGGAGAAGCTCGACAAGTTGCCGTACGAGGCGCTCGGTGCCGACACCAGGAAAGTACTGGCAACGCTCAACCAGACGCTGAAGGATGCCGGCCAGGCCGTCAAGCGCTTCGATTCGGACGTCACCCCGGACCTCAAGAAAGCGCTTGAGGAGATCAGCCGTGCAACAGCATCCGCAGACCGCTTGATCAAGAATACCGACAAGGGGCTCCTGGCGCCGGATTCGCCGGGCCAGCAGGATTTGCGCGAAGCGATGCGCGAGGTGGCACGCGCTGCGCGCTCACTGCGCGTGCTGACCGACTACCTCGAACGACATCCCGAAGCACTACTTCGCGGCAAGAACTGAGGAGAGAATCTGATGCGTCATCTGACCGCCATCGCCCCTGTGTTGCTGGTCGCAATCGTCACCGCCTGCACTTCGCCGCCAGCGCGCTTTTACGCCTTGAGCAGCCCAACGCCTTCGGCCGGGAGCGCATCGGGCCCGTCGGTCGCGGTCGGTCCGGTGGTGCTGCCCACGGTCGTCGATCGTCCGCAGATCGTCGTGCATACGGGGGCAAACGAGGTGCGCCTGGACGAATTCAACCGCTGGGCATCGCCGCTTCCCGAAGATATCACGCGGGTGATGGCCGCCAATCTGGGGCAGGAACTGGCTACGGAGCGCGTCTGGCCATATTCGCAGAGCAGCCAAGTCACGGCCGACTACCAGGTGCGCATCGATATCCAGAGATTCGAGTCGACACTTGGCGATGCGGTGCTGATCGAGGCCTTGTGGACCGTTCGTCGCGTCGCTGCGGACAGCTCGAAAAGCGGGCGATCGCTGATCCGCGAGCCGACCGCTGGCGGTAGTTTCGAGGCGCTGGTTGCTGCGCATAGCCGTGCTCTGGCGCGCATTAGCAGTGATATTGCGGTAGCGATCAGCGCACCGTGACCCAGAGGCTGGTGGTGCTGGGTAGCTGCGCCGGGTGCTGCGGCAGGGCGAGGATCAGCCGCCGGGTCGTTGCAGCGCTTGTCGGGGTTTTCGTGGCACTGCTGCTGGTCCTGCCGGCGCACGCCGAGCTCGGCCCACAGGCCGACGTGGTCAGGAGTATCCGTACGGAGAACGCCCGCCTGGCCGCTCAGATCGCTGACACAACGACGGCGCTCGATTCGGCGCGCAGCGATCTCGTGCGGCTGCGCAACAGTAGCAAGGAACTCGATCAACGCTTGCAGCGAATCGAGCGGCACGCGCAGATGCCCGCCTTGGGCCAGGTGTTTGCGCAGACGGTCATTGAGCAGTTGAGCGGACTGCCTGGCGCCGAGGGTTTCGAAGCCGGGCGCGACCAGCGTGAAGACCAGCTGGAGGCGGCGAGTGATGCCAACCTGCGCACCGAACACGCGCTCGAGGCACTGGGGGACATCGAAACGGCGGTGGTGTTGCGCTTCGGGACGGCAGAGCCGCCGCTGGCGGACGACTTGTGGCCCCGGTTCGAGGCGGCGGCGAGACCGCTACTCGCCGAGCAGCAAGTCTTGCTGACCAGTCTTGACGAGCTGCAGGGCCAGTTGCTGAAAGCGCTGCAGGCGAGTGATGCCGCCGCTCTCGAACTGGCGCGACGAACGCAGGCGGCGCGCGCGGAATTGACCCGGCTGTCCTTTTGGGTGCCCGCGCGCCCAAGCATGCAGACCATCGGCGAACTTGCCACCTCCTGGGTGTGGATGACTTCGGCCACCAACTGGCGTGCCGCCGCTGGTGCCGTTGCTGAGGAGCTGGCGTGGCGGCCGTTCTGGCCGGCGCTGGCCATGTTGCTGGCGGGGGCGCTGTTTCTCGCCCGCAAGCGCCTGCAAGCGCAACTGGTCGTACTCGCTCCGGGGGCGACCAATTTCGGGCGCTACTGGATCGGCTACACGCTTACCGCGCTGGTGATCACCATCGCGCTGGCGCTGCCCGGACCGCTGCTGCTGGCGACGGCAGCGAAGCTGCTGGCGGCGGCTCCGGACGCGCAGCCCTTCGCGCTGGCGCTGGCCGCTGCCCTGGCGGTGACCGCCAAGCTACTGCTGGCGCTGTCGGCCTTTGCCTGGCTGCTCGACCGGCGCGGTGTCGCCGGCGGCCATTTCGGCTGGGACGAGTCGCTCCTTGGTTTCACCGGACATGCGTTGCAGCGGTTCTCCATGGTCTTCGTGCCGTTGATGCTGGTCGTCGCGCTGAACGGACTGGACCACGCGCCCTACGCCAACCGCGAAAGTCTTGGGCGAACGAGTTTTACCGTGGCGATGATCGTTTTCGCCGTTTTCCTGTACCGCATGCTACGGCGGCAGAGTCCCCTGATTCAGCGCTTGTACGCGCGCGCGCCGCGCAGTTGGGCGGTTCGCCTCTACGCTCTGTGGTGCAGTGCCGCAGTGGCTCTGCCGCTGGCGATCGCAGCGCTCAGCGCCGCCGGCTACTTCGTCGCTGCCGGCTACTTTTTTGCTCACACCTTGATGTCCCTGTTCCTGGTCCTTGGCGCCGTGGCACTCTATGGCGTGATTGCGCTGTGGGTGCAGGTCGAGCGCCAACGCTTGCGCCGTCACCAGGCGCTGGAGGCCATGCGTCTGGCGCGGGAGGAGGCGGCGGAGGCCGGCGAGGCAGCGAGCGAGGTCGCCGAACCGCCGCCAACCCGGCTGGATATCGCGGCGATCAGCGAGCAGACGCGATCGCTGCTCAACCTGTTCATCACGCTGTTGCTGCTTGGCGGCATCTGGTGGGTGTGGAAGGGCGGTCTGCCGGCGCTTTCGGTGATCTTCGACTATACGCTGTGGACCTACCATGCCACGGTCGATGGGCAGAGCACGACCTTGCCGTTGACCGTCGGCAATCTGTTCCTGGCCGTCGTCGTCGGCGTGGTCACCGCGGTTGCAGTGCGCAATGTCGGCGCCTTGCTCGACATCGTGCTGCTGCAGCGTTTCGACATCCAGGCCGACGCGACCTACGCGATCAAGGTCATCACCCGCTATGTGCTGGCCGCCGTCGGTATCATCAGCGCCTGCAGCATCCTCGGCATCGCCTGGGGCGACGTGCACTGGCTGATCGCCGCCATGGGCGTTGGTCTCGGCTTTGGCCTGCAGGAGATTGTCGCCAATTTTGTGTCGGGACTGATCGTGCTCGCCGAGCGTCCAATACGTATCGGCGATATCGTGACGGTTGGCGATGTGACCGGCACCGTCGCGCGCATTCGCGCACGCGCCACCGCGGTACTCGATTTTGACGGCAAGGAAATCATCATCCCGAACAAGGCGTTCATCACCGGCAGCGTCGTGAACTGGACGCTCTCGAACCAGACCACGCGCCTGCTGCTCAAGGTTGGCGTCGCCTACGGAAGCGATATCGCGCTCGTCCAGCGGGTGCTGCTGGAGGCGGTGCAGGGCAACACCGACGTGCTGCAGGATCCGTCGCCGTCGGTGTATTTCATGGGCTTCGGCGACAGCTCGCTCGACTTCGAGCTGCGGGCATTCGTCGGCTCCTTCGATAAGCGCCTGCGCGTCACCCACGAAATTAACTTCGCCATTGACGCCGTGCTCAGCGAGCATGGCATCGAGATTCCCTTTCCGCAGCGCGACCTGCATGTGCGTTCGGCGCCGGCACTGATGGCCATGCAGGACCGCGTCCAGCGTCAAGGCGATGCTTCCTGGCCTGCCGGTTTGGCACCAGTTCCGCCGTCGGCCCCTTTGCCTTGACGCTGGCGGTCCCGACGTCGTTTGTCTCTTATGTGCGTAGTTCGATGCTTGCCAAGGTCGGCCAAAAAAGCGAAATCGTGAGCCATGCGTTCTGATTGTGTTCTCGCTTTCCTTCTCGCCGCAGCGCTGCTCGCGGGCTGTGCCAGTCGGCCGATCAACGAGGCGATCTCACCCAGGTCGATCCGCAGACCGGTTATCGCCCCCAGTTGCTGATACCGAAGCGTCAAAACAAGCAGTTATCGACGCTGTTCGTGCTGTCTTTCTCCGGTGGCGGGACGCGTGCGGCGGCGTTCTCCTAGGGTGTGCTCGAGGAACTGCGCCGTACCGAGATCGTCGTCGACGGGCAGCGCCGTCGGCTGATCGACGAAGTCGAAGTCATCACTGGGGTTTCGGGTGGTAGTTTCACGGCGCTCTCGTACGCCCTCTATGGCGACCGGCTATTCGCCGAGTACGAAGAACGCTTCCTCAAGCGCGACGTGCAAGGCGCGCTGATCGCCCGCGGCTTCAACCCTTTCAAATGGTGGAAATTCGTCGGCGGCAGCGCCGGGCGCTCGGAGTTGGCGGCCGAGTACTACGACGAAATTCTCTTCGAGGGCGCGACTTTCAGCGATCTGTGGGAGAAACCTGGGCCGGTGGCGCTGGCCACCGGGACGGACCTCTCCAGTGGCGCGCGTTCGGCTTTCTTTCAGAATGATTTCGATCTCTTGTGCTCGGATCTGAGCAAGGTGCGCTTGTCGCACGCGGCAGCCACCTCGTCGGCAGTTCCGGTGGTGCTCTCGCCGGTGACCTTGAACAACTACGGCGGCAGCTGTGCTTACCAGTATCCGGCGTGGGCGGACGATGTTGCCAATCCGGACAGCCGGGCTCGCCCTTCGGCGCGCGCGGTACAGCGCTATCGCGAAATGGAGAGTCTTCAGAACAGCAAGGATCGCCCCTTCATCCATCTCGTCGATGGTGGCGTTTCCGACAACATCGGCGTGCGCGGCGTGCTCGAATTCCTCGAGGAACAGGCTGCCAGTGCGGCCTTTCGCGGTGAGTTGGGATTCGGCCGCATTCGGCGGATCATTCTGTTGGTGGTCAACTCGCTATCCTCGCCGAGCAGCGACTGGGATCGCAGCGAGGAGCCACCGGGCATCGTCGCTCAACTGCTGCAGTCCACCAGCGTACCCATCGATCACTATTCCTTCGAAACGATTGAAACGATGAAGGATCGTGCCGCCATCATGGGCTGGCAGCGTGAGCTGCACGTCGCGCGAGCGCGCCTCGCGGGAGCAACTTTTGCCGAGGCCGAAGGGGGCATGCCGAAGCTGAGCTTGGAAGTGATCGATGGCAGCTTCAGCGCCATCCGCGGCCCCGAGGAGAAACGCTACTTCATGAACTTGCCGACCAGCTTCGTACTGCCTCCGGACGATATCGACCGCCTGCGCGACGTCGCTGCCCGGCTGATGCGTCAGTCTTCCGAGTACGAGTCGGCAGTGCGCGATGTGGGTGGCACGCCGAGGAAGTAAGCTTGCGTGCAGCCACGGCGGGCTTCTGCGGGGGGCTTTAGCGATCCTCTGAAGCAGCCTGAAGGCGACAAGTCGATAGCGGTCATTTATCATGCCGTGTTTCCAAGAAAAAAATCTGGGCTCACGGTGCTTCAGGCGGCCTCACCAGCTCGCCGACACAGGCCACGAAACCCCTGCCGACTAGCAGCCTGTCGGACTTTCCGCCTGCCGTGGCTCGTATATGATATAATCATACCTCTTCG
>JEMX01000046.1:0-265 GCA_000585055.1 Candidatus Accumulibacter appositus
TACGTTCAAATTTTCCCTTGGCCATTACCGGTACCTCAAGACGTTAAAAATTAGTGAATCTACGGCACCAAACAGTGGTGCCCATGGACAGAATTGAACTGTCGACCTCTCCCTTACCAAGGGAGTGCTCTACCGCTGAGCTACATGGGCGGTGTGCGCGATGCCTGAAGCCGTTCTGCGGTCACATCATGCTCACGTGGAGCGCGTGGAGCGGGTGAAGGGAATCGAACCCTCGTCATAAGCTTGGAAGGCTTCAGCTCTACCA
>JEMX01000046.1:395-62817 GCA_000585055.1 Candidatus Accumulibacter appositus
TCAGATTTACAGTCTGATCCCGTTGGCCACTTGGGTATCCCTCCAGCTCAGAACCCAGGATTCTGACACCTGGAAAAATTGCTGTCAAATTGTTTTTCGAGCAGCGCGAGATTATAGACTAGAAATCAGGCCTGCGCACAGCTCTTTCAACGCTTTCGCCCGACCAAGGGCGTAGAATCGTTGCTCGCCGTCCACAGCACAAAGAAGGGATCCTCCAGGCGCGATGAACATTCCTCTCCCCAGCCACCCGCCGCTCGCAGACGATCTCGTGGCGATCATGAAATGCCGACGATCTCGTGGCGATCATGAAATGCCGCTTTGGCTCGCGCTTCGCGCAAGGCGAGTCGATTCGCGTGCAGCACGGGCGGGATGAGTCGGCTCACGAACCGGCGCCGCCCGACGCCGTTTTTTTTGCCGGGAGCACGGACGAAGTGGCCGAAGTGGTCAGGCTCTGCGGTCAGTACCGGGTGCCGATAATCCCCTACGGCGCTGGCAGTTCGGTCGAAGGGCAGGTGCTGGCAATTCACGGCGGCATCAGCATCGATCTTTCCCGCATGAACCGCATCCTGGCCATCCATGGCGACGATCTCGACGCCACGGTTGCCGCCGGCGTCACGCGGCTGCAGCTGAACGCAGCCCTGAAAGGCAGCGGGCTCTTCTTTCCGATCGACCCCGGCGCCGATGCATCGCTTGGCGGCATGGCGGCGACGCGCGCCTCGGGAACCAACGCCGTGCGCTATGGCACCATGCGTGACAACGTGCTCGCCATGACGGTGGTCCTGGCCGACGGCCGAATCATCAAGACCGGCGGCCGGGCGCGTAAATCGTCGGCCGGTTACGACCTGACGCGTCTACTGATCGGCTCGGAGGGGACACTCGGAATCATCACCGAACTGACCGTCCGGCTGCATCCGATTCCCGAAGCCATGTCGGCAGCGGTCTGCGCCTTTCCCGACATCGCCGCCGCGGTGGACACGGTGATCCAGAGCATCCAGCTCGGCGTGCCCGTCGCGCGCATCGAATTGCTCGATGCGCTGACCATTTCCGCCGTCAACCGCCACAGTCATACCACGCTGCGCGAACTACCCACCTTGTTCTTCGAGTTCCACGGCAGCCCGGCGGCAGTCAGCGAGCAAGCGCAGATCGTGCAGGGCATTGCCAGCAGTTTCGGCGGCCAGGAGTTCGCCTGGGCGACGCGCAACGAGGACCGGTCGCGCCTGTGGCAAGCCCGTCATGACGCCTATTTCGCTTGCCTGCAGCTCAAGCCGGGCTGCCGCGCCTTCCCGACCGACGTCTGCGTGCCGATCTCTCGCCTCGCCGAATGCATCCAGGCGACCAAGGACGACATCGCCCGGGTGTCTATCCCGATCGCCCTTTTCGGCCATGTTGGCGACGGCAACTTTCACCTGGTGGTGCTGGTGGACCCGGCCAGTGCGAGCGACATGCACGAAGCCGAATGGATCAACGAGCGCCTCGTCGAGCGAGCGCTGGCGATGTCCGGTACCTGCACCGGCGAGCACGGTATCGGTATCGGCAAGACCCGATTCATGGTTCGCGAACACGGCGTGGAGGCAGTCGCCGTGATGCGCGCCATAAAGGCCGCCCTGGACCCGACGAATCTGCTCAATCCAGGCAAGATTCTCCCACCCGGCGCAAGCAGCTGAGCGAGCAGCCGAAGGCGCGGCCAAGCAGCGGCTCGGCACGAGCCACCCAAGCCTCCACTGCCAACGCAGCACACAAGCCTATGGAGCCAAACCTTGTCTTTACTGCCACCCGAATCCGCTGACGCGGCGCCGCCCGCGCTCGGGTCGCAGCGTCGACAACTGGCCCTGCAGCTCGCCGCTGCACTTGCCGTGCTGTCACTGGCCTGGCCGTACTACGGCCTGCGCAACGAACAACTGCCGTGGCCAGAAACCGCGCTGGCCATCGCTGCCGTCGCCCTGCTCTTCGCCAGCCTCACGCGTCAGCCTTGGTGGTGGCGTCTGATGCACGCGCTCTTCGCCCCCATGGCGTGGTTCGCTTCGACGATCGGCATTGACCCGGGCTGGTACCTGCTGCTGTTCATGGTGCTGCTACTCGTTTACCGCGGCGCAGTCACCGGCCAGGTACCGCTCTACCTGTCCAACGCAGCAACTGCGGCAGCCATCGCCGAGTTGACCAAGGACCTGCCCAAGATGCACTTTCTCGACCTTGGCGCCGGCGTCGGCAGCGTGCTCGGGCCGCTCGCCCGGCAGCGACCCGATGCACGCTTCAGCGGCGTGGAGAATGCGCCGGCGACCTGGGCCTGCGGACGCCTGCGCATGGCCGGCCTGCCCAACTGCGACTGGCGTTGGGGCGACATCTGGGAGACCAGGCTGAGCGCCTACGATGTCGTCTATGCCTTTCTGTCGCCGGTCCCGATGGCCGCACTGTGGGAGAAAGCGCAGTGCGAGATGCGCCCGGGAACGCTGTTCATCAGCAACAGCTTTCCGGTGCCCGATGTCGCCCCCGAGCGGGTCATCGAAGTCGAGGACGCGCGCCAGACGCAGCTGTTCTGCTACCGCCTTTGAGCGCCGGTGAAAGCGCCTGAAGCATGCCGTGCTCTGCCAGCACGGCCGCTGGCGGCGTGAGATTCGCAATAATCTGCGCCCGCCCCCGAAGACGCTGAATCTTTGCTAACATGACCGATTCCACCACCACCGGAGCCGCAAAATGTCCAGTAATGATTCTCTAACCGATCCGATGAGCTTCGCCAAAAAAATGTTTGGCAATATGGGCTTTTCGTTGCCGGGCATGGTGACCCCGACGCTGGACGTCGAGGAAATAGAGAAGAAGGTCAGGGATCTCAAAGCCGTCGAGAGCTGGTTGAAAATGAACCTGTCGATGCTGCAGATGACCATCCAGGGCCTTGAGATGCAATGTGTAACGCTCAACGCCGTGCGCGCGATGGGCCAGATGGGCAGCAACTTCACGCCCGGTGCCGCTGGCGGCAGCAGCGACGACGGAGCCCAGGCGGGCTTGCTCGGCGCGGCAGGCGGCGCGGATGCCCTCAAGCAGGCAACGATGTGGCCCTGGACCATGATGCAGCAGATGCAGGAACAGATGAAGCAGGCTGCGGCCGCGGCGCAACAAGCCGGCCAAGGCGAAGACGAGGCGAAGAAGAAGCCCTGAAAAGGAGCGCGGCGTCAGAGGATCGACGCCGCGCGCAGAGCGCTGATTTCGTCCCCGGAAAATCCCGCTTCGCGCAGAATCTCCTCGCCGTGCTCGCCAGGAGCGGGCGCAGCGCGCTCGACGGAAAAAGCCCAGCCCGAAAGCTTAACCGGCGGCGCGTATTGGGTGACCCCGTCAGCATCCACCGCCATCGCGCGCGCGCGGAACTGCGGATGCTCGAGAGCCTCCGCCACACCGAGTACCGGCGTCACGCAGCAATCCAGGTCGGCAAAGAACTTGCTCCAGTCGGCCTGTGTGCGACTGCCGAAGAGGGTCTCGATTTCCCCACGCAAAGCGACTGCGGCTGCGCCGCGCGCACCGTGCAGGTGCTTCCAGTCGGGACGTTCCAATGCCGCACAAAAGACGTCCCAGAACTTCTTCTCGAGCGGTGCGACGGCCATGTACCGACTATCCGCCGTGGCATATACGCCATAGCCCGCGTCACCGCCGCTGAGCAGATCGCAGCCGCGCGCGGACACGCCGGCAGCGCTGTGCATGGCGAACAGCGGAAAGAGGTTGTGTGCCAAAACCGCGTCACTCATGGCCACGTCGACCAGGCGCCCCTGGCCACTGCGCTGGGCATCGAACAAGGCCGCGAGAATTCCCATCACGGCGCTCATCGCGCCGCCCAGCAAGTCGCCAATCTGCAGATTCGGAATCGCCGGCGGCCCGCCGTCAACGCCGATCTGATCGAGAACCCCAGCCAGACCGATGTAGTTGAGATCGTGCCCTGCGGCCATCGCCAGCGGCCCGCTCTGGCCGTAACCGGTAATCGCGCAATAGACCAGCTTTGGGTTGATCGCCCGCAACGCCGGGTAGCCGATGCCGAGCCGGTCGCTGACCCCGGGCCGGAAACTCTCGACCAGCACGTCGGCAGCAGCGGCCAGGCGCAGCAAGACTGCCCGCCCTGCTTCCTGCTTGAGGTCGAGGCGCAGGCCACGCTTGTTGCGGTTGACGCTGCGATAGAAAACACTGACGCCGTCCGGACCCTCGCCAAGCAGGCGCGCGTAGTCGCCAGCCCCGTGATCTTCGATCTTGATCACGTCGGCGCCGAGATCGGCCAGATGCAAGGTGGCCACTGGCCCGGGGAGCAGTCGGCTTAGGTCGAGGACGCGAACGCCACGCAGTGGCGCGCCGCTCATCGCTCGGCCTCGCAGCGCTCGAGCCAGGCTGCATCCATGTCGATCAGCGCCCCCTTCTGCAGGGTCTGGTCGAGAAACTGACCGCGGAACAGCCATCCCGTCGTGCCGTGCTGATGCGACCACGGCGTTTCCCATTCGGCGACCATCACCTGCACCCGCGTCACCTCTACGTCGCGGGGAAGCGAGGCAGAAGCAGGCTCCGCCGCATCGACTGCAACCTGCTCCACGCAAGGCATCGCGGCCGCCAGGCGCGCCCGGTCGGCTGGGGTATAGGCGGTCGCCGGTTTGCCAATGCGTGGGCAGAGATCAAGCTGCCGCCGCTGGCGGTAAACCGCGGCGATCCAGCCTTGCAGCCAATAGGTCGGCGCCTTCAGGATCCGACCAGCGCCGCTTTCGCGAAAGATCACGCAATCACCAAGCTGCGGCCCAGACGCGGCGGCGGCAGCGCTCGCCGCTGCCGCCGCCTCGTCAGCGAGCAGCGAAGCAAGCAGCAATGAAGCAAGGATTGCGGCCAGCGTCCGCCTCACTCGTAGGTGCGCAGGTCTTCGATCACCTTGCCGTCGTTGGCCAAAGCACCGACAGCCTGGAAAGCGACCTCGGCACGCAGCTTGGTGAGCTCGCGAATGCTGACCACCACGGCCGCCTGCAGGGCGGCCGAGGGCTCTGCAACCTCGCAGTGCAAAGTCATCCGATCCTGACCACCGGCATTGTCGACCACCAGACGCGCGCGGCCAATCTCGCCGTGCCGCGCGACTAGCGCCGCGACCTGCGAAGGGTGTACGAACATCCCCTTGACCTTGGTCGTCTGATCGGCGCGCCCCAGCCAGCCCTTGATGCGCATATTGGTCCGACCACAGGGGCTGATACCCGGCAGCAAGGCCGAAAGATCGCCAGTGGCGAAGCGAATCAGCGGGTAATCGGCATTGAAACCGGTGACCACGACTTCGCCGACCTCGCCTTCGGCGACCGGATCGCCGGTACCCGGGCGAACGATTTCGAGCAACACGTCTTCCTCGACGACCAGCCCTTCTTCGCTTGGCGTCTCATAGGCGATCAGGCCCAGGTCGGCAGACGCATAGGCCTGACGCACGACGATGCCGCGCGCGTTGAGCAGCTTGCGCAGCGTCGGTGGCAAAGCTTCACCCGAGACCACCGCCTTGCGCAGCGAACTGACGTCGGTACCGAGCTCGTCAGCTTTCTCGATAATGATGCGCAGAAACGACGGCGTGCCGACGTAGGCTGCGGGTTTGAGGTCGGCAATTGCCTGTACCTGCATATCGGTCTGTCCGACACCGGCGGGAAAAACCGGACAACCGAGTTTTTGGGCCGCGCCTTCGAGCATGAAGCCGGCCGGCGTGAAATGGTAGGAGAAGGTGTTGTGCACCAGGTCGCCGGCCCGGAAGCCGGTAGCAAACAGGACGCGCGCGAAACGCCACCAGTCCTGACCACAGCCCTCCGGATCATAGATCGGACCCGGCGAAGCAAAGACCCGCGACAAGCCGCTCATTGGCGTCGCCGTCAGGCCACCGAAAGGCGGGGCCGCGCGTTGCAGATCGCCGAGCTCGCTCTTGCGCGTCACCGGCAGCGTCGCCAGCGCTGCGCGCGAGTCGATGCCATTGACCGCCACACCAGCAAGCCGCTGGCGCCAATAGGGGGACTTCGTTTTGGCAAGCTCGAGCTGCTGCGGCAGGCGCGCCATCAGCCAGGCTTCACGTGCGACCGGCGAACGCGTTTCCAGAGAATCGTAGTAGGTCATGGAGGTCACTCACACCGTAGGTAAGTTCGCGCCAGACAGCGAAGAAACTCAGTCAGCGCGAGAGGAGAGATGGCCCGCCCGACAGCCTGCCGGACCACCGACAGTCCGGCAGGGCACGGCCGGCACGGATGCTCAGGAAAGCCAGCGCTTGCGACGGCGATAGTGCTTGACGTCTTTGAAGCTCTTGCGCCCGGCCGACGACAGGCCGAGGTAGAACTCCTTGACGTCTTCGTTGGCAGCCAGCTCCTTGGCTGCACCCTCCATCACCACGCGACCGTTTTCGAGGATGTAGCCGAAGTCTGCGTAGCGCAGCGCCATATTGGTGTTCTGTTCGGCGAGCAGGAAGGTCACGCCTTCCTTCTGATTCAGATCCTTGACGATGCCGAACACCTCATCGACAATCTGCGGCGCCAGACCCATCGACGGCTCGTCGAGCAGCACCATGCGTGGATTGGCCATCAACGCCCGCCCGACGGCGCACATCTGCTGCTCGCCGCCCGAGGTATAGGCCGCCTGACTGCTACGGCGGGTTTTCAACCTTGGGAAATACGCATAGACCTTTTCCAGCGTCTCGTTGATTGCCGCCTTGCCATCGCTGCGCGTGTAAGCCCCGGTGAGCAGGTTTTCTTCGATGCTCAAGTGGCCGAAGCAGTGCCGCCCTTCCATCACCTGAATGACGCCGCGCTTAACCAGATCTGCAGGCGTCAGAGCCTCGATGCGCTCGTCGCGCAACTCGATCGTGCCTTTGGTGACTTCACCGCGTTCGCCGTGCAACAAATTACTGACCGCACGCAGGGTTGTCGTCTTGCCGGCGCCGTTGCCGCCGAGCAAGGCTACGACGCCTCCTTCCGGAACGCTGAACGAAACGCCCTTGAGAACCAGGATCACGTGGTTGTAGATCACCTCGATGCTATTGACTCGGAGAAGGATGTTGGCAGTGCTCATGGCGTCTCTTCGCTAAGCGGGCTGCCCTCCCGCAAGCGGGAGGGCTGACAGGGGACTCGTGGTGACGAGCCCGCGGGAACTTACTTGTTGCACTCCTCAGGAGTACGCGGCGACAGCTTCTTCTCTTCCGCGTATTTGCCGGAGGCGAGCATGACCATTGGACGCAAGGTCTTGTCGTCGGCCTGATACCAATCGGGGGAAAGGAACTCCCACTTCTTGCCGTTCCAGGTCTGGATGCGCACCCATGACGAGCCCATATGATCAAGGCAAGAGGTCTGCACCGGACGCATCACGCCAGCGAAGCCCATCGCATCGAGCGTTTTCTGGTCGAGATCGAGGTGTTCCAGACCCCAACGCACCTGCTCACCGGTCATCACCTTGCCCTTGCCGTAGCGCTCCTGCGCCTTGCGAACACCCTCGACAGCGAGCATCGACGAAATCAGGCCACGCATGTAGAGCACCTCACCGACCTCTTCTTTCGGGCCGGTGCCCTCACCCTTGGCGTGCAAGGTGGCGAGGACATCCTTGACAATTTTGGAGTTGTGCTCGGCACCATGCTGCAAGGTCAGCGCACTATAGCCTTTGGCGCCTTCGCCGACGTCCCTGACATCGGGCTCGGCGCCTGCCCACCAGATGCCCAGCATCTTGGTGCGCGGGTAGCCAGTCGCCTGCGCCTCGCGTAGCGCGGTCAGGTTCATCACGCCCCAGCCCCAGAGCAGGACGTAGTCCGGCCTGCTCTGGCGGATTTGCAGCCAGGTCGCCTTCTGCTCCACGCCCGGGTGCGCCACCGGCAACAATTGCACTTCGAAGCCATGTTTCTTGCCCAGTTCCTCGAGGACCGGGATAGGCTCCTTGCCATAAGGACTGTCGTGGTAAACAAGCGCGATCTTCTTGCCCTTCAGCTTGTCGACACCGCCTTCCTGCTTGGCGACGTACTGGATCGCAACGTCGGCGCCAACCCAATAGGTCCCGAGCAACGGGAAGTTCCAGGTAAAGACGGCGCCGTTCGACGATTCGCTACGCCCGTACCCGGCAGTAATCAGCGGGATCTTGTCTTTCGGCGCTTTCTCCGTCAGCGCGAAGGTAATGCCGGTGGACAGTGGCTGGAAGGTCGTTGCGCCGCCGTTCTTGCCTTTCAGACGTTCGTAGCACTCGACCCCGCGGTCGGTGGCGTAACCCGTCTCACACTCTTCGAAACTGAGCTTGACGCCATTGATGCCACCCTGTGCATTGATCAGTTTCAGGTAATCGACATAGCCGTTGGCCCAGGGAGCGCCATTCGGAGCATAGGCGCCGGTACGGTAAACCAGGACCGGAAAGTACTGTTCCTTGGCTTGCTGTGCAGCCGCTGGCACTGTCGCCAGCGCTGACAGGGCAATCGCGCCCAGTGAAGCAGTTACTACGAGCTTGCGTAAGTTCATTAGTGTCTCCTCTTATTAAAATGGCGATACCACTGCAACTACGACTGCGACAAACCCCTTGCTTACGGCGAACAGCCCTCCGGCACACGACTCAGTGCGGGAACGGCCAGAGCCGCAGTTTCTCCTTTCCGGTCGACCACAGCCGTGCAATGCCGTGTGGCTCCTTGATCAGGAAGAAGATGATCAGGCCGCCGAAGATGATCAACTCGGCGTGCGAGATGCCGGCAGTCGATATCTCGACCCCGACCAGGTCGCCGATCGCCGGCAGCAGTTGATTGAGGGCGATCGGCAGAATGACGATGAACGCTGCACCGAAGAAACTTCCCATGATCGAACCCAGACCGCCAATGATGACCATGAACAGTAGCTGGAACGAACGGTCGACCGAGAAGGCTGCCGGCTCCCACGAGGCGAGGTGCACGAAACCCCACAGCGCCCCTGCCGTTCCGACGAAGAAGGAACTGACGGCAAACGCCGAGAGCTTGGCAAACAACGGCCGGATACCGATCACCTCGGCGGCGACGTCCATGTCGCGGATGGCCATCCACTGCCGACCGATGGCGCTACGCGTCATGTTCTTCGCCATTAGTGCGAAAACCGTCAGGATGGCCAGGCAGAACAGATACTTGTTGAGGGGGTTGTTGATTTGCCAGCCCATCACCTGCAGGTTGGAAACCGAAACCGAGCCCGATGAGGCGTAGTCCGTGAACCACGGAACACGAAGAAAAACCCAGTCGGTGAAGAACTGTGCAGCCAGGGTGGCAACGGCCAGATAGAGGCCGCGCACGCGCAAACTCGGTATTCCGAAAACGATGCCAACGGCGGCCGACGTCAGGCCGCCAAGCAGCAAGGACGCGAGCAGCGGCATGCCCTCGATGCGAATATGGAAGTTGTACGCCGCGTATGCCCCGACGGCCATGAAAGCGCCGGCACCGAGCGTAATCTGCCCACAGAAGCCCACCAGCAGATTGACGCCGAGAGCGGCCAGCGACAAGATCACAAAGGGGATCAGAATGGCGCGGAACATGTATTCGTCGACCAGCAAGGGAACGGCGACGAAGGCAAACACCAGGATGCCGATGATTGCCCAACGGTCCTGGGTAATCGGAAAGATCTGCTGATCAGCGGCGTAAGAGGTCTTGAACTGACCGTTTTCTCTATATAGCACTTGCGTTCTCCCCGATTACACGCGGTCGATGATCTTTTCGCCGAACAGCCCTTGCGGCCTGAACAGGAGAACGACCAGGGCTAGTACGTAGGCAAACCAGATCTCGATCCCGCCGCCGACCATCGGACCGAGATAGACTTCCGAGAGCTTCTCGCCGACACCGATGATCAGGCCGCCGATGATGGCGCCGGGAACCGAAGTCAAGCCGCCGAGGATAACCACCGGCAGCGCCCGTAGCGCGACCGTCGACAAGGAGAACTGGACGCCGAGCTTGGAACCCCAGATCACGCCAGCGACAAGGGCAACCAGCCCGGCGACACACCAGACGATCACCCAGATACGATTCAGCGGAATGCCGATTGATTGTGCCGCCTGATGGTCGTCGGCCACCGCACGCAGAGCCCGCCCGGTGGTGGTCTTCTGGAAAAAGAGGGTCAGCAGTCCAACCAGCACCGCCGCTATCAAGGCAGCAATGAAGTCCTCCTTGTTGATCAGCAGCCCGCCCGGAAAGATCCCTTCGAAGAGAAAGACAGGATCCTTCGGCATGCCGACATCGATCGTATAGATGCTGCTGCCGAACATAGTGCTGCCGATGCCTTCAAGAACGTAGGCGATACCGAGAGTGGCCATCAGCAGCGTCGCGCCCTCCTGGTTGACCAGGTGGCGCAGGACCAGCCGTTCGATCAGCCAGGCGACCACGAACATCAAGGCTCCGGCCACGACGAAGGCCGCGGCTGTTCCCAGGTACGAACCCTCGAGACCGAACCAGCCCGGAATCCACTCCGCAAAACGGGCCATGGCCAGCGCAGCGAACAGAACCATCGCCCCCTGTGCGAAGTTGAACACGCCCGATGCCTTGAAGATCAACACGAAACCGAGCGCCACCAGCGCATAGAGCATGCCGGCCATCAGCCCGCCGATCAATGTTTCCAGGAAGAAACCCATCGCATCACTCCTAACCGTGAAAGTCGCGCAAGCGGCTCACGAAGCTCCCTTCTCCCCTCGCGGGAGAAGGGTTGGGGAAGAGGGGGAAACGGTCATGACTTTCATGACTTGAGGTGTCTCCACGAGTCATGACCGTTAGTGGCTGGCGCCGAGATAGGCGCTGATGACGTCCGGATTGGCGCGGACCTCGTCCGGATCGCCATCGCCGATCTTCTTGCCGTAGTCGAGAACGACGACGCGATCGGAAATATCCATGACCACCGCCATGTCGTGCTCGATCAGGACGATGGTCGTTCCGAACTGGTCATTGACGTCGAGAATGAAACGGCACATGTCCTGCTTCTCCTCGACGTTCATCCCGGCCATCGGTTCGTCAAGCAAGAGGATGCTTGGCTCCATGGCCAGCGCCCGCCCGAGGTCTACGCGCTTCTGCAGACCGTACGGCAGGCGCCCGACCGGCGTCTTGCGAATGTGCTGAATTTCCAGAAAGTCGATCACGTCTTCTACCTTGGCGCGATGCTCGAGTTCCTCGCGGCGTGCCGGCCCCCACCAGAAGGCCTGCTGAATCAGGTTGCTTCTGATTTTCAGGTTGCGCCCGGTCATCAGGTTGTCGATCACGTTCATTCCCTTGAACAAGGCGATGTTCTGGAAAGTCCGCGAAATCCCGGCCTGGGCGGCCTTGTAGGGGTTCATTTTCGTGAAGCGCTGACCGCGCAGAATGATCTCCCCCTCCTGCGGCCGATAGACGCCGTTGATCACATTGAGCATCGAACTCTTACCGGCACCGTTCGGGCCGATGATCGCCCGGATCTCGTGTTCGCGAACGTTGAACGAGATGTCGGTCAGCGCCTTGACGCCGCCAAAGGAAAGCGAAACCTGCTTCAGGTCGAGAATAACCTCGCCGATCTGCCGACTCATGACGCCTCCCTCCCGGCAGCGCCGAAAACCTTCAGGTTACGGATGACCAGATCGGCCGCCACCTTGCCTTGCCGCCCGTCCTCGAACTTCACCGCGGTTTCGATGAACTGGCTGTCCTTGCCGCCGTAGAGCGCGTCGATCAAGACCGCATATTTCTCGGCAACGAAACCGCGGCGAACCTTGCGCGTACGCGTCAACTCGTCGTCGTCTGGATCGAGTTCCTTGTGCAGGATCAGGAAACGATGAATCTGCGAATCGGCCAGCACGCCCTCGCCCACCAGTTCGCAGTTCACCTGTTCGATTGACTCCTGGATCAGCCCATAGACCTCCGCCTTGGCTGCCAGATCGGTATAGCCGGAATAGGCTATGCCGCGCCGCTCGGCCCAGTTGCCGACCGCGCCGATATCGATGTTGATGAAGGCACAAACCATTTCACGGCGGTCACCGAAGACCACCGCCTCCTTGACGAAGGGAAAGAATTTGAGCTTGTTCTCGATGAAATTGGGCGCAAACATGGCGCCGTTGCCCAACTTGCCGACGTCCTTGGCGCGATCGATGATTTTCAGATGCCCTTCGTCGTCGAACAGGCCCGCGTCGCCGGTCATGAAATAGCCGTCGGCGTTGATCGCTTCGGCGGTCGCGTCGGGTCGCTTGTAGTACTCCCTGAGCAACATCGGTCCCCTGACGAGGATTTCGCCGTTGTCGGCGATCTTCACCTCAACGCCCGGCGCCGGCTTGCCGACGCTGTCGAACTTGATCTCGCCGTCGGGTTGCAGACAAACGTAGGCGCAGGTCTCAGTCTGACCATAGAGCTGCTTCAAATTGATGCCGATCGAGCGGTAGAAACGGAAAAGGTCGGGACCGATGGCCGCGCCAGCGGTGTAGGCGACACGCACCCGACTCAGTCCAAGGACATTCTTGAGCGGCCCGAAAACGAAGAAGTTGCCCAGTGCGTAGAGCACGCGATCAGCGACCGAAACAGCCTTGCCATCGAGAATCTCGGCCCCGCTGCGCCGCGCCACTGCCATGAAATAATGAAACATCTTCTGCTTGATCGCGCTGGCGTCCTCCATGCGGATCATCACCTGCGTCAACAGGTTCTCGAAAACGCGCGGCGGTGCGAAGTAATAGGTCGGGCCGATTTCGCGCAGATCGTTCATCACCGTCTCGGCCGACTCGGGGCAATTGATTGCGAAACCAGTGACCATAGCCTGCGCAAACGAAAACAAATGGTCGCCCACCCAGGCCATCGGCAGATAGGAAAGGATATCTTCGTCAGCAGTCAGATGATCGAAATCAGCGCCACCACGGGCAGCACTGATGAAGGCCTTGTGGGTCAGACACACGCCCTTTGGCTTGCCGGTCGTCCCGGAGGTGTACAGCATGACGCTGACGTCGTCCGCGCTGCCAGCCGCGACCTCGGTGGTCAGCAGATCGGGATGGTTACGGTTGTGTATCCGCCCCATCTCCATCAGCTCGCGAACGTCGTGGATGAAAGGCTGCGTGTAGTGGCGCATGCCGTGCGGATCGTCGTAAAAGAGATGCTTGAGCTGTGGCAACTGTTCCTGCAACTCGAGCACCTTGTCGACCTGCTCCTGGTCTTCGACAAACAGGAAGCGAACTTCGGCGTCGACCAGCACGAAGAGCATCTCGTTGGCCACCGCGTCCTGGTAGAGCGGCAGGGGCACCCCGCCAAGACACTGCACAGCGCTCATCATCATGTACATGCGCGGCCGATTGTCGCCGACGATGGCCACGTTCTCGCCGCGCTTGAAACCCATTTCGGCAAGACCGCAAGCCAGGGCGCGCACCTCGTCGGCGACCTCCTGCCAACTCCAGCACTGCCAAATCCCCAAGTCCTTTTCGCGCATTGCCACCTTGCTGCCGCGAACCTGGGCATGGTTCAACAACAAGCGTGGAAAGGTATCCAACGCTTGCGACGACGCAGTTTCCGGCATCTTGTCTCCTCCGGTGCATTAACGGCCGTTATCGTGACGACACGCTTTTATTTATATTGTGTTGCGAAATTCTAGACCCTTTTTTCTGATTGTCGTTGTGCAACGCGGCATCGCCGTCAGAACATGCACCTGCGTCACAATCTCAGAATGGAGCTTGCCGGCAGTCTATTCGCCAGAGCCGACGAGAATTGTCGTCCGTGCGACAATTCCGCATCTTTTTTTCGTGGGCTTGCGAATGGGTGAACTCGACGAAATGCTGCGTGCTTCCTGCTGGGCGCGGCAACTGCGCGCCGACGAGCTCGAATGGGTCAAGCACGACATCGTTGTGCGTACCGTTCCGGCCGGGGGCTACGTGTGCATGAAGGGGGAAACGGTCGGGCACTGGATGGGAGTCGTCAATGGGCTGGTCAAGATGGCCAGCAACTGGCGTACCGGAAAGGCCACCAGTTTCGTCGGCCTGTCGGATGGCAGCTGGTTCGGCGAAGGCTCCCTGCTCAAGGACGAAGTACGCCGCTACGACGTCATCGCGCTGCGCGAATCGCGCATCGCCTACATGAAGCGCAGCCGCTTCCAGCACCTGCTCGACCACAGCATCCCCTTCAACCGTTTCCTGCTGATCCAGATCAACGAGCGCCTTGGCCAGTTCATTGGCATGATCGAGCACGAACGCCTGCTCGATACCGACGCCCGCCTCGCCCGCTGCCTGGCCTCGATATTCAATCCACTGCTTTACCCCGGCAGCAGTCTCGAACTGCGCATCTCCCAGGAAGAGATTGGATTGCTCGCGGGGGTCTCGCGCCAGCGTGTCAATCAGGCGCTGCAGACTCTCGAACAAGCCGGCCTGCTGCGCGCCGACTACGGCACCTTGACCATCCTCGACCTTGATGGATTGCGCAACTTCGGCGCCTAGCGCCAGCCTGCGCCCGCGATGCCGCGGCATCGGCGGCGCCGCTGCACGGGCCAAAAAACACTCGAAAGAACGCTGGATTGAACGATCAATCGATCTGGGTTAGTATTCGACGCCCCGAGGGGAGTGGTCTTGTCAATACTTGGAAAATTGGTCTCACAATTCTTTCGCAAGACAAATCAGGAGGATAAGTACAAATGAGTAGCGTTATCTACGAGCGACTTCGGCGCAATCCGAAGTTCGACGAGTTAGTTCAGAAGCGAGGAAGCTTCGCACGAACCCTGGCAGCCATCGTGCTGATTATTTTCTATGGCTTCTTCATGCTGGTCGCTTTCAATCCGAAGGTCTTGGGCCAACCGATCGCCGAGGGATCGATGTGGGCCATCGGCTATACCGTCGAGATGGGGATGTTCGTCTTTTTCTGGATCTTGACCTTCATCTACGTCCGCCGCGCCAACGGCGAGTTCGACGACCTGACGGCCGAAATCATCAAAGAAGCGCAGAAGGAGACGAAATGATCAAGCGATTTACAACGGCACTCGCCCTGCTGGCGTTCTCCGGCATGGCCGCTGCCGCTGGGCCGGCCCTGCAAGGCGACATCCAGACGCAGCCCACCAACTGGCACGCGATCATCATGTTCCTGATCTTCGTGACCATGACCATGGGCATCACCTACTGGGCGGCTGGCCGCACCAAGACCTCGTCCGACTTCTATACCGCGGGCGGCGGCATCACCGGCTTCCAGAACGGCCTGGCGATCGCCGGCGACTACATGTCGGCGGCAACCCTGCTCGGTCTCACGGCTGCTCGGTCTCACGGCGATGACCTTCAGCCGCGGCTACGACGCCTACATCTACATGATGGCGTTCTTTGCCGGCTGGCCGATCATCCTCTTCCTGATGGCTGAACGGCTGCGTAACCTCGGCCGCTTCACCTTCTCGGACATCACCTCCTACCGTCTCGACCCGAGCGTTCGGACGATGGCTGCACTGTCGTCGCTGGTGGTGGTGGTCTTCTACCTGATCGCGCAGATGGTCGGTGCCGGGCAGTTGATCAAGCTGCTCTTCGGTCTCGAGTACAACATCGCCATCTTCGTCGTCGGTGTCCTGATGATGGTCTATGTGACCGTCGGCGGCATGGTGGCAACGACCTGGGTGCAGATCATCAAGGCCTGCCTGCTGCTCTTCGGCGGTACGCTGGTGCTGATCCTTGGCTTCTCGCAGTTCGGCTTTTCGCTGACCACCCTGCTCGAAAAGGCAACTGCGGTCCATAAGCAGGGTGCCTCGCTGATGGCGCCGGGCAGCCTGCTCTCCGATCCGGTGACGGCGCTCTCTCTCGGCCTTGGCCTGATGTTCGGTACCGCTGGTCTGCCGCACATCCTGATGCGCTTCTTCACCGTCGGCAACGCCAAGGAAGCTCGCAAGTCGGTGCTCTATGCCTCCGGTTTCGTCGGCTTCTTCTTCAACGTCATCTTCCTGATGGGTCTGGTTGCCATCCTGCTGGTCGGTCAAAACCCCGAGTACTTCGAAGGCGGTGACATCAAGGGCGCGCTGATCGGTGGCGGCAACATGGTCGCCATGCACCTGGCGCATGCCGTCGGCGGCAACATGCTGCTCGGCTTCCTGGCAGCGGTTGCCTTCGCCACCATCCTGGCCGTCGTCTCGGGCCTGGCCCTGGCCGGTGCTTCGGCGATCGCGCACGACATCTACGCCCGCGTGATCCGCAAAGGCGAGTGCTCCGACAAGGAAGAGATCAAGGTCTCGCGGATGGCCACCATCGCCCTCGGTATCCTGGCGATCATCCTTGGCATCGCCTTCGAGAAGCAGAACATCGCCTTCATGGTCGGCCTGGCTTTCGGTGTCGCTGCCGCTGCCAACTTCCCGGTACTGATTCTCTCGATGTACTGGAAAGGACTGACCACCCGCGGCGCACTGTGGGGCGGCTACGGCGGCGTCATTTCCGCGGTCATGTTTGTCGTTCTCTCGAAAGCGGTATGGGTCGACGTGCTGCACAATGCGGCGCCGCTGTTCCCCTACACGCAGCCGGCACTGTTCGCGATGCCCATCGCCTTCTTCTTGGCCTATGTCTTCTCGGTCTCGGACAGCAGTGCCCGTGCGAGCAAGGAACGTGACGCCTTCGAAGACCAGTACGTGCGTGCCCAGACCGGCTTTGGCGCTTCCGGTGCCAGCCACTAAGTAGCTGATCACCAGCCACTGCCAAGCAAACCCTGGCGGCGCCAAACGGCCCGCCAGGGTTTTTTCTTGCCTGCCCGCTCACCAGAGTGCCTAAAGTTTCACGGGTATTGTCCGTGAACGGAGTGATGCATTGCGCGAATTGAGGGAGTCTCCCCATGCTTTCAGATCTCAGGCTGCTTGCCATTTCGCTCGTGGCCGCCGTGCCCGTAACCGCTTCCGCAAGCTGGCAGCTTATTTCCGACGAACCGGGCCGCCGCATCGAGCTCGATAGAGCCAGCATCAAAAAGGTCGAAAAGGGCAAGACCGAAGCACACGGGCGAATCGTCCTCGACAAACCGATCGTCGACCCGAGAACCTCTTCCTCCTACCGCATCGTCGAAGCGGTCAATCGCTACGACTGCGCGACGCGCAGCTACAGCACCCTGCAACGACGCTACTTCAAGGACGAAGGCGAACTGCTCCGCGAAGAGGCGGTCCGGGTGCAAATTGAAATGCCGGTGCGTACCGGAATGCTCGACGACAAGCTGCTGCGCGAAGTCTGTCGACCAAAACCAGGAAACGACGCTCTTATGGCCGCCAAGAAAACGGCCGAAAAAGTCAGCGCTGCCGCCGGCGAACTACGCAAGGCCAACGAGGCGCTGGTGCGCAAGGAAGTGCGGCGCGCCAACCTGCGCACGCAGGATGAGGAAAGGATAGAGCTAGAAGACGCGCGGCCCCCTGCCCGTCAATCCACCTCCAACGCAGCCCGCCGACCAGCCATGCACGCCGCCGCGCGTCAGGCCCAACGCCAGCCAGCCAGCTTGCCAACCGACAGCCAGGAAGAAGACCTCTTTGCCGCCTATGCGCAGGCGCAGATTCCCTGGTCCTACGAAGGCGAGGGTCGACCCGAAAACTGGGGCAAGCTGCGACCCGACTACGCCACCTGTGCCGACGGCGAGCGGCAGTCGCCGATCGATATCCGCGACGGTTTCCGCGTCGATCTGGAACCGATCCGCTTCACCTACCGCCCCTCGCAGTTTCGCGTCATCGACAACGGCCATACGATTCAGGTCGATGTCGGCGGCAGCCACATCGGCTTGCTCGGCAAGACCTATGACCTGATCCAGTTCCATTTTCACCGACCATCCGAAGAACGCATAGACGGGCAATCCTTCGACATGGTCATGCACCTGGTGCACAAGTCCGAGGACGGCGATCTGGCTGTCGTCGCCCTACTGCTCGAACAGGGCATGGAAAATCCGCTCATTCAGAGCGTGTGGAACAACCTGCCGCTGGAAAAGAACGAGTACGTGCAGCCGCCAGACCAGGGCATCGACCTCGCCAGCTTGATTCCCGAGGACCGCAGCTATTACACCTACATGGGGTCGCTGACCACCCCACCCTGTACCGAAGACGTCCTCTGGCTGGTGCTCAAACAAACGCAGCAACTGTCTCCCGAGCAACTGCGGATCTTTTCGCGCCTCTACCCCTACAATGCCCGACCGGTGCAGCCCAAGCATTCGCGAATGATCAAGGAGTCGCGCTGATCGCGGTCGTATCTGACCGCCGCGGCGGCGCCGCTCGATCGCCGACGCCCACCCCCCCGGAAGCCGCAGCGCTGCGCTTGCCTGCGGCGCAGAACTTGTCGATACTCGCCGTGCGCAATGCCATTTTTCCCGGAGAGACGACGCATGAACGAGCAGCAGCAGGAAGCCATTCTCACCCTCAGCCTGATGGCCGCTTTCGCCGACGGCGGCAAGAACGAAAGCGAACGTGCCGAGATCAAGCGCATCGCCGATGCCCTGGCCGGCGAGGGAGCAATCAATATCGCCTCGCTCTATCAGAATGTACTGCTGAAGCGGGTCTCGATGTCTTCCGCCGCAGCCGCGCTGACCACCACCGAGACGCGACAACTGGCTTTCGAAATGGCGGTCTGTGTCTGCGACGCCGACGGCGTACAATCCGCCGCCGAGAAGAAATTCCTCGACGAACTTCGCGGCGAGCTGGCGCTCGACCAGCAGCAGGCCAGCGCCTACAGCCAGCAGGCCGAGGCCATCGCCGCGCTACCGGTAAGCACGGCCAGCGACAGCGCTACGCCGACGACTACCGGCGCGACTCGCACCGTCGCGGTGCCGGAGGCAGTGAGCACCGGCTACGCCTCGACAATGAGTGAAGCCGAGCTCGACAAGACCATTCTCAACGCGGCAATCCTCAATGGCGCGCTCGAACTGCTGCCCGAGTCGCTGTCGACGATGGCCATCATTCCGCTGCAGATGAAACTCGTCTATCGCATCGGCAAGTCCTACGGCTTCGAGCTCGATCGCGGCCATATCAAGGACTTCCTCGCCACTCTTGGCGTCGGGCTGACTTCCCAGTATCTCGAACAGGCCGGGCGCAAGCTGCTCGGCGGCCTGCTTGGCAAGGTCGGCGGTGGCTTGCTGCGCGGCCTGGGCAAACAGGCAGTGAGTTCGGGAATGAGCTTCGCCAGCACCTACGCCCTCGGCCACGTCGCCAGGCGCTACTACGCCGGCGGCCGCAGTTTCTCGAGCGAAATGCTGCGCGAAACCTTCGACAGCGTGCTCGGCGAGGCCAAGGGCCTGCAGAGCCGCTATCTGCCCGAGATGCAGGCGCGCGCACGCACCCTGGACAGCGCCCAGATCGTCGACCTGGTTCGCCAGGGCTGATGCACGAACCTCAGGTGGCGATTCTGGATACGCCATCGCCACCACCGTGCCGGCTTGGCAAGCGTACAAGGCAGCGCTCATGCTGAACTTCGACAACCGCTTCATTCGCGAACTGCCCGGCGACGCCGAACTGCACAACCAGCCGCGGCAAGTCTTCGGCGCCTGCTGGTCAGCGGTCACCCCGACTCCGGTCGCCGCACCAACGCTGCTCGCCCACTCGCGCGAAGTCGCGGCAGAGCTCGATCTCGACGCGCAGGACATGGCCTCGCCGGCGCTGCTCGACGCGCTGTCGGGCAACCGCTTGCTGCCCGGCATGGTCGGCTACGCCAGCTGCTACGGCGGTCACCAGTTCGGGCAATGGGCCGGGCAGCTCGGCGACGGCCGGGCGATCCTGCTCGGTGAAGCGGTCAATCGGCGCGGCCAGCGTTTCGAACTGCAACTCAAGGGTGCCGGGCCAACGCCTTATGCCCGCCGGGCCGACGGGCGCGCGGTCCTGCGCTCGTCGGTCCGCGAGTTCCTGTGCAGCGAGGCCATGCACCACTTGGGCGTGCCGACGACGCGCGCACTGAGTCTGGTCGGCAGCGGTGAAAGCGTCATTCGCGACATGTTCTACGATGGCCATCCGATCGCCGAGCCCGGCGCCGTCGTCTGCCGGGTAGCACCCTCCTTCACCCGCTTCGGGCATTTCGAGCTGCTGGCGGCGCGCGGCGAGCACGAACTGCTGCAGCGCCTGGTAGACTTCACCATTGCCCGCGACTTCCCCGAACTGCCGGTCACGCCCGAGCGAAAGCTGATTGCATGGTTCCACGAAGTCTGCGCGCGCACCGCCCGCCTGATGGCGCACTGGCTACGTGTCGGCTTTGTGCACGGGGTCATGAACACCGACAACATGTCGATTCTCGGCCTGACCATCGACTATGGCCCCTACGGCTGGGTCGACAACTTCGACCCCGGCTGGACGCCAAACACCACCGATGCCTCGAGCCGCCGCTACTGCTTTGCCCGGCAACCGGAAATCGCCCGCTGGAACCTCGAACGACTGGCCGACGCCCTGAGCCCGCTACTGCCGAAGGCAGAAAAGTCGGCGGCGCTGGCAGCGCTGGCAGCGGCTATCGAGCATTACGACGAGGTGTACTCAACCGCGTTCTGCAGCGCTTTCGCCGCCAAACTGGGCTTGCGCAGCTGGACGCCGGCCGATGGCGAGCTCCTCGGAGATCTGTTCGAACTGATGCACCGGGCCGAAATCGACATGACCGACTTCTTCCGCCAACTGGCGCAGCTCGACATCGGCCAGCCGGACCCAGAAACCTTGCGTGAAGCCTTCTACCGCGAAGATCTCCGTCAGCGATTTGCCCCCGATCTGGCGCGCTGGCTGACGCGCTACAGCGCCCGCCTGCGCCACGACGGGCAGCCGGCGGCGGGCCGCACGGCGGCCATGAACCGGGCCAATCCGCGCTTCGTCCTGCGTAACTACCTGGCGCAGCAGGCCATCGAGCGCGCCGAACAAGGCGACACGCAGCGGATTCATGAACTGCTCGAGGTCCTGCGCCGACCTTTCGACGAGCAGCCGGGACGCGCGGCTTTCAGCGCCCGGCGTCCCGATTGGGCGCGCCACAAGGCGGGTTGCTCGACGCTCTCGTGCAGTTCCTGAGAGCACCGCGCGCAGCTCGCGCTAGAATGTAGGCCCCCAAGCGCAACCGCGCCTTAACCAAATGAGGACTTGCCATGCCCTTCACGCCCGATCTGGTGGATGAACTGAACATCCTGGCCCGCTTTGACCTGGCAAGCCCGCAGCAGGGGCTGAAGATCCACACGACCGCAGCACCCGAAGTGGTCGCCGCCGCGCAGCGGCTGCACAGCAAAGGCCTGCTGACACAGGTCGATGGCGGCTATCTCACCAGCCTGGGCCGTGATGCCGCTGAGAACGCGCACGCCGCGCTGACCATTCTCGACTCGCTACCGATGAGCGCTCACGAATAACTCTATCGTCGTCAGGCCACCAGGAGTCGTCCCCATGAAAGCGATCGGCAAAGTATGGCGAACTCTCTTGCCAGCCATTCTCGCGCTGTTGGCGGCGTCCTGCGCGACCAACAGCGGACAGCCGCAAGTCGACCCGACGATCGAGGCACGGCGTGACGCCCTCCTTGAGCTGCGCGACCAGACCATCACCGAGCTGGTCGCCAGCAAACCAGAGATCAAGCAAGAAATCGCCAAGGCCGTGGGCTATGGCATCTTCACCTCGACGCAATCCAACGCCGTCCTGCTGGTGATGGGCGACGGTGCCGGCGTGCTCACCGACAACGAGACCGGCAAGACGAGGTACATGAAGATGGCGCGCGTCGGCAGCGCTCCCAGCTTCGCTGACCAGCCCTTCCGGCAACTGATCATCTTTCGGAACCGCGACCTGTTCGACACCTTCAGCGCCGTCGGCGCCGACGTCGGCGCATCGACCAACCCCCCCTTCAAGGCCGGTACCGGCAAAGGGCTGGTGCTCGACGGCAGCATCGCGTTCAATCCGATGTTGTCGAGCTATCAGCTGACCGACAAGGGTGTCGTTCTGCAGGCCGACTGGGGCGGTGTCGGCTACCTTCCCGACGAGGCGCTGAACCGCTAGGTATCGCGTCAGCGGCGCGGCGACCGGGGATTGCGAGCGGCTTCCGGTTCCCGGCATGGGCCTGCGTGCCCGAACAAATAAGACGAGGAGTGGGGAGTGGGTACACGAGCATTCGGAGCAACCGCGGCGGGCCAACTGGGGTGCATGGCCCTGGCTGCCGGGATACTTCTTTTCACGGGCCTTGCCACAGCACAGACGGCCGCCAGCGACCCGAGCCGGCCGCGCGTCGGCCTGGTCCTCGGTGGTGGCGGCGCACGCGGCGCGGCGCATATCGGCGTCCTCGAAGTGCTCGAAAAGCTGCGCGTGCCGGTCGACTGTGTCGCCGGCACCAGCATGGGAGCACTGGTCGCCGGCGTCTACGCCAGCGGCGTGCGCCCGGCGACCATGCGCAGCAAGCTGGCGGAAGCCGATTGGGACGATCTGTTTCGCGACGATCCACCACTGAACCAGCAGAATTTCCGCAAGAAGGTCCTCGACAAGCGCTTCCTGCCAGGTTCCGAAACGGGCGTCGGCCCGGAGGGGGTGAAAGGTCAGCCCGGTATTGTCATGGGCCAGAAGATCAAGCTGTTTTTCAACAATCTGGTTCGCGACTATCTCGGTGAGCGCGAAATCCAGGCCCTGCCGCTGCCGCTGTCGATCATTGCCACGGATATCGTCGGCGGAGAAAAAGTGGTGTTTCGCCAGGGCAGCCTGTCGCAAGCGATGCGCGCCAGCATGTCGGTTCCCGGCCTGATGGCGCCGGTCGAGACCGACGGCAAGAAACTCGTCGACGGTGGCCTGGTCGACAACGTGCCGATCGATGAAGCGCGTGCGCGCTGCCAGGCGGACATCATCATCGCCGTCAACGTCGGCTCGCCGCTACTCAAGGCCGATGAAATCGGCGGTCTGCTGAGTGTTTCCGCGCAGATGGTCAACATTCTCACCGAACAGAACGTGACCCGTTCGCTGGCGACGCTCAAGCCGACCGACATCTACATCAAGCCCGATCTCGAGGGGATCACCGCCGGCGACTTCAAGCGCAGTTCGGAAACCGCCGATCAAGGCGTCAAGGCCGCAGAAGCGGTCGCCGATCGCCTGCGCGCGCTGTCGGTCAGCGAGACCGCCTACGCTGCCTGGGTCGCACAGGTCCAGCCGCCGCTGCGCGCCGCACCGCGTGTTGACGAAGTGCAGATCGCCGGACTCAAACTCGTCAACCCGGCGGTCGTCGAGCGCTACCTGCAGATCAAACCCGGCGACACCATCGACCCGCTGCAACTCGACGCCGATCTGATGCGCACCTACGGCGACGGCTACTACGAGCATGTCGATTACGCTTTGGACAACACCCTGCGCAATCGCGAGATCCTGCGCGTGTTGCCGGTCGAGAAAGGCTGGGGACCCGACTACCTGCGCTTTGGCATCAACCTCGAAAGCAACTTCCGGACCGACTCCACCTACGCCATTCGCGCTGCCTATCAGAAGACCTGGCTCAACAGCCTGGGCGGCGAATTCCTCGGTTATCTGCAGATCGGGTCGGCATCAGGTATTGGCGCCAATTTTTACCAACCGCTTGACGCACGCCAGCGCTACTTCGTCGAGGCCAACGTCAACTATCAGAGCACATCGACCGGGATTTACGAGAACAACGACCAACTCGCCGAATACGCCCTCAGCCAGAGCGCCGCGCAGGTGGCAGCAGGCATCAACGTCGGGCTGCTCGGCCAGGCGCGCGTCGGCTGGCAGGAGAACTGGCGGAAAGCCACGATCCAGACAGGCTCACCATTCCTGCCGGCGGAATCGAAGACTTTCGGTGGCTGGTTTGCTTCGCTAGATTTCGACCAGACCGATCGCATCTACTTTCCCACCAAGGGCTGGTCCAGCAGCGTCAAATACTTCGACTCACCAGCCAGCGGCTTCAGCAGGCTCAACGTCGGTGCCAGCGGCTATCTGAGCGTCGGCGACTGGGTGCTGGCCAGCCGCCTGTCGTATCAGGGTTCGCCGATCGGACAGCTCCCGGTCTACGACCTCGGAGACCTGGGCGGCATGCTCAACATGACGGCCTTTGCGGTCGGACAGCTGAAGGGCGACGACATGAGCTACGGCAGCATCCGCGCCGAGCGCATCATCGGCCGCCTGCCGCTCGGCCTGCGCGGCGACCTGCGCCTGGGAGCAGCGCTTGAAACCGCCAAGGTCGGCCGGCCGTTCACCGAGACCGAGCTGGAAGGCTGGATTCCCGGCGCAGCCATCTACCTGGGTGGCGAAACGCCTTTTGGCCCGGTCTACCTGGGTTACGGCTACTCGAACGCCGGCTCGAGCGGCGGCTATTCCAATTTCTACCTGTTCCTCGGCACACCCTGACTTCACGGAGCACGACCATGAAACACTCGTTAGTTCCAGACGCCGCCCGCATTTTCGGTGCACTATCGCTGGCGGCAGCGCTGACCTCACCGGCAAACGCGGAAATGAGTGCCGAAGAGCTCGCCAAACTGGCGCAGAATCCGGTCGGCAACCTGATCAGCGTACCGTTCCAGAACAACACCAACTTCAATGTCGGACCACGCGACGGCACCCAGAACATCCTCAACATCCAGCCGGTGATCCCGATCGAAGTCGATTCGCAGTGGAACGTCATCACGCGCACGATCATGCCGGTGATTTCGCAGCCGGCCTTCGTACCGGGTGGCGATCGAATCAACGGCATCGGCGACATCCAGCTCACCGCCTTCCTGTCTCCCGCCGTACCCAAGGGCGCCATCTGGGGCGCCGGCGCGGTGGTGCAGATGCCGACCAACAGCAATGACGCCCTCGGCAACGACCGCTGGGGACTCGGCCCATCCTTCGTGATGCTCAACCTCAAGAAGGGCGATCCCTGGGTATACGGCTTCCTGGTGAATAACATCTGGTCGGTCGGCTCGGGAAGTGACGCGAGCTACAACAACTTCCTGCTGCAGCCTTTCCTCAACTACAACTTCGCCGGCGGCGTCTATCTGACTTCGGCGCCGATCATCACCGCTGACTGGAAAGCCGACAGCAGCCAACGCTGGACGGTGCCGCTGGGCGGCGGCGTCGGCAAGATTTTCCACTTCGGCAAATTGCCGGTAAACACCCAGCTCAGCGCCTACTACAACGTTGCCCATCCCGACAATGCCGCCAACTGGCAGCTGCGTTTGCAGGTGCAGCTGATGTTTCCGAAGTAATCCCGCCGCGCCAATGGTGACCGCCACCGACGGTCACCATTGGGTTTGACGAGGCGCCAGCGAAGCACCGAGTTACTTGTCGCCCGCGCCTTTGGCTATCGCTTCCATCACCCGGTCAAGATTGAAGCTGCCAGGCTTCTGGCGCGGCGGATAGTCGCGGAAGCTCTCCAGCCAGGCGCCGACAATCGCGCCAGCGGGTGCGAACATGAACATGTGATCCACCCACCATCTGTTGTAACCGATGCTTTCGTTCTCGGCGCGCTCGAAGGGATCCATGCGCAAGTTGGTCAGCATCGGCGCACGCAGAGCCGTGTACGGCTGCCGCCAGACATCGATTCCATGGGCATCCTGCCTGAGGAAGGTGGCCTTCCAGTTGTTGTAGCGCAGTGCCGCAACCTGGCCGTCGTCGGTCCAGTAAAGGAACTCCTTGCGCGGCCACGCAGCCTCGCCCTTGAACGCGGGCAGCAAGTTGTAGCCATCGAGGTGAACCTTGTAGGTCATGCTGCCTACCGTCTTGCCGTTCAGCAGCTCCTCTTTCACCTTCGCATCGCCCGCTGCCGCAAGCAGCGTCGGCAGCATGTCTTCGTGCGCGCCGATGTCGTTGATGATCGTTCCGGGCTTGATGACACCGGGCCAGCGGATCATCGTCGGCACGCGGAAGCCGCCCTCCCATTGCGTCGCCTTCTCGTTGCGGAACATCGTCGTGCCGCCGTCAGGCCAGGAAAAGAATTCCGCGCCGTTGTCGGTCGAGTACATGACGATGGTGTTGTCCTCGACGCCCAGTTCCTTGAGCTTGGCCAGCAGCTGGCCGACCATCGCGTCATGTTCAACCATGCCGTCGGCGTAGACACCGAGACCGGTCTTGCCGATCGACGAGGGCTTGAGGTGCGTCCAGATGTGCATGCGCGTACTGTTCCACCAGACGAAGAACGGCTTCTTGTCCTTGACCGCCTTGTCCATGAACTTGAGCGCCTCGGTGGTGACTTCCTCGTCGACGGTTTCCATGCGCTTGATCGTCAGCGGACCGGTGTCCGTGATTCTGCCGTCGGCGAAGCTGTGAATGACGCCGCGTGGGCCAAACTTCTTCTTGAATTCCGGATCCTTCGGGTAGTCGGCATGCTCCGGCTCTTGTTCCGCATTCAGGTGGTAGAGGTTGCCGAGGAATTCGTCGAAGCCGTGGGCGGTCGGCAGCATCTCGTCTCGATCACCGAGGTGGTTCTTGCCAAACTGGCCGGTCACGTAACCCTGAGCCCTGAGCAAGCCAGCGATGGTCGGGTCCTCTTTCTGCATGCCTTCCGGTGCGCCCGGCAAGCCGACCTTGGTCAGACCGGTGCGCATGGGCGACTGGCCGGTAATGAATGCGGCGCGGCCGGCGGTGCAACTCTGCTGGCCGTACCAATCGGTAAACAGAGCACCTTCTTGGGCGATGCTGTCGATATTGGGCGTCCTGTAACCCATCATGCCCTGGTTGTTGGCACTGATATTGAAGCCGCCAATGTCGTCACCCCAGATCACGAGGATATTGGGCTTTTTCGTGGCGGTCGGGGTGCTGGCGGTCGGGCTGCTGGCGGTCGGGGTGCTGGCTGCCGGGGCGCTGGCTGCCGGGGCGCTGGCTGCTGGGGCGCTGGCTGCTGGGGCGCTGGCTGCTGGGGTGCTGGCTGCTGGGGTGCTGGCTGCCGGGGCGCTGGCTGCTGGGGTGCTGGCTGCTGGCCCCAAGGGATCCGGTACCAAGCCGGCCTGTGCGTTGGCGGCCAGCATCAGGGCGGCAGTCACCAAGCTACTCGCCAGGAGGCTTTTCCACTGCGGATTTCTTTTCATCGCTTTCTCCTTTTTTGCTACGTGGTGTGGATGCATGCCCCTCCCGATCCGGCATCTGCGGTGCAACGAGGGACGATCGGCCTGCCTGCACCCAGGTATGCCCTGTCCGAGCAGCACTCGAGCTTACTCTGGAAACTGGAGCCCACCCTTCCAACAAGGCGCAGACTCCAGCTCACCAACAGGGTAGTCAAGCGCATCCTATCATCAGTTCGTCGCCTGCCAATGCCTCCGCGTCAGCGCTGATAACCGGGTCACTGGACCGACGCTGGTCGCCGGCAGCTTTCGTTTTCGACACCATCAGGTCGCTTGGCCCGGCTTCCGATCACCTGGCCCGCCATCACCGATGATGCCTGGCGGGTCGGCTTATGGCGGGGTCCGGCAGCGTTCGACAGACAACGCGCAGACCCACATGTAGGAGCCCGATTTATCGGGCGATTGGCGGTGCCCGTGACCCCGAGCGTCGTCGACAACACAGTACGCGGTCATCGCCCGATAAATCGGGCTCCTACAGGGGCGCCCCGTGGCGGCCTGCGTCTGGCGAGATGTGGTGCTTCGGCGCGAATTCCGGCAGCGCATCGACAAGACTATTGCTTGTCGACACCCCCCTTGCTGGCAGGCGCTGCGTTGGGGTTGATCGTCACGCCGCGCTTACGCAGTTCCTCGACAATCAAGCGGGCGCTGGCGTTGCCCTGGTCGGCGAGCAGCGCCGTTTCGCGAGCCAGCGTATCGAGCGAGGCGCGCAATTTTGCCGATTCGTCGAGCGGACGTTGCTGGTTGGCGTGCGCGGTGAGCAGCGACTGGCGCTCGCCAAACAGCTGGTAGCACTGAAAACCAGTCCACAGGAAGACCGCCAGTACCACCAACAACAGCGGCAGGAAGGGACTGAAGCAGCGCAACGGATCGTCGTTCGACTGCGGACTCGGCCGCAGCGCATGGCCGCCGGGCGTCCGGATCGTTGGCGAATCGGCCGGTGTGGAAAGATCGTTCATCTCACTTCTCCCCTTTCTTCACGTCGGTCGCCGCTGGCGTCGAGGGGGCGGGGGCAGCCGATGCCGCCACCGGCGCCGGGTTGGCCGTCACCGAGATCCCTTGCGCAGCAAGCATGTCACGGATCGGCCTGTCGTTGTTGCGCACCGCGAGATCGGCCAGCGCCTTGACGATCTCGCGGTAAAGACTCTCGAGCTGCACGCTCTGCTGGATGTATTGCCCGCGTGCAGTCACTTCCTGCTGCCGGTCGCGGTTCTGGCTGAACAGGACGATGTTGGCCACGGCCACCAGCAAAGTGAACGCAGCGATCAAGGTAAGCAGCCTGAACTCGGTTTGCTTCAGCATATCGTTCTTTCGGGAAGTAGATGTCTTGCCATATAAATGGGAAAGTCGCGTACGCGACTTTCCTAGGTCCAGGCGCGCCGATCCGAGCGCGCGTACCCGCCTGCGTCAGCCCTCGCTGGCCGCCGCGCGCCGGATGGCGCGGCGGCCCATTGCCAACAGCGCAAGCGTCGCCAGCCACAGCGTTCCCGGCTCCGGAACGGTGCCACCGTCCTGAATCACGCTCCCCCGCACGGTGAGCATGACATCGGCGACCCTGTCACGGTAGCCGCTGGCATTGTGGCCGAAGCCGCTCAGCAGGATGGTATCGACATAGCTCCCGACCTTGCCGGTATTGAAGGTGAGCAGCAGCGGGCCGGTCAGTTCGCCCGCACCGAGTCCGATGAACGGGTCGAAACCATCCTCGGCGAAATCGATGCCATCGAGGAAGTTGAAATCACCGTCGAGCAGGTCGGCCAGACCATTGGCCCCGTTGCTGGCGTACAGCGTAGTTTTCAGTGCACCGGAACCCAGCAACTGCGTTCCGAAGTCGAGTACGAAGCTGTTGCCGTCAGCTTTGAAGCTGCCGTCGCCCATGCCGAAGGTAAAGATCGACTTGGCGTAGTTGTTGACCGTTCCGCTCAAGCTGACGCTCAGATCGGGCAGCGCCAGATCAACGAGGTCGGCATCGTGGCTGCTCATAACGAAGGTCGCGCTGCCGCTGTAGTTGCCCGCGGCGGCGGTATTCATGCCGACGCTCAGGCTGCTGCTGTCGGTCGCCCCGGCGTCGAGACCGGCACCGAGCGTGCCGCCGCCGGAGAACGGTGCGCTGGCGCTGCTGAATTCGCCGCGCAGGACATCATTCAGCGCGCTGACCGGCGCCGTGTTGCTCACCGAGATCGCCTGGCTGACGGAATCGCCGACATGCACGATGCCGAAGTTGACGTTGGACGCAGTATTTAGCGTCGCCACCGCCGGCGTGTACACCTTGCCGCCGACAGTGACGGTGCCGTTGCCGACATCGATATCCGGGACAGCGTCGGTGGTGCCGGCACCGGTGGACTTGAAGGCGAGGGTCTGGGAGCCGCTGAAGGTGCCGGCTGTGGCGGTATCGAGCGTTAGCTTGAGCGAGCTGGCGTCGGTGCCGCCGGCAGCCAGATTGCCGATGCTGCCGCTGTTGGTGAAGCCGGCCGGTGCGCTGCCCGTGCTCACCTTGAGGCCCTCGGTATAGATATCGGGCGAGCTATTGGTGACGCTGATCGTCGCGCTCGGAGCAGCGTCGCCAACGCGGGCAGCGAGGCTGACCTCGCTGGTGTTGAGCAGCGGGTTGGCGAGGCGATAGACGGCACCACTGACGCTGACATCCTGGCTGGGCAGGTTGAGCTGGCAGTTGGGCGCGCAGCCACCGACGTTGCTGGCATCGGAAACAAAGGCGATCGTCGCGGTGCCATTGATCGCGCCTGCGCTGGCGGTGTTCATCCCCACCTGCAGGTCGGTGTTGTTGGTGCCGCCCGGATTCAGCAAATTGAAACTGCCGCCAGCATCAATCGGCCCGTTGCCGCTGATCGTCGCGTTGAGCGCGGCCTGCGGCGCGGTGGTGGCCTGGTTGCTGACGCTGACCAGCGCCGTCGGTGAGGTGGCGCCGATGCGCACCTTGCCAAGATCGATCGGGCTGTTATTGATCAGCGGACTGGCGGTGTTGATCACGTTGGCCTGGATGAGACCCTGCACACCGTAGTCCACGGAGCCAAGAGCAAGCGTGCCAAGACCGTTGTCGACGCCACTGACGGCGCCGGCGCTGGTGAAGTTGACCGCGATGGCGCCGTTGACCGTCGCCGCGGCGCTGGTGTCGACGCTGACGGTCATGCCGCTGGCGTTGGTGGCGCCGGCGATCAGGCCGCTGATGCTGCCGCTGCCGCTGATTAGGCTGCTGCCGGTGCCGGAGCTGGCGCCAAAGGCGGCGTTGAGGTCTTCGACGAAGCCGGCGGCGCCGCTGGCGGTATTGCTGATGCTGAGTATCTGGCTGACGGACTGGCCGACCTGAACCGTGCCGAAATTCAGCGGCAAGCTGTTGATCTGGCCGCTGGCGAGCTGGTAGACGTTGCCCGAGACATTGATCACCTGCGAACCGGCGCTCGCCGCGGCGAGGCCGCTGGTGTCGCTGCCGTCGGTCTGGTAGTTCAGCGTCACGCTGCCGCTGCGCGCTCCTGCGGCGCTGGTGTCGACCCGGGCCGTCATCGCCGTGCTGCCGGGGTCGCCGGCCGCCAGCAGGCTGACCGCGCCGCCATTGTTGAGGGCGTGGCCGCTGTTGCTGCCGAAGCTGGCGTTGAGTTTCTCGGTGAAAGCGCCGGCAGCGGCGGTGTTGGCGACGGTCAGGGCTTGGCTTTGCATGCCGCCGACGCGCTGGTTGGCGAGCACGACCGGGGTCGGCGTGGCGTTGCCGACGGCAGCGTTGTAGCCGGTGCCGCTGACATTGATCGTCGCGTCGGACAGCGTCATGGTCGCCAAACCAGAGGTGCCGCTGCCGTTGCTGGCGAGCGTGATGGTCACCGTGCCGTTGTTGGCGCCGGCGGTGGCCGTAGCGTTGTCGATGCCGACGCTGAGCGCGTTGGAACTGGCTCCCTGCGCGAGCTTGCTGATCGGCCCGCCGCTGGCGGTCGCCTTGCCGCTGCTGCCACCGACGCTGGCGTCGAGACCTTCCTGGAAGCCGGCCGGCGCAAGGTCGGTGTTGGTGATGTTGATTGCCTGGCTGGTCGCGCTGCCAAGCCGGAAGTTACCCAGGTCGACGTCGGCCGGCAGGTTGGCTTGGGCGATCTGATAGACGTTGCCGGAAACGTTGATTACCTGCGAGCCGACGCTGGCGACGCCCAGACCGCTGCTGCCCGTGCCGTCCGTTTGGTAGTCAAGCGTGACGCTGCCGCTACGCGCACCGGCGACGCTGGTGTCGAGGCGGACGCTCATCGCCGTGCTGCCGGGGTCGCCGGCGGCAAGCAGGCTGACCGCGCCGCCGTTGTTGAGGGCGTGGCCGCTGTTACTGCCGAAGCTGGCGTTGAGTTTCTCGGTGAAACTGCCGGCAGCGGCGGTGTTGGCGACGCTCAGGACCTGGCTTTGCATGCCGCCAACGCGCTGGTTGGTGAGCACCACCGGGTCCGGCGTGGCGCTGCCGACGGCGACGTTGTAGCCGGTCGCCTGCAGGTTGATGGTCTGCGCATTGGCGTTCTGAGTGACGAACGAGGGATCGATCAACTGGCCGTTGGTGGTGTACTGGATGGTCAGCGCACCGTTGTTGATGCCCGCGACCCCGTTGTTGACCGCGGCGGTCACGGCGGCCGCTTGCTGCCCGCCCGGGGCAATCAGGTTGGCGCCGAGGTTGTTGGTCGCCGCGAAGTTGCCGCTGGTACCCGCCGAACCGATGCCGAGACGCTCGGCGCCGCTACCGCTGGTCAGGTTGCTAACCTCGAAATTCTGCGTCGGCAGCGGCGGTGGCGTGAAACCGACGCGGAAATTGCCGAGATCGACGGGGTCGGTACTCGGCGTCGCGCTGCCTTGCGCGAGTACCGAGGCGAAGCCATTGATGTTGATGGTCTGCGCGGCGACGTTGTCGAAGTTGCTGACCACGCCGGCCTTCTGGCCGACGAGCGCACCGCCGCTGCTGGCGCTGAAGCTGATCGTGTAATCGCCGCTACTGGCACCGACAGCGAGCGGCCCGAAGTTGCCGGTGCTGACCGCCAGCCGGCCGTCGGTGACGTTGCCCGCACCAGCACTCTGTACGGCGCCGCGGATGTCGGCGCCGGTTCCACTGTTCTGCACCTGGAAGCTCTTGTTGGCGGTGGTGCCGCCGCGAACGTTGCCGAGGTCGACGGTGAAGGTGTTGGCGCCGGCGCCGACGACCTGGCCGACGACGGTCTGGGCGGCGTTCTGGCCGACGATCTGGCCCGCGCCACTGACGTTGTTGCGACGGTTGAAGCTGTTGCCGGTGCCGAAGTTGGCGTTGCTGTAGTCCTTGCTGACGACGATGTTCTGGCCGCCGAGATCGAGCGCGCCGTCCATCGTCAGCCGCTGCGCGCTGCTGGCGCCGGCGGCGCTGCTCAGGTCGAGCGTTGCGCCGCTGTCGACCTGGATGTTGCCGCTGCCGTTCACGCCGGCTTGTGCGACCAGGGTGCCGCCGCTGGCGCGGACCAGGCCGCTGTTCTGCACCAGCGGGCTGACGCTGCCGAAGCCGCTCAGCGTGCCGGCGTTGCTCAGGGTGGGAGCGGCGAAGCTGCCACCGCTCAGTGCGAGCGTTGCCGCCGCCTGGTTGGTGAAGGCGCCGCTAGTCGTGAAGGTGCTGAGCGGGCCGACTTCGACGGTACCGGCGTTGGTGAATGCACCCGCCGTCGTGAAGTCGCGTCCGTTGCGGATGGTGAAGCGGCCAGCGGCGGCATTGGTGGCGAAGTTGGCAAGACCGTCGCCGCTGGTGCTGGCGTCGACGAAGTTCGAGCCGGCACCGTCGAGGACGATCGTCGACGCGTTGGTGACCACATTCGCGTCAGTGAAACCGAAGCTGGCTCCACCCAGCACGGTGACCGTACCGCCGGTCAACGTCGTGCCGCTGTAATTCGTGAAGTTGCCGGCGCCGGAGAGAGTCAGGACGCCTGCCTCTACATTCACGGCGCCGCTATTGTCGAAGCCGATGTAGATGGTCGTCGTGCCGGCACCGCTCTTGGTATAGGTGCCGCTGTTCACGAAGGTCGAATCCGCGCCCCCGTAAGCGTTGAGAATGAAGTTGTCGAAGGCGTTCTGGTCGAGGAAGCTGCCCGAGTTGGCCAGGGTGGCACCGCTGCCGGTATAGAAGTAGCCCGTGCTGTCGCTGGGATTGGTCCAGGTGGTGGTACCGCCGAAGTTGACCGTACGACTGCTTACGATGCGTCCATCGCCACCGCTGAGCGTCAGCGGGCCGTTGAAGCTCGTGCTGCCGGCGTCGGTCTGGCTGCCACCGCTCCAGGTGCTGGCGCCGGCAATGCTCAGGCTGCCAGTCCCGCCGATGGTGCCACCGCTCTGTTCAAAGGCAGCGGCGCTGGCGGCGCCATTGAAGTTGAAGAGGCCGCCACCGCTGACGCCGATGGTGCCGGCGAAGACCAGCGTACCGCTGCTGTCAACGGTGCCGCCGCTGGCCAGCAGCCGACCGGTGCCGCTGCCGCCGCTGACGATGTCGGTCAGTGTGTGCGTGCCGCCGGAGAACTCGACGGTGGCGCCACTGGCGACAGTGTAGCTGCCGCCGGTGCTGCTGCCGCCGCCACCCAGGCGCAGTGTGCCGGTCTGCACGTCCAGGCTGCCGCTATTGTTGAAGCCAATAGAAATGTCGGTGGTGCCGGCACCGCTCTTGATATAGCTGCCGCTGTTGACGAAGGTCGAATCGGCGCCGCCGTAAGCGTTGAACATGAAGTTGTCGAAGGCGTTCTGGTCGAGGAAGCTGCCCGAGTTGGCCAGGGTGGCGCCTTCGCCGGTAAAGAAGTAGCCCGTGCTGTCGCTGGGATTGGTCCAGGTGGTGGTACCGCCGAAGTTGACCGTACGACTGCTTACGATGCGTCCATCGCCACCGCTGAGCGTCAGCGGGCCGTTGAAGCTCGTGCTGCCGGCGTCGGTCTGGCTGCCACCGCTCCAGGTGCTGGCGCCGGCAACGGTAACCACCCCGGAACCATCGAGAGTGCCGCCGCTGTGCGTGAGCGTCGAGAGGTTCGACGCGCCGCTCAGTGTAAGGGTGCCGCCCGAGAGGGTTGTCGCCGCGGTGTTGCCAAACGCGCCGCTGACAGTGAGCGCGCCGCCGGAAACAATTAGGTTCTCGGCACTGCTAAGAGACGCAATCGTGCTGACGCTGCTGTCGAAGGTGATCGTTCGCAAACCACTAACGTTGATGGTGACCGCGTCGGCGGCAGCGGGCAGCAGGGGATTGCTGCTCCAATTGGTGGCGGTGTCCCAGTTGCCGTCGGCGCTGACAACCCAACTGACCGGGGCAGCCTGCGCCACCGGCACCACGCCGATCATTGCCAAAGCCATGGGCAAAGCGAGAAGTCGGCCGACCGGCCGCGCCGAAACACCCTGTGCGTCGTTCTTTTTCATTTGTCTGCGCTCCGCCAACCGAAACATTGTTTCAACTGACCCGTCGCGCTACGGCGACGGAACCCGCTTTAACCATCTAGTGACAGCAAACGGTAGAACGCGGACTTGCGCCTCAGGAGAGACCCGCGGCTACGGTAAGGACGCAAAAGCAAGAATCACGCCACAAAACAAGAAAAAACAGACAATTTTCAACAAATCATGACGTTGTGCACACTCTCGAAAGGTCGCCGCGGCTTTTCGCCAGCTCGCCGGCAGGTCAACTGTAAAATTTTCCGACAGTAAACCCGCGGTGATGCCGAAGCGCTTGCGGCCACCCGTCAAGTGAAAACATCCCGCTCGGAGCGAGTTGCCGGGTGCTACGACCGACACGCGACGCGAAATTCAGCACCAAGACCAGCGCCGGACGCTTGCACTCCGTGGCCCCGTCTGTTCCATCGCCCGTGCAAGGCGACAACTAGCGCCCTTCCAGCTCGCTCACCAGGCGCTTCACATTCGGGTCATTCGGCAGGATCTCGGCGGCCTTCTTTGCGTAGCGCAGTGCCGCCTTCTGGTCGCCCGCTTCGCGACTCATCGAAATCAGCGCACTGAGAATCTCCAGATCGTTCGGGTGGCGCTGGTTGGCGCTGCGCAGCAGTGCCAGGGCTTCACTCCGCTGGCCGGCAGAGTGCACGGCGATCGCTTGCACGTAGACATAGCGCGCGTTGTCCGGAGCCAGGCGGGCGGCTTCGGCGAATTCTTGCAGCGCCATGACGCTCTCCCCCTTGCGGGTCAGCAGCAGGCCCAGCGCATGATGCAGATCGGCGTTGCGTGGCAGCTCGGCGAGACCCTCGCGCAGGACCTTTTCGGCCACGGGGTCACGCCCCTGCTGTCGCCAGGCATCGGCCAGATTGACATAGGCGCCAACGAACTGCCGATCGAGCATGATCGCCCGCTGGAAGGCCGCAACGGCCTCATCGACGCGGCCCTGACGCAAGCGCAGGTTGCCGAGGTTGACATTCGCCGAGGGCCAGTCGGCCTCCTGTTCGAGCGACGCCACGTACTCCTGCAAGGCGGCGTCGCGTGCCGCGCGTCGAGCCGACGGGATCTGGCCATCGGGGACGTCGGCGAGGAGTCTCGCGGCCTCGATGCGCACCCCGAGAACCGGGTCGGAAAGCAGGGGCGAAGCACTCAGCACGCGGTTCAGCGGATCGACCGGCGCGAGCATGCCGAGAGCCGCAATGCGCACCGAAGGATCCGCATCCTGGAGCAGTGCCCGGGTGGCCGGCAGGGTGTCGGGATTGACGTAGGGCTGCGCCAGGGTCGCTGCAGTCGCGCGCACGATGGCTGGCGCAGTCGGGCTACCAGCCAGTTCGAGCAGGCTCGGCAGGGCGCGCACGCCCTGGGTCTCGCCGGCATGTAGGGTCGTGCCGTAATGCGGGCGCTCGCGCCAGGCCTTGCCATACCACTTGTCCATGGCGACGGCAGCCCACTTGGCATCCTTGTCACCATGGCACTGCGTGCAGGCATTCGGGCTGCCGAGCGCGATCGACAGGTCGGGACGCGGGATGCGCAGGCTATGATCCGGCCGGGCGTGGATGACCATGTAGTTCTGCGTGGGCATGTGGCAAGTGACGCACTCTGCGCCCTTGCCAGCCGCCTTGTGCCGGTGGTGCTTGGGCACGTCGAATTCGCTTGCCTGATGGCAACGGGTGCACAGCGCGTTGCCTTCGGCGCGCAACTGCTGCGAGTGCGGCTCGTGGCAGTCCATGCAGGTGACACCGTTCTGATGCATCTTGCTCTGCAGGAACGAGCCCCAGACATAGACTTCCTCGCGTTGTTGCCCGTCGGGATGATAGTTAGGCGCCGTGAGCATCGCCAGGCGGTGGCTGTCTTCGAGCGGCGCACCGGGCTTGCGGGCCTCGCTCAGGGTACCGCGCCGCGAATGGCACGCGCCGCAGCTATTCATGCCGGCGGGGTCGGCGAGCTGATCGCGCACGGCAAATTTGGCACTGTCGCCGGGAAATCTCCAGGCCTCTTGCCAGCCGCTCTTCAGCGATGGCAGGCCCTTGTCGTCCTCGGCGGTGTAGGGAGGCTTGCTCTTGCCGGCCCACTCCAGGTGCGCGGAAGCCGGACCGTGGCAGGACTCGCAGGCGACATTGATTTCGCTGAACGTCGTCTGGTAGCTGTTGCTGGCGGCATTGTAGCCCTTGCGCAAGTTGGTCGAATGGCACTCGGCGCATTGCAGCGCCCAGTTCTGATAGATCCCGGTCCAATGCAAGGGATCCCGATGATCGACCTTCTGGTCGGGATAGAGATGGAACCAGCGTTGGCCCCCTTCGCTTTTCGCCCGCGCGTCCCAGGCAATCGGCAGCACCTGATAGCGTCCCCCGGGGAAGGCGATCAGATACTGCTGCAGTGGATAGACGCCGAAGGTGTAGCTGATCGGGTAGTCGGTAAGCTTGCCGTCGGGGCCATCGGTACGCACCATGAACTTGCCATCGACACTCTTGAAGAAGGTCGACTCGACACCCTGCTGCGTGAAGCGACTGTCGGCGAAATCACCAAGCACCGTGGCCGCCGTGGCCTCCTGCATGGCGAGCTGGTGGTGGGAACCGCTCCAGGCCTTGAATTCGCTTTCGTGACAGCTCTGGCAGCTGCTTGCCCCGACATAGGTGGCCGCAGCCGGCGCCGACGAGCGCGCTGGCGCCGCTGCGTCACTCGACGCGACGACCGGGACGGCTGGCAGCGCTGGCACTGCGGGAGGCATGGTCACGACATCAAGCACGGCGATTACCAGCAGCATGGCCAGGCCGGCGAGCAGCAGCAAGCGCTTCCGTCCGGGCGACCGGACGGCCCCCCCCGGCGAGACGGCGGCAGGCGTCGCGCGCGTGCCGGGTTTCGGTGCTGATCGTTTGCTCATTTTTTCCGTGCCTGGTGTGTCAGCGAGCGGATTCTTCGCTGCTTGTCGAGGGCGGCGGGTGCCTAGCCCTCCCTGCCCGATGGCGGCAGGAACGCGCCTGCCGCGAGCGAACGGCTGGATCTAGCGCGTACCGCTCATCGCCGGCGGTAGCGCCTCACTCGGCGGCGAGGGCATCTGGGCAAGCAGGCAGCGCACACCCGGCGAATCGGGCTGCGCGGAGTACGCTCCCTGCAGGTCCTCGACAAAAGCCGACTGGGGGATCTCGCCATTGTAGAAGCGCGACGTCACGTCCAGAAAATAAGGCGTCTGCAGGAAGTCCGGGGTGATTTCGACGTTTCCGATCCGCTGATACAGGCACTTAGTCTGAACCCGATTGAGAAAGTCTTCATACGGAGCATCGGGCAGGAAGGCATCGGGCGCGCATCCGCCGACGACCAGGGCGATCAGCAGAGCACCGGCAAGCGTCCTGGCAGGGCAATGGCGGGCCCCCGGACTGCGGTCGGGATCCGATGGCTCAGGTTTGGAGGCGGGATATCTCATGTTCACTCATCCGGAATCTGGATTGCTCTGAATTGCGGATGTCGGCCTGCTCGCCAGGCCGACATCCGGCGGGAAACGCTCGCTCAGCGCGGAACGACGCGCGCGTCCTCGCCGCTGCCTTCGATGTAGACGCGCTGTCCCTTGCTGATGCCGGGGTTGACTGGCTGCGTCACCGACACCAGCACGCCGCTGCCGACGCGAACGATCACCTGCTGCGCCGGAATCGGCTTGTCGTACTTCTTCTGGACTTCGTGACCGGCGACCGCGCCACCGACTGCACCCAGGACCATCGCCACATCGCGACCGGTACCGGCACCAATCAGGCTGCCGACCCCGAGACCGGCAAGACCGCCGACGACAGCGCCAATACCGGAATGGTGATCGCTGGACAACTCGGTATTGATGATCTGTTCGACGACTCCCGCGCGGATTTCCATCTGGCCCGGCTGTTGTCCGGGTGCGGCGCAGGCGGCGAGTGCCAGAACCAGCACCAGAGTCGAAACGTAGGACGAAATTTTCTGGAACATTGAGACCTCCTTGGGGTTAGTTGGACGTGCATGGCACGCCGCATTGTACGTCAGCTCCTGGCTGTCTTTTGTGTCAATCGGGAGACAAGGCGGGCGCCTCAGTGGTCTCTTCCGGAGACAGGGCCGCGTCGGGAGCGACGGCATCGGTTGCAAGAACCGTCCCTCCCTGATCCTGCTCCGGCGACAGGGCCGCGTCTGGCCGAACAGCGTCAAGCGACTCGACCGGCGGCGGGCTCATTTGCTCCGGAGATAGCGCCGGGTCGGGCGCGATTGCGTCTGGCGACAAGGCCGGATCGGGAACGACAGTCGTGAGCTGCGCGGCTGCGCTACCCGCCGCCAGCAGGCAGGTGAGCAAGACAAGCGGCGCGACGCGTGAACGATAGCTAGCAGCGATTCTCATGGATACCTCTCTGGTGATGGCCCACTGACGGCTGGGCCGATTCCTTCGACAACGCCGCCGGCTCGGGCTCGGCGGGCGCAGCGTACCAGTTGGCGCGGTCCACTACCTTGGCCACCGTGGTGTCGGCTTCATAGTTCGGCGTCATGATCTGGACAGCGTACTCGTTGAAGACGTCAAGGATATTGCGCTGCAGCTGCGCATGCAAACGCGGCACGGCATGGGCCTCCCGGCAATGGGCGTTGATTTCGTAACTGACGCAGAAATCCCCGAGTTCGCCATAGAGGACGAAGGGGGGCGGTTCGGCGAGCAGACCCGGCGTACGCGCCACGGCCATCAGCAACAGGGCCTCGACCTGACGCCACGGGGTCTCGTAACCGATGCCGACCCGGCTGTGCACGATCAGCCCTTTCTCGGCGGCCAGGGAGCTGTAGTTGACAACGTGCCCATTGAGAATCTGTGAATTGGCGATGGTCACCTCCTCGTTCTTCAGGGTGCGCAGATGCGTGACTTGCGCGTGGATATCGATCACGTCACCGATCACGTCGCCAATCATCACCCGATCCCCGAGCTTGAAAGCACGTCGGTAGGTAATCATCAGGCCGGCGACGAGGTTGGCAATCGCCGACGACGAGCCCAGCGAGACGACCAGCCCGACCAACAGCGAAATCCCCTTGAAGGCGTCCGAGTCGGATCCCGGGATGTAGGGGTAGGCGACGATTACCGCGAAGGTCAGCACGGCAAAGCGCACGATCTTGTAGGTTGGCCACGCCCATTCGCGTTCGAAATCCTCCAGGCTTACCGCCCCGCGCGCGACCGCACCGAAGAAGAGCCGAATCAGGCGCAGGAAGAAGCGCACAATAAGCGCCAGAATCACGAGAAAAACCAGGTCCGGAAAGTAGCCGACAAAAGCTTCGCCCATGGTTTTCAGGGGCCGGACGACGACGGTGGTCAGATCCCTGGCGAAGGCGCGTGTCCACGGGAAGCCGCCGAGCACGAAATCGAGACTGGCAAAAACGGCGGCCGCGACGGCCAGGAAACGCAGCCCCGACACCGCGGCACGCAGCGCAGCCCAGATGCGCTCGGCACGGACGATCTCGAAGGACCGGATTTCCAGGCCGCCGACGCGGGAACGAAAGCGCTTGGCGAGCAAGTCATGCAGCCGGCCTGTCAACCAGACCACCGCGGTCACCACCAGGGCCAGAGCAGCCAACGCCGCAGCCGCCTCGACAGCGTGCTTGCGCAGCACCTCCGGCGTGCGCTCACGGCGGTAGTCGGCAATTGCTGCGCTGATCCGCTCGCTGTTGGCAATGGCCAGATCTTCGCGCTCGGTCTGTTCGACGCGCGCGTCGGCGTCGAACAAGGTCATCAGCGGTTTTTCGCCGACGCTGATTGTGCTGTGCGTGCTCGAATCGGTCACCTGCACAACCGCCGCTTCTGCCGTCGGATCGCTGGCGAAGCTCTCGATGCGCGCGACGATTGCCGCGGCACGGGCCTCGGCCGGGAAGCTGGTCACGCCGCGCACGCGAAAGAGAACGCGACCATCCACCTCGACCGGAGCGGTGACGATTTCCGCGTCAGGATGAAGCTCGCCCCACGGCGCCCCCACCTGCGCCGACGCAGTTGGAGCAATAACCATTGCCGGCAGCAGAACGCACAGAAGCATTAGTCCAGAGCGATTGAAGTCCACCGTTGCCCTACCCCTTGCCGCCATGAAAGAAACAGTACTCCGGGTCGCGGAAGCGGCGCCCCTGCTCGCCGCCCCCTTGCAGCGCCGGCCTCAGCGCGGCGCGACCCGATAAACGGCGGCAGATTAGCACAGATGATCGCTCCCGTTCTGGCTGTCGCAGGGACAGGCTGCCGTAGGGGGCAGCGCTCGGCGCAGGCGTGTTGACCGTACAGCGGAGAGCGTCTCATACTCCGTGGTATGGTCTTCGATCTACTCACTTTCCTGCACTTGCTCGCCGTGGTGGTGGTTTCACTGCGCATCTTTTCGCGTCGGACTTCGCACGGTACGGCCCTGGCCTGGCTGCTGCTGATCATCACGCTGCCCGCCGTCGGCGTCCTGATGTACCTCATGATCGGCGAACGCCGCCTCGGCAAGATCTGGATGGATCGGGCAATCGCCATGCAGCCGCAACTGCTGCGCTGGGCGCAGGACATCCCGGCCTCGACTCTGGTCGACCCAAGCACGCTGAGCAGCGCTGCAGAGAGCGTCAGCCGGCTAGCCACCGGCTCGGTTGGACTGCCCCTGATGGGTGGCCATCGCCTGCAGCTGCTGACCGACAGCAGCTCGATCATGCGCGCGCTGATCGCCGACATCGACGCCGCCCGCAGCTCGGTCCATCTGGAGTTCTACATCTGGAGCGCCGGCGGTTTTGTCGACGACCTGGTCGCCGCGCTGGTGCGCGCAGCGCAACGCGGCGTCCCTTGCTCGACGCTGATGGATTCACTCGGCAGCCGCCCATTTTTCAAGAGCCAAGCCATTGGCCGGCTACGCGACGCGGGGGTAAACATCGTTGAGGTCCTGCCAGTCAATCCGCTACGCGCCCTGTTTGTCCGTTTCGACCTCCGCGACCACCGCAAGATCGCGGTCATCGATCGCCGCATTGCCTATACCGGCAGCATGAACATCGCCGACCCCCGCTTCTTCAAACAGAACGCCGGCGTCGGCCAGTGGGTCGATGCCATGGTGCGCATCGAAGGGCCGGCGGCATGGGTGCTCGAAGCAGTGTCACTATCGCTCACCGCGCTGCAGACCGGCAGTGACTTCGCGCCGCCGCCGCCGCCGGATCTGGCCGCTGCCGGTGACAGCCATGTGCAGATATTTCCCTCCGGACCACAATCGTCCACACAGCACATCGAGCAGCTGCTGGTCGGCGCACTCTACGCCGCCAAGCGAGAAATCGTCCTCACCACCCCCTATTTCATTCCCAGCGAAACCCTGCTCACTGCGCTATGCTCGGCCGCCATACGCGGCGTGCGCGTGATCCTGATCGTGCCCGAAAAGATCGACTCGACCCTGGTCCGCTACGCCAGCAACGCCTACGTGGACGACCTCTTGGCCGTAGGGATCACCATCCTCCGATTCGGCGACGGCCTGCTGCACACCAAGAGCATGGTCGTTGATGAAGAGATCACCATCTTCGGAACGGTCAATCTCGATCTGCGCAGCTTCGAGCTGAATTTCGAAGTCTCGATGCTCACCTATGACCGTGAGTTCTCGGCCGCGGCGCGCGCCATGCAGCGGCATTACGAAAGCAAGTCAGAGCCGCTGCAACTGCAACGTTGGCGCGGCCGGCCAGACTGGCGCCGGCGGCTGGAAAATGCGGTGCAGGTACTCAGTCCGCTGCTCTGAGAAACCAAACAACCACGCAAGAGACAACAAGGGGCTTGCTTGCCGCTGCAGCTCCTGTACTCGCAAGCCCTGATTAGCCAACCCGACGAGGAAAACCATGACCATCAAGCGGCAAAAGCCCCCTCTTCTCGCCTGCCTGATGGCCGTCATCATGGCCGGCCCGATCGGCTGTGCCAACCAGCAGTCGGCGCCCTTTGCAGGTGATCCCGGGCTGAGCAAGGGGCTAGCTCTGAGCGGCGAATCTGCGGAATCGGCTTTCGACGGCGCGGTAAGAACCGCCGATTCGTGGACCAATCTGCCCGTTCCGCCAGTGCCGGGCGATGCCGCTCCGCCGCCTCCGGTGGCGGCGCCGCAGGCAGGCAGCGATGGCTGGCCACGCGAGGCTGAACTTGCCGCCGCCACCAGCGCGCTGGTCTACCTGCCACAGATCGATAGCTGGCAGGGCAACACGCTCAACTTCCGGGCTGCCGTGGCGCTGAAAAAAGCGGCATCCAAGGACGAGACCTTCGGCGTCATCTGGGGCCACGCACGCACCGGCATCGATCGCGTCACGCAAACGGTCTCGCTGGAGGACCTCCGCCTGACCCGGGCCAGCTTCCCGACGCTGGCGGATCATGGACTCGACGTTCTCCGCCAGTTGCGCACCCAGCTGCCGACGATCATGGCACGCATGTCACTGCCGCTGCTCGAAGGCGAACTGGCGGCCTCCGGGACGGTGACGCCGCAGCCGGCCATGGTGGTCGATAACCAGCCTCCCCGCGTGATCGTCAGCAATTCGCCGGCGATCCTGATACCGATCGACGGCACACCGGCGATCAGGCCCGTCGCGAATACGCGCTTCGAGCGCATCATCAACACCCAGGCGCTGATCGTTCGCGAGCAGGGCACCAGCCGCTGGTACCTGCATGTCTTCGACGGCTGGCTGTCGGCCGACGCGCTCGCAGGCCCCTGGGCCCTCGCCAGTGGCGAACCGCCAGGACTGAACGAACTGGCGCAGAGCCTAGCGAAAAAAGGCCGCGTAGACCTGCTTGACGGGGGGCCGCAAGCGAAGCCCAAAGCGACGCTCGAAAACGGCGTGCCGACCCTCTATGTCAGCGAGGTGCCCGCCGAGTTGATCGTCTTCAAGGGTCAGCCCAACTTCGTGCCGATCACCGGCACCGGCCTGCTGTGGGCAGAAAACACGACCGCCGACGTGCTCGTGGATACCGCCAACAACGACTACTACACCCTGCTCTCCGGTCGCTGGTACCGTGCCGCGGCCTTGACGGGTCCGTGGACCTACGTCGCCGCGAATGCCCTGCCCGCCGACTTTCGTCGCATCCCAGGCAACGCAGCAGCGAGCGTCGTTCTCGCCTCGGTTGCCGGGACGCCGCAGGCCAAGGAAATGCTGATTGCCAACTCGATTCCGCACACCGCCAGCGTGCCGCTGAACAAGGGGCCGAAGTTCACGCCGGTATTCGACGGCGCGCCGCAGTTCCGGTCAATCGACGGGACAGGGCTGCGCTATGTCAGCAACGCCGAGGTAGCGATCATCGAGGTGACGCCGAGCAGCTATTTCGCGGTCCAGGCGGGCGTCTGGTTTACCGCCAGCAGCCTCACCGGCCCGTGGTTCGTCGCCAGCAGCGTCCCGCCAGTGATCTACGACATCCCGCCCAGCTCGCCGCTGCACTACGTGACCTACGTGCATGTCTACGGTGCCAGCAAGGAGGTGGTCTACGTCGGCTATACACCTGGCTACCTGGGCAACGTGGTCAGCGCCGACGGCGTCGTCGTCTATGGCACCGGCTACAGCTACACGCCGTGGATCGGCTCTGTCTGGTATGCCGCCCCCTACACCTGGGGCCTCGCCGCCGCTCCGATCTACAACCCCTATGTCGGCTTTGCCTATGGCTTCGGCATTGGTTTGGCCACTGCCGCCTGGGCCGCACCCTACTGGGGCGGCGCCTGGTACCACCCCGGCTACTGGGGCTATCCCTGCTGCGGCTCGACCAGTGCCGATGTCTATGGTCATTGGGGCAACGCCGTCTATTCCGGGTCGCGCAGCTGGTACGCCAATGCTGACGGCAGGTTCGGTAGCACCGCCAGCGGCACTTACACCAACACGCGCACTGGAAGCAGCGGTTCCTACGCCGCCGGCCGCAGTTACAACCCCGACAGCGGCCGGGCGCAGCGCGGCTACGATCGAACTTTCAACACTGCCGGCGGCACCAGCGGCAATGTCGCGCGTGGCGGCGCCTACAACACTGAAACCGGGCAGCGCTCGTACGCTTCCAGCGCCTCGGCCAGCGGCCCCGGCGGGAGCTCGATCTCGAAAACCGCCGGCGCCACCGCCGGCCCGGAAGGTGTCGGCGCGCAGCACACGACCACCGCCTACGATGCCCGGACGGGAGAGACCAAGAGCTACACCTCCAGCGGCCTGTTCGGTAACCACTACGCCGGCGCCGACGGCAGTGCCTATCGCAATACCGACAGCGGCTGGCAGCAACACGCTGCGAACGGCTGGCAAGCCGCTGGCGGCGACACCACCTGGGCTGACCGCAACCAGCAAGCCCGCAGCAACGCCGAAAGCCACTTCAGCGGCGGCGGCTTCACCGGCGGTGATCGATTTGGCGGCGGCTGGGGCGCTGGCGACCGCTTCGGAGGCGGTGGTTTCGGGGGACGTTTCGGCGGTGGCTTCGGGGGTCGCTTCGGTGGCCGACGCTAACGATCATGCCCCGTCGGGATGGCCGGCAAGCGCCGTGACTGCCGCTTTCATCGCCCCTGAGTTTCGACTGACCGCTCGTGGAAGGAATCAAATGCGCAAACCCACCCTCGCACTCGTGCCGAGCCTGGCGCTTGTCTGGGCACTGCTGTCACTCGGCGCTGCCACGGCACAAACGCTGCCGGCGCAGGAGCCGGCTCCTCGCACGGCCCTGGCAAATGCCGACATCGAATTGCTGAAAGGCGCATGGCTCAGGCCCGACGGCGGCTATACGATCGTGATCAGCAACGTCGGCGCGAGTGGCCAGCTTGAGGCGATCTATTTCAATCCACGTCAGCTCCCCTTCGCCAAGGCACAGGCATCGCGAACGGGAGGCGAACTGCGTGCCTTCTTCGAGTTGCGAGCGGGTGGCTACGACGGGTCGACCTACGATCTGACCTACGATGCCGGCAATGACCGCCTAACGGGGACCTATTACCAGGCGGTAGCAAGGCAGAAGTTCGACATTTTCTTCGTGCGCAAGAAGTAAACTGCCGCGAACGCCCACGGCGTGGTCAGCATAAGCGCGCCGGCGTGCCACCTCCCCGCTAGATCGGGAGCGGCACAGCCGGCCGAGGGACAGTCCGCTGGCCGACCCAGCAGCCGTCTCTACTGTGGCGGATTAACCACCACGTAGGTCACCGAACTACCTTCATACTGTGGCTGGTAGTAGGTCCCACCACACTGCTGATAGGTCACGCCAGCGTAAACGTAAGGCGCGCAGCTCGGCGGCAGACTGTAGACGATCGAGCCGACCACCGCGGCGGTCACTGCTACCGCAGCCCCGACAGCCACTGCGGTCCCTACCGGGTGATGGCGGCGGTGATTGACGTCGACATCAACGTCGACGTTGCGATTGACGTTGCGATTGACGTTGCGATTGACGTTGCGGTCGACGTTGGCACTGCGGTTGACGCTGGTACGCGTGCCGCCACGCGCATAGGCCTCCGAGGCAGCAAAGAACTCATGCGCGCCGACAGCCAGCAGCGACATCAATACGGCACGCGGCCAGCGGCCGGAAAGGCATTTTTTGGATTGGGCTTGGCTCATCATCTCACCTCATTTCTCGTTGCCGGGTTGGGCTTCCAACTCGCGAAAGACGATCTTGCTGGCGCGCTTGGGTGGAACGAAGCGGAATACCGCATCAGTCAGTCTCGGTGAAAGATTCCAGCTCAGCACCGCCGTGTACTGCGGCGCGGCTTCCTCGTTCTTGGTCGTGATGACAATCTTTCTTGGCAAGGGCTTCTTGCCTTCCTGGATCCAGATTTGCCAGTCGACGTCGTCCTGGCGGAAAGCATAGTGGTCGCAGAGAACACCGCGAACGCGGCCCTTGCCCACATAGAAGGCCGACTTGACGTTTTCCGAGAGGGACTCCGGTGCCAGCAGGTCGGCCAGAGGCCACTCCAGCCCATACTTGGTTTCGGCGAAGACCAGCATCTCCTTGATGGTCTTGGGTGCCTTTACCGAAGCGTAGTAGTTCACCAGCTTGCCGTAGACCGTCAGCGTCCTGCCGTCGTAGTAGAACTGGCGCTGCTTGTGGTCGTCGATCACATCCACCCGCAGGCGGTTGGGCCTGACCATCGAGATATCGGCGAGCGAGCCGAACTGCACTTTCTGGCCGCTATCGAGCACCTCGTCAATGCTGGCATCGACGCGGATGCTGAAAGACTTCAGCGTTTGCAGATATTCGCTGCTGCGCTTGAGCGCGGCAACGGCCTCCGGCTCAATGACCGGCGGCGCTGCCGGGGCAGCAGGCGCAGCCACCGCAGTCGCCGCTGCGGCATCCGCCGCATCGGCCTTGGCCACCGCGGCGGCGACCGCGGCTGCGGTCTTCGCCTCGGCCGCCGTTGAAGCCACTGTAGCGGCTGCCGCCGCGCTGGTCTTGCCTGCAGCCGGGCTGACCGGCTGCGCGCCACTGACGGCGGGAATCAGCAGCAGCGCGGCAGCGATCATTGCTATCGGAAAACGCTCTGGTCTCATCAGCAAATTACTCCTCGGTCGGCGTTGAAATACTCAAGATGCCTACGGTAGCAGAGAACTCATAACGCTGCCATCGCTAGAGCGACTCGAGATGGAACGGGGTGCGGCGGCGGTATCCTGCTTGCGCCATCTCGGCAAACGGCGAGCTTCCTTTCGGCCAGCGGCAACGCCAAAGCGCGGCGGGAGCGCACTTGCTCGGCCGGGAAACGCGCACGACACCGCCGCTGATCAATACTCCCTGCTCATGAAATTGCGCTCGCAGTAGTGGTCGTAGAGGGCATCGAGTTTTGTTGCCGGGTCGTTGGCAAGAACGAGCCGCTGTTGGTCGAAGTGGAACATGGCGTCGCGCGAGCGAACCAGATCGGCGAAATGCTTGCTCGCCAGGAGCAGGTTCGGCGCAGCCCTGCCGCCGTCGAGCGCGTCGCGGCGCAGTTCGCCGGCGAAGCGCTGCAGTTCTTCCTTGAACAACTCGCGCCCGTTCAGGTACACCTCGCGGTCGAACGGGTAGAAGAATTGCGTCAGCCGACCGTAACGCTTGAGCAGGCGAAAGCCGAAAAAGCCGGCCTCGCCGGCCAGCAGAACGACTCCCACATTGGCAAATTCGCCTGTTTCGGCGAAAGGACGAAAGCGAAGCAGGGCATATTGGCAGGCGAACTCTTTCACGGCCGCCCGATCAGCCGGCCTACGAACGCAGGCCGACGCCAGAGATAGAACAGGGTTGTACGACGGGCGGGCATGGCAGCGGTCAATGCGTAGGCATGACAAAACTGGCGTTGCTCGCCGTGTCCTGCGGCCAGCGACCGGTCGCCGTTTTCAAGCGAGTGTAGAAGTGCACGCCATCCGGACCATGGACCGCATGGTCGCCGAACAGGGAGCGCTTCCAGCCGCCGAAACTATGGAAAGCCATCGGGACGGGAATCGGCACATTGACGCCAACCATGCCAACCTCGATGCGGCGCACGAATTCTCTCGCGACATGGCCGCTGCGCGTAAACACCGCCACGCCGTTGCCATATTCGTGGGCATTGATGAGGGCGACAGCGGCCTCGAAGTCCGGGACATGCACGACGCACAGCACCGGCCCGAAGATCTCCTCGCGATAGATGCGCATGTCGGGGGAGACGCCGTCGAACAGGCAGCCACCGAGAAAGAAGCCCTCATGGTGAGCGGCAAGGTGCAGGTCGCGGCCATCGACCAGCAGCGCCGCCCCCTCGGCAACGCCTAGATCAACATAGCCGCGCACCTTGTCGAGATGCTGCCGGGTCACCAGTGGCCCCATTTCCATGCCCGGCTCGGTGCCGGCACCGACCTTCAACGCGCGCACGCGTCTGGCCAGTGCCGGCACCAGTTGCGCGCCCACATCGCCGACCGCTACCGCCACCGATATCGCCATGCAGCGCTCGCCGGCCGAACCATAGGCGGCGCCAATCAGAGCCTCGACCGCCTGCTCGAGGTCGGCGTCCGGCATCACCACCATGTGGTTTTTGGCGCCGCCGAGCGCCTGTACCCGCTTGCCATTGGCAGTCCCCGTCGCGTAGATGTACTCGGCAATCGCTGTCGAGCCGACGAAACTGACCGCGGCGACACGCGCATCGGCGAGCAAGCTATCGACCGCTTCCTTGTCGCCATGCACGACATTGAACACCCCTTTCGGCAGCCCGGCCTGAGCCAACAGATCGGCGATGAACAGGCTGGCCGAGGGGTCGCGTTCGGAAGGCTTGAGAATGAAGGTATTGCCACAGGCCAGTGCGACCGGAAACATCCACATCGGCACCATCACCGGAAAGTTGAAAGGCGTGATGCCGGCGCAGACACCGACCGGCTGGCGAATCGACCAGCTGTCGACACCACAGCCGATCTGGTCGGAGTATTCACCCTTGAGCAGCTGCGGGATACCACAGGCAAACTCGACGACCTCCATGCCACGAATGACCTCGCCGCGGGCATCGTCGAGCACCTTGCCGTGCTCGCCGGTGACGATCGCCGCCAGCTCGTCGCGATGCTGCTCGAGCAGCTCGCGGAAGCGGAAGAGCACCCGCGCGCGTCGCAGTGGCGGCGTATCCGACCACTCGGGCAGCGCGGCGGCTGCCGCGGCGACCGCCTTGCCGGTCTCGTCGGCACTGGCCAGCGGCACCCGCGCCGTGAGCTGCCCGGTCGCCGGATTGAAGACCTCGCCCCAGCGCGAATCACCGCCAGGGACGAGACGACCATTTATAAAGTGCGGCAGCTGTCCAGGATCATTCATAGGTTTAAACACCGTGCTTGATTTTGAATTCGATCCATCCTAGGTTCGCGCCGATCGTCCTGTCAATCGTATGTCGGCAGCTTGCGCAAACGCTCGACGCACGGAAAGTATTCGACGCCGAAGGGGCAGTGCTGGCAATACGCGAAGCCGGCGACGCCGTCTACAAGGCGGGCGCTCATGCGCGGAGATCTTTCAGAAGCGTGATGTTGTCGAGATGGCGGGCCTTGTCGTAGTAGCGCCGATCAGCGGTAAGCAGCGTCGCCCCGGTCTCCAGAGCAGCGGCGTGGTAAAGCGTGTCGAACAAGTGGTGGCGCAGCGCAAGCGAAAGCTGCAGAGCACGCGGCAGAAGGCGTTCGGCATCAAGCGTGATGGCTTCGGCGAGAATGGCATCGATTTCAGCGAGGTCGCTGCCAAGCGAGGAGGGACGTTCGCGAACGAGAACGGCAGCGACTTCGAGCAGTGCGTGCGGCGGCTGCCGCAAGGCAAAGTCGCCTTTGCGCAAACCGACGAGGATTGCGGCTGCCTGTGGTAAGTCATTCTCCTCGCCGGTCTGCAAATACCACTTGAGCAGCACGCTGGCGTCCGCCGTCAGCAAACGCATCAGGGGCGACCTTCTTCGCGAGATTCGCGAACCGCATCCTCACTCACCGGCGTGCGCTGATCCAGGCGCGCGAGAATTCGATCGATGGCCGCATCGCTGCGTTCCTTCCGCTCGGCACGGGCAATCGCCTCCTCGATGAACCGGGTGATGATCGCGCTCTTGTTCTGCTTGGCAAATGTCGCGTTGAAGCGCTCTTTCACATCATCTGGAATGCTGAAGTTCATGGTTGCCATGATCCGCCTCGACTGTTGAAATATTCGACAATAATCTTAGCGCTCGGCCCAGGAATTGGCAAACGGCGCCACCAACGGCCATCAGTCCGTCCCGGCACATGCGGGCGCAGGACCATCAGTTCCCGCAAGCCTGGATCAGAAACTGCCGCAAGGCTTCGGCCGGTTCGGCGAGTGTCGCGTCCTTCGCCCAGATCAAACCGACCTCCAGATGGGGAATGGCATCGAGGATCGGGCGCGCTTCGATTTTCTTGCCTTCGAGCGACCACGGGCGATAGACCATGTCGCTGAGGATGGTCACCCCGAAACCGTGTGCGACCAGGCCGCGCAGGGCTTCCATGCCGTTGGTGCGAAAAGCGATATTCGGGCTCAGGCCGTTGTCGGTCCAGTAGCGGCGATTCGATTCCTCGCCCTCATCGACGGTGAGCAGGATGTAGGGCTGGCGCGCGATGTCGGCCAGCGAGGGATAGGACTGCTCCAGCACCGGATGGCCGGCGGCCGCCCATAGCTGACGACGCGAACGCATCAGGACATGGTGGCCGAAGCGCTCGCGATCCTCGACATTGGAGAGAATCAGCACCCCCAGCTCCTGGTCACCGGAGAGCACCGCCGCTTCGACCTTGCGCCGACCCAGGTCATGCAGGTCGAAATCGATGTCCGGGTAGTTGGCACGAAAGCGGGCGAACAGTGGCGGCAGAAAATAGCCGAGCACGGAATAGGTGGCGGCGATGCGGATCGCGCCACGCAGGTCGTTGATACGAAAGCGCGGTTCGCGCAACGCGTCCTGCAGCGAGTCGAGGATGTGCCGGGCGTGCTGATAAAAGCTGTGCCCCTCGGCAGTGAGCGAAACGCCGTGCGGCTTACGATCGAACAATTTGACCCCCAGCCGGTCTTCAAGCAGGAGGACGGCGTTGGTGATCGCCGACTGCGAGACGAAGAGGCTCGCCGCCGCCATCGAGAACTGCCCGGTCTCGGCGGCGGCCGCAAAATAACGGAGTTGGCGCAGAGTCACGTCGCTTGCCATCTGATTTTCTGATACCTCGCGTGCGTTTTTGTGATTTTACGATAACTCGACAATTCCCTATCATTTCGCGAAACATAATGCCCCGTCCATCGAGGAGACAGCCAAATGGATGCAACGCAGAGAAATGCCGGAGATGTGAGCGACGCGGAAAACAGCGGACTGCGCGCCGTTGCACTGGATGACAAGTATCAGTTGGCGAGCGGTCGCGTCTACCTCAACGGAACACAGGCGCTGGTCCGTCTGCCGATGCTGCAACGCGCCCGCGACGAACGCGCCGGGCTGAACACCGCCGGCTTTGTCAGCGGCTACCGCGGCTCGCCGCTCGGCAACGTCGACCACGAGTTCTGGCGAGCGAAGAAATTCCTCGAGCCCAAGCACATCCACTTCCAGGCCGGGCTCAACGAAGACCTGGCCGCGACCGCGGTGTGGGGCACGCAGCAGGTCACCCTCGACAGGAACGCCCGCTACGACGGCGTCTTCGCCATGTGGTACGGCAAGGGCCCGGGAGTCGATCGAAGCGGCGACGTGTTCCGCCACGCCAATGCCGCAGGCAGCTCGAAATTCGGCGGCGTGCTGGCGATTGCCGGCGACGACCACGCCGCCAAGTCCTCGACCTTACCGCATCAGACCGAGCACGTGTTCAAGGCGCTGATGATGCCGGTGCTGGCCCCGGCCGACATCCAGGAATACCTGGAACTGGGCCTCCACGGTTTCGCGCTGTCGCGCTATTCCGGTTGCTGGGTGGCGTTCAAGGCGCTGGCCGACACCGTCGAGACCTCGGCATCGGTGAACGTCGACCCCTTTGCCGTCGAAACCATCATCCCCAGCGCCTTCCCCTTGCCGGCCGACGGCCTCAATCTGCGCTGGCCCGATCCACCCTTGGTGCAGGAGAAACGCCTGCTGCACCACAAGCTCTACGCCGCGCTCGCCTACTGCCGCGCCAACCAGCTGAACAAGGTGGTCATCGACAGCCCGACGCCGCGCCTGGGCATCGTCACCAGCGGCAAGAGCTATCTCGATGTGCGCCAGGCCCTGGAAGACCTGGGCATCGACGACGCGGTGGCGGCGAAAATCGGCCTGCGCCTGTACAAGGTGGGCATGGTCTGGCCGCTGGAGGCCGAAGGCGTGCGCGCATTCGCCGAAGGGCTGGAAGAGATCCTGGTCATCGAGGAGAAGCGCCAGTTCCTCGAATACCAGCTCAAGGAAGAGCTCTACAACTGGAGCGAATCGGCGCGGCCGCGGGTCATCGGCAAGTTCGACGAGAAAGGCGAATGGTCGCTGCCGCACTCGGAATGGTTGCTGCCGGCTGCCGGCGAGCTGACACCGGCGATGATCGCCCGCGTCATCGCCGCGCGCATTGCCATCTATTACACCTCCGAGCGCGTCGCCGCACGCCTGGCCTTCCTGGAAGAGAAAGAGGCCGCACTGGCCAAGCCGAACCGCGCCATCGCCCGCATTCCGCACTACTGCTCGGGCTGTCCGCACAACACCTCGACCAAAGTTCCGCAAGGCTCACGCGCGCTGGCCGGCATCGGTTGCCACTACATGGCCACCTGGCTCTCACCTGAGTCGACGCAGACCTTCTGTCAGATGGGCGGTGAAGGCGTCGCCTGGGTCGGACAATCACCCTTCACCAGCACCCAGCACGTCTTTGCCAACCTCGGCGACGGCACCTATTTCCACTCCGGGCTGCTCGCCATCCGCCAGTCGATCGCCGCCGGGGTAAACATCACCTACAAGATTCTCTACAACGACGCCGTCGCCATGACCGGCGGGCAGCCGCACGACGGCCCGCTGAGCGTGCCGATCATCGCCCGGCAGATCGCCGCCGAGGGCATCAAGAGCATTGTCGTGGTCACCGACGAACCGGGGAAATACCACGGCGACGCGGCCCTGCCGTCCGGCACACCGGTGCGTCATCGCGACCAGCTGGACGCGGTACAGCGCGAACTGCGCAGCGTGCCGGGCGCGACCGCCATCATCTACGACCAGACCTGCGCCGCCGAGAAGCGCCGGCGTCGCAAGCGCGGCAAATTTCCCGATCCGGCAAAGCGGGTGCTGATCAACGACCTGGTCTGCGAAGGCTGTGGCGACTGCTCGGAGAAATCCAACTGCATGTCGGTGGTTCCGGTCGAGACCGAGTTCGGGCGCAAGCGGGCCATCGACCAATCGGCGTGCAACAAGGACTTCTCCTGCATCAAGGGCTTCTGCCCGAGCTTCGTGACCGTCGAAGGCGGCGCGCTGAAGAAGGGCAAGGCAGCGACGCCGAGCGAGGCCCTGTTCGCGCAACTGCCCGAGCCGACATTGCCGGGCACGGCGAAGCCGTGGAGCATGCTGATCACCGGCGTTGGCGGTACCGGCGTGGTGACCATCGGGGCGCTACTGGGCATGTCCGCGCACCTCGAAGGCAAAGGCGTGCTGGTGCTCGACATGGCCGGGCTGGCTCAGAAAGGCGGCGCCGTGTGGTCGCATGTGCGCATCGCCGACCGCCAGGAACAACTCTACGCGGCGCGGGTCGCCGCCGGCGAAGCCAACGCGGTAATCGCCTGCGACCTGGTCGTCGCCGCCAGCGACGAATCGATCGCCAAGATGCGCACCGGCTACACCCGTGTGGTCATCAACCGCGACCAGAGCACCACCAGCGACTTCGTGCGCGGCTTTGCCGCGCAGGCGCGCAGCGGTGACGTCGTCGCCAACCCGGATCCGCAGTTCCCGCAGGACGGCATGGAAGCGCGCATCGCCGACGCCGTCGGGAGCGACAGCGCCGATTTCCTCGACGCCTCGCAGCTGGCGACGGCAATCATGGGCGACGCCATCGCCACCAACCTGTTCATGCTCGGCTTCGCCTGGCAGAAAGGCCTGGTACCGCTGTCGCGCGCGGCGATTCTACGCGCCATCGAGATCAACGCCGCGGCCGTCAATGCCAACACCACCGCTTTCCAGTGGGGCCGCGTTGCGGCCGTCGATAGGGCGGCGGTGGTCAAGGCCGCGCAAGCGACGCAGCTGCCCGATCATCACCGCCTGTCGAGCAGCGTCGACGAGTTGATCGCCCGCCGCCAGCAGCAGCTCAGCGAATATCAGGACGCCGCCTATGCCGAGCGCTACCTGGCGCTGGTCAAGCGCGTGCGTGCGGCCGAAGAAGCGCTGACGCCGGGAATCTCGCTGCTCGGCGAAGCCGTCGCCCGCGGCTACTACAAGCTGCTTGCCTACAAGGACGAGTACGAAGTGGCCCGGCTATATACCAACGGCGCCTTCATCAACAGCGTCGAGGCGCAGTTCGAGGGCGACTACAAACTGGTCTTCCACCTCGCACCGCCGCTGCTTGCCGGCAAGGACCCGGCGACTGGGCAGCTCAAGAAGCGTCGCTACGGCCCATGGATGCTCAAGGCGATGCGTATTCTGGCCGGCTGCAAGCACCTGCGCGGCGGCCGCTTCGATATCTTCGCGCGCAGCGCCGAGCGCAGGCTCGACCGGCAACTGATCGCCGACTACGAGGCACTGATCGAAAGCCTGCTCGCCGGCCTCGATACCAGCAAACACGAACTGGCCGTCGAACTGGCCAGCCTGCCCGAGCAGATTCGCGGCTTCGGCCATATCCGCGAGCGCTATATCGAGCACGCCCGTGCGCAGCAGGAAGCGCTGCTGGCACGCTTCAACGGCCAGAGCGCACCGAGCGTACAGGTCATGCAACAGATGCCGACGAGCAAAGTCTCGGCCTGATCGAGAGCCGCTTCAGAACCTCGCCCCCCGCGGCAGTTCCACCCCGCTCGCCACAAGCGACGGCAGCGGGATTGCCGCATCCTTGATTACCAGAATAAGGAGCATTGCCATGTCCGTTTTTTCCCTGCGTGATTTTGCCGATCACGAACAAGTGGTTTTCTGCAGCGACGACGCCAGCGGCCTGAAAGCCATCATCGCGGTGCACAATTCCAATCTCGGCCCGGCGCTCGGCGGCTGCCGCATGTGGCACTACGCCAGCGAAGACGATGCCATCCGCGATGTGTTGCGCCTGTCGCGCGGCATGACCTACAAGTCGGCCCTGGCCGGCCTCGAGTTCGGTGGCGGCAAGTCGGTGATCATCGGCAATCCGCGTACCGACAAGACGCCGGCCCTGCTCGACGCCTTTGCGCGCGCCTTGAACCAGCTCAACGGCCGCTACGTTGCCGCCGAGGACTCGGGCACCAGCGTCGCCGACATGAAATACCTCGCCGCGCGTACGGCGCACGTCGCCGGCATTGTCGACAAGCCCTCCGACGACGCTGAGGGCATGCGCAGCGGCGACCCCTCACCGGCCACCGCCTACGGTACTTTCTTCGGCATCAAGGCAGCGGTCAAGCGCAAGCTCGGACGTGATTCAGTTGACGGTTTGCGGGTCGCGATCCAGGGGGTCGGCAACGTCGGTTTCGACCTCGCTCGCCAGCTCAAGGAAGCCGGCGCGCAACTGTGGGTCGCCGACATCCATGAGGAAAATCTGGTGCGTGCGCGCCAGGAGCTGGGTGCCAGCGCGCTGGCACCGGAAGCCATCTACGCAGCCGACGTGGACGTCTTCGCCCCCTGCGCCATGGGCGCCATTCTCAACGACGAGACGATCCCGCTATTGCACGCCAGCATCGTCGCTGGCGCCGCCAACAACCAGCTGGCCGAAGTGCGCCACGGCAGCGAGCTGATGCGTCGCGGCATCCTCTACGCGCCAGACTACGTGATCAATGCCGGCGGGATCATCGACATCTATCATGAACGAATCGGCTTCGAGCGCCCTGCCCTGCTGCGTCATCTGGAAGGCATCCACGACACGCTACTGGAGATTTTCGAGCGCGCCGACAAGGAAGCACGGCCCACTGGCGAGGTGGCCGACGCGCTAGCCGAGGAGCGCTTCAAGCGTTGAACCCACCAGCACGGCTCGCGACAAGAAAAAACCAAGTAGGATCCGCGGCCGATAAGGAATCCCACACCTGAAGGAGAGACATGTCAGTGATCAAGAAGGGGCACCACGGTCAGTGGTCGTCACGCATGGGCTTCGTGCTCGCCGCCGTCGGTTCGGCGGTTGGCCTGGGCAACATCTGGAAGTTCCCGTACATGGTCGGGCAGAGCGGCGGCGCGGCCTTCGTCGCCGTCTATCTGGTCTGCATCGCCATGATCGGCCTGCCGATCATCGTCGCCGAGTGGCTGATCGGCCGCCGCGGCCAGGAGAACCCGATCAATGCCATGGCCGATCTGGCGCGCAGCAACGGCCGCAGCAAGGGCTGGGTGATGGTCGGCGTCAGCGGCACGCTGGCCGGCTTCCTGATCCTGTCCTTCTACAGCGTCATCGGCGGCTGGGCACTGTCCTACCTCATCGACGCCTTCAGCGGCGCCTTCAATGGCATCGGCAAGGAGGCTGCCGACGCTGCCTTCTCGGGCATGCTGGCCAATCCCGGCGGCTTGTTGACCTGGCATACGGTGTTCATGGGACTGACCGTCGGCGTCGTGGCGATGGGCGTCTCTGGCGGCCTCGAGCGCGCCTCGCGCATCCTGATGCCGACCCTGGGCATTCTGCTGGCGCTGATGGTCGGCTATGGTGCAGCCTCGGACGGTTTCGCGCAGGCCCTCGACTATCTGTTCGCCCCGGATTTCTCCAAGCTCACCGGAACGGTGGTGCTGGCGGCACTGGGGCATGCCTTCTTCACGCTGTCACTGGGCATGGGCATCATGATCGCCTATGGGTCCTACCTCGGACAGAAGGTGGACCTGCTGCGCGCGGCGCGCACCGTGGCGATCATGGATACGGTGATTGCCCTGGCCGCCGGGCTGGCGATCTTCCCGATCGTCTTTGCCAACGGGCTCGACCCTGCAGCCGGACCGGGCCTGGTCTTCGTCACCCTGCCCCTGGTCTTCGGCAAGGTCACCGGCGGGATGATTCTCGGAGTGATGTTCTTCGCGCTGCTCACCTTCGCGGCGCTGACCTCGGCCATCTCGCTGCTCGAACCCTCGGTCGAGCTGCTCGAGGAACGCACGCCCCTGAACCGTGTCGGCGCCACCCTGGCCGCCGGCGTCGCCACCTGGGCGCTGGGCATTGCGGCACTGCTGTCGTTCAACCTGTGGGGCGATGTACTGATCTTCGGCAACAATATCTTCGACCTGCTCGACAAGCTGACCAGCAAGTTCCTGCTGCCACTGACCGCCCTGGGTGCCATCCTCTTCGTCGGCTGGTGCCTCAAGCCCGAGAGCGTGCGCGAAGAGCTCGGCCTGAGCAGTTCTGGCTTCGCGCTGTGGAATCTGATCGCCCGTTTCGTGGCCCCGATCGGCGTGTTGCTCGTCTTCATCTCCAGTCTCTGAGCAGCAACAGCCAGAGAAAGTGATCAAGTCGCCCGGCCTGCGCCGGGCGTTCTTCATTGAGCCGCTGGCTTGTGCTCGTCGGATTTATCGGCGTGGCCCCGCTCGGCCGGCTGCGCCCCCTGCTCGTGCGCGACCTCCGGCGCCGGCGGCGTTGTCTGCTTCACCGCCCCTTCCTCAGCAGGCGTCGCCTCATCGACCATCTGTTCCTGAACCATCTGCTCGTCGACACGCGGATCGAGTGCTGCGGCCAGCGGCGAGCTGCTGGTGCTGTCGGGCATCAGGACATGGTGCAACGGCGCGCCGGCGACCTCGTGCAAATGGTTGACCCGCCACGGCTGCACGCGCCAGGCAAGAAGCACGGCGCAGCCACAGACAAAGGCATAAAGCATGTTGGCGCCGAGGAAACGCATCATCACGCCAGCCAGCAGAGGCCCAAGGCTGGCGCCGACGCCAAAGGTCAACAGCAGCATCGCCGTCAACGACACCCGCCGTTCTGCGCCAACGTGGTCATTGGCCAGGGCCACCGCCAGCGGGTAGAGACTGAACTGCAGCATGCACACCAAGGCGCCGACGGTGAACAACAGCCACAGCGGCGCTTCGGGCAACACCGCCAGCGGCAACGCAGCCAGCGCCAGGAGCACACCACCACGCCCGATCAACCACACCCGGTCGCGCCGGTCCGACAGCCAGCCAAGCGGCCATTGCACGAACATGCCAGCAAGAATGCAGCAGCCCATGAACAGGCCTACCTGCTCGGTAGACAGCCCCATGCGCGTCCCATAGAGGGGCGCAAGCCCGTAGAAAGAACCGATCAGCAGACCGGCGACGACGATGGTAATCAGAGACAAGGGCACGCGCGCAAAGAAGAAACGCGGGTCGAGCGGCGCCGAGTGCAGAGCAGTGGGGTGCAGCTTGCGAGTCAGAGCGACCGGAACCAGACACAGGGAAAAACACAAGGCGACCAGCATCAGCAGCTCGGGACCAAGCTCCGCCGAAGCGACCAACACCAGCTGGCCGAGAACCAGGCCAAGATAGGATGCCGCCATGTACCCGGAGAAGACCTGCCCGCGCTGATCGCTACTGGCCTGCTCGTTGAGCCAGCTCTCGATTACCATGTACTGGCACATGGTGCACAGACCGATCAGCACGCGCAGCAGCAACCACGCCGGCAACCAGCCACTGAGTCCATGGCCAAGAACGGCGGCGGTGATCACGCCGGCGCAGGCCACATAGGCACGGATATGACCAACGCGGGCGATCAGCCGATGCCCCAGCTTGCCACCCAGAACCAGGCCGAGATAGTTGGCGGTCATCAGCGCGCCAACCCACAGGCCGTCGGCCGTCTCCGCAACTCGCAGGGCCAGGTAGGTGTTCAACAGACCCGTGCCCAGGAGCATCAGCAGGGTGGCAAAGTACAGCGAACGGAAGGACTTCAAGATCAGGAACATTCTGCGGGGACTCGGTTATCAAGGCTCACCCTGCCCTGCCCTGCTCTGTTCTGCTCTGCAAATCCTGCCCCGGTGATCAGAAGCAGGATGCGATGCCTTACGACGTCTTGGTGGGACGATCGCCCTTGCCGGCATCCTTCGCGGCGCCATTCTGAGCGGCTTCACCGGCAGCGGCGGCGGTCGTTTCGGCAGCCTCCGCCTGTCCGTCGGATGCGCTCTTCTCTTCGCCATCGGGCTTGCTCGCCTTGCCCCTGCTCGCCTCGGCTTCCTGCGCCGGAGCGCCTGCAGCCGTCGCTGCGGCTTCGGCTTCGCCATCGGCCTTGGCCGCGACGTCCGTTGCTGCTGCCTCCGTTGGCGCCGTATCGCCCGCCGCCGCGGCAGGCTCCGAGTCCGCCGCTGGCCCCGTCGAGGAGGGTTCAAGCGGTTGCGCACCGGCAGCGATAAGCGCAGCTGACACCTTGTCCGAAGGAGTCACATCCGCGGCAGCCGCGGCGCTCACATTACCTACCAGCAGACCGACGACCCGGTCCCTGAACAGCTGGCGCGCAGAACCGCTGGAGAGATGTTCATAGCCTGATGAAAGATGCTCGAACAGGTCCTTGTAGGAGCCGGCCATCGATGCGACCAGGGTTGCCGTCTTGTCGAAGTGCGATTCGACATCACGCCTGTAGCCAGCGATTTCGTCCTGCTGACGCGAAACCTCCGCCTCCAGCGCTGCGACTCGTTTCGTTTTTCCGCCGATTGGGCTGCGGCCCACGACAAACCCGATCAACGCCGCGAGAAACACGGCCAACCCACCTATCAGCAACAATGTTTGTTCCGTCATGCCCGTCATGCCAAGACCTCCCTCTGTGAATGGCAGCGTGCCAACGTGCCAAGTCGGTCGATGCGCTGACCGCCTGCGCGGCGGGCACGGCTACCTTGCCGGATGTATTTTGAGTGCTCCAAAGAGCATGCCGCCAGGACGAAGTATATCGACGTTTGGCGAGACACACCGCGTGGAAAGGCAAAACTCGCGTTTTTTGCCCGCACGCCGGCGCTGGTGGTGGCTATTTCCAAAGCTCTCCGAGGGCAGTTTCGGGCGAAAAACGGTGGGCAACCTGCGCCTGCAGCAGCTCCGCGGAAGCCAGCGCGTCGGTCAAGGCGTGATGCAGCCGATAGCGCGGTAGCCCGTAGCGGCGGCGACTCGCCGCCAGACGGATGGACAGCAGCGGCTTGCCGCCGAACAGGCGAGCGATCAGCCCGGGCGGCTTGCGGCGATGCAGTCGCGCTTCGAGCTCCATGGTGTCGATGACCGGAAACTCGATCGTTTCGCCGATTCGCGGTCGCAGTGCACCGTTCAGAAACTGTCGTTCGATCGCCCGGCAGTGCACGACCAGGACATGTCCGGCGATCGCCACCAGGAAGTCGTCGAGAATATCGATCAGATCGGGGGCGGACTCGAGCTGCGAATGGGTAATGCCGTGCAGACTTACCGAAGCCTCGAGCAGTGGCACGCGCGGCTTGACGATCCACAGCCTGGATGCACTGGCGCGTATCCGGTCCAGGCGCAGCGGCACCAGTCCGATGCTGACAATGCCGTCATGCGTCGGGTCGAGACCGGTCGTCTCGATATCGAGCGCCATCAACGGTACCGCTGACAGCGGCGTATCGGCGCTGACAGCACCCGCCGAGTAGAAGGCCTTCAGGCGACCATCACGCGCGCTGGCCGCCAGCTTCCGAAAACGCGCCGGCCAGTCCGGCGTCTCGGCGCTGGCGAGCGCGCTGGATGCTGTTTTCTGCTGCAACTGCTGAAACGAGCCGAGATGAAGCATGCTGTCGTCTTCAGACCGATCGACCGGGTTGATAGCGGTATTTGAGATATTTCTGCGAGTTGCTCAGGATCAGGAAGGCATCGCGCAGGCTCTTGCGCTCGAAATCGGACAGGCTCTCCGGCTCGATGCTGTTGTCCGGATCGATGCCAGCCGCCAGATCGGCGGCCTGGTTGCGGATCCGCACCGTCGACACGAACTCGAGCGCGTCGTGCAGGTCCTGGCCGCGACCACGCGGCAGAATCTCGGCATCGATGATGTCGCGCAAGCGTTCAAAGGAGTTCCGGGACGACGAGCCGATGGCCAGCGCATGCACCCGGATCAGATCGGAGAGCGGCGCAGTGCCGCGCCTTTTCAGATTGATGGCACCGCTGTGGCGGCCATCCGACTCGACGACGAAGTCCTTGAAGAATCCCAGCGGCGGCGTGCGCAACAAGGCGTTGCGCGCCATGCAGGCAAGAAAGCGGGTATTGCCCCTGGCCTTGCGCGAAATCAGGGCTTGCAGCTCGTCGACCCACTTGGTTTCACCCCACACACCATCGAGATCGAAGAAGATGGCGCTGTCGAGCAGCGATTGTGGCGTCGGCTGCTCGATCCATTCGCTGAAATAGCGTTGCCACTGCTGCAGCGGCTGACGCCACTTGAGGTTGGTGGCCATCACCTCGCCCGTACAGGTGCTGTAGCCACAGCGCGCCAGCCCGTCGCAGACGAAGTGCGCCAGGGCCTGGAAGTAGTCATCGTGACGCGCCGGCTCGAAACGGTTGTCGAGAATCAGGGCGTTGTCCTGATCGGTGACGATCAACTGCTCCTGGCGGGCCATCGAACCGAGGGCAAGAAAACAATAGAGCAGCGGCGGTGGGCCGAGCGTCTCCTCGGCCAGTTCGAGCAAACGCTGTTTGAAACTGCGTCCGATCACCGCCATGGCGCTGCCGATCATGCGCGAACTGGCATCCTCGGTCACCATGCGCGAAAAGCAGGCGCGCACGTCGCCGGTCAGCGCGGCCAGCTCATCGACACTGCGCTGGCGGAAAATACTGCTGACCACGAACAGGCTGTTGCGCGACTCGTAGCGCAACAGGTCGGAGAGGGCGATCACGCCTATCGGCCGCTGGTGTTTGAGGACCGGCAGGTGATGCACATTGTGGCGCAGCATCTGCAGCATCGCTTCGAAAACGAGCTGGTTGTGCTCCACTGCAACCGGGTCGCAAGACATGATTTCGCTGACCGGCGTGTCGTAGCCGAGGCCCTCGGCAACCAGCCGGATGCGGATGTCGCGATCGGTGATGACGCCGGCCATGCGCGGCGGGGCAAGCCCCGCCAGAGGTTCATCGACGATCAGCAAGGACGATACGCCCTCCTCGCTCATCCGCCGGGCGGCGTCGATTGCCGTGGCCCGGCGCCCGAGCATCACTGGCGCGCGACCGATCAGGACGCTGACGGTGGCCGACATCAGCTGGTTCGCATCCTCCCGGCGCGACATCACCTGCCGCAGACGCGTCCGGTCCTCGATCTCGACCGCATCCGCGAAGTGCTCGTTGTTCTCGAAGAGCTCGGTGAACACCGGCTCGGGAATCAGGTACAGCAGGGTGTCTTCGAGCGCCGTGGCCGGAAAGCGTACCCGCTTGCGATGCAGCAAACCGAATTCGCCGAAATAGCCGCCCTCGGTCAGTCGGTTGTACAGCGAGCCGTTGCGGCGGAAGATTTCCACCGCCCCGCTGCGCACGACATGCCAGGCCAGCGCTGCTTCGCCAAACTCGACGATGCGCGTACCGGCCTTGAAGTAACGCACATCCACCGAGCGGGCGACCTGCTGCAAGGTTTCTTCCGGCAGCTCCGCAAACGGGGGATAGCGGCGCAGGAAGTCGAGGATCTCGATTTGCTCGTCGTGCATGTTATTTGCCGTAGCCCGCTGAAAGAAGCCGGGGCAGCACTGCCTGCGCCAATAGCGCCCGCTTAACGGTCATGACATGGCGAGATACCGCGGATCATTGAAGTCATGACCGTTTCCCCCTCTGTCCTTGCCGTGGGGATTCCGGCTTGCACGCCGGAATCGTTCGCCGGGCAGGGAGCATGCTCCCTGAATTC
>JEMX01000046.1:62922-63060 GCA_000585055.1 Candidatus Accumulibacter appositus
TCCGGCTTGCACGCCGGAATCGTTCGCCGGGCAGGGAGCATGCTCCCTGAATTCCCCGCCTCCACTTGCAGTGCGCATTCCGGCTTGCACGCCGGAATCGTTCGCCGGGCAGGGAGCATGCTCCCTGAATTCCCCGCC
>JEMX01000046.1:63156-76593 GCA_000585055.1 Candidatus Accumulibacter appositus
CGTTCGCCGGGCAGGGAGCATGCTCCCTGAATTCCCCGCCTCACCCCGCGAGGGGAGAAGGGCGCTTCGTGAGTCGCTTGCGCGACTTTCATACTAGGGTTTCTCTGCCGAGAACGCTGCGGAATAGTCGTCGTACCATTTTCGTGGATTCAGCAGTTTCCAGCTGCGCTCCTCGCCCTGGAGTTCGATGCCCGCACCCAGTATCCCGTAGCTGGCATACAGGCCACCGCGCATGGTCTCTTCACTCAGCCGCAGATTGGCCAGCACCAGCAGCTTTTCACCGCTAAGCCGGGCATTGCCGAGCACGATGGCACGGTCGTTGAGGCGAACTTCACTGCGGCCGCTGACGTCCCTGATGGTCAGCAAATCGTTCAGCCACGGCTTCTCCTTGGTCTGCTTTACGAACAGATGCACCAGCAGGCCGCTGTCACGCAGGCGCAGGCTGATTTCGGCATCCAATTTTAGTGGCCGCTTCCAAGTCATCCGCCCGCGCTCGATATCGATCTGTCCCCACCACGAATCGTCGTGCGCAATGCCTTCGCTTTCCAGCGAGCCGTTGTCGATGCGCAGCTGCGTGCCCGCCGCATCGAAGCTCATCTTCTCCAGGTTCCCGGCAGTGAGGCGCGTACTGATGCGCAGGTCGCCCTTGATGGTCTGCTCCTTGACGTGCACCGCGACGCCGCTGGCCCGCATCTCCAGCTTGGCGCTACCGGTGACACCGCTAAGCCTGAAGTCTGCCGCCAGGCTTGCCTTTCCGGAGCCAATCGAAACGCCGCCCTCTTTCGGCAAATAAGCGTTATAGACGGAAATGTCGGGTATTTCGGCCGCCCCCAGAGTGACCACCGTCTCCAGTTCACGCAGCCCCTCTTTCGAATCGAAGCGTTTGCCGACTGTCGTGATCTGAAAGTCACGCCCGCTGACATAGGCCGTCTTGTCATCCAGGCGGCGCAGCCCGAAGCTTTTCAGAGCCACCTCCAGCTTTCCCTCGGGCGCACGCGCGGCACCCTGCATCGCAGCCTTCAATACACCGCTGCCGCTGGCCTCGAAATCGAGAAAACGGCTGACCAAATGCTCCGACTCGGCCATCAGACGGGTGCCGGGTGCGAGCTTCCCTTCGGCAAGCCGCAGATCGGCGCTCATGCGTGCATCACCGGAAAATGCCAGCCCCTGATCACCGTGAAGAAAGTGGTTGAGGAAAGCGATATTCGCCACCGACCCCTCCAGTTTCACCACCCCGCCAAGCGAAGACAACTGCCCCGAGCGAGCTTGCTTGGCCGATAGTGGGCGGGATTGCAGGCGTGCTTCCGTGACCGTGATACGGGTCTGCAGCGGCGCCTCGCTGTTGCTCGACGCGCCCGCCGCGCCCGCTGCCGCCGCGGCCTGCATGTGCACGCTGCTTCCCGAGAGATCGAGGACACCGCTCGCCGGATCGGCCTGCTTGATCACCAGATCGACGCCGAGCTGGCCGACGACCGACTCCCCGAATAGCGTACCGGCAACATTCTCACCGGCCAGATTGACACTGCCCGACAACTTCCGGCCGGCGTACTTGAGACGGCCGCTCGAACGGGCAGCGCCCGAGCTCAGGCTGAATGGCGGCTTACCCGGGATGTAGCTGTTCAGCAGTGCCAGATCAGGCATCAGCGCATCCTGCCAGCTCAAGACAGCGGTCGGCTCGACGCGCATCCTGCGCACCTCTGACAGCGGGCTTGTCGCGAGCAGCTGTATTCCCTTGCCGCGCAGGAAAACCTCGCCCCCTTGCAGCTGGCGTACCTGCATGGCGCGCAAGCCCATATCCATGTGCATCGTCTCGGCGCCGGCCAGCGTTCGAATCTCGGCCACGATGCCGCCCGCACCGCGGAGCTCAAAGCCGGAAAAGCGGCTGAGCAGTCGGTCCGATTCGACCGTCACGCGACTGGGAGAAGCCAGGTGCCCGTCGTTCAGGCGCAGGTCGGCCTGCAGGCGGCCACCGCCGCCGAACTCGATGGCATGACGTGGGGCCAGGAAGGCGTTGAGGAAATCGATGTTGGCCACCGTTCCCTCCAGCTTGACTTCGCCACTGAGCGGCGGCTGCCCGGAAAAGGCCCTGAGTTCGGCAAGCGATAACTCCGACGCCGACTCCAGCTGCAACTGCAACTGCAGCAGCTTGAGCTCAGTCTGCAAGCTGGCCTTGCCAAGCCCGCGGGCAGCCTTGTGCTCGGCTGCCTGCATCCGGATACGTGATCCGGAAAGGTCGAGGCGGCGGTTTTCGAAGTCGGCCTCCTTGATGATCAGATCGACAGCGAGGCTACCGATCACGGGCTTCTCGAAAACGATTCCGGAAACCTTCTCTCCTGCCAACTCAAAGCTCCCGGAGACTGCCCGATCGGCATAGGCAAGCTGAGCGTTCAGCCGCGCTTCCCCCGCGACCAGGCGGAAAGGAAGGCCAGCAGGCAGATAGCTGTTCAAGAGCGCAATATCGGGCATCACCGCCTGCCGCCACTGCATGGACACCGCCGGCTCGCCTGGCCGTTCGCTCAAATCGACGGGCGCGGCGGTCAGGCCGAGGTGAAAGCCCTCGGCTTGCAGAAAAAGCTCGTTTCCCGGCAGCCTGCGCATGGCCACATCACGCAGCTCCACCTGCAGCTGCGTTTGCCCCCTGCCCGCCTCAATCCGCACATCAGCGTGCACCCTGCCCGCCCCCTGGAGCAGATGACGCTCTCCGCTTCCCGAGGCGAGGCGCTCATCCAAGACAAGGGTCAAGTCCGGCGATTCGATGGACAGTTCGCTGCCGTCCAGCAAGCGACCGTGTTCGACGTGCAGACTCGCCTGCAGGCGACCGCTGCCATCCAGCTGCAGCCATTGGCTATCGCTGAGGTAGGCGTCGAGGAAAGCAAATGAGGTCAGATCGCCGCTCAGGTCAATGCGGCCGGAAAGAAACCTGGCCGCTGCGGCGCCCGTGTTTTCCCCGGGGACAAACTCGTCGAGCCGGATCTCGACATCACCCTGCAGCGCGGCGGCAAGCAAGTCGGAATCGCGCTGGACTTCCCCCGAGTCCAGTTGCAGCCGGCCGCGCGCCATGGCCACCGGCCCATCGGGGCGGTAACTGAAATCCTCCAGCCGCAACCGCGCCTGCCCGCTGAAACGGTAGCCCTCGACTTCAAGCGCCTCGATCTGCGCGAGGGCCGCATCGCCAACCTCGATGCTCCAGCCCGACCAGTCGCTGGCCGCTTGTTCTGCTTCTGCCGCTGCCGGCAGCAAAGGCGCGCCCTCCGCGGACGAAACTTCCCCTTCCGCCCGTGGCACGCTCAGCGGCGCCGCTTCCCCCTGTGGATCCGCAGTGGCAGTCGGCACGCCACCCGCGGCGGGCACGGGAGCGGAAGCAGGCCTCGCCGCAGACCCGGAGGCCCCCGCCGGCCGCTCGCGCGCCCCTGCCGTCAGCTTGTCCGCCTCGACACCTTCAAAGCGAACGGTCTTGAAGAACAAACTGCCCGGCGCCAGGCGTGCTTCAGCCTGGCCCATCGACAACCACCATTCCTGCTCGGGCGTCTGACCGCGCAGCGTCAAGCCCGTGACACGCAGATGGCCGGGCAGGAGGGTCCATGCGGATGCCCATTCGATGCTGAAACGCTCGCGATCGCGGTTCAGCATCTGCGGCAGAAAAGCGGCATTGAGCAGCAGGTTCCCCGATAGCAGATAGAGAATCTCGGCAACGGCAACGAAGGCGAATACCCTCAGCGCCCACTTCCCCGGTCCTGCGTTGCTGCGAACCATCGCTTCCTCCCTCCTCAGCTCAGTCAACTCTGCACGCAAGTCTGACAGCGTTCAGCTCCCACCCTCATTGAAAAAATGGAATTCCGACCTCGTCGGCAGCGAAAACAGGGTGCAAGCCATAGCCGAAGCATCAAGATCCACACCAGGCCCGCAGACCAAACCCCGGTAGGAGCCCGATTCATCGGGCGAACCGAGCTTCGCCTGCCGCAATCCGTAGCCGCCGTGGCGGCAGCTTGACGTTCAGCGATTCACTGCCTTCATCAGGCTGGGCGGGTAACGATCGCCTGCCGCCACGTTGAAGGGGAAGGCCGCGTCCAGAGCGGCCAGCTGCGCGGGGGTGGGCCGCAGCGCGAGCGCAGCGACGTTTTCGTCGAGGTACTTGCGCCGCTTGGTGCCCGGGATCGGCACGATGTCATCACCCTGCGCGAGTACCCAGGCCAGCGCGAGCTGCGCGGGCGTGCAGCCGATTTCGGCGGCCAGGGCCTTCACCTGCTCGACCAGCGCGAGGTTCCTGGCGAAGTTCTCGGTCTGAAAGCGCGGGTTCGAGCGACGAGAGTCGTCGTCGGCGAAATCCTCGGGGCGCATGATCGCGCCGGTGAGGAAGCCTCTGCCGAGCGGACTGAATGGTACGAAAGCGACTCCCAGGCGCCGGCAGGCAGCGAGGACGCTGGCCTCGGGGTCGCGCGACCACAGGGAATACTCGCTCTGCAGCGCGCTGATCGGGTGCACCCTGCATGCGCGCTCCAGCGTAGCGGCCGACGCTTCCGACAGACCAATGTAGCGGACCTTGCCCGCCTGAACGAGCTCGGCGAGAGCGCCGACCGTTTCCTCGATCGGCACGTTTGGATCCACCCGGTGCTGATAGTAGAGATCGATGGTCGTCACGCCCAGGCGGCGAAGGCTGCCTTCGATGGCGCTTCGCACGTACTCCGGACGGCTGTCGAAACCGCCCACCGAGGGTTCCTTCGGATCGCGCAGGATGCCAAACTTGCTTGCCAGAAACACTTCACTTCGCCGACCCTTGATCGCCCGTCCGATGAGTTCCTCGTTGGTATGGGGGCCGTAGATGTCCGAGGTGTCGAGAAGGTTGATACCGAGATCCAGCGCGTGCTGGATGGTGGCGATCGACTCCTCGTCGTCCCGCTGTCCATAGAAGTCGCTCATGCCCATGCAGCCCAGGCCAAGAGCGGATACCTGCGGGCCATCGCGGCCCAGTTGTCGCATCTCCATCGAAAACCTCCATGAAAAGCTCAGGACCGCACGGGACGCGCGGCCGTCAATCAGCACGACGCTACCGGCAGCAGCCAGCGCCGGACGCTCGCCGCTCCGAAAGCCTGCCCGCCTTGACTTCGTCCTGGTCGTAAGCGATCGCCCTCAAGCTGCTGTCAAAAACGGCCAACTGCACGCTCCAACAACGGCAACTGTGAGCTGGCAAGGCTCCGTCCCAGATCGACTGTCGCCAACGGAGCCATGGCCGCGAGGCCCACCGTCACCAGACCTAGAATGGCCAGCACGGCAATGGCTCGGCTGGCGAACACTGTTCGGTAGCGATCCAGGTCGAAGCGCTCGGGCAAGATGAAGGCAGCGAGACAGCCGGCCAGCAGGCCTCCCGCGTGCGCCGCGTTGTCGATGCCGCTTTGCCCGAAGCCTTGCACGAGCGAATAGAGAACGAAGAAGCCGATCCCGGCCTGCGTCTGCTTGCTGAAGGATCTCGCCAGTTTGTCGCGATGCTGGAATACCGCCGCCAGCAGAGCCCCGGCGACGCCGAAAACCGCCCCCGAAGCACCGACCGATACCGCCTGCTGTGCGGCGAAATGCAGGCTCAAAGCGCTACCGAGCAGCCCCGAACCAAGGTAGATGATCAGAAAGAGCCGTGGCCCGTAGATCCGCTCGACGATCATGCCAGCCGTGTACAGCCCGAGCATGTTCATCGCCAGGTGGAAAAGCCCGCCATGGAGAAAGAGAGCGCTCAGCAACCGCCACCATTCGCCCTTCTGAACTTCGGAGGCGGCGTTGCCGCCCCAAAGGAGGAGCTTCTCTGCCGCCGTTCGCGAGAACTCGGCGCCATAGAGCAGCGTCACCAGCCAGATCATGATGTTGGCAGCGATCAGCGCGTGCGTCGCCCAGGTATAGGGCTGAAGCGCCTTGATTCGCTCCTGGAACTCCCGCTTCTCCCGTAGTTCGTTGCCCATCGCCGCCGACTCGGGAGCGCTCCCGCCCATCGCCCGACGGTGTCGACGTCTTACCGCGTCGAGAAGGCGTTCCTGATCGGCTGGCGAGAAAGCGGACAAGCCCAGGGTGGGCTTCGATGGATTGCTTCCCGCCCACGACTTCCGATTGCTGCGAAACCCGTCAACCTCCTTGAGGTGAAAAGCGAGAACCGGGGTGACCTGATTGAGATCGAGAGCGATGCTGTCAACGTCGGCCCAGCGGAGTGTCTTTTCCTTCGCGGCAAGATTCGGCGCCTCGATCGCCTCATCACTGAGGGTGACCATGGCTTGGCCAAATCTGAGTTGGTTGCGGAAATGGAGCCAGATGGGTAGCGCGAAGAGGAGCAGCATCGACAGAGTAAGGAGCAGCTCAGACGAAAACGCGCCTTGTTTCGCGATGACTATGGCAAAACCCGCGGCCAGGCCGCCAAAGACGTAGATCCTTGCCTTGGCCAAAGGGCTCTCGCGGGACGGGAAAAAGGTCTCGCCGGGTTGGCCACTCTGGCCACCTTGCCCACTCACCTGCCGCGCGGGCGATAGGTCGCCCGCAACAGGCAAATCGTGGCGATCGGCAGGCAATGGGTCGCCAGGCTCCGGCGCAGTCGCCGCGGGAGCGCCACACTCGCGGCACGCCTCAGTGGCGACAGCATTGGCACAGTGACAGGCAGGGCACGTCCAGCTATGGTCGGGCATGGTTCGCAGAATCTTCCACAAGTCGGTAAATGGGATGACATGCCGATAGGCTGCGGCCGTTGGATACTACGCGTCCGGCTGGAGCGCTGTAAAGCCACGGGGCGACACATCCGTTATCGTCGCTCGCCAACGCTGGCATGGAAAGCGCTGCATGCTACGCTGCCGGCGAACCTGACGTGAGCTTCCGCTGTCCGCAACAACTCGCATACGCTTATGGAGTCGGCTCTTTCGCGGGCGATACCCGTCCCGGTAGGAGCCCGATTCATCGGGCGATACTGAGCCTCGCCTACCACAATCCGTAGCCGCCGTGGCACCAGCCTCCCGGGATACTCAGGCGGCCCTCCCCAAATCAATTGCCCCCTAGCGATGGAGCGTCCGATGAGATTACACCGCCTGTGCTTCCCGGCCCTGGCCGCCCTGCTGACTGCCTGCGCGGTCACCGACCAGCGCCCGTCCTCGCCGGTGCCGGTGCTGGTGAAACTTCTCGCAATCAACGACTTCCACGGCAAGCTCCTGCCGCCGCCGGGTGGAATCCGCATCAGGCTTCCGGCGCATGCCGGCGCGAAAATGGCGGTACCCGCCGGTGGCGCCGAGCACATGGCGACACTCGTGGATAGCTTGCGCGCGAAAAAAATGCGAACCATGTATTCGTCGCCGCCGGCGACCTGATCGGCGCCACGCCGCTGCTCTCGGCGCTGTTCCACGACGAGCCGACCATCGACTCGCTGAACCTGATGGGCCTGGGAATCGGCGCCGTCGGCAAGCACGAGTTCGACCGCGGCGTCGTCGAACTGCTGCGCATACAGAACGGCGGCTGCCACCCGCACGACGGCTACCGGGGGCCAACTACCGGGTGACGGTGAACAGCGATCTGGCCGGTGGCGGCGACAACTTCAGCGTTCTCCTCCAGGGGCGCGAACGGCGCACCAGCACGATGGACGTGGACGCCTTGGAGCAATACCTCGCCAAACATCCCGCGCTCAGCGCTGGCTCCTTGAATCGCATCGAGCGACTGGAGTGAATGACGCTCCCTGTATCTGAGCACGCCTATGGCGTTGGTTTCGTCCAGGATGGCGACGATCTACGGCTTGAGCGCCTCGATCGCAGGGTCGTCGGCGGCCGTTTCGTCCCCATCGAGCGCTCGCGCAACGCGCTCGAGCAGTGCGCAGTCTGGCGCTTGTTGCGCGGCGTCGCTGTATCGCGCCGATTGCGCGTGCCAGACTCCCAAGGGTCTCGGGATAACGCTCGACAAATGGCGCGAGAATTTCAAGTGCCTCGTGGGCTGCCGGCGCCGCTTCCGTTTGCCGATCGAGCGCCGTCAAAACGTCCCACGTGACGCTGATGCTCCCCGCGAGCTCGGGCAGGAAGGCGTCGGGGCGGTCTTGCGCCAAGCGCCGATAGAAGTCCACCGCCTCCTGGCTGGCGGCAAGTGCCTCCTCGTGCAGGCCGAGCTCGGTGGGAGCGATCTCGCGCGGATCGCGCGCGAGCTGGCGCTGCTTGGCGTCGATCAGTCGGTGGCCGTGCTGGCGGAAATAGAGTTCGTGCAGCGGCACGCGGGTCGGAATCGGCTCACCAGTCATCACCTTGGCGATGGTGGCCAGGATGCGCGCGTGATCCTCGGCGTCGTCGATGTGATGGATGTTGAAAGGCTCGGGGATGTCGCTAAAGCGCATGTCCGCGGGCCGCACATTGACCAGCTTGCCTTGCGCTTGCGCGCCCACCGCCTCGGCATAGACATAATCGGAGATCATCGCGCCGGCCGTCCAGAGCACCACGACCACCCGCGCCTCTTCAAGAGCGGCCCGGATTTGCTCGGCATACGAGGCACGGCTCTCCAGCTCGTGATCCCACCACACCGACCCAGCACCGTACTGCGCCTCGATCACGCCCACGAGCGCACGGGTCAGATCACGATGCTGCGAAGAGTAGCTGATGAAAATCGGCTTCACGGCTATCCCAGATCTCATTGATTTGGAAATAGAGTAACAGCCATCACTACTGGCCGGAAGCGCGCCGCAAACACCTTATGGGGGTCAGGCCTTCCCCGTGCCTTGGGCAAGAGTAAAGGGTGAACACGCGCGTGTAAGAAAGCATCGTTACGAAGATGGAATAGAATGTGCCGACCAACGCGCCACTCCCCTCCACCCTCGTGGGGGAGGGGCCGGGGGAGAGGGGGCGCCCGACCTCCGGAATACGAGCCGCAGCCGACGACCAACGATGAAAGCCGACCGACCATGAGCAAACTCTTCATCTCCCACAGCTCCCGGGACGACGCCTTCGTCCGCGAGCTACGTTGCGCGCTTGCCGACCACGGCCAGCCAGGATGGATCGACTCGCGCGAGCTGCGCGGCGGCGACCCCCTGTGGTCAGAAATAAAACAGGCGATCGACGACGCGTCGGCCTACGCCGTGCTGATCAGCACCGACGCCCTGCAGTCGAAATGGGTCGGCAAGGAGCTGCGCCACGCGCTGGAGGTGCAGAAACAGCGTGCCAAGCACGACGGCGGCAAGCACCGCTTCCCGGTCATCCCGCTGTCGCTCAACGGCACCCGACTCGGCGTGCTGGAAGAGTTTTTCGGCGAGGAACCGATCTACATCCCCGTCAGCAGCGACGCCGGCGGCGTCGACGCGGCGATGGACGCGATCCTCGTCGCCCTGGGCCGGCGCCTGCCGGCCGACGTCGCTGCAACGCCGCAACCCAGGGCCGAGCCGCTGGAGGAACTCGTCCTCGTACTGAGCGACCTGAAGTTCCAGGAGAGCGACGGTGTCCGCCGTGCCTCCGCCCGTGCCCGCCTGGTCTATGAGCCGGCCACGGCCGGCCAGCGCGAGGTTGGCAGCGCGCAAAGCTGGCGGCTGGTCGCGCCGATGGGGCCGATAGAGGCCGACGAGTTGCGCTGGTATCTGGAGAAATACGCCGTCTGGCCCAGCCACTACCGTCTGGCCCAGCCACTACTTCCAGGACCGCGCGCGCCAGGTCGAGGAGAAGCTCGCCGAGTGGGGGCAGCGCCTGCACCAGGCGGCGATTCCCGTCGCCCATAGCGCACAGGTCATGCAGGCCTGGGCGAGGATCGGCGACCGCTCCGGGCGTCGTTTCTCGGTATTGGTCGACAACACGCCGGAGGCCGGCGCGCCCGACGCCGAAGTCGCCAGCGCGCGCGAAGCCGCGACGCTGCTGCTCGGCCTGCCGTGGGAGCTGCTGCACGACGGCGACGGCTACCTCTTCCAGGGCGCCAGACCGACGCGCGTGCGCCGCCGCCTGCCGAATACGCGCGCGCTCGACGTGTCGGTAGTCGCCACGCCGATCCGCATCCTGCTGGTCACCGCGCGGCCGGAAGACGAGGCCTGCGGCTACATCGACCACCGTGCCAGCGCGCTGCCGCTGGTCGAAGCCATGGAAGCGCTGCCCGGCCTGGTCCAGTTGCAGCTGCTCAGCCCGCCGACGCTGCCGGCGCTACGCGCCGAACTGGAGCGCGCGCATGGCGAGGAAAAGCCGTACCACGTCGTACACTTCGATGGCCACGGCGTCTACGACCGCAGTGTCGGCCTCGGTGGCCTGTGCTTCGAGCGGCCCGAGGACAGCGGCAAGCTCGACGAGCGCCGGCACAGCACCGTGTTCACCAACGAGCTGGGTTCGCTGCTACGTGAGCACCGCATTCCGCTCGTCTTCCTCGAAGCCTGCCAGACCGCGCAGGCCGAGCAGGCGTCCGAGTCGGTGGCCTCCGAGCTGCTCAAGGTCGGCGTCGCGTCGGTGGTGGCGATGAGCCACAGCGTGCTCGTCGAGACCGCGCGCCGCTTCGTCGCCGCTTTCTACCAGGCGCTGGCCGCTGGCAGGCGCGTCGGCGACGCGATGCTCGAAGGCCAGCGCCAGCTCAAGGACGACAATTTCCGCGGGCGCATCTTCGGCGTCGGCGAGCTGCGCCTCGACGACTGGTTCGTCCCCGTCCTGTTCCAGGAAAAAGACGACCCGCAGCTCTTCAGGACCGCGCCCGCAAGCCAGACGTTGGCCGATTTTCAGACCGCGCTCGCCACCCGCCTCGGTGCCTTGCCAAAGGAACCCGAAACCGGCTTCGTCGGCCGCAGCCGCGAGCTGCTCGCCCTGCAACGCCTGTTGGGAGCCGACGGCAGCGCGCGCTACGCCGTGCTGCGCGGCCAGGGCGGCGAAGGCAAGACCGCGCTCGCCGCCGAGTTCGCGCGCTGGCTGGTGCGCTCGCAACAGATGCGCCGCGCGGCCTTCGTCTGTGTGGAAGGGCTGGAGAAGAATCTCGCCGAGTCGGTGATCGACCAGCTCGGCGGGCAACTGCTCCAGAAGACGTTCTCGACCCAGGCCGACTGCAGCGGCGACCTCCGAAAAGCCGAGCAGGAGATAGCGCGCGCACTACGCGAGCAGCCGACCCTGCTGCTGATCGACAACATGGAGAGCGTTCTCCTGCCGCCGTTCATCGCCAGCGAGACACCCGAAGCGCTCTCGCAAGAGGCGGGCGAGGAGCTGAAGACGCTGCTCGCGCTCTGCGAGCGGCTGCTGCCGGTCGGCGAGACGCGGCTGATCTTCACCAGCCGCGAGGCGCTGCCCGCGCCCTTCGACGCGCAGCGCCAGCGGCGCGAGCTGAATCGTCTTGATCGCGACGACGCGGTGAAGCTCGTCGAGCGTGCGCTGAACGCCGCCGGCGGCGATGCCGGCGCTTCCAGCGACGCCGCCCGCGAGGAGATCGAGCGCCTGGTCGACGCCGTCCACTGCCACGCACGCACGCTGGCGCTGCTGTCCCCGGCGCTGCGCGACCGCGGCGTCGAAGCCACCCGCGAATCGCTCGTCGAGCTGATGGCGCAGATGGCGCAGCGCTTCCCGGTGGATCACCCCAATGCCCGGGAACAATCGCTCTTCGCCAGCGTCGAGCTCTCGCTTCGCCGCCTGTCGCCGGACAATCGCGAGCGGGCGCGCGTGCTCGGGGTGTTTCACGGCGGCGTCGACCTCGACGCGCTACGCGTGATGATGCAGTGGGAGGTGGCCGATATCGCCGCACTGGCCGGCGAACTGGTCGCGACCGGGCTGGCGACGCCGAACCGTTTCAACCACCTCAGTCTCAATCCCGCGCTGTGCCCCTACCTGCGTAGCTGCATGGACGAGACGGAGCGCGAGGCCTTGACGGCTCGCTGGGTCGAGGGGATGCGCGCTTATGTGAGCTTCCTTGACCTGCAGCGGAACCAGAATTCAGAAGTCGCGGCGACGCTGACGGCACTGGAGTTGCCAAACCTCTTTGCGCTGCTCGATCGGGTGTGGCGCGCGGCGGATGCCGAGGCGACGATCGATCTGGCCACCTCTTTCTACAGCCTGCTGCAGTGGGCCGGTAAGCCACGACTGCTGGAGCGAGTGGGACAGGTTCGCGACGCCGCGGAAGCGGCGCTGGGTGACGGCTGGAGCCACGCGCGATTTGAGGCAACGTCGTCACGAATCGAGCAGCAGCTTGGCAGCGGGCAGTTGCGCGAGGCCTTGGTTGGCGCACAGCGCTTGCTGCAGCGCGCGCGGGACGCGGGCGAGCAGGCCTATCCCGCTGCCGATTACGATCTGGCGATAGCTTGCTGGCTCCTGGCCCGCGTGTTGCAAACAAGCGGTGGACCGGAGCACGCCGTGCCGCTGCTGGACGAGGCCCGGCGGCGCTTCGAAACCTTCGCCAAGGAGCGCCCCGTGGCAGGCGCGGAACGGATGGTGTCTGTCTGCATCGCGGAACAGGGCGACTGTCTTCGCGACTTGGGCCGGCTCGACGAGGCAGCGGTGGCCTATGAAGAGAACATCCGCCGTGCCGAGGAGCTTGCCGATGATCGGCAGGTCGCCGTCGGTAAGAGCCAGCTAGGGACGGTCCGCTTGAAGCAGCGACGCTACAAGGAGGCGCTGAAAGCTTATGAAGACGCCCGCAAGCAATTCACGCAGCTGGAAGAGCCGGGTAGCGTCGCGGTGAGCTGGCATCAGACCGGCATGGCGTATCAGAATGCCGGCCAGCCGGAGGCGGCCGAGGAGGCCTACCGGAAGTCGCTCGCGATCAAGCTGCGGCTCGGCGACGTCGCCGGGCAGGCGGCCACGCTCGGGCAACTGGGGAACTTGTATGGCGGCGCACTCGACCGCCCGGAGGAAGCCGCGACGTTCCACCGCCAAGCGGCGGAGAAGTACGGCGACATCGGGGACTTGGCGAAAGAAGGCAGTGCGAGGAGCAACGTCGGCGCCACGCTCTGCAAGCTCGGCCGTCATGCCGAAGCGCGGCAGGAAATACGCCGGGCGATCGAATGCAAGGCGCCGTTCGGTCACGCTGCTTCGCCTTGGATGACCTGGGCCAAACTCGCCGATATCGAAACCGACGCTGGCGATCTCGATGCCGCTGCTGAAGCCAGGGCCAAGGCCATTGCCTGCTACCTCGCCTACCGCCGCGACGGCGGCGAGAACCACGACATAGCAGGCCGTATCGCCCTCGCCGCCTCCCAGCCTCTGCTCGCAGGCGACCCAGCGGCCGCCGCGTCGTTCCTCCAGCAACTCGCGGCAGAGCCTCGCGCCGCCTGGCTCCTCCCCTTCATCCGCGCCCTGCAAGCCATCACTGGCGGTAGCCGCGACCGCAGCCTCGCCGACGCCCCGGAGCTGCACTACTCCATGGCCGCCGAGATCCTGTTCCTGATCGAGGCCCTCGAAAAGGCCGGGCTCTGAGGCACTGCCCCTGGCCCTTCTTTCTTCGGACTTTCAGTGCACCAGAGTTCGACACTTTTCGCGTGCCAAGCGCATAAATAGGGCCTCAATCGCTGTT
>JEMX01000047.1 GCA_000585055.1 Candidatus Accumulibacter appositus
TGCCCGAGGACGTGCGCAGTCGCATCCTTGCGGTGCAGGAGAAAGCCGGCTTCGTCCCCAACGTTTTTCTGACCCTTGCCCATCGACCCGACGAGTTCCGCGCTTTCTTCGCCTATCACGACGCGCTGATGGAAAAGGAGAGCGGTCTGAGCAAGGCCGAGCGCGAGATGATCGTCGTCGCCACCAGTGGCGCCAACGACTGCCAGTACTGCGTCGTCGCGCACGGCGCGATCCTGCGCGTGCGCGCCAGGAACCCGCAGATCGCCGATCAGGTGGCGGTCAATTACCGCAAGGCCGATATCACGCCACGGCAGAGCGCGATGCTCGCCTTCGCGCTCAAGGTTTCGCTGCACGCCGCGGAAGTCGGCGAGGCTGATTTCGCTGCCTTGCGCGAGCACGGCTTCTCCGACCCGGACATCTGGGACATCGGCGCCGTGGCGGCCTTCTTCGCGATGTCCAATCGCCTGGCGAACATGACGTCCATGCGGCCGAACGACGAGTTCTTCCTGATGGGCCGGCTGGCGAAATCCTGATCGGCCTGCCGGCACTGGCGAGACTCGCGCCGCGATTTTTTCTGGAGATGACCGCGTGATGATGGAGCGCCTGCATCGGCCGATCCTGCTGGTCGAAGACAATCCTGCCGACGTCGATCTGACCTTGCGCGCCTTTGCCAAGCGGCACCTGGTCAACCCGGTGAATGTGGCCCGCGACGGCGAGGAGGCGCTGGCCTGGATTCCTCGCTGGGAAGCTGGCGAGACGCCGCCGCTGCTGATCCTGCTCGATCTCAAGCTGCCGCGCATCGACGGCCTCGAGGTGCTCTCCCGGTTGAAGGCGCATGCGGTCAGCCGTACGCTGCCGGTGGTCGTGCTGACCACTTCGGAAGAGGACAAGGACATCGAGGCCGCGTACAGCATGGGCGCCAATTCGTACATCGTGAAGCCGGTCGATTTCGTCAAGTTCATGGACGTTGCGGCGCAGGTCGAGATGTACTGGTGCCTGCTCAACACGCCGCCGCGCTAGGCTGTCGAATGAAGGCGTCCAGGCAGCATAGCGCTCCGCGCCGCGTTCTCTATCTCGAAGACAACGCCAGCGACGCCGACCTCGGCCTGCGCGCGCTCGCCCGCAACGCACCCGAAACGGCGGTCGAAGTCGTCAGCAGCGTCGCTGCGGCGTGCGCACGGCTGCAAGTCGGCGCCGCCGACTTCGACATCGTTCTTGCCGACCTCAACCTTCCCGACGGCAGCGGCCTCGA
>JEMX01000048.1 GCA_000585055.1 Candidatus Accumulibacter appositus
TTTCACGTGGATAACTTCTCTGAAGGGCGATTTCTGTGGATAACTTTTTCCGAAAAGCGGCCCAAAAGGACGCTTTTCGGGGACTTGCATTTTTTCAGCCATCCGTAGAATGGTTCTGGATAGCGTCCCGATCTGCGCCACTCGCGGTGGATCGGAGACGTGGCGGGGCGCTCATTACGGAGGAGAAGAACATGCGCAACGAACAATCCGGACTGATCACATCCCTGGCGTCGCATTGCTGGCGCCTCTTGAGTCTTCGTGGCGACTGGAAATCGATGCCGGACTCGGCAGCTTTCGTCTGGCTGGCCATGGGCGCGACACTTCTCGGCGGCCTGACGGAACAGCTCGTCAGGGGCCGGTCGCTGGATGTAGCCGTCCTCAGCGCCGTGGTCTGGCTGGGATTCATTCTCGCCGTGTCCAGACACGGCGGGATCTTCAATCGTCGGTTCGCCGGCGCTCTCGCCATGCTGTCGATCGGAATCGAGGGGCTGCTGGTGCTCACGATCTGGATTCCGGCAGCCGAATGGCCGGTAGCGATCTGGGCTGGCGTTGCCGTCATGCACCTGCTTTTCCAGGCCAACGACGCGAGCGCGGCGGCAGGGCGCTGACGCCGGTTGGCATCGAGCGCCGTCTGCCTCCGATGAAAACGCCGGTTATCGACCTCAGTGCAATGATGCGCACAGGATCGGGCGGCCAGTTCCCTGAACCGCTGCTTCTCAGGGATGAGTGCGACGCCGATCGCTGGCCCGACTTGGATCAGTCCATCGCCTTCGCAGCGCCGACGATCCAGCCAGACCGTACCTTCGATTGGGCGAAGCGGGTCACGGCGCACACCCAAACACGCGACAGAAGAAAGCGCGCCGGCCATCTTTCGACGCGATCGTCGAGCAGCGCGTGATGGCCGTCTCCTCTCCCTACGACTTCGAGGTCCCGTGGCGCCCCAACTTTGAAGCCAAAATGGCGCTGGTCTGGGCGCTCGCGTCGGCCCTGATCATCGCCTTCTCCTGGGCGGTTCCGTTGTTCTCCCAGTTCTCGGCGCTGCTTGCCGTCGGATGTGCTCTGGCCGCGGCCTGCCGCGGTTACCAGGCCTACCAGCGGCTGCTCGATGCCTCGCGTCTGCGCTCGTTCGGCAAGGCGTTCATTGATCTCGGGAAACTCGAAAAGAAGGCTCACCAGGCCGCTCAACGGCAGGCGCTCTGGCTGGGAACAGGGTTTCCCTGGACCGACATCGAGGCGAGCAAGCTGCATACCCTGATTTCGCTCGGCGTCGTCAGGACGCTCGGCAAAGCCGCCCAACAGACCGAGGGCGCGTACTGGGTTCACGGCCTCGCTCCAGAAAACGATCTCTATTCGGAACTCGCCCACCTGGTCGTCGGAACTCGCCCACCTGGTCGGGCACACCCTGATCGTCGGCACGACCCGTGTCGGCAAGACGCGCCTGTTCGATCTGCTCATCGCCCAGGCAATCTTCCGGGGCGAGACAGTGATCATCATCGATCCGAAGGGTGATCACGCGCTCGCCAGGAATGCCTGCGCCGCGTGTGAAGCCAGCGGGGCAGGGGAGCGCTTCGTGTATTTCCATCCGGCGCATCCCGACCGATCGGCGTGCATCGATCCCTTGCGCAACTGGAACCGCAAGACCGAGCTGGCCAGTCGCGTGGCGGCGTTGATCCCCTCGGAAACCGGCGCCGACCCGTTCACCGCTTTCGGCTGGAAAGTGCTCAACGACATCACCAACGGCATGATCGCCACCGGCCATCGGCCGAATCTGGTGCAGTTGCGACGCTATGTCGAAGGCGGACCCGAGAGCCTCCTGCAGCGGGCGTTGAAAGTTCACTTCACCCGCCAGGTGAAGGACTGGGAAAGCCGCGCCGCGTCCCATATCCGGCGTTACAAGGATCGGCTGCTGGAAGCCTACATTGCCTTCTATCGGGAGATCGCCATCCATGAAGCGCAGTCGGTGGATCTCGATGGCTTGATCTCGACCTACGAGCACAATCGCGAGCACTTCCAGAAGATGGTGGCGTCCCTGATCCCGATTCTCTCGATGCTCACCAGTGATCCCCTGCAGGCGCTCCTGTCACCGGACTTCGAGCCAGGCCACGAGCGGCTGGTGACCGACATGTCGAAGATCATCCACGGCAATAAGGTGGTCTACATCGGTCTGGATTCGCTGGCCGACTCGACGGTGGGTAGTGCCATCGGCTCCATCCTGCTGGCCGATCTCGCCGCCGTGGCGGGCGACCGCTACAACTACGGGATTGATTCGCTGGCGCCGGTCAATCTCTTCATCGACGAAGCCGCCGAGGTTCTCAACCAGCCGGCCATTCAGCTCATGAACAAGGGCGGCGGCGCGGATTTTCGGGTGACCATCGCCACCCAGACCTTTGCCGACTTTGCCAGCCGACTCGGCGACGAAAACAAGGCCCGCCAAGTGCTCGCCAACACCAACAACAAGATCGCCCTGCGCGTTCTGGATTCCGAAACACAAAAATACCTGGCCGAAGGCATGCCGCAGATCAAGGTGCGTTCGATGGCCCTGCGCTACTCGATGGCCCTGCGCTACGGGCACAACGTCGATAGCCACGTGCAGGACGAATACACCGCGTCTTATCAGGAACAGATCATGGAGGCGGAGGCGGAATTCTTTCCGGCGGCGATGCTGGGTGAACTGCCGCCGCTGCATTTCATCGCCCGGCTTTCGGGCGGCCGGACGCTCAAGGGACGGTTTCCCATCCTGCTGACGCAGCCATGAGGCCTGCGCGCACCGACAACGCCTGGAGTACC
>JEMX01000049.1:0-903 GCA_000585055.1 Candidatus Accumulibacter appositus
CTGCCCTGTCGATTGAGCGTCGATGATGAAGCTGCGAAAATCCGACGCCAGCGATTTTTCCATATCGTCCAGGGTACGACCGTAGACATCGCTCTCACCCTTGCCAGCAATCGCGTAGACCTCCGCCCGTTCGGCGATCCAGGCATTGCGGATCACCGTCAGGCATTGCGGATCACCGTCGGCGGAATGAACGCCCAGGTGGCCGCCATGAGCAGAAACAGTGCGACGGCGACGAAGGTACTCCAGGCGTTGTCGGTGCGCGCTGGTCTCATGGCTGCGTCAGCAGGATGGGAAACCGCCCCTTGAGCGTCCGGCCGCCCGAAAGACGGGCGATGAAATGCAGCGGCGGCAGTTCACCCAGCATCGCCGCCGGAAAGAATTCCGCCTCCGCCTCCATGATCTGTTCCTGGTAGGACGCGGTGTAGTTGTCCTGCACGTGGCTATCGACGTTGTGTCCGTAGCGCAGGGCCATCGAGCGCACCTTTATCTGCGGCATGCCTTCGGCCAGGTATTTTTGCGTTTCGGAATCCAGAACGCGCAGGGCGATCTTGTTGTTGGTGTTGGCGAGCACCTGGCGAGCCTTGTTTTCGTCGCCGAGTCGGCTGGCAAAGTCGGCAAAGGTCTGGGTGGCGATGGTCACCCGAAAATCCGCGCCGCCGCCCTTGTTCATGAGTTGAATGGCCGGCTGGTTGAGGACCTCGGCAGCTTCGTCGATGAACAGATTGACCGGCGTCAGCGAATCAATCCCGTAGTTGTAGCGGTCGCCCGCCACGGCCGCGAGGTCGGCCAGGAGGATGGAGCCGATGGCGCTGCCCACCGTCGAGTCGGCCAGCGAATCCAGACCGATATAGACCACCTTGTTGCCGTGAATGATCTTCGACATGTCGGTCACCAGCCGCTCGT
>JEMX01000049.1:1121-1304 GCA_000585055.1 Candidatus Accumulibacter appositus
TCCTTGTAGCGCCGGATATGGGACGCGGCCCGGCTTTCCCAGTCCTTCACCTGGCGGGTGAAATGAACTTTCAAGGCCCGCTGCAGGAGACTCTCGGGGCCACCTTCGACATACCGTCGCAGCTGCACCAGATTGGGCCGATGACCGGTGGCGATCATGCCGTTGGTGATGTCGTTGAGCACT
>JEMX01000050.1 GCA_000585055.1 Candidatus Accumulibacter appositus
ATGACGTGCTGGACGTAGTACAGAATGTAGGCCCCCAGCGGCCAATAGGGAATCCGCCGCGCTTTCAGCCAGCGCCGCATGATCGCTGCCGGATCGGCGAAAGCGGCCAGCGTCACGGCGGCGACCAGGTCCTGTCGTTGGCTGGCGAGCAGCAAGGCCGCCGCCGCCCCGACGGAATGCCCGATGACACCAACTCGGTGTGCGTCGACTTCCGCCTGGGCGCGCAGCCAATCCACCGCGTGCGCCAGATCTTCGGCAAAGCGCGGCAGTGAAGCAAAGCTGTCGCCATCGCTGCGGCCGTGGCTGCGTGCGTCGAAGAAGAGCAGTGCGTAGCCTGCCCCGTGCAGGGGTTTGGCCAGCGGCAACATCATTTCGGCGTTGCCACCCCAGCCATGCAGGATTGCCAGTGCCGGTGCGCATTCGCCGGCCGGGATGAACCATCCGAACAGAGTCTTTCCGCGCACGCTGGAGATCGCCACCTGGCGCCACGGCAGTCCGTCGGGAACCCCGCTTTCGGCAACGCGCGGCGCGGCCAGGCTGCGGCGAATTAGGTGATTGATGGTGAGCAGGGCGACGACCGCGACCGACAGCGTGGCGAGCGCCGAAGAGATGCCTCCCCAGGTGCTTGCATCACGCATACTGGACGGCGCTCCCCGATTGCCAGACCGCATTGCCGCCGACGGCCGGGCTAGCCGACTTCAATCGCTTCGTCAGGGTTGGCAAATTGCGCCTGCCGCATAACGTAGGACGGGGACAGGGGGAGTTCTCGCCCAAAGTTCTGAAATTAACATATCGTATATCAGATGTTGCTAATAGTGCACCAACGCCGCGCAATCTGACAAAGTAGAATTTGAGCTTCCCCCGAAATTTAGTCTGCCAAGGGTGAGATGTAGAAGTCAATCGCTTTTGCAATGAAAGATGAAGATGCCGGCACCCGCATACACGCCGGAGTTCAATGATGGTCTGCAATGCAGGGTGGCGGAGAGGCAACGATGCGCGTTCGCTGGGAGACGAGTACCAGGTACTACGAGGTCCGCTTGGTGCGTGACCTGCTTCAGGATTGGGTGCTGATCGTCGCCAGGGGCGGCAAGACCAATCGTCTTGGTGCGCTCCGGACTCTCTTCGTATCGAGCGAAGCGGAAGGCATGAAGATAATCGAGACCATGGAGAAGGTCAGAATTCGCCGCGGGTACGTTCGGGTGCCTGTTTAGCCGTCCGGACCCTTCGCGTGAGCGCAAGCCTTGCAACTGTGTTTTTCACACCGGCGGTCGTGCGACGCCGGTTGCCCACACAAATCGAGGAGATCATCCCGACCTTCCGGCGGATTTATCACATCCGCGACGGGCGCACTTACCAGGGGTAG
>JEMX01000051.1:0-613 GCA_000585055.1 Candidatus Accumulibacter appositus
TTGCCGGCAAGAGCGCGCCGCACATCGTCGTCCTGCGTTCGACGCTGGTCCCGGGTACGGTGGAGGATGTCCTGCGTCCGATCATCGAGAAGCATTCGGGCAAGAAGGACGGTAAAGGCTTCTTCCTCTGCTTCCAGCCCGAGTTCCTGCGTGAGGGGTCGTCGATTCGCGACTACGACAAGCCGCCGTTCACCGTCGTCGGCGCCAATCATGCCTACCCCGTCGAGCGCCTGCGCGAGCTCTTCGGCAAGCTGCCGTGCCGCTTCATCGAGACCTCGGTGCGCTCGGCGGAGATGATGAAGTATTGCTGCAACAACTTTCACGCCCTCAAGATCACCTTCGCCAACGAAACCGCGCGGCTCTGCGAAGCCCTGGGCGTCGATCCTTTCGAGGTCATGGACCTGATCTGCCAGGACCACCAGCTCAATATCTCGCCGGCCTATCTGAAGCCCGGATTCGCTTTCGGCGGTTCGTGTCTGCCGAAGGACCTGCGCGCCACCACCTATCTGGCGAAGATGCACGACGTCGAGATTCCCATGCTGGCCGGCATAATGCAGTCGAATCGCAATCACCTCGACCTGGCGCTGCGCAAGCTGCTGGCGCTCGGCAAGCG
>JEMX01000051.1:622-806 GCA_000585055.1 Candidatus Accumulibacter appositus
CTGTCGTTCAAGACCGGCACCGACGACCTGCGCGAGAGCCCGCTGGTGACGCTGGCCGAACAGCTGATCGGCAAGGGAATGCAACTCACGATCTACGATCCCGAAGTCCACCTGGCCAGCCTCCTGGGCGCCAACCGCAGCTTCATCGAGCGTCACCTGCCGCACATCGGCGAGATGATGCGCG
>JEMX01000051.1:908-1746 GCA_000585055.1 Candidatus Accumulibacter appositus
TGTGCCGTCCCGAGCAGGTGTTGCTCGATCTGGTCAATCTGCCCCGGGGCGAAGCGATCGCCGCCCGGGTCGATGGCCTCTGCTGGTAGGAGCCGCGAGCGTGTCGGACGCTGTTCGCTTCTGGCGGCGCGGGGTGTGGGTCAGCCTGGCCGCCTTGCTGCTGGCCTTGCTGTCGCTGGCCCCCTACTTCACCAGTTCGACCGAAATGGGAGTTTGCCGACGTCGTCGATCGTCTTGGTCTGAAGGAGATGTCTTCGGACTGGGAGCGGGCGCTGGCCATCAGCCGGCACCTGCTCGGATCGAGCCCGGTCCTGTCGGGCGGCGCGATTCAGGCAGACCTGCGGCAAACGCACCGCAGCATCGTCACCCAGGGACAAGGCTACTGCGGCGATTTCGTGCGCGCTTTCGTCGGGCTGGCCATCGCTGCCGGCCTTCCGGTACGCGCCTGGGCCTTTTCCTTCGACGGTTTCGGTGGCCATGGCCACATCTGGCCGGAGATCTGGAACCGGCAACTGGGTCGCTGGCAACTGGTGGGCATCTTCAACAACAACTACTTCCTTGGCCCGGAGGGCGTGCCGCTGTCGGCGCTCGAATTTCGCCGGGCGCTGCGCGAAGACCCCTCGTCATTGCGCATTGCGCGACTGGACCCCGCCGCACGACCCGGCTTCGTCATCGAGGAGAAGGCGTGGGAGTACTATCGGCAAGGCCTCGGCCAGTGGTACATGGTATGGGGCAACAACGTCTTCTCGTACGACCGCGCGCCGCTGGTGCGTACGTTCGGAAGCGTCTCGCGATCGCTCGAGCAACTCGGTGGCATCGCGCAGGGGGTGTATCCGCC
>JEMX01000052.1 GCA_000585055.1 Candidatus Accumulibacter appositus
CCGAGCCCGGCGGCGCGGGCCGCAGCGCCGAGCATGGCCGCCAGCCCTGCGCCGACAAACCGCCAGCAGGCGACCGAAGGCGGCATAAGCAGCATCAGCGGCATCAGCGCCACCCTCGCCGACGACCCGGCCGACATCGCCAGCCAGCTGCCGGCCCGCCCGGCAGGCGCGGTGTGGACGGTGTATAGCAGCCAGCCCATCCAGCCCATCCAGCCCATCCAGCCCATCCAGCCCGAACTCGAGCGCTGGCTGGAAGCGCTGCGCCAGCAGATACCGGAAAGCAGCCGTCCGGCCCGTTTCGAGCTGATCAGGGAGGACGCAAGGCGTGGCCCGCAGCAGCTGCGCATCGTGCCGCCGGCGCTGTCCGACACACGCTGATCTCCTGCCCCCGACCAAGAGAATCATAAAATCCATGCCCGCAACCGCCTACGACGCCATCCCCTACCTCAGCCACTCGTTTCCGCGCAGCCACCCCGAGCGCCTGACTGCCGTGGCGAAGCTGTTCGGACTGGACGCACCGCCGCTTGAGTCCTGTCGAGTCCTTGAACTCGGCTGCTCGACGGGCGGCAATCTGATGGCCATGGCACAGAATCATCCGCGTGCGCAGTTCGTCGGCATCGACTCGTCATCGCGGCAGATCGCCGAGGGCTGGAAGCGGATCGATGCCCTGGGACTGAAGAACATCCGCCTGCGCCACCTCGATATTCGCGACCTCAGGGACGACTTCGGCGAGTTTGACTACATCGTCAGCCACGGCGTTTTTTCCTGGGTGCCGCTGAGCGTTCAGGACGCCATGCTGGAACTCTGCCATCGCCATCTGGCGCGCAGCGGCGTCGCCTATTTCAGCTACAACACCTATCCGGGGTGGCACATCCGCGGCATCGTGCGCGACATGATGCTCTACCGCAGCGGTCAATTCACCGATCCGGCGACCCGCCTGTCGCAAGCCAAGGCGCTGGTGGAGTTTGTCGCCGGCGCGGCGCGCAGTGACAACGACCCTTATCGGCAACTGCTGAAGAACGAAGTGGCGGGATTCGAGCACAGCGACGATTACTACCTTCATCACGAGCATCTCGAGGAGGACAATCATCCGATCTATTTTCACGACTTCGCGCGCAAACTCGCAGTGAACGGCCTGCAGTACCTCGGCGAGTCGGATGTTTCGAGCATGGTCTCGAGCAACTTCGCCCCGGAGGTCGCGAGGACCCTGCATGAACTCGGCGCGCACGACCTCGTGCAAATGGAGCAGTACATGGACTTCGTGCGCTGCCGCTACTTCCGCGAGACCCTGGTATGCCACAGCACGGTGCGCTTGCAGCGGCAGCTCCACCCGCAGGTCGTTAAAGGACTATTGCTGGCGACGCAAGCCGCTCCTGAAGCACCGCCGCCAGAGCCATTGGACCCCGCTGTGGAGGTCTTTCGAACGCCGGCAGGGACAGGCATCCAGTGCCGATCTCCACTCATCAAGGCCGGCTTGCGCGAACTGCTGAAGCACTGGCCGATGCCCGTTTCCTTCGCCGATCTGTATGCCTGTTGCCGGGAAAAGGTGCCTCCGAACGAGGGTGCCGAAGATGCACGATCGCAGGAGGAGTTTCTCGCCAGCGAGCTGCTCGGCTGCATCGCCGCCGGCGTTATCGAGTGGTACGTCACGCCGCCACCGTATGGCCTTGCCGACGCCCCGTATCCGACGACCATTCCCAACGCCCGACGCGAAGCGGCGGCTGGCGGAGCGGTGCTCAACCTGCGCGGTGAGCCGATCGAACTCGACGCCATCCATCGCCAGGTGCTGCAGCGTCTCGACGGGCAGCACGATCGCGAGCGGCTGACGGATGCCTTGCTTCGCTACGTGAGCGACGGCGGCCACGAACTGCGGCGCGACGGCGAAAGCACGGCGATCACCGATCCGTTTGAAATGCGCGCGACGCTCACCGTGGCGCTCGAAAAGGTCCTCGAAAACCTGGAGCGCAGTGCATTCGTCGCGCGTCCTGCCGCGACCGCTTCGGCCAGCGAGGCAGGCTGACGCCGACAATCGCCTCGCGAGCTCTTCCCCTTGCCCTCCTCGCGCAAGGGGATAACGGCGCTTGCTGAGTTGCGCGGGCGACTTTCACGTTAAATCATAAAGACTCGGTAGGCAGGGCAATCGCGACGCCTGAGCAAAACTCTACGCCGCGTTATAAAAATGATTCTCAGTATATAGTGCGCCGTCGCGGCAGCATCAGGCACGGCGCCCTGCCCTGCAAGAAGCTCCCGCCCGACGTGAACTCTGTGCGGCCATCGCGGCAAAAAACGGCTGCCGTCATTCGTTGGAGAAGCCCGTGAAAACGTCCCAAAACGCAGGAAAGCGGCGGTTCAATCTCTCCAACGTCGTACAGTCGGTACGCAAAGCTTTTTCCTCGTGGCGCAGCGACGAGGACCGGCAAGCGCCTCAGCGATCACGCGAGGCAAGCCCGCAGCGGCGCAACTACGCGCTCGAGGCTCTCGAACCGCGGCTTCTGCTATCGGCCGATCTCTCCTATCTCGCCAACAGCAACAGTGAGACCGAGCTCACCCTGAGCTTTTCCGGATCGGACTATCAGTTGCTCACGGGTTCGGGAACAGTCGTCGACTCGCTGTCCAAAGCGGACGCAGAAAGCGACGGGCGCATCGTGATCAGCGGCACCGACGGCGCCGATAGCTTGAAGATCGATCTCTCCGATCTTGGCTCGCCCGTGCTGAGCTTCGAGGGTGGCGGCGACGATACCCTGCTGACTTCAGCCGATGTCGATTTCAGCTTGACGGGAACGTCCATCGTGGCCGCTGACAAGCGCTTCGAGGGCTTCGAAATCGCCACGCTGAGCGGTGGTGCGGGCAACAACAGGCTGACGCTCGACCAGTGGAACGGCCGTTTCAGCTTCGCCGGTGGCGACGGCAACGACAGCCTGCAGGGCGACGCTCAGAGCAATCGCTGGCAACTCGCTGGCAGCAAGGCCGGGACCTTGAATGGCAACGCCTTCTCGGATCTCGAGGTCCTCAAAGGCGGTACCAACGAGGACGAGTTGCGCGGTCCGACGGCCGACGCCACCTGGACGCTGACCGGTAACAGCGCTGGCACCGTCGCCGGCGTTGACTTCACGGGCATGGAGATCCTCACCGGCGCTGCCGGGAACACGGACAGCTTCGAGATCAAGCCGGGCGCTGCGTTCACTACCGTGCTCGATGGAGGAGCCGGCGGCAACGACATCCTCATCGGCCTGGACGCCGCCAACACCTGGAACCTGAACGGCGAGAATGCCGGGACGGTCGGCGCCTTGCGCTTCACGGGCATCGAGAGCCTGCGCGGCGGAGCGGCTGATGATGCCTTTGTCTTTGCCGACGGCAATGCGCGCCTGAGCGGCGAGATCGATGGTGGCAGCGGCGGCAGCAACACGCTGAACTACGCCTCGCTGGCGTCGGCCATCGCAGTCGATTTCAGCGCCCGCCAGGCGACCGCCACCGGCGGCATCGCGGCGATCAACAGGGTGATCGGCGGACAAGGGACTGCCGACACGCTGGTGGGTCCGAACAACGACATCGAGTGGCAGCTCAGCGCTTCAAATGCGGGCAGCGTCGGCGACATCGTCTTTGCCGGCTTCGAGAAGCTGCGCGGCGCCGACGGCAATGACGATACCTTTGTCATCAAGTTCGGCGGCGATCTGAACAGCGGACTCGAGATCGACGGCGGCGCCGGCGGTGACGACAAACTGGTCTTCGACAGGAACGGCAGCCAGGTGAGCTTTGCCCCGGGTGCGCCGGGGAGAGGCAGCATCGACGTCGGCTGGGTGAGGGTCGACTACGCCGGCCTGGAGCCGGGCGGCTTCCTGCTTGGATCTGACCCCTTGCAGCTGTTCAGCGACTTTTCCGACCCCGCCAACGTCAAGCTCTCCGGGCACGTCGTCGGAGCAAACGACCTGCTGCTGAGCAGCTACTCGCCCGGCACACCGGAGCTGTTGCAGATCAGCAGTGGCGGCGAAGCGGTCATCTTCAAGAGTCCGCAGGAATCGCTGAGCATCGCCATGGGTGGCGTTGGCGCCGAGAACAGACTGACGATAGGTGAACTCGGCGGCGCGATGAATTTGCCCGGCAGTTTGACGATCACCGGCGCCCTGGGCACGAATATCGTCGAGCAGTTCGGTGACCTGGTCATCGGCCAGGGCGGCCTGTCCATGGACGGTCAGGCCGGTACGCGGAACAACTTCACGCTCAGCGGCAGCATCGACGTTCAAGGCGGCGATGTGCGCATCGACGGCGGCCTGTTTGCCGACACCATTGTCCTCGATGGCAGGCTCGCAATCGAGGGCGGCGCGCTGAGCATAGACGGCTCGCCGTTGCTGGAAATCCCGCTCATCGGACAGGACCAGGTGACGCTGGCCGGGCGCGTGGAAACTCAGGGTGGAGCGGTCACGGTCGATGCAAGCAGGATAAACGTCGCCGGCGGCACGCTGCTGACCCGCAAGTTCGACGCCGCGGCGCCGTCCGTTTCGACCGGCGACTCCGGCGCCATCGCCTTCACCAGCGTTAAGATCGTTCTCGAAGCCGACTCCGCGCTGCTCGCCGACGTCGGCGGCAGCAGCAGCCAGCAGGCCGGCGACGTCACCCTGAGCGTCAGCGTCACCGACCCGACCGGCGCGCTGCCGATCGACGTCATCCCCGGCACCGATCCCGGCATCAGCCTGCAGAACGGCGCCTTGATCAAGGGCGGCGCGGTCGCCTTGACGGCGTACAAGGTCAACCAGACGCAGACGTCGCTGTTGCCGGTGACCTTGCTGTCGGTGCAGTCGCGCAACGTCAGCATCGACCTCACCGGCGCGACCATCGAAGGCGACGAGGTCAGCGTCGAAGCGAGCGTCGCAGACAAGAACCTGCTCGCCGACAGCGGCCCCTCGACGCTGATCGACAACCTTTCGTCGCCGATCGTGGCCACCTTCGTTGCCACGCCGATCCTGGCGAGCATCCCGATGGTCCTGCAGGCGGTCTCGGTGATGATGCGCCAGGCGTCGACGGCCGTCAGCCTGACCGACAGCCACATCAGGAGTGCCGGCAATGTCAGCATCGCCGCCAATACCTCGGTGTCCAGCGAAGCGGCGCCGGCCGGCGCCATGGATCCGGCGAAAGGGAAGTACTACGCATCCAAGGATCTGAAGGCCGGCGCCGTGGCACCCTTTGCCGCCGGCTATAGCCGCGCCGACGGCTCGGCCGTGACCCTGCTGACCGGCGGCTCGACGATCACCGCCCTGGGCGACGTGGCCATCGAGTCGAACACCGAAACGACGGCCAACGTCGATGCCATGACGATGGTCAATTCGGGGCCAGCCGGCAAGAAAGCGAATTCGAAATCGATCAAAGACACCACGCTGGCGGCGGGAATGAGTATCGCCGTCACCGATTCGAACACCCGGTCGACGGCCACCGTCGACCAGGCGGTGATCATCGATGCCCAGGGCTCGGTGACGGTCAACGCCTCTGGCGAGGTCAACAACGAAGCCAGCGCCAGCACCTACGTCTTCATCGACGGCTCGGGCGCGATCGGCATCGCCGTCGGCCAGGACAAGAGCGACATCAAGACCACCGTCAACGGCACCATCAAGGCCGCTGCGGTCAGCTTCGGCGACCAGGGCAGCGCAATCACCGCCGCGAGTTTCGATCTGCAGAAGGACACCCTCACCCTGCCCGATCACGGCTTCGCGCCGGGGCAGGAGATCGTCCTCGCCGGGGACTCGTATCGGGTGATCGTGGTCGACGAGAACACCATCCAGCTGGCGCATGGCAAGGCGATCAAACTCGATGCCAGCGGTACCGACGCTGACGCCACCCAGACGCTGGCGCGCACGATGGCCAGGACCTTCGAGGCCGTCACTGCCGTCGACGCGGCGCGCAACACCCTGACGCTGACCGGCCATGGCCTGAGCACCGGCCAGCAGGTCAGCTACCACGCACTGAACAGCGACGCGGCGGCCATCGGCGGCCTGGACAGCGGCGCGAGCTATACCGTGCTCAGAGTCGATGCCAACCATCTCAAGCTGGCCACCGAGCTGGCGCCGGACGGCGCGCCCGGCGAGCAGTTCACCTTCGCCGCGACGACCTATTACGTGCTCGACCTCGCCGACAGCGCGGCGCTGAAGACGACGGTCAGTTTCGACCCCAGCAGCGCGACCGCGAACGGCGAACCGGTGCTCGACGACGCCAACGACGCGATCGTTCTCGACGCCGACGACGATTTCTACACCGGTCAGGCGGTGATCTACAGCGCGGCGTCGCCGATCGCCGGCCTGGTCAGCGGCCACAGCTACTACGTGATCAAGGGCGCCGGTGCAGCGGATCGACTGCAACTGGCCGCCTCGAAGGCCGACGCCGAGGCCGAAGTGCCGGTATTCATTCCCCTCGGCGCCGCGGCGGGTGGCGGCAGTCAAACGCTGACCGGTGCTCATCTGCACGCGCTGGCCTTCACCGAGGCGCCGCTGTCGTTCACGCCGCAGGAGGCCATTGGCGACGGGGGCGAGAGCAAGCTCGGTACGACGATCACTTTCGACAGCGCGCACGGCTGGCAAACCGGCGACGCGGTGGTCTACCACGTCGACCCGACGCTGCAACGCGAGGTCGGGGTCATCCGCCACACCCACATCGAGACCGCGGCTGTCGTCGTCGAAGGCATCGATCCGAGCGGCCTGACCATCGATGGCGAAATGGTCGTCGACGGTGCACAGGGCACGATCGCCTTCGACGGCGCGCAACCCTTCGTGACCGGGCAGCGCGTCACCTACGCCAGTGGTGGCGGCACGGCCATCGGTGGCCTGGCGGACGGCGACTATTTCGTGATCGATGGCGCCCCCGACGACCTGGTCAGCACCAACAAGCTGCGCCTGGCAGCGACCCGTGCCGACGCCTTCAACGGCATTGCGCTGGCCTTGTCGACGAGTGGAAACACGGGCGCAGGAAGTCAGCACAGCCTCACGGCGAGCGCCGTGGACAGCGCCGACGACCTGCTGATCATCGCCAACAACAGCTTCCACACCGGCCAAAAGCTGCTCTACAACAGCGCTGGCCAGGCGCCGATCGGTGGTCTCCAGGACCAGCACGACTACTACGTGATCAGGGTTGCCGGCAGCAGCGACATGATTCGTCTGGCCATGACCCTGGACGATGCCTCCCGGGGCGTGGCGATCGATCTTTCCGCAGGCGCCGGCGGCAGCGTGCACATGTTCACCACCGACCGTATGGTCACGCCTTTCGATGCCCTGCGCAGCGCAGCGGTGGTCGACCTCGGCACGGCGACGCTGTTCCTGCCCGGGCACGGCTTCCAGCCCGGCGAAGTGGTCACTTACAGCAGCGACGATGGCGAGCCGATCGGCGGACTGATCTCGGGTGGCGCGTACGCGGTGATCGTCGTCGACGCCGATCACCTGCGCCTGGCGGCGGTCTCCGCGCCATCGCAGGCATTGCCACTGAATTCGCGTGGATCGACGGGATTCGGCACGCACAGCCTCGCGGTGGTCCGCGGAGAAGCCGACGACGACGCCTATTGGGTGCCCTTCAACCCGACCCTGTTGCCCGCCGTAGACGCGGCCAGCGACACCCTCTGGATCCAGGGCGAGCATGGCTTCAAGAACGGCGAGCGCGTCACCTACCTGACTGGCGGCGGTGCCGCGATCGGTGGTTTGCAAGACGGTCAAGATTACTTCGTGATCGTCACTGGCGCGAGTTCCTTCCAACTCGAGGATGCCAACCACCAGTTGCTGCAGCTGACCGCGGGGGTGGCCAGCGAAGCCAATGGCGAGGCGCATGCCTTCGAGCGCGCTGCCCTCGGCGAGCGCGTCGACGCGCACATTGGCGGCCTGAGCGACGACAACGTCTACTACGTCACGGTGGTCAACGCGACGACCATCCGCCTGTCGCACGACCAGATGACCGCGCGGGCGCTGCTGCCCGTCGACCTGACTGCACTCAAGGCCGTGGCCGAATCGTATGACGGCTTGGCGCTGCCGGCCGCCGCTGCCGGTATCAACGTTCAGGCCAGCCTCGAAGCCGAGAACCACGCCATCGCCATTACCCAGATCGGCGGCATTCCGACGATTGCACAGATGCTCACCGGCGCCGTGCCTTTCGACCACAAGACGGCGAAACAGCTCGTGCAGGGCGCGAAACTGATGAAAGTGGGCAAGCAGTCGCCGGTCAGCATTGCCGGCTCGGTGGCCATCAACCTGGTCGAGCACGCGGTGCGCGCCGAGCTGGGTGGCAGTGCCGTGCTCGAGTCGAAGAGCAGCGTCACGGTCGATGCTGGGCTGGAAAACAAGGTCCAGATCATCGCCCAGGGCACCGTGACTTCCGAAGCCGCACAGGCCAAGTCGGGCAATCTCCGACCGAAGAGTTTCTCCAATGCCCTGGGCGTCGGCATCGGCATCTACGAAAACACCGTCGAGGCGATCGTCGACAGCGGCGCGCAGCTCGACGCGGCCGAGAAGGTCGCCGTCAGCGCCAGCCTGTCCTACCCGCTGCTGATCGATTCGCTGCCCTTCAGCCAGGGCGGCTACAACATCTCGGACGACAATCCGCTGGCGGATCTGGCGACCCTGCTCAACGGCAATCTCGGCCTGACCGGCATGATGAACGTCTGGGCCTCGGCGACCAGCCGGACGAACATTCCGGGTAAGACCGACGCCGCCAAGTTTTCGACCACCGGTTCGATGGCCATGACCGACTATCGCAACCGCTCGGAAGCGAGCATCCGTTCCGGGGCACTGATCAACCAGAAGGCGGCCTTCCAGAACGCGGAGCAGTCGGTGGAGCTGCTGGCGCAGACCGAGATGGCGCTGCTCAATGTCGCCGGGCAAATTCAGCTCAACCTGCGACCCGAGTACATCAGCTCACAGCTCGCGCTGGGCGGGCGGCCAACGCCGTTCTCGCTGGTCGGCAACGATGCCGGCGGCCTTGGCGTCGGCGGCTCGATCCTCGTGCAGGCGGTACACAATCAGACCATCGCCCTCCTCGAAGGCGGCGCGCAGGTGCATACCGGCCTGGCGGGCGGGCTGAACGTAGCCGCCAGCGAGGACATCTGGTCGCTGGAGATGGCTGAGGCCGGTGGCGATTCCGGCAACACCGGGATCAGCGGCAGCTTTTCCTACGTCGGCCAGGTGAGTGAAAGCATCGCCCAGATCGCCAGCGGTGCGATCATCGACGGCGGTGCCGTCGTCGTCGAAGCCGAAAGCCTGGTCAGCCACATCAACCTGGTCGGTGCCGTACAGAAAGCCAGGGCGCTGGGCGTCGGGATGAGTATTGGCGTCACCCTGCTCGAGCGCGAAACGGCGGCCGTCATCGGCCAGCGCATCAGCAAGGACGATCAATCCGTCGGCGCTGCCGGCACGGCTATCAGTGCCACCAGCCTCGATCTCTCGGCGACCAATGACGGCAGGATCTGGGGCATCGGCGTCGCCGGGGCGGTGATCTTCGAAGGCGGCGACCAGGGTCCCCCGAGCAGTTCGAAATCGCTGCTGCCGGCTCCATTGCAGGGCCCCGGCAAGAACCTCGCGCCGCAGTCCGGAGTGGGCCTGGCCGGGGTGGTTACCGCCAACAACATCGCCGATCGCACACATGCCTATATCAACGACGCGGGCAGCATCGATCTGCACGGCGGCCCGCTCGGGCTGCTCAGCGCCGATCACACGAGCGTCTTTTCGCTGAGCGGCGCGGCGAGCTTCGTCAAGACGGCGAAGAATTCGGCGGCCATCGCCGGCTCGTTCAGCAACAACGAAGTCGCGATGGATACGGCGGCGTTCATCGCCGGCGCGACGCTTGAAGACACCGGAGCGGTCAGCCTGGGCGCTCGGCGCGATGGCGACGTCGTGGCGATCACGGCCGGCGTGGCGGTGGCGGCAGCGCTTGCCGACGCCAAGAGCGCCGGCGCGTCGAACTACGCCGGCTCGCTTGGCGCGGCGGTATCGATCAACCGTGTTCAGGGACAGACGCGTGCGCTCATCGACGACGCCACCGTCGTCGCCGACGGCGACCTGAGTTTGACGGCCGACGACCGAGCCAGGATTTCGGCCCTGGCCATCGGCGGCGCGCTGTCGGCGGGCGTCAACAGCACCGGCACGGCGGGTGCGCTGGCCGGTGCCGGGGCCGGCATCAGCAACGAGATCAACCTCGACATCGAAGCCGGGATTCGCAACGGCAGCGTGGTCATCGTCAGCGGCGGCGGCGTCCTGCTGGCGGCGCGCGACGAGACGACGGTCAGCGCCGACGCCGGTGGCGTAGGCGTGGCCCTGGCCTTCGCCAAGACCGGCTCGGCGTATGCCGCCTCGCTGGGCGTCGCGGTCGCCCTGAACGACATCAACAACCGGACCCGCGCGAGCATCAGCGCAGCGACCGTCAGCGCCAGCGGCGACATCGTGCTAGCGGCCGACGACGAGGCCAGCGTTGCCGCGCTGGCCATCGGCGGCGCCCTGGCTGTCGGCCTGACCAACGTCGGTAGCGGCGTGGCCTTTGCCGGCGCCGGCGCTGCCAGCAGCAACAGCATTGCGCTGGCCAGCGAGGCGAGCATCAAGGACGGCAGCGTCGTGCTCAGCGGTGCCGCGCTCAGCCTGCGTGCCAGCGACCATTCGCAGGTCGAGGCCAATGCCGGCGCGGTGGCAGTGGCGGCTGCCCTGTCGACCACCGGCAGCGCGGTCGGCGTTTCGCTCGGCGCTTCGCTGGCCATGAATACGGTGCACAACAGCGCCGTGGCGCTGGTCGACGCCTCGAAGCTGCGCGCAGGCGACGACGTCTCGCTCCTCGCCCAGGAAGAAGCGGCGATCTCGGCATTGGCGCTCGGTGGCGCCTTGTCGGTCGGACTGACCAGCACCGGTGCCGGCGTCGCCGTCGCCGGCGCCGGTGCGGCGACGATCAGCGACATCAGCCTGGCGACCGAAGCCGGCATCAGGAACGGCAGCGACGTCCAGACATCGGGCGGCAGTGTCGCATTGCGTGCGCTCAACGCCGCCGAGATCGATGCCGACGCCGGCGGTGTCGCGCTATCGCTCGCCTACACCGGCACGGGCACGGCGGTGGCGGTGTCGGTTGGCGCGGCGGCGGCGATCAACCGCATCGACAGCAGCAGCCTGGCCAGCATCGACGCCTCGCAGGTCAAGGCCTACGGCGAGGTGTCGCTGCTGGCCGAGGATCAGTCGACGATCAGCGCACTGGCCATCGGCGCCGCCGGTGCGGCGGCAATCAGCGGCTCGCGGCGGCAATCAGCGGCTCGGGCGTCGCCGTCGGCATTGCCGGCGCCGGCGCGGCCACTGACAACGGCATTACGCTGGCCATCGAGGCGAGCATCAGGAACGGCAGCACGGTCGACGCCCTCAGCGGCGACCTACTGCTGCAGGCCAGCGACCGCTCGCGCATCCATGGCGATGCCGGTGGCGTCGCCGTGGCCCTGGCGTTGGCACCGTCGAACGTCGCCGTGGCCGTGTCGATCGGGGCCAGTGCGGCCCTCAACAGCATCAGCAGCGACGTTCTGGCCCTGGTCGACGCTTCCGTCGTCGCCGCTGCCGGTGAAATCACACTGACGGCCCAGGCCGACGCCGACATCGCGGCGCTGGCCATTGCCGGCGCGGTGGCGGCCGGCGTCGGCAGCACCGTCGGGCTTGCCGCGTCGGGAGCGGGCGCGGCGACGATCAACAGCATTGACGAGCGCGTGCTGGCCGCCATCACGGAGGCCAGCAGCGTGCACACGCACAGTGGTGATCTGAGCCTGTTGGCGGAGAACCAGTCGCGCATCCTTGCCGATGCCGGCGGCGTCGCCGTCGCCGTCGCCCTGGGGCTCGAGACCGGCGCCGTCGGCGCGTCGGTGGGCGCCTCGCTGGCGATCAACGAGATCGGCAGCGGCGGTGGCAGCGGCCAAGGGGTGCAAGCCCTGATCGACAACTCGGCCCTGTCGGTTGCCGGCGATGTCGTGCTCGAGGCCCGATCGGCGTCGCAGATCGACGCGGCTGCCGTTGGCGTCGTGGTCACCGTCGGCGTCGGTCTGGGTGACGTGGGGGTCGGCGTCGCCCTGGCCGGTTCCGGCGCCGCCGCCGTCAACCGAATCAGCGAAACCGTCGCAGCCGGCATCGGCAATGGCAGCCGCGTCGATACCGCGGGCGCGGTCAGCATCAGCGCCGACAGCGACTCGCAGATCACCGCCGACGGCGGCGGCGTGGCCGCCGCTGTGGCGGTTGGGGTGGGCGGCGTGTCAGGCGTCGCGGTGTCCGTCTCGGCGGCGCTGGCGGTGGCGATCAACGACATCGACAGCACGACGCGGGCTTTCCTCGACGATGTCTCGCTGATCGCCGACGGCGATGTGGACATCCACGCTACGTCGTCGACGGCGATCTCGGCGCTGAGCTTCGGCGGCGTCTTCTCGACGGCGGTCAGCGTCGGCCTGGTGCCGGTGGCGGTGGCGCTGGCCGGTGTCGGTGCCATCGCCAACAACGACATCAGGCAGGTCACCGAGGCCTTCATTGCCGGCGGCGACCTGCCGGCCAGCGTCACCAGTTCGAGCGGCTCCGTTCGCGTGCTGGCGACCAACGACGCGGCGATTCTGGCGCAAGCGATCGGCGGCAATGTGGCCGTTGGCGTGGCGGTCGGAATCGGCGTCGGTGCGACCATCAATATCACCCAGGTGCGGTCGGAAAACAGCATCGACCAGCAGGTCCGCAGCCATATCGACAAGGCGCAGGTGCTGGCCAGCAACGGCGAGATCGTCGTCGAGGCGGCGACCCTGCCCGAGTCGTCCATCGTCGCCACCGCCGCTGCCGCCTCGGTCGGGGTCGCGGTTTCGCTGGTCGCTGGCCTGGCCGTCGCCGAGGGCGGTGCAGTGGTCAATAACAGCGTGCATGGCCAGGTCATCGCTGCCGTGGACGAGAGCGCGACCCTGCTGGCCAGGGATCTGATCCGCGTCACCGCGACCGACAGCGCGAGCATCGCATCCGACGTCGGCGCTGGCGCCCTGGCGATCGGCGGCGGGATTTTCGCGGTCGGCGCGTCGATCGGTTTTTCGACGACGAACAACAGCATCGCCAACAGCGTACAGGCCTCGATCGACGGCACCGTCGAGATCACCGCCGGTGACCTCGAAATCGTCGCCAAGTCGGCGGCGCAGGTCAGCGCGCTGGCGGTGGCGACGTCGCTGGCGGTAGGCATCGGCATCGCTGGCGCGGCAGCGGGTGCCGGCGCTGCGGCGACGACGCACATCGACGAAGACGTGCAGGCCTGGCTGGCCACGCCCTCGGCGTTGGCCGAGGATATCCGCGTACTGGCCGCTTCCAGCCAGCAGACCAACGCCGATGCGCGCGGGGCGAGTACGGCCGTGGGCCTCTTGAGCCTTGCCGTCGGTGCCACCGTCGCCGACGCGTCGATTACCGGCAAGACCAGCGCCGCACTGAGCGGCATCGTCAGCAGCGCCGATGACGTCAGCGTCGAGGCCAGCAACCGCAGCGCCGTCAAGGCGAACAGCCTGGCGCTCGCGGGTGGCATTCTCGTCGGTCTGTCGGTGGCGGCAACGACGGCCAGCGCAGCGCTCGCCCCGGAGGTCGTCGCTACCCTCGACGACGCCCAGCTGGGCAGCGCTTTGGCGCCGATCACGGGTGATGTCACGGTTCGGGCAGTGGTCGACACCGACGCCGACGCCAGCGCCCTCGGCGTGGCCTACCTCGCCGGGATTGGCGTGGCGGCGGCCGGCTCGGTCGCCGAAGTAAACGTCCATCCGACCTTGACAGCGAGCATCGGCGGCGCCTCGGAGATTCACGCCGACGGCTCGCTGGTCCTCGAATCGCTGCACAACTACGCCGTCGACGGCGAGCAGCGTCGCCGGCTCGACCGCTTCTCGAAGGCCCGCTCCACTTCCGGATCCGGCGCGCTGATCAGTGGCGCCGGTGCGGACAGCAAGATACACGCCACGGCCGATCTCGAGACCTTCATCGACGGCGATGCCCTGGTGCAGGTCGCCGGCGATGTCACCGTGCTCTCGCAGTCCTTCAACGACGCCACGGCCGACGCCAGGAGTGTCGCCGTCGGCATCGGCGGCATCGGTGTCGCACTGGCCGAGGCGGTGGTCGATGGCCAGGTGTTGACGCGTGTGGACGGCAAGCTGATCGCCGGTGACACGCTCGACGACCAACTGGCGGTGCTCGCCGTCGCCTTCGACCGGGCCACGTCTTCTGCCGAAGGCATCGTCGTGGCGCTGGGGGCGGTGGGCGTCAGCTCGGCGGCGACCGTCGAACCGACGGTCAAGGTCCTCCTCGGCGGCGACATCGAAACCGCCGGTGATGCTTATTTCCACGCCATCGTCGAAGCGTCGGCGGTACCGCACGCCCTGGCGGCGGCGCTGGTGCCGATCGACAGCTCGGACGGCGCCCGCTTGCTGCCGACCTATGGCGTCGAGTTGCAGGCGGCGAAAGTGAAGGCCGGCGGCAGGAACGTCATTTCGGCCCTGCTCAACGAGCAAAAAGTGCCGGATCGAATCGACACCCTGACGATGGCCGCCAACGCGGCGCTATCGATCAAGATCGGCGCCACCGAAATTCTCTCGACCAGTACGGTAAGCGTCTTCGAGGGAAATACCGCGGTGCAGACGATCAGCGCCGACAATCCCGACAACGCCGACGGCGGCACGATGAGCTACGGCATTGTCGAGGGTGACGACGGCCATCTGTTCAGCATCGACAGCAGCAGCGGCGCATTGCGCTTCCTTGCCGCGCCGCAGTTTGCTGCGCCTCTGGATGCCGACGGGGACAACGTCTATCTGGTCACCGTCAAGGCCGAGAACGCGCTTGGCGCGCTGGGCTCGAAGCTGATCAGGGTGACCGTTCAGGACGTCCTGCCGATCACCCTCCTGCCCGGCAGCCAGCGCCTTGCCGATGGCCAGTCCACACTCGGAACGATCGATCTGATCGCCGTGCAATCGCTGGCTGCCGCCAATCGCTGGCTGCCGCCGCAGCGAGCCGCTGGCTCGACAGCGGCCTGTCGGCTGCGCAAATTGCGGCATTGGCCGGCATCGACTACCGGCTCGCCGATCTCGACGGTGAGACCCTCGCCGCGACCACCGGCCAGGTGATCGTGATCGACCGCGACGCCGCGACGCTCGGCTGGTTTGTTGACCAGACTCCGTTCGCCGACGAGGAGTTTGGCGAGAGCAGCGGGCGTGCCAGTGGCGGCTCTGCTGCCGGCGGCATCGACCTGCTGACGGTGCTGATGCACGAGCAAGGCCATGTCCTCGGACTCGGCGACGTGAACGCCAACGGCGAACTGATGTACCAGTTCATCGGCGAAGGCGAGCGGCGCCGCCCGGTGGCGCAGGCGGCGGCACAGGCCGCTGTGCAGCCGGACGGCAGCGGCGAGACACACTACCTGAACAGCGCCGATCTCGGCAACGCCGACTCGCTCGGCAATCGCGGCGCCAACTACACGCGCCAGGTCAACAGCAACGAGAGCTCGCCGGGACTGTTTTCGACGATCACGGTGGCCGCCGAGGTGACGCCGACGGTGCTCATCGATCTCGGTACGGGCAGCCAGCTGCAGGCGGGCAACGGCCACGACGTGATGCTGCGCGTGCGCGCCGACCGGACGGCGATAGCCACCGGTGGCGGCATGCAGGCGCAGCTCGTCGCCGGCACGGTGATTGCCGAGGCGACCGTTGGCGGCAGCATTACCGTGTCCTTTGGTGGCAGGGTCGACATCGCCGGCGACCTGACGGTCGAACTGCAAAGCGTCAACGAGGCAGTCGCCCTTGGTGAAGCGCTGTCGATCGGCGTCATCGATGCTGCCGGCGTCGATAGCCGGGCCTCGGTGACGCCGACCATCAGCACGCTCCTGGCGGCCGACAGCCAGCTCACGGTCGGCGGGGATTTCGTTCTGCGCACGCTGTCCGAAGCATCCGCCAGCGCCAGTTCCAGAGGTGTCGCCGTCGCCGCCGGCGGGGCGGTCGGCGTCGCGCTGGCGACGGCCACGGTCGCGCCGACGGTCAGCACGATCATTGGCGAGCGCGCCGTGATCGACGCCCAGGGTGCGATCACCATTGAAACGCTGCACAACGTCGACGCCGCCGGAGAGAAGCTCGATCGCCAGGCGCGCGCGACGGCCGAGGCGGCGGCAGGCGCCTTTGGCCTGGGCGCTGCGGGCGCCGATGCGGATGCCGAAGCGTCAGCCACGGTGGCCACGAAAGTCGGTGCCGGCGCGACGCTGCGCGCCGGGCCGGCGTCGGCAATCAGCATTCGCACCCTGGCCAACAATCAGGCCGATGCCCATGCCGGCGGTTTCGGCGTCGGCGGGATTCTCGGCGTCGGGGTTGTCCTGGCCGACGCCAGGACCGCGGGTTCGACAGAGGCCCTCCTCGATGGCGACGTGCTGCGCGCTGGCGCACTGACTGTCGAGGCGCGCGCCAGCGACAACGCCAACAGCACCGCCAATGCGCTGTCCGGCGGCATTCTCTCCGGCAACGGCGCCGTGGCCACCGCCACGTCGACGCCGACCATCGCTGCGCGTATCGCCGCCGGGCACCAGCTGCGCGTCGGCGGCGACGTCGCGGTCACGGCGGTGAGCGAAAACAATGCCCTGAGCGAGGCCAACGGCATTGCCGCCGGTGCACTGAGCGTCGGCGCGTCGATCGCCACCTCGACCACCACTCCCAGGATCAGCGCGGCCATCGACGGCGGCAGCGTCAGCAGTAGCGGCGGCAGTATCCTGGTGAGCGCGCTGAACAATGTCGACCTGAGCAGCGGCGGCGTCATCACCGTCACCGGCGGCGGCGCCAAGGCGAGCACCCATGCCTCGGCGGGTGGCTTGCTGGCCGGCAGTGGCAACCAGGCCACGGCAGTGTCTTCGCCGATCCTCGAAGCCAGCGTCGGCAGCAGCGCCAGCCTGGCCGCCGCGCAGGACATCACGCTGCGCTCACAATCAAGCAACCAGGCCGATGCTGGCGCAAGCGGCCTGGCTGGCGGACTGGTCGGCGTCGGGATCAACATCGCCTCGGCGACCGCGGCAGGAGCCAACAAGGCGCATCTTGACGGCCGCGTCGAAGCGCATCCGCTGGCTGGTGGGGTAGATCCCGAGCGCGCCGGCGCCAGCAACGTCAACATCCGGGCGATCGGCTCGGACAGCGCCAACGCCAATGCGCAAGCGGTTGCCGGTGGCGTCGCAGGCGTCGGCGACAATCGCGCGACGGCGACGGTGACGCCCGCGGTGCAGGCGTCGATCGGCAATGGTGCGCTGCTAAACGTCGCCAACAATCTCAAGCTCGAGGCCAGGGAAACGCCTGAAGGCGATGCACGTACCGCAGGGGTCAGCGGCGGCGGCGTCGCCGTCGGCGGCTCGCTGTCGACCGCCACCATCAGTCCGCTGGTCACTGCCGCCATCGGCAGCCTGGCGACGATCGTGCAAGCGAATCCGGACGGACTGGTCTCGGTGCTGGCGACGGCGACGCCGCAAAGCAATGCCCCTGTCGCCGATTACGCGATCAAGTCCGTCGATACTGCCAGCGATACGCTGCACGTTCTCGATCATGGCCTGCAAAGCGGCGATTCCGTCGCGTACGACAACGGCGGCAACGCCAATATTGCCGGGCTGAGTGGCGGCCGGCTCTACAAGGTCCTCAGCGCAGGCGCCGACGACCTGGCTTTCGGCGCGGCCTTCGGCAGCGAGGAAACGGCGGTGGACGCCGCCAAAGACCTGATTACTTTCCTTGCGCCGCACGCTTTCCAGAGTGGCGACGCGGTCAGGTACCACGCTTTTCGCTCGGCCAACGGCGCGGTTGTCAGCGTTGGCGGACTGAGCGATGGCGCCCTGTATTACGTTCGCGTGATCGACGAGCGAACGATCAAGCTGACCACTACCCTTGACCAGGCCGTCAATCCGCAGAACGGCGTCAACACCTTCACGCCGGCGGCGATCAGCGGCAACACTCTGAATATCGCCAACAGTTATACCGAGAATCAGGCGCTCACCTACCATACGACGGCACCACAGGCCTTCAACACTTCGCTTGTCGATGTCAGCGTCGGCGGCAGCGAGTCCTCGCCGACCTTTGCCGACGCGGCCGGCGCCAACAACGTCTATCTCGACGGCAACGCCTTCAAGACCGGCGACAAGGTCGTTTATCAGGTGCAGGGCAATGCTAGTGCCGTCGCCGGTTTAACGAATGGCAAAGCGTATCGGGTGGTGGTCGACGGCGGCAATGGCAATCTGATCCAGCTGCGCAACACGCTGGGCCCGACCAGTCTCAGCTTCGTCCGCGACGCGGTGAACGGCGACAGCATCGTTCGCAATGACGGCGGGAACTGGCTCAACGACGGCTTCGCTGCCGCGCAGCTGATCACCATCTCGGGCGCGGCCAACAACAACCAGACCTGGACGATCGCCAGCGTCGCCGGCAACCAGCTTCTGCTCACTACCAAGGGCGCGGTGATCGCCGAGACCGACGCCAGGGCCAGCGTCGATGGCGCCGTCGTCGACTTAAGTCCAGACAAGAGCGCCGCCGGCGCCAGCGCCATTCATACCCTGTCGATGCTCTCCATCGGCGGCTTGCAGGATGGCGTCACGTATTACGTCAAGAACCGGACAGCGACCTCCTTCAAGCTCGCGGCGAGCGCTGGCGGTCCGGCCATCGCCAGTCTCGACACCTCGGGACTGGCAGCGACGAGCGTCTTCAGCCTCGCTGCGGAAGGCATCGACCTCGGTTCTTCGGGCGGTGTGGCACATACCTTGACCATCGACCTGCGCTCGTCGGCACAAGGCACGCAGCGCCTGCTGGCGCCTGGTGGCGCCTCGCTGAGTACGCTGTCACCGCGGCCTGGCGATGGCCTGTCGACGGCGACGGCACAGGGCTCGGGCGGCGGCTTCGTTGGCATCAATGGCAACCGCGCCGATCTGACGGCGAAGCCGACGGTCAGCGCCGACGTCGCCGCCCGGTCGATTTCTGCGCAGGGGGCGGTGTCGATCAGCAGCATATCGATCACCGGCAGCACCGCCAATGCGCAAAACAGCACCGGTGGCTTTGTCGCCATCGGCGACGCCGACGCCAGTTCGACGTCGATCAATAGCAGCCATGCCAGCGTCGGTGCGGGTTCGCAGATCGATGCCGGGGGCGATTTCACGCTGGCGGCGACTTCCTCGACGCGTCATGGCGACGTCAGCGCACGCTCGGTGGGCGGCGGCTTTGCCGCCGACGTCGAGGCCAACAGCCGCGTCAGCACGCAATACAACACGACGGCGAGCGTCGCCGCCGGCGCCGCGGTCAGCGCCGGCGGCGACCTGCAAGTTCTCGCCGACTCCAGCGCCAGCGGGCTGGCCAGCGCCTTTGCCGACGGCAAGGGCTTCGGCGCCGGCGGCTACACCGACAGCCGCAACACCCTGGCGAACGGCCAGACGGTCGCGTCGATAGGCCGCGGCGCGACCCTGGACGGACAGCGGCTGACGATCAGCGCCGGCGTTTCGGGCATGGATCTCAAGGCGCGTGGCGAAGGCTATGGCGCGGGCTTCGTCGGCGTCTCGCACGACTACGCGACGCTAGACGTCACGGCCGACAACAAGGTGCTGATCGACGAAGATGCCCTGCTCTCGGGCAGCGCTGGCGTCGACCTGCTGGCCAACTTCCGGCAGCTATCGACCGACGCCTACAGTTTTGCGCAGGCCACCGGCCTGTTCGGCCATGTCACTTCGAACGCCTATAACGACAGCACGCTCGATTCCACGGTGCTCACCGGCGCCGGCTCCAGAATCACCGCCGCTCCTCGCGACAACTCCGGCAACCTGGCGCTGGCCGCCAACACCGCCAACTCGGCTATCAGCATCACCGCCGAGGCGCATGACAGCAAGCGCGCACTCGCCGCCGGTGGCAGCGACAGCCACGCCAATGCCGATGGCAGTGCACGCATCGACTGGTCCGGCGATGTCGCCATTCACCCCGGCCCGAACGCCGAACTGGTCATCGACGCTGCCGGTGGCGTCAGCCGGCAGGTCAATGTCGACTACAGCCTTGCCGGCAACGTCATCAAGGTCAATGGCGTCTCCGGCTCACCCGGCCGCGTTCAATTCGTCGCCGACAGCATTGCCGGTAGCGGCGGCGGCTGGGATTTCCAGGACAGCCTCAAAGAGATCCGGATCGTCAACAGCAGTAGCCGCGATCTACAGATCAACAATATCGATGCTGTTGTCCACAGCGCGCAGCAGCCGCAGGTCGAGTTGCGCGGCGACACCGGCGAAGTCTCGCTGAACTTCGCGATCACCCGCAGCGTGACGCCGACGCTGGCCACTATCGAGAACCTGAGCAGTGCCGACATCCTGCTCAACGGGACCATTGAAAACCCGATCGGGATGACACGCATCGTCAATACCGGCGGCAACATCCGCTCGACCAAGAGCCGCGACGAGGGTGGTGCCGATGGCCTGCGCTCGCTGATTCGTAGCCATTCGCTGCAGATCGAAGCGCTGCAGGGCAGCATCGGCGGCGCCGGCGCAGTTGGCCAACAGCGGGTCAATGTCGACCTCGTGCAAAGCCTGGCGGCGCCGGCGGCGATGCAACAGCTCAGCGCTCTCGCCGGTGGTCACCTCTATCTCGATCTGAAAGCGCGTCTGCGCGATGAAAATGTCGCGGCGCTGAGCATCGACTTCGCTGCCCTTGCCGCCGGCGGCGATATCGACCTCCTGCTGCAAAGCAGTGTGCGCGAGACTCCCCTGATCGAAACGGCCGGCGGCGTGCGGGTCACGCTGCCCAGCGATGCCTACGCAAATACCCATTACAGCTTCTTCAGGCCGGACTCCGGCGCAGCGCCCGGCTTTACTTCGAGCGTGCTGGCCAGCGATACGCAGGCCATCGCCGGCAGCTATTTCTTCAACCGGGCCGGCCTTGTCGCCGGCGGCAACATCACGCTAAGCGCCGCGCACGCGCTGGCCAGCGACCCGCTCATCAACATCGAGGCCATCACCGAGTTGCTCGGCAATGGCCGGGTCAGCGCCCTGACGCACGGCAATATCGCCATCACCGAGGCCGCGGGCGACCTACGTCTGGGCACCATCCGGGCCAACGCCGGCGACGTCGCGCTGACTTCGAGCAGCGGCTCGATTGTCGACACCGCTGCCGGCGCAGTCGACAACGGCAGCACGGCGTGGGTGCTCGGCAACGCGATCGCGTTGACTGCGCTGCACGGGGGTATCGGCACGCTCAGCGATTTCCTCGAAATTGACTCCTCGCGCAGCGCCGATGCGCTGGTCGATGGCCGCTCGCAGGGCAGCCTCTTCTTGCGCGAGACCAGCGGCGACCTGCGCCTCGGCGGCGTCGTTTCGCTGCTCCAGGATGTCGTGCTGATCACCCTGGCCGGCTCGATCGTCGATGGCGTCGGCGACGCACAGGCCGACATCCAGGCGACCAATATCGACCTGGTCGTCGCTGGCGGCAGCATCGGAACGGCTGCGCAGTCGCTGGACATCTACGGCGCCGGCTTCGGACAGCGGCCGGCGCTGCAGAACCCGATGCTGCAACTCGACGACGCGGTGCCGGGCAGCGGCCGCCTGGTCGCCGACGCGGCGAGCGGCGTTTACCTCAACGAAACCATCGCCGGGCTGGCCGTGCTGCGCGTCACCGCCAGCGCTGGCGATATCCGTCTGACGACCAACGACTCGGTCAGCGTAGATCCTGCCACGCGCATCGGTGACGACAACATTAGCCTGCTGACCAGCGGCGGCAGCTTCGCTGGTAGCGCCATCAGCGCTGGCGTGGTGCACGCCGCCGGCACGGTGAGCGTAGTCGCCGGCGACAACGTCTACGTGCCGCTCGGCACGCTGATCAAGGGCGGCGTCGCGGTGCTCGTTGGCGGCGATTCGGCGGCACGCGATGCCGACGCCGACGGCACGACGATTGACATCCAGGGCGACGTGCAGGCGCCGAACGTGATCATCGAAGGTGGCAACGGTCTCGACTATCTGCAGATCAACAACGCCGCCGGCATCAATGCCGGCGGTGCCACGCTGCTGCGCGGCGGTGCCGGCAGCGACCGCTTCTTCGCCCGCGCCGTCGCCGCTGGCGTCAACAGCACGCTGACCTTGCAGGGCGACGCCGGCGCCGACCGCTTCTTCCTCGGCAGCAATGTCAGCAAGGCGCTGTTCACCACCGGTAGCGCTTACAACGAACCCGACGACCCGCTGGCTTTCCTCAAGGGCAATCTCGAGCGCCTTGGCGGCATCGTCGTCGATGCCGGCAGCGGCGGCAACGGCGCTACCGTCGACGCCATCTACGTCACTTCCGAGTCGGCCACCTCAGCGGTTACCGGTGCGGTCAACGGCGCAGTCAGTGGCGTCGATGGCGGCGGCAACACCGTCGGCCGGATCAGCGGCTTCGGCATGAGCGGCGACATCCAGTACACGGCGGCCGACGGCATCGCCGTCGGCGTGCAGCTGACGCGATTCGACGACACCATGGCCATTGATGCGGTGGCATCGACGGTCTACCTGGCGATCGACGGCAGCGACGGCAACGACACCCTCAACGTCGGTCAGGCCGCCGGCAGCGTCGCCGGCATCCAGGGCATTCTCTCGTTCGCCGGCGCTGCCGGCAGCGATACGCTGAACGTCTTCGGCGACGCTTCGTCGATCGCCGGTCAGCTCAGCGCCATCTCGATCACCGGCATGGGCATGGGCAGCAACCCGCTGCTCGCCGTGCATAACGACAACTTCGGCGCCGGCTACAACCTCGGCGATCCTTCCTGGCCGGGCGCCATCTACTACGCCAAGCGCTCGCTGGTCAGCAGCAGCGGCACCCTCACCGAGACCATCAGCAGCAGCGTCGAGGCGGTCAACATCCAACTCGGCGCCGGCGACGACCGCTTCAACATCGACAGCAGCTACGCCTACGGCGTCACCCGCGTACGCGGCGGCGACGGCAACGACACCCTGCTCGTCGGCTCGACGCTCACCGGCCTGCATCCCAATCAGCTCCGGCAACTCGACTTCATCGACGGCGATCTGCACCTCGACGGTCAGGGCGGCGCCAACACCATCGTCCTCGACGACAGCGGTGACAGCAAGCCCAACGTCGGCGTCTATAGCGCCGGCGGCTTGAGCGGTCTGGGAATGAGCGGCACGCTGGTGCTCGAATCGCCGACCGACACGCTCGACCTGCGCCTGGGCGCCGGCGGCGTCACTTTCTACGTTGCCGATCTCGCGCCGGAGCGCAGCCTGAACCTGGCTCTCGGCACCGGCAAGGACCGTCTCGTCGTCGGCGCGCTGCCCGGCGCCGAGAGCGAAGGAACGCTGGCCGGCATCCAGGGGACCTTGAACGTCGACGGCCAGGGCCCCGAGGCGGGCGACCGCCTGATCCTCGCCGACGGCGGCGAGACCACTGGCCAGACCTACCTGATCAGCAACCAGCTCGACAGTACGGTCAGCATCCTGGCCAACGAGCAGCCGTGGCGTTTCGACACCACGTCGCTGACGCGCACCGGCATGGGCAGCGGCATCGTCAATTTCCGCCGTTTCGAGACCGTCGAACTCGACGCCGGTCACGGCGACGACACGATCAACCTGCACGGCACGCAGCGCGAGCAATCGCCGCTCGGCAAGGCGTCGACCTTCACCGTCAACGCCGGTGCCGGCAACGACACCATCAACCTCGGCCAAGCCGTGATCGGTGGCGGCTACACGCTCGACGGCTTCCAGATCGACATCAGCGGCGCCCCCGGCGCCGATGACCCGCGTGGCGTGCCGGTGTTCATCAACGGTCAGGACGGCAACGACACCGTCCACTACCTCGACAGCGCGGCGACCATCGGCAAATCGCTGGCGCTGGTCAACAAGAGCTTCGCCGAGATCTTTCCGGCAACGGCACCCGCGAGTGGCGCCGATCCGGCCTGGGAGGCGCTGTTCACGTCGATCTTCGGCGACAGCCTGAACGCCAGCGCGTACGCGGCGGTGGTGCTCAACGCCAAGGCTCAGATGGGTCAGCAGCAGCAGCCGATCAACGTGTTCAGCCGTGGCAGCGAGGCAATCAATGTCTCGCTCGGCGCGGGCGACGACACCGTCGAACTGTTCGACGGCGTCTACGCCTACGACGTGACGGTCTATGCCGGTGCCGGACAGGACAATTTCAACCTCAACCCGGGCGTCGACAACCGCGGCCACCTGTTCACGCTCAAGGGCGAGGAAGGCGACGACCTACTGTTCGCCAACTTCGCGACCGGCGTGCCGGCCGCCACCGCCTTCGTGCAGTTCGACGGCGGCCTCGATGGCAGCAAGGGCGACACCCTGCGCATCGCCGGCGACGGCCTCGCCAGCGGCGACTACAGCCCCAGCGCGAGCACGGCTCGCTCGGGCCAGGTGACGGTCGCCGGCAACCGCTTTGCCTTCAGCGGCGTCGAGCCGCTGATCGTGCATGGCCTGTCGAGCTTCGACGTGGTGACGCCCGACGCCACGGCCGATCTGGCGGTCGATAGCGTCACCGTCGCCAGCCTGCAACTCACCAACCTGGTCTTGCACACGCTGACCGTCGACGGGGTCGTCTCGTGGACCAGCAAGACCGACCTGCTGACGCCAGCGGCGCTGGAGACCAAGCACGCCGGTAAGGTGACCGCGCTCAGCGGCGACACCCTGGTCGTCGCTGGCGAAGTGCAAGGCGCCAACGCCGGGGTGGTCTATGTCTACACCTGGGACGGCAGCGGCTGGGCCGAGCAGGCCAAGCTCTTCGCGCCGGACGCCACGCAAGGCGGCGGTGAGGGCTTCGCGGCCGCCGTGGCGGTGAACGGCAATACCCTGGTCGTCGGCGCACCCGGCGACGACGCGCTCGGCAACAATGCCGGCGCGGCCTACGTCTTCGTTCGCAACGGTGCAGCGTGGACCTTGCAGGCCAAGCTCAAGGCCAACGACGGCGTCGCCAACGCCAACTTCGGCCAGGCGGTGGCGATCAGCGGCGACACCGTGCTGGTCGGCGCCGCCGGCCTGGACAGCATCAGCCAGCTCGACGCCGCCTATGCCTTCACGCGCGGCGGCAGCGTGTGGAGCCAGCAACAGAAGATCACGCTCGCCGGCGACCGCAACAACGACCTCGGCGCCGCGCTGGCGCTGGCCGGCAACACCGCCGTCATTGGCGCGCCACTGGCCGGTGCCAACGACACCGGCAGCGCGCTGGTGTATACGCGCAGCGGCTCCTTGTGGACCCTGGTCAAGACGCTGGAAGCCTCGCAGAAGAACAATGGCGAGCACTTCGGTGCCGCCGTGGACCTCGCCGGCGGCAGCATCATCGTCGGCGCTCCCGACTGGGACGGCGACAGCGGCCTGGTCACCGACATCGGTCGCGCCTTCATTTTCGAGGGCGCCGCTGCCAACTGGCAGCGGCTGGCACGGCTCACCGCCTACGGCGGCCTGCCGGAAGCCGAGGCCGCCAACGAAGGCCGTGCCGGCGACCGCTTTGGCGCCTCGGTCAGCATCGGCGGCGGCTATGCCGCCGTCGGGGCGCCGAATGCCGACGGCGTCGACCTCGACGTCGGCGCCGCTTACGTCTTCTACCGCCTGCCCGACGGCGGCAGCGGCCTGGGCAACAGCTGGGCACGGTCGAGCGGCGAAAACGGTTCCGGGCGTCTCGGCGCGGCCAGCCCGGCCGGTAGCTCGGCGAACATCAACCCGCCTTACAACAGCGCCGACCACTTCGGCAGCAGCATCGCCCTGGGTGGCGGACGGCTGGTCGTCGGCATGCCCGGCTACAACGAGGTCAATGGCAGTACGCTGCTGCGTGCCGACGTCGGTGGCGTGCGTACTTTCGCCAGCAGCGGCTTCCTGCCGAGCAGCAACACGGCGCTGCGCGCCGACGTTCTCGCCGACCCGGCCGGCAATGCCGGCAGCTCGCGTTTCGGCGCCGTCAGCTACTACGACGCCGCCAACCGCATGCTGCTGGTCTCGGACACCGCGGCCGGCAAGGTCTACGTCTATATCAATGAAGGCCTGCACTGGCGCCAGACCGGCCAGGTGCTCAGCGGCAGCGCCAGCTTCGGTGCCGACATCGACATCGACGGCAATCGGATGGTCATCGGTACGCCCGCTGCCAACAGGGTCAGCGTCTACACACGCAACGCCGACGGCGAAACCTGGACCCTGCAGACGACGCTGACCGGCAACGCCGGCACCTCCTTCGGCGCCTCGGTGGCGATCAGCGGCGACCGCATCGTCGTCGGCATGCCCGACGCCAGCGCTCAGTACGCGTCGGCCGGGCAGCCGATCGCCGGCTATCAGCTGCAACTCGGCAACAGCGGCGCCGCGCTGACCTATGCCTTCGTCAATGGCGCCTGGGTCAGGGACCGCCTGCTGATGCCGGACGATCTGGCGCTGCCCTACGACAGCTCGCGCACCGACGATACCACCCCGGCCAACTGGAACCAGGTGTGGGTCGAGAATCTCGGTTGGCATGGTATCGGTCTGTGGAATAGCGATGACCGGAATGGGCTCGAGGTCACCCTCGCGCCCTGGATGTACATCGCCGGCACCGATACCAATGGCGACACGGGCTCCTGGTACTACGCCAACAACACCGCCAACTTCGTCACCGTCTCCGCGCCGGGTGCTCGCGACCGGGATTTCAACGCCATGATCGTCGGTACGCTGCAGGATAGCAGCGGCGTCTACGGCGAGATGCGGCTGACCCGCGATGGCCGCACCTACTACCAGCGCTGGGCTTCGCCCGGCACCCACGACACCGGTGAGGACAATGACCAGTATCTCGCCGCCGGCCCGTATTCGGTCGTGCTCGGTGCAGATACCAATGGCGATCATGGCTACGAGTGGATCTACAACCCGACTCCAAACCCGGTCAGCATCACCATGAACGGTGACCGGATAGACGACATCGAAGGTATTTTCGTCGCCAGTACGCGGCGGGTCGTCCAGTACACCAATTTCGGCAACAGCTTCGGCGCGCTGGCCGGGGCGCGCTTCGGCTCGGCGGTGGACATCGTCGGCAACGAGGTCTTCGTTGGCGCCGCGGGCAAGTCGCGGACGGCCTTCTACGATCTCGGCCAGAGCAACTTCGCGCACTGGAGCGCCACGCTGGGCGGTTTCAGCGGCACGCCGCTGCGCACCACGCAGTATTTCGATGGTTCGGGCGGCCTGGGCAGCGAACTCGCGACCAACGGTAATAGCCGCGTGCTCGTCGGCGCCCCCGGCGCCAACGTCGTCCAGCAATACACCCGCGCCGGCGCGACCTGGTCGAAAAGCGCGCTGCTCGACACCCCGTCGGTGGCCGCCTACGGCGGCGATGAAAGCATCGCGGCCCGCGGCAACCGCCTGCTGGTGGGCGCCACGGCCGGCGCCGGGGCAGCCTATCTGTACTCTGACGGCGGCGCCAGCAAGAGCCTGCTCAACACCCTCGTCCCGTACCGGCTCAACGGCGCGACGATGGTCAACGACAGCAATGGCGCACTGCACTTCGGCGCCGGTGCGCAACTGATCAGCAATGGCTTCAGCGTCGTCGGCACGAACAACGCCGACAGCGCGGCGAACAAGCTCTACGGTTTCCGTCAACGCGGCCCGGCGTGGACGGCGGCGACCGCCGACCTGGTGCCGCAGGCGCTGGCCACGGCCAAGGGCGGCAGCGCGGTGGCCGTAGACGGCAACACCGCCGTCGTCGGTGCGCGCGATTACGACAACCGCGGCGCGGTGCTGGTGTACACCGCCGACGCGACCGGCAACTGGGTCTTCAGCGCCAAGCTGCAAGGCGCCGACATCTCGGCCAACGACGACTTCGGCGCAGCCGTCGCGCTGTCGGGTGATTCGCTGATCGTCGGGGCGCCGAACAAGGGCCAGGCCGCGGGTGCGGTCTACCTCTACCAGCGCGTCGGCGGCACCTGGACGCAGGTCTCCGAATTCACCGGCAACGGCAACAACGCACGCCTCGGCAACGCCGTCGCCGTCTACGGCAGCAGCGCCGCGGCCGGTGCAGCGGGCGAGAACCGCGCCTACGTTTACCGCGCCACGGGCAGCGGCTGGAGCGCGGCGACGACTCTGTTGGGCAGCGCCGCACTGGCCGGCGGCTTCGGCAGCGCGCTGGCCATCGAGCAGGCGACGCTGGTGATCGGCGCGCCGACCGGCAACAGCGGCAAGGGCGCCGTCGGCGTCTTCGTCGACAGCGGCGGCAACTGGTCGCTGCAGGCGACGCTGAGCTCGCCGCTAGCCAATGCCAACGACCGCTTCGGTGCGGCGGTAGACGTCAGCGGCGACAGTATCGCCGTCGGCTCGCCGGGTGCCCAGGGTGGCCAGGGCGCGGTGTACACCTATCAACGCAGCGGCCTCACGTGGAGCAGCGAGCAGCGTCTGAGCATCGCCAGCGGCGTCGCCAACGACTATTTCGGCGAGGCCGTCGCCGTAGACTTCGGCAAGCTGATCATCGGCGCTCCGGGCCGCCAGGTCGGCACGGCCGACGACCAGGGCGCCGCCTACTCCTACCATCTGAAGAACGGCGCCTGGGTGAACGACAACGCCGTCGACCCCATTACCGAAACCGGCGGTGCTGCCGGCGACAACGCCGGCTACTCGGTCGCCCTCAGCGGCAACCGGGCGATCATCGGTGCGCCGCAGCTGCTCGGCCGTTCGCCGTACCAGCTCAACGCCATCAACACCAATGGCAACGGCCACGTTTTTGTGCGCGACGTCTCGCCGCCACTGACGGTGACGCTGGCCGAGGACCAGCAGACGCTGATCGCCGGCGCCAGGGCCAACGTGCTGACCGGCACGCTCGATGGTCTGCGCACCGCCGATTTGAAGTTCTTCGACATCAAGCGCGTCGAGCTGGCCACCGGCTCGGCCGCCGACCAGATCACCGTCGGCAGCGACGGCCTGACCGCGTTCGGCCTGGCCGACTTCCGGATCACAACCGGTGCCGGCGACGACAAGGTCGAACTGCTGTCGGCGAACGTCACACCGCCGGCCCTGGGCACCTTCGTCCCCAGTGGCCTCTTCGTTGGCGACGTACCGCAGTACGAACTGCTCAGTGGCGGTTTCAGCGTCGATGGCGGCAGCGGCAACAACCGCTTCACGGCCGCCGCCGACAGCAACTGGACGCTGGCGCCGGCCTCGCTGACCGCCGGCAATGGCGGCCAGGTGCAGTTGGCGGGGATGCGCGACATCCGCGTCAGCGGCGGCGCCGGCAGCAACCGGATCAGCGTCAGCGGCTGGGCCGGCAGTGCGCTCCTCGATGGCGGCCTGGGTTCCGACGAGTTCCAGATTGCCGCGGGGGCACTCGACGCCGTGACGCTGGCCGACGCCGGCGGCGACCTCGACCAGCTGAGCTTGACGGGCACGGCAGCGGCCGACACTTTCGTCGTCAATGCCGGGCAGGTCAATCTCGGCAGCTCGAACATGGGCTACAGCGGCATCGAAGTGCTGCGCCTGTCAGGCGGCAGCGGCGACGACCTCTTTGTGGTCAACGACAGCGCTGCGAGCAGCATCCGGCTCGACGGCGAAGCCGGCTCCGATACCTACCGCTTCTTCGCCGGCAGCCGTGCGACGCAGATCGTCGTGCACGACGGCGGACCGGCACCGACCGCCAGCGGCAATATCGACACCCTCGAGGTGCCGGCCAGCAGCATCCAAGGCAGCAACAGCTTCACCGTCGGCAGCAAGGCGGTGCTCTTCGACAGCAGCATCGAAGAGTTCGGCCTCTCGCTCTTCAACCCGATCCTGGTGTTGACTGGTCACAATGGCGACGACCAGTTTACGGTCAACGGCGCGACGCTGAACTTCAACGGCGTCATCGTCGACCTGAGCCAGGTCATCGACCTGACGCTCGACGGCGGCAGCGGCAACGACCGCTTCAACCTGGTCGACCTGCCGAGCTGGCTGAGCGACAGGCTGCACATCATCGGCGGCGACGGCGACGACAGCCTGAGCACGCAGGGCGCTGGCAGTAGCTGGCTGTTCACCGGCGCCGGTAGCGGCACGGTCAGCGACGGCAGCCACGGCATCTTCGACTTCCAGGGCATCGAAAACGTCGCCTCCGCTCAAGGCGACGACCGCTTCAGCTTCGTCGGCAACCACGCCTCGCTGGCCGGCAGCCTCGACGCTGGCGCGGGCGCCGATACGCTCGACTTCTCGGGTCGCAGCGCCGCGGTCAGCGTCGATCTCGGCGCCGCGACCGCCAGCGCCATCGCTGGCCGCGTCAGCGGTATCGAAGCGCTGCTCGGCAGCAGCGCCGTAGACACGCTGATCGGCGCCGCGACCGACAACGTCTGGAACATCACCGGCAGCAATGCCGGCGAGATCAACGGCGAGATCACTTTCAGCGGCTTCGAGAAGCTCGTCGGTGGCCTTGCCGCCGACAGCTTCCTGATCGGCAATGGTGCCCTGCTCAGCGGCAGCATCGACGGTGGTAGTGTTGGCAGTGTTGGCAGTGGCGGCAACACGCTGCGCTTCACGCTCGGCAGCGCCGACGACAGCGTGCTGCTGGGCTACCCGGAGATCGTCGTCAACGGCGCCAGCTGGCGCTACGCCAACATTGGCGCGATCGCCGTCGACGCGCTGGGCGGCAAGGACACGATTAGCGTTCAGCCGACGGCGGACGGCTTCCCTGACCAGATCGACGTCTTTGGCGGCAGCGGCGACGACCACTTTACGGTTCAGCTCGCTGGCGCGGCGGCAACGACGATCCGCATCGACGGTGGCGAGAACGGCCAGAATGCGGCCGACACCCTGCTCGTCTTCGGCACGGCCAACGGCGAGCGCATCACCGTCAGCGGCAGCGGCGTCGACTACGAAGGCGTGCAGCTACTCACGACGGGCGTCGAGACCTTGAGCGTCGACGGCGCTGGCGGCGACGACACGATAGTGCTCAGCGGCACACCGGTCACTAGCGTGTTGACGCTGGTCGGCGGTGCCGGCGACGACGATTTTACCGTTAGCTACCCGACCAACCCGGCGAGTTTGTCCATCGACGGCGGTGGCGGCAGCAACCACCTGACGGCGACCATGAGCGACGCCGACGACATCGTCGAGCTCGCCGCTACTTCGCTAGCCGTGCTCGGCAGCGCGATCCTGCATTACGGCAACATCGCTCAACTCGCCGTGAACACGCTGGGCGGCGCCGACCAGATCAGCATCAGCGGCACTTCGGCAGCCAGCACGGTCGTCGATAGCGGCGCCGGCAGCGACAGCATCACCGTGCAGACTTCGGGCAGCGCGCTGCTGCTGAACAGCGGCGAGGATAACGATGCCGTCAAGGTGCGCGGCGTGTCGGCGCCACTGACGGTCGACCTCGGCGGCGGTGACGACACGCTCGCGTTGTCGTCGCTGGACACCGGCGGCACGCTGCGCGCCATCGGCGCAGCGCTCGACCTCTACGGCGGCGACGGCAACGACCAGCTCCTGCTCGACGCTTCAGGCGACAGCGCCGACCTCAGCGGCTCGCTTTCCGAGCAGCGCATCGAAGGGCTGGGAATCGCTGCCGGCGCCAGCTACAGCGGCTTCGAAGCGGCCGCACTGCGCCTGGGTTCGGGCGCCGATCAGCTGACGATTGCTGGCAGCATCGCTGGCAGCACCGTCGTGCTCACCGGCGCGGGCGTCGACCAGGTGACGGTCAACGGCAGCGCTGGCGTGGTAACGGTCGACACCGGCGAGGATGCCGACAGCATCTACGTTCAAGGCATCAGCGGTGCGCTGACCGTCAATGCCGGTGACGGTGACGACACCATCAACGTCGTCGTACATGCCATGCCAGACGATCCCCGGAGCAGCATCAAGGGCCCACTGACGATCAATGGCGATGACGGCATCGACACCCTGAACGTGGACGATTCCGGCAACACAGGGCCAGCGACCTTGACCATCGACGGCAACTCGATCAGCGGCCTCGGCCTGGCCAGTAGCATCACTTTCACTTCGATCGAAAATCACGGCTTTACGATGGGTGGAGGCGGCAATACCGTCAATATCCGGTCGCTCAGCAATGCCCTGCACCTCCATACCGGCAGCGGCGACGACACCATCAACGTCGGCAGCCTCGCACCGGCCACAGTGAACGACATCGGCGCGCGGCTGACGATCGACGGCGACGCTGGCAATGACACCCTGAACGTTGACGACAGCGGCGATACGACCGCCAACAGCGGAGTGCTGACGGCGAGCAGCCTGAGCGGCCTGGGAATGACCGCTGGCATCGGCTACCTCAATATGGAAACGCTGCACATCTCGCTCGGCAGCGGTGGCAACCAGTTCGCTGTCACCGGCACGCCCGCGGGCGGAGCATTGCCCTCGGAGACCATCCTCAACACCGGCGGCGGCGACGACACGGTCACGGTCGCGCTGACACCGCCGAACGACGGACCACTGACGGTCAGGCTGCAGGCAGGCAATGACTCGCTCGACGCGTCGGCGTCCCACCTCGGCATCGTCGGCTTCGGGGGCGACGGCGCCGACACCCTCGTCGGTGGCGCGGGTGCGGACCTCCTTTACGGTGACGGCGGTAACGACCTCCTGTTCGGTGCTCTCGGCAACGACTCGCTGACCGGTGGCCTGGGCGACGACCTGCTGCTCGGCGGGATTGGACGCCTGACACGTTCGCTCAATCCCGACGGCACGCCACGCAGCGACGTGCTGTTGCTCGATCAGGCGATGATCACCGGCTCCCTGGCCCTCGGCGAGGTGGCCGCGTCTGGCGGCAGCCGTAGCACCGTCGACGCCCTGCTTGCCGCCGACATCACTTTGCTGACCGGTTTCTTCAATGCCGACGGCTCGAAGCACCTGCACGGCGACGGCAGCTGGGACAGCCGCGCGCTCCTGCTGCAGTTGATCGGCGACGGCGACGACATCCTCAACGGTGGCGACGGCAACGACGCCTTGTACGGGCAACGCGGCAACGACCGGCTCGACGGCGAAGCCGGCGACGACTTCCTGGCGGGTGGCAGCGGAAACGACACGCTCGACGGTGGCAACGGCAACGACCAGTTGACCGGCGACGAGGCGATCATCGACTCCCCCATTGCAGCGGTGCCGAACGTCACGCAGGGCTTCCTGGTGCTCAGCGCACCCGGCTCACAGGAATTGTCGGCCGGCATCACGCTCGCAGCCCCGGGCACGATCATCGTGCCAATGACGGCGGTGGCGCCCGGCGCCGACAGCAACACGGCGTCTTCACTGCTGCCACATCTGTTTGCTTATCACCCGGCGATCCCGAGCAGCAACTTCCTGCAGACCTCTGCCGGCGGACGTGCCCTCCCCTACGCCTCGGTGCTAACCGATTTCGGGCATCATCTCGACCTGCTGCCCGGCAATGACGTGCTCAGCGGCGGTAGCGGCAAGGACACGCTGGTCGGCGACGACCTGCGGGTGCTCGCCCCGGCTGTCAGCTTCGACACGGCTGGCATGGCCAGGGCCGAAACCCTGACCCGCAATCTGCTGAGCGTCTCGGCTGACTTCGCCGACCTGGTGCACCAGCAGTACGCCTTGCTGGGTGGCAAGCACGATGCCAAGAAAGAAAAGGACGACGATCCTGTAGTCATCGACCGTCTCTATCGCCTGGGTGAAGACATTCTCGACGGCGGCAGCGGTAACGACCTCCTGATTGGCGACAACAGCATCAACATCGCCCCCAGGTTCACGCTGCCGGTCGGTCTGGCGGCGAAGTTCGCATTGTTCCAGAGCGGCGTCGCCGATGCCGCCGACGAGATCGCCGGCGCCACTCTCGACCTGATCTATCTCGAGCATCGGCTGCGCGACCAGCGGGTGCAGGTGACCACGGGCAAGAAGTTCGAAACCCGGGTCGAGCATCATCTCGATCTGATCATGATGGGCAACGACATCCTGACGGGCGGCGACGGCAACGATCTGATCATCGGCGACCAGTCCGTCGTGCGCGCCTCACTGCTGACCTTGACAGCGGGTGGGCCACCGCTTGAGAAAAACCACAAGCACGAGGAATGGCGTGACGCCGAACGCTGGCATGAGCGCGGCAAACGCGCAGCCTGGTGGAAGGCTCTGGATTACGACGGCCACCACAGGTTCCAGCTCGATGCCATCCAGATCAACGCCGACAGCATCGTCGGCGGCAGCGGCAACGATTTGATCTGGGGTGACAGCGTCGCGCTGCTCAACTCGACGATCACCCGTGCCACCGGCATCGCCGACAAGGACTACAAGGAAGCCAGCCGCGACGCGCAGGAGGGGCTGGATCGGCTGCTCACGATGAGCGCTGACAGCGACCTGTGGTTCTCCTATTCCGAGCACGGTCACGACCATGACAACAACAACTGGACCTGGGCACGCTACGACGACGGCGAATGGGAAAGTAAGCACCATCACGCGCATGATGGCGGCGATCTCATCGAGGGCGGCGATGGTGACGACATCGTCTACGGTCAGGATGGCGAGGATACGCTGCTCGGCGGAAACGGCAACGACTGGCTGATAGGCGGTAGCGGCGATGGCAGCGGCAAGGACGTCCTCAACGGCGGCGCCGGCGCCAACAAGCTCTACAAGGGCGACAACGACTCGAGCCAGTTGCGCGACTCGGTCAAGGCGGCGATGCCAACCGGGGCGAGCGCGTTCAGCAGGACAGGGTTGCCGATCGTCGCCTTCAGCAGCAACACCCGGCCGGATTCGGGTCACGCGCTAGGCGCGGACTACGCCCGGCTGGAATTCGTCGCCTCGCCGTGGGAGGCCAACAAGCTGCGCGCGCAACAGGCAGCCGGCGAGCTGCCGGATGCCGCCGCTGCGCCGGCAATCATCACGCCAGGTACGGGCAGCCTCGACGCACTGCTGGCGCAAGCCAGGCAATCGTGGCTGGCGACCGGGCTGGTCGACGGCGCTTCGCTGGACAGCATCCAGGTCAGGATTGCCGACCTTGGCGGCCAGGATCGCCTACTCCTCGGCGAGACCCAGGGTAGCGTGATCACCCTCGACGATGACGCCGCCGGCTGGGGCTGGTTTGCCGACCCGACGCCGGCAGCGAGTGAGGAATTCCGGCTGCTGTCGGACGGGACTTACCAGGCACGGGCGGCAGGCGACGCCGACGGGCGTATCGATTTGCTGACGGTAATCAACCACGAGATCGGTCACCTCCTGGGATATGCGCACGGCGAAGACGCCAAAGCTGCCGCCGATCTGATGGATGCCCGCCTGGCGGTCGGATTTCGTGAATTGCCGGCTACTCCAGCGCCGGCGGAGCTTGCGCCCCTCCTGCCCCGGCCGGTCGAGGCAAGACTCAACGCTGAACGCTTGCCGGCGCTAGTCGCCGAAGCGACGCGCCCGCAAGCGGCTGAGCTTGCCAGCGTTCCGGGCGAACAGCCGAAGACGAGCAGCGCGCCGGGCAAAGGATGGCGCGACGACAGCGCCTTTCTGCCGCACGCGAGCACCCGCAGCGCAGCCCTGCCACCCCTGCTGCGCAGCAACGACCCGGCAGCGCTCCCGGCCATCGCCGGCGCGACCAAGAAAGCGACGGCCGAGGAAGACCAGGCACTGCCGAAGATCGACTTGCAGCACTGGTATTTTGCCGCCAACGAACAGCGCGCTGTGACGCCAGCAACATCCGCCAACTGGCGGCGTGACTTCGTCTCTCATCTCGGCAAGAGTGACGGACAACGCCAGCCAAACGCTTCGCTGCGGGTGCACGTCGAAGCCTCGCCGCCGCTGTCGCCAAAAATCAAGGTGCTGGATCGCGCCTGAGACAAGCAAGCTGACCCGCGCTTCGGCATTCCCGGCCACCGGCCTGATCGACGCTTCAATGCACGGGCGCGGCCCGCGATCCCAGCCGGAATCCCGACCACCCCAGTGCTGCGCAGCCGCCGCCCCCCATCACCAGTAACCCCGTCCCACTCACTTCCGGTACTCATCCGCAGGTGTGTTTGGGCTGGGCGGATAAGCACAGATACGGGTCCCCTCACGACGGGAAATGGCAACTCGTCGTGCTCTGGCTTCAGGTTTTACTCTTGTAGGCCCTCACATTCGCAGCACCGCGCACGTGATGCGCTGATCGAATCCGCACTCCGGCACCGGATGGCTCTGCGGTTCTGGCGCGCCCGTGCTGGCATCGAGCATCGCATCGAGCGGGGACGCAGGGGCGGTGCACAACGAGTCGCTGGTCTACCTGCAGTACGCCGACCCCGAGCAGATGGGAATGATGGCGCCATGCGCCGGCTCGATGCGGTGAGCGCCGGCAATGCCGCGGGGCTCGACTGACCCGCAACCACCATACCAAGCGCGCGCTCCGGCAGCGTCAGCTCTTCTGTTGGCGCGCCAGTTCGTCCGCAGTGTTGATGTTGGCGAAGGCCTCGGGACAGCCGTCGAAATCCACCAGCACGTGTTTCTGCGCCAGCACCCAGCGGTCGATCTTGCGATCGCCGCCGGCCAGGTACGCGGCCAGCGATGCGGCGCTGCGCGTGTGCGCCAGCAGGAAGACCGGCTGCAGCCGCCCGTCGGCACGGGCCATGGCCATATCCGCCCCGGCGGCCAGTACTGCACTGTGCAGACGGGCCACCAGAACGTGCGGAACGGCCGGCGAATCGCAGGGGCAGGTGAGCACCCAGGCCTCGCGGTCACCGCCGCCGGCGTGGTGCAGGCCCGCATCGAGCCCGGCCAGCGGGCCGATGAAGCCGGCGTGGCGATCGGCGATGACCGGCGCACCGAGTGCCGTGTAGCTGTCGGCGTTGTCGTTGGCGTTGATCAGCAGAACATCGACCTGTGGGCGCAGGCGGGCGATGACGTGCGCGATCATCGGCCGGCCGTCGAGTTCGACCAGGCCCTTGTCGACACCGCCCATGCGGCGGCCTTGTCCGCCGGCGAGAATCAGGCCGATGATCGGAATCGGGGCAAGGCTCATGCGTCGCCTCGCCTGATGCGCTCGCCATGCGAGTAGACGAGATGACGGCCGACCCGCGCACGGCACACCAGGGTGATGCCCATTTCCTGCGCCATCGACAACCCCATCTGCGTCAAACCAGAGCGCGAGATCAGGAAAGGCACGCCCATCTGAACCGTTTTCATGACCATCTCCGAAGTCAGTCGACCGGTGGTGTAGATGATCTTGTCGGCCCCGCCCTCTTCGTCCAGCCACATCAGACCGGTGACCGCATCGACCGCGTTGTGCCGCCCCACATCCTCGACGTGATAGAGCAGCGGTGCCTCGGGCGTGTTGCGTAGCAGCGCGCAGGCGTGCACCGAGCCGGCACGTTTGTAGACCGTGTCCAGCGCCAGGAGCCGTGCCAACGCGGCGTCAAGAGTGCTGACCGCCAGCGTGGCGTCGCTGTGCAGCGGCTGCAGCTCGTCCAGCCAGTCACCGAACATCGTTCCCTGACCACAGCCGGTGGTGACCGTGCGTTTGGCCAGGCGGCTGGCGATGTCGCTGCACGCGGCGTGGCGGGTGTGCACGGCGCAGGACCCGACCTGCCAATCGACGTGAACGCTACACAGGTCGGCGAGCGATTCGACCAGTCGCTGACTGCGCAGATAGCCGATGATCAAGGCCTCCGGAACTTGACCGAGCGTCATCAGCGTGACGATTTCCCGCTTGTCGAGGTACACCGTCAGGGCGTTCTCGCCGGGTACATCAACCGTGCGCGACCGGCCCCCGTAATCGATAACCGTGGCGCTGGCCGTAGCCGGGCAGCGCGCACGGGTGAGCGACAAGCGCAGTGCGTCCGGTGCATCGCTCAGCGGGATTTCGAAGACAGCGTCGGTCTCTGTTTGCATGGCGGAGTCTTGGAGTCTTGTCGACAGGGAGTACCCGCAGCCTTGGCGGGCGCTTTCACGTAGAAGCGGTATGTTAATGTGAAAGGCGATCGAAGCGGTTCACGACCAGCTTCCCGGTCCCGGTCCCGATTCCGACCCGACCCGCTGTCCCCGCACCGCCGGTAAGCGCAGCACCACCCGCAAGCCACCCAGCGACGAACCGGCCAGGTGGAGTCCACCGCCGTAGAGCTGCGCCAGATCGCCGACAATCGATAATCCCAGGCCGGAACCCGGCACCTGCTCGTCGGCGCGCACACCGCGGCGGAGGACGGCATCGCGATCGCCGGTGGCGATGCCCGGGCCGTCGTCGTCGATGATGATCAGCAGGCACTCGTTGTCGCTACCGGCCGCGACCTCGACACGGCTGCTGGCCCACTTGCAGGCGTTGTCGAGCAGGTTGCCGAGCATTTCCTGCAGGTCGTACTCTTCGCCGCGAAACGCCATGTTTTCCGGGATCGGGCGCAGCAGCAATTCGAGCTGCCGCTCGGCGTGTATCCGGCGCATCGTGCGCAGTAGCGCTTCCAGCGCTGGCCGCAGCGGCGTGCGGGCGCCGGGAACGCGCAGCGTCGCCGCGGCCCGCGCACGCGCGAGGTGGTAGTCGACCTGGCGCTTGGCGGTGTCGACCTGAGCAACGACCAGGCGGGCGAGTTCGTCGTTCTTGCCGTTGGCGGCGTTGGCGAGGACGCTGAGCGGCGTCTTCAGGGCATGCGCGAGGTTGCCCGCTTGCGTGCGTGCGCGCTCAACGACCTCGGCATTCTGCGCCAGAACGGTATTGAACTCGTCGACCAGCGGAGTGATTTCGGAAGGAAACTGGCCGTCGAGGCGCTGCGCATCGCCATCGCGCACGCGGCCGAGTGCGGCGCGCAACTTGCGCAGCGGCGCCAGCCCGACGAAGACCTGTACCAGTGCGGCGACGACCAGGCCGGCCGCGAGGATGCCGAGCGCCAGCCAGAGCGCGCCGTCGAATCGGCTTGCCGGCTCAAGCATCAGTTTCTCATCGGCAGCGACGATCAGCCGAAAGGCGCGTAGTGTGGGCTTGAGTCTGGCAGTTGCGGCAGTTGCGGCAGCTCCGACCACATCTGCCGCTGCGCCGCTCCCCTCGTCGACGCGTACGACGCGTTCGACCATGCCCAGCCAGGCGCCACCCGGACCGGCGACGCGGTGCTGATGAATCTCGCCGTCTGCCGGCGCATCGGACGGAACGGCGAGCACGCCGTCCCAGAGCGAACGCGAACGCAGCTGGCCGGCGAGCGCGGCGCCGGCCTGAGCGGACTCACCAGCGGCCGGCAGCGCATCGACCTGCCAGTAGAGGCCGCTGTAGGGCAGGCTCAGGCGCGGATCGCTCAATGCCATGGCCAGCGTCGCCTGCCCTTCGGGGTCGACTGCCAGATGGGCGGTCAACTGGTTGAGGTGGGTGTTCAGCTCGGCGTGGAACTGCGTCGCCACGTGCTCGCGAAACAGGCTGCTCAAGCCCCAGGCGGCGACGGCAATCGACGCGGCGATCCAGAACAGTGTTCCGGCCAGGAGGCGGAGGCGCAGCGAACCGCGCGCGGCAAGTGGCGAGCGCCCGACAGACAGGCTCATTCCCCTGTGCTCAGGCGATAGCCGAGGCCACGCACGGTTTGGATCAGTCCCGGCGGCAGCTTCTTGCGCAGGCGACCGATGAACACCTCGACGGTGTTCGAGTCGCGATCGAAGTCCTGCGCGTAGATGTGCTCGACCAGATCACTGCGCGAAATCACTTGGTCACGATGGTGCATCAGATAGGCGAGAACGCGATACTCGTGGCTGGTCAGCGTCAAGGCATGACCATCGACGCTCGCCCGGCTGTTGCGCGTGTCGAGGGTCAGCGGACCGCAGACCAGTTCCGCGCTGGCCTGGCCAACGGCGCGCCTGATCAGCGCGCGCAGGCGGGCGAGCAGTTCCTCCATGTGGAAGGGCTTGGTCAGATAGTCGTCGGCGCCGGCGTCGATGCCGGCCACCTTCTCGTGCCAGCCATCACGGGCGGTCAGGATCAGCACCGGCATCACCCGGCCGGCAGCCCGCCACTTCTTGAGGACGCTGATGCCGTCGAGCTGCGGCAGGCCGAGGTCGAGAACGACGGCGTCGTAGGAACCACTGTCACCGAGATGGTGGGCGTCGACCCCGTTGCTTGCGGTATCGACCGCGTAGCCGGCCGCGCCCAAGGCGTCGGCGAGTTGGCTCTGCAACAAGGGTTCGTCTTCGACGATCAATATGCGCATCAGCGCGGCTCTCCATGCTGGTTTTCACGCTCCGCGCCAGGGCGATCATCGTCGCTGCCACCGCCGCCGCGGCGACGGCGATCGCCTTGCCCGCTGTCCTGGCGCCCCTTGACACCGAGAACGCTGCCGTCACGCGCATCGACCTTGAGCTTCACGAGCGATCCGCCGCTGCGCAGCAGCTTGATCTCGTACTCCCAGCGGCCGTGCTCACGCTCGAGTTCGACCTCGACGATCTGCCCCGGATAAGTGCGTTCGACGCGTTCGAGGATCACCCGCAGCGGCAGCACCTCGCCGGCTTCAAGCGCCTGACGCGCACGATCGTGGTCGCCGCCGTGACCGTCGCCGGCACTGACAACGGTACTCGCCCAGGCCAGGAGCAGCGCAGCAATGGCCAGCAAAGTAGCTCGCAAGCGAATCATCTCCAAAGTGTAACGGGAGCAAGGGCTTTCCGGGCTGACCCTCGCTCGCCAGGGCGGCCTGCTCTGGCCCATCTTTCTACGCCGTTACAGCTGAACCCAGGATGAACGAGCGCTTCAGCATCGGTTCAGCCAGCGCCAGGCAAAGTGGCGCCATGTCAAACCGAAACCAAAGGGCAAGCTCATGAAACGGCACGCACACAAGCATCCAGGAATGCTGCTCCTGGCAGCAATGCTGGCACTGGCCAGCACAACCACACGCGCAGCAGCACGCGACGATCTGCTTGCCGGCTATGCCGCGGCGGCGAAAACAGCCGACCCCGGCTTTGCCGGCTTCTCGGCAGTACGCGGCGAAGCCTTCCATCGCCAGTCATTCGCCGGTGGCAAGGCCGATACCCCGGCCTGCACCAGCTGCCATGCCAAGGACCCGCGCACATCCGGCCAGACGCCTGCCGGCAAGGCCATCGACCCGGTGGCGTTGTCGGCCAGCCCCGGCCGCTATGCCGACCCGACAAAGGTCGAGAAATGGTTCAAGCGCAACTGCCAGGACGTGCTCGGCCGCCAGTGCACGGCGCAGGAAAAAGGCGACTGGCTGAGCTTCATGATCAGTCAGTGAGCAGCCGCCCGCAGACACATGCACCCCGACACAGCCAAGCAAACACTTCAAGGAGAACACGATGACTCTGCCCTATCGCCCCATTTCGCTCGGCCTGCTGGCGATCGCCTTTTCGGCACTCGTTTTCCAGCGCGCGCAGGCCGGCGGCAGCCACTATTTCCCACCGGTCAGCGACCCGGTGGTCAAGGAGGAATGCGGCAGTTGCCACCTCGCCTTTCCGCCTTCGATGCTGCCGGCCAGTTCGTGGAAGCGAATGATGGGCGAGCTGACAAACCATTTCGGCGACGACGCCAGCGTCGATCCGGCAAGCGCGCAGCACATCACCAACTACCTGGTGAGTAACGCCGGCGATACCGGCGGCCGAAGCTACAGCGACAAGCTGCTGCGCGGCACCTCGCCGAGCAAGGCGCCGCTGCGCATCACCGAGCTCGAGCGCTGGGTCAAAGAACACCGCGAAGTCCCCGCCTGGGAGTGGCAGCACAAGGAGGTGCGCAGCAAGGCCAACTGCCTGGCCTGCCACGCCGGCGCCGAACGCGGTTACTACGACGACTAGCTTGCGCAAGCTGCCAAACGCCCGATATCCACTGAAGGAATGCTGCGCTGACCATGAAAACTGCTCTCACCCTGATCATCACCCTCGTCACCCTGGCCTGGGGCTGGGATGTACTCGTTGCCGGCACGCCGTCCGGCGGCGCAGCGCTGTGGGTGCTGCGCCAGGAAACCCTCTACCTCAGCGGCCTGCTGGCGATCGCCCTGATGTCGGTGGCGATGTATCTGGCCACCCGCCCGACCTGGCTCGAAACCCCGCTGGGCGGCATGGACCGCGTCTATCGCACGCACAAGTGGGCGGCAATCCTGGCCGGCGTTTTCGCGGCCCTGCACTGGCTGATCGAGATGTCGAGTGACCTCCTGAAAGCCATCATCGGCCGCGAGGGACGCGTGCCCAAGGAAAGCTTCGGCGGCTTTATCGAGGTGCTGCGCGATCTCGCCGAAGATCTCGGCGAATGGGCCATCTACGCGCTCCTGGCGATGCTGGCCATCAGCCTGTGGCGCCGTTTCCCGTACCGGGTCTGGCGCTTCCTGCACCGTGCAATGCCGGTGCTCTACCTGATGCTCGCCTTTCATGCCCTGCTTTTGGCGCCGAGCGACTACTGGACGCAGCCACTCGCTTTGCTGCTCGCGGTGCTCATCGCCGGCGGGGTTTACGGCAGCGTGCTCTCGCTGAGCGGGCGCATCGCTCACTCGCGCCAGGTGAGCGGAAGCGTCGTGGCGCTCGACCACCCGGCTGCCGATGTGCTCGCCGTGCGCTGCCGCCTTGACGCCGGCTGGCCGGGGCATCGGCCCGGGCAGTTCGCCTTCGTCAGTTTCGACGACGGCGAAGGTCAACATCCCTTCACGATCGCCAGCGCCGACCACGGCGACCGTGAAATCAGCTTCCAGATCAAGGCCCTCGGCGACTATACGCGGCAGCTCGCGCGGCGCCTGGCCATCGGCCAGCCGGTGCGCATCGAAGGGCCCTACGGACGTTTCGACATCGCCCGCCGACAGCGCGGCGCGCAGCAGATCTGGATCGCCGGCGGCATCGGCGTCACCCCGTTTCTCGCCTGGCTGGAAGCGCAGCAAGACAGCCCCGCGCAGGCACCGAGCGCTGACCTGCACTACTGCACGCGCGACCGTGACACGGATTGTTTTGTCCCTCGGCTCGAAGCCCTGTCTGAACAACTGCCCAGCATCCGCCTGCACGTGCACGGCGCAAGGCAGGGTCAGCAACTCAGCGCCGAAGAACTGCTCGTCGGACACGATAGCGCACGCCCGGCCGAGGTCTGGTTTTGCGGCCCGCAGGGACTCGCCGATCAGCTGCGCGAGCGCTTGCACAAGCTGTGGCAAGGCCGCCTGCGCTTCCATCAGGAGGCGTTCGTCATGCGCTAGCACAGGCGAGGCGGCGACGCTTCACCGCCTGTTCTACGGGCAAAGCAAGATTCCCGCCGCTTCGCCATCATGCCAGGCGTGGCCCAAGTTCAACATTGACAGCGCTCGACGGGGCTACCTATACTTTTTAGCCACAGACTTCCCGTGCTGTCGCTGCACCTTCCCCCTCACTTCCCACCGTTTGTCGCAACGATATTCATCGCCTGCACCCCGGTAAGGAGCCGCCAACCGGGGCATGATTGGTCTTTTTGAAGGGAGCGCGAAATGCCCAAATATCTGGTAGATGGCAAACCGATCCAACTCGAGGTCGACCCGGATTACGTTGCCGTGGAGTTCAAGCCGGCGCAGCGCAGCGTAATGGCCCGCGCGGTGGCCAGCGACGGCGAGGTCGGTGACTTTCGCGATCGCATCGACGTCCCGGAGTTCGCTCTGACATTGGTGCCGACGGCGGTCAGCCCGGCAGGAGCGGTTCGCTCCGACAACGCCGTCCGCAGCATGCGCAGTTCGGCCGCGGTCTCCCGGGCCAGCCCCGTGTTTCGCCGCGGCACGACGCGGATCATTCCCACCAGACGGGTCGCGCTTGCTTTTTCGCCAGCTGTCGATGAAGCGCAGCAAGCCGAGCTTCTCGCTGCGCACGGGCTGAAGCTGTTGACCCGCTCTGCTTACGGCGAAGTAAGCGCCGAGCTGACCGACACCGATGCCGACGTTTTCGAGGTCGCGGAAAAGCTGACCGCGCTGGCGCAGGTGGAATTCGCCGAACCCGATTTGATCACGATCACGCCGCGCGATCAGGCGCGCGGCCCGACGCCAGGCGCCAATGGTGGAATGGTCTCACCATTGACGGGGCAGCCGCATGCGGCGGCCGCCGAGCCGCATGCGGCGGCCGCCGGTCGCGATCCGCTACTCGGCCAGCAATACTATCTCGAACGACTGCAGGCAATCGCGGCGACCGCCGAGGTGGCACCCCGTCCGGACATCGTCGTCGCCATTCTCGACGAGGGGGTCGACACCACCCATCCCGATCTCGGTGGCGTCACCCGCGGCTACGACGGCACCGATGACGACGAGTTTCAGGAACCGAAAGGCAACGATGCCCATGGCACGGCCTGCGCAGGCATCGTCGGAGCAACGGCGAACAACGCCATCGGCATCCGCGGAGTCGCTGCCGGCTGCTCGATGTTCGCCGTACGCATCGCCCATTCCGACAATACCGGCAAGAACTGGGTGACCACCAACGAGTGGATCGCCCGATCAATCAACTGGTCCTGGGCCAACGGCGCCGATGTGCTCAGCAATAGCTGGGGCGGCGGCTCGCCCTCGAATCAGATCTCGCGCGCCTTCGATCGCGCGCGCGCACAGGGTCGCGGCGGTCTGGGTTCGGTGATCGTCATCGCCGCCGGCAACGATGACTCCCCGGTCGACTTTCCCGGCAATCTGAGCAATGTGCTCACGGTGGCCGCCTCAAACCAGGACGACCAACCGAAGACCAAGACCAGCAGCGACGGCGAAACCTGGTGGGGCAGCAATCATGGCCCGGAGGTCGATGTCGCGGCGCCCGGGGTGCGCATCGCCACCACCGACATCAGCGGCGAGCGCGGCTACAACCGCTCGACCAACGCTGGCGACTATGTGCTCGATTTCAACGGCACCTCGTCCGCATGTCCGCAAGCTGCGGCGGTATGCGCACTCGTGCTGTCGGCGAATCCGACGCTGTCCGAGGCGGAAGTGCGCACCATCCTGCGGGAAACCGCCGACAAGGTTGGTTCAGTCACCTATGACGCCAACGGACACCACGAGCGCATGGGACAGGGCCGGGTGAATGCCCTGCAAGCGGTCCGCCGGGCGCGACCCGCGGTCGAGACCGGCAGCGAATTCGATCGCTTCCCGAACCTCGCCATTCCCGATGCCAACGCCAGCGGCATCAGCGACGGGGTCGAATCCAGCGCAAGGGGCGTGGTAACCGCTGTCGAAGTGCAAGTGGACATCGAACACAGCTACCGCGGCGACTTGCGCGTATCGCTGCTGCCACCCGACGGCGCGGCAATCCTCTTGCACAATCGTGAGGGAGGCGGCGCGAAGGATCTCAAGGAACTGTACACGCCGGCCAACTCGCCAGCGCTGGCAAGCTGGCTTCGGACGCAAGCGCGGGCCGCCGGCAGCTGGCGCCTGCATGTCGCCGACTTGGCGAACAGGGACCTTGGCCGGCTGAAGCATTGGCGCCTGAAGCTCGACGTCGCCGCCCCGGCAAAGGAAGCGTCGGTGGTCGTCGTGCCAAGCAACGGCAGCATTCCCGACAACAGTTCCGTAGGCCTCGAAAGTCATGCCGAACTGGCGCTCGCCGGCAGCATCGCCGAGTTGTCCGTCGCCGTGGAAATCACTCACACCTGGCGCGGCGACCTGGAGGTATCGCTGATCCACGGCGGACAAACGCTGCGCTTGCACGAGCGCAGCGGTGGCTCGGCGCACAACCTCTTTCAGACCTACAGCTCGGCCGAATTGCCATTGTCGGCGCTACTCGGCAAGGAAGCCTCTGGCACTTGGACCCTGCGGGTTGCCGATCGCGCGGCGCGCGATACCGGCAAGCTGGCGAGGTGGTCCTTGCAGGTGAAGGTCGCCTAGCCCCCTTTCCTGCACCAAATCCAGCACCAGCGCGCGGCCGCGCGCCCCGAAGTTGTGCGCCGCATCATTTGCAGGACACACAGCTTCGGGGCGGCCCGGGAAAACCCCCGGCAAATCAATGCTCATCAGCTCTGGCACGCCACTTGCTTTGATGGCTCCATCAAGATGCATCGAATGGAGCCCTGAAAATGAGCAAGAAGAAACTGGTGATGGTCGGCAACGGCATGGCGGGCGTACGCACGCTCGAGGAGCTGCTGAAAATCGCCCCCGACGAGTACGAGATCACCGTATTCGGCGCCGAGCCGCACCCCAACTACAACCGCATCCTGCTCTCGCCGGTGCTCGCTGGCGAGATGACCATCCAGGACATCATTCTCAACGATCACCAGTGGTACACCGACAACGGCATCCGCCTGCATCTGGGCAAGACGGTGAACCGCATCGACCGCGTCAAACGCCGGGTGATCGCCGACGACGGCACCGAGGAAAGCTATGATCGCCTGCTGCTGGCGACCGGCTCCAATCCCTTCATGCTGCCGATCCCCGGCAACGATCTGCCCGGGGTGATCTCCTACCGCGACATCGCCGACACCGACGCCATGATCGACGCCGCCAAGCGTTACCGGCATGCGGTGGTCATCGGCGGCGGCCTGCTCGGTCTGGAAGCAGCGAACGGCCTAAAGCTGCGCGGCATGGACGTGACCGTGGTCCATCTCGCCGACTGGCTGCTCGAACGCCAGCTCGACGAGACGGCAGGCCGGATGCTGCAGAAATCCCTCGAAGGACGCGGCCTGAAGTTCCTGCTCGGCAAGCAGACGGAAGCGCTGGTCGCTGGCGAGAGCGGCCGCGTCGCTGCCATCCGTCTCAAGGACGGCCTACAGATTCCGGCCGATCTGGTGGTCATGGCGGTCGGTATCCGTCCGAATATCGCGCTCGCCGAGTCGGCCGGGATTTATTGCAATCGCGGTATCGTGGTCAATGACACCATGCAGACCTACGACCCGAAAGTGTACGCGGTCGGCGAATGCGTCGCCCACCGCGGCATCGCCTACGGCCTCGTCGCACCGCTCTTCGAACAAGGCAAGGTCGCCGCCAACCACCTCGGCAACTACGGCATCGGCCGCTACACCGGCTCGGTGACCTCGACCAAGCTCAAGGTCACCGGCATCGACCTCTTCTCCGCCGGCGACTTCTTCGGTGGCAAGGACAGCGAGGAGATCATCCTCAACGACGCTGCCGGCGGGGTTTACAAAAAGCTGGTGATCCAGGACAACAAGCTGGTCGGTGGCGTGCTCTATGGCGATACCGCCGACGGGCCGTGGTACTACCAACTGCTGCGCGACGGCCAGGACATTCACGAGATTCGCGACCATCTGCTCTTCGGCCAGTCGCACGTCGGCGATGTCGGCCACCAGGGGCACAGCAAGGCGGCGGCGATGGCCGACAGCGCCGAAGTCTGCGGCTGCAACGGCGTCAGCAAGGGCACCATCGTCAAGTCGATCAAGGAAAATGGCCTGTTCACCCTCGACGACATCAAGAAGCACACCAAGGCTGCATCATCCTGCGGCTCCTGCGCCGGCCTCTGCGAGCAGATTCTCTCGGCGACCATCGGCGGTGCCTACACGCCGGCCGCGTCGAACCGCAAGCCGGTCTGCGGCTGCACCGAGTTCTCGCATCAGGAAGTGCGCGACGCGATTCGTCAGCAGCCGCTGCTGAGCATCGGCGAAACCATGCGCTTCATGGAATGGACGACGCCCGACGGCTGCGACAAATGCCGCCCGGCACTCAACTACTACCTGATCTCGACCTGGCCGAAGCAGGCCAAGGACGATCCTCGCTCACGGCTGATCAACGAACGCGCGCACGCCAATATCCAGAAGGACGGCACCTACTCGGTGGTGCCGCGGATGTGGGGCGGGCTGACCACTTCCGCCGAGCTGCGGCGCATCGCCGACGTCGCCGAGAAATACCAGGTGCCGACGATCAAGGTCACCGGCGGCCAGCGCATCGACCTTTTGGGCATCCGGAAGGATGACCTGATCGGCGTCTGGAAAGACCTCGACATGCCCTCCGGGCACGCTTACGGCAAGTCGATCCGCACCGTCAAGACCTGTGTCGGTGCCGAGCACTGCCGCTTCGGCACGCAGCTGGCGATGGACATGGGCGTCAAGCTCGAGAAGATGCTCTTCGACATGTACGCACCGCACAAGGTCAAGCTCGCCGTCTCGGGCTGCCCGCGCAACTGTGCCGAAGCCGGCATCAAGGATGTCGGCGTGATCGGCGTCGATTCGGGCTACGAGCTGTATGTCGGCGGCAACGGCGGCATCAAGACCGAGGTCGCGCAGTTCTTCGTCAAGGTCGGCAGCGACGAAGAGGTGATGGAGTACGCCGGAGCATTCCTGCAGCTCTACCGCGAGGAGGCCTTCTATCTCGAACGCACCTGCCATTACCTCGAACGCGTCGGCCTCGACCACGCCAAGAGCCGCGTCGTCGACGACGAGGAAAACCGCAAGGCGCTGCACGGCCGCCTGCTGGCCGAACTGAAGGACGCCAAGGATCCCTGGGCCGAACGCATCGCCGGCGTCGAGAAGAACGAATACGAAACGCTTGCGGTGTGAAGCGGAAGAAACTGGAGAACAGCAATGCCTGAATGGAAATCGATTTGCCACATTGACGACATCCCGCGACTCGGCAGTCGCGTCGTCAGGCCGAAGAATGGCGGCAGCGGAGAGCCTGGCACGGGCGGCGACAACGCCGACCGCGGTGAAGGCGGTGAAGGCGGTGATATCGCCCTCTTCCGCACCTCCTCCGACGAAGTGTTTGCCCTGCGCGACCGTTGCCCGCACAAGGGTGGGCCGCTGTCGCAGGGAATGGTGCACGGCAATCAGGTGACCTGCCCCCTGCACGGCTGGAAGCTGCGCCTCGACTCCGGCGAGGCCGTCGCTCCCGACCAGGGCTGCGCCCGACGTTACCCGGTGCGCATCGAAAGCGGCACGGTCTTTCTCGAAATCTGAAGTTCGCAAGCTCCCCATCCCTACTCCTCCGCCCGCTCCTACTCCTACTCCTACTCCTACTCCTACTGACGGAACACGATCATGGACAACTCGTTCTGGAAGGCCGGCCACCGGCCGACCCTCATCGCCTCGTTTCTCTACTTCGACCTGGCCTTCATGGTGTGGGTGATGCTCGGCCCGCTCGGCGTGCAGATCGCCAGCGATCTCGGCCTGACGCACGCGCAAAAGGGAATGATGGTCGCCACGCCAGTCCTTGCCGGAGCGCTGCTGCGCATCGTCATGGGCCTGATGGTCGACCATCTGAAGCCGAAGCTGGCCGGCGCCATCGGCCAGGTGACGGTGATGGTCTCGCTGTTCCTGGCCTGGCATTTCGGCGTGCACAGCTACGAGCAGACCCTGATCCTCGGGGTCTTCCTCGGCGTTGCCGGCGCCTCGTTCGCCGTCGCGCTGCCGCTGGCCTCGCGCTGGTATCCGCCCGAGCATCAGGGAACGGCCCTGGGCATCGCCGGTGCCGGCAACTCGGGCACCGCGCTGGCAGCCTTGATCGCACCCAGCCTGGCCATCGCCTACGGCTGGACCAACGTCTTCGGCCTGGCGCTGATTCCGCTGTTGCTGGTCTTCATCTACTACATGGTCGCCGCCAAGGACGCACCCGAGTGCCCACCGCCGAAGTCGCTGGCCGAGTACCTTAAAGTGCTCAAGGACAAGGACGCCTGGTGGTTCATGTTCTTCTACTCGGTGACTTTCGGTGGCTTCGTTGGCCTGGCCTCGTCGCTGACCATCTACTTCAACATCCAGTACGGCCTCGACGCCAAAACAGCCGGCTTCTTCACCGCCGCCTGCGTCTTCGCCGGCTCGCTGGTGCGCCCGATCGGCGGCAACGTTGCCGACCGCATCGGCGGCATCAAGAGCCTGTCGGTGATGTACGTCTTCGCGGCGATCTTCCTGGCCATCGTCAGTATCGGCCTGCCAGAAGCATGGATGGCGCTGCTCGCCTTCGTCGGCGCGATGCTGGCCCTGGGCATGGGCAACGGCGCCGTCTTCCAGCTGGTGCCGCAGCGCTTCCGCAAGGAGATCGGCGTCATGACCGGGTTGGTCGGCATGGCCGGCGGCGTCGGTGGCTTCTACCTGGCCTCCTCGCTCGGCTACGCCAAGCAGCTCACCGGCAGCTATCAGATCGGCTTCCTGATTTTCGCCGCGCTGGCGCTGCTCGCCTTGGCCGGGCTGAGCGCAGTCAAGAACCGCTGGCGCACCACCTGGGGTGCGGCGCACCTCACCGCGGCGAAGATCTGATTCCTCCTTGCCCGAGGCAGCACCTGCAGCGCGAACAAGCCCCTCACCCCTTGTGGAGAGGCGCACGCCGCCGGGGCGCTGACAAGCCCCTCGCCCCTTGTGGGAGAGGGGTTGGGGAGAGGGGAAAGTGCAGCACCAACGCGCACCCTCGATTCCCGACGACCACAGGCAAATCGTCCGCCTTTCCCCCTCTCCCCCAGCCCCTCCCCCACCAGGGTGGAGGGGAGCAGGGTACCAGGGGTACATTTCGCACTTCAGGTCGCTTGCGCACCCTTCCCCTTTCCGGAGCCATGCCTGCATGCCGCTTAAAGTCGATATCGGCCACTCCTCGCTCACCGGACCGCGCGAGCGCAACGAGGACTTCTGCGGCATGGTCACCCCGCATGGCCCCGAACTCGACAACAAGGGCTTGATCGCCGCCGTCGCCGACGGCGTCGGCGGCCATCAGGGGGGACGTGAAGCCGCCGAGTACACCGTGCGCGGCTTGCTATCGGACTACTACGCGACCCCCGACACCTGGAGCATTCCGCACGCGCTCGAGAAAGTCATCGACGCGCTCAACCGCTGGGTGATGGCCGAAGCCGGCCGGCAGCGGGATCTCACCGGCATGGCCACGACACTGACCACGCTGGTCCTGCGCGGCCGGCGCTACATCAGCGCCCACGTCGGCGATTCCCGCCTCTACCTGCTGCGCGACGGGGTATGCACGCGCCTCACCAGCGACCATATCTGGGAACACCCGGAACTCAAAAACGTGCTCTCGCGCGCGGTCGGACTCGACCGCCACTTCCAGCTCGACTTCGCCGACGGCGAACTGAAAGTCGGCGATTGCTTCCTGCTCTGCAGCGACGGCGTCTGGGCAGCGATCGGTGACGGTCGCATTCGCACCGCGCTGCTCGCCCATCCCGACGCCCAGCAGGCGGCAGCCTCGCTGACCAGCCTGGCGCTGGCTGCCGGCGGCCAGGACAACGCCAGCGCCGTCGTCGCGCGCATCCAGGAACTGCCGGCAGAGAATCTGCGCGACTCGCTGGAAGGGACGGCGCGCCTGCCGCTGCCGCCGCAGTTCAAGCCCGGTCAGGAAATCGACGGGCTGCAGATCGAGGAAGTGCTGCATGACTCGCGCGCCACCCTCCTCTACCGCGTCACCGAGCTGGCCTCACGCCAGCCACTGGTGCTCAAGACCCTGCGCCCGGAGCTAGCCGATGACGCCGACGAGATCCGGGCGCTGATCATGGAGGAGTGGCGCGGTCGGCGCATCAGCTCGCCGTTCTTCGCGCAGCTGCTGCCGGCCGAGAGACGCAGCTGCCTGTACTACCTGCAGACCTGGCACGAGGGCGCGACGCTGCAACGGATGCTCGACTCCGGTCTGCATTTCACCGTCGCCGATGCCGTCCAGCACGGCGTACGCCTGATGAAGGGGCTCTCGGCGCTGCACCGCCTCGACGTCGCACACCGCGACATCAAACCCGACAACATCCACATTGGTCGCGACGGCCGCCTGCGCATCCTCGATCTCGGCGTCGCGCTCAGCCTCTCCGAGGACGAGCCCGCCATCGGCAGCCCGGGCACCCCGAGCTACATGGCGCCCGAACTGCTCGCCGGCGAGCGTGCCGGCCCGGCCCACGATCTCTACGCCGCCGGCGTCACGCTCTACCACCTGCTGACCCGCAAATACCCCTACGGCGAGATCGAGCCTTTCCAGCATCCCAAGTTCGGCGAGCCGGTGGCGCCGACGCGCTACCGGCCCGATATCCCCGGTTGGCTGGAAAACGTGCTGCTCAAGGCGGTCGCCAAGGATCCCGCGCAGCGCTTCGAAACCGCCGAGGAATTTCTGCTGGCGCTGGAACGCGGCGCCAACCGACCCCTCGGCCGGCCGCCGGTGACACCGCTGGCACTGCGCAACCCGCTGGTAACCTGGCGGGTCATCGCTGGTGTCTCGTTGCTGCTCAATCTGGTGCTGTTGATGCTGCTGACGCGCTGAGCCGGCGGCCTGGCTTGCCGCGGCGACTCACGAACCTCCCTTCTCCCCACTGCGGGAGAAAGGCCGGGGTGAGGCAAGTGAGAGGGGGCGGTCATGACTTTCATGATCTGCGGTATCGCGACAGGTGATGAGCGTTGCCACCTTGCCGACGCGTTCAAAGTGGGTGATAGCCAATCGGCTTCCCGTTTGTTCTAGTCGCCGGCGACCAGCGCTTGCAGTTGACCCAGCAAGGCGGGGAGCTCCTCGGTAACCGTCGCCCAGACGACGCTCGCGTCGATATCGAAATAGGCATGGACCAAGCGGTTGCGCATGCCGATGATCGCCTTCCAGGGAATCGCCCCATGGGCGCTTCGCGTTTCCTCGGAGATCTTGCTGGCCGCCTCGCCGACGATTTCAATGGCCCGTACGATGGCGAACACAAGCATCCGATCCCCGTTCAGATCGGCTCGCTGGCGACCAGCAATGAAGTTCTGCGCGCTTTCGGCGGCCTCGATCATGTGCTGCAGGCGCCAGCGGTCATCCGGCGACATATTGCACCTCTGCCGTGCGCACCACCTCGTCACGAAAGTAAGGTGAGAGATCCTGCGCGGTTCTTAAGTCAACCCTCCGCCCCCCGAGCATCTCGGACAGGGTCAGTTCCATTGCGGCAATACTCAATAGACCGGGGACATGATCGGGGTCGAATTCCACCAGCAGGTCGACGTCGCTGTCCGGCCGGGCAGAGCCCTTCAGTTGTGAGCCGAACAGCGACAGACGGCGAATGCGATGAGCTTCGCAGAAGCGCGTCAGCCTCTCTTCTTCGCGGTTCAACATCTGGTTCATGAAAACGCTCCTTCGCTGCGTCATTGGTGCTCAAACAGGGCGTCGGGAAAATTGCTCGTGCCGGCGCTGTTGCGGCCGACCAGAAACACGAGCGACTCCAGGTCAAGCTGACAAGCTGCACGACTCCCGCAATTGCGGATCGCTACCCGATGCACGAACGGTGTCTTCACGTGGAGCTCACCTTCATGGTCTCTCGCCAGCCATGTCCTTGCGTCCAGCAATCTCGCCACGGCCGGGCGCAACATGTAGTGCGGCGCGCACATCCTGCGGGATGGTGGTCTGGCCCTTGGCAGTGATCGTGGCAACGGCGACCATTTTCATCTCCTGAAAGGATGCGATTACGTTCTTACTCTACAGTGAGCATTCGCGTGAAACAAGCGAACAGCCGGGGAGCTTGGCGCGGTCTCTGGACGCGTACCAGCAATCCGGCGAAGTCGTCTTCCGGCAAACCTCGTCGGGATTTCGAGCATCGCCTGGTTGATCAACACCGCTACCGGATGAAGGTCGCTGGCGGTGCTTTCCAGCCCCAGCCGCTGTGCCACCGGTGGTCGCCGCGCCCAGCACAGGTGCAGCGCGTGCTCGGGTGGCCGTGGCGAATTGCCTGTCCTGTCAATGCACCATCGCCGAGTGCATCTGTTGCTGCACGTACTGAAAGATCCCCTCGGCCCGCAGCTCGATGTCGTCGCTGGAAAAGTCGTCCGGCATGTCTGCGAGGAGGCGGTCAATGATCGCCGCCTTCATCTGTGCCTGCGCCGAGGCGCGGTCGCGCAAGCCGCCCATTTCGTGACGACGCTGCTCGATGGTGGTCATCAGTTCGCGCGTGAGCCGCTTGATCTGCGTGATTTCGCTCGTCTTGATGCTCGCCTTGTCCTTGCACAGCAGGTCATACACGGCCAGCTCTTTGTCGCTACTGAAGCCTTCGCGCACATAGCGCCGCTCTTCGATGTCCAGAGAATCGTTAACCCTCAGCAAGTCCGCGAAGACCCGCTCGATCTCGGCGGCATCCTTGTCACGGTTGTATTCGTCGATGATTTCCCGATAGCGTCTGTAGAGGTCAATACGGCTCGGGTTCCGAGCGAGCATCTGCTCCAGCCGAGCCTGAATCCTCTCCTGCAGCGTCAGGACGGCGGTATTCTTGTAGGGCGACCTGGCGAACTCCGCGCGCAGGCGTTCAAAGTCGATGCCCGACAGGTCGTACTGCTTGTGCGGCGGCTGCTTGAATCCGTCCTTCGGTGCGACCTCCAGCGCGCTGTCGATCAAGCCGCGAATCTCCTGCATGATCACGGTGATGTCAGCGGCGGATTTTGGTTTCTGCAGGAGATTGTAGAGCGCCGAGATCGCCCTCTCTTGCGGCTCGTACTGGAACAAGCCCGGGTTCGGAAACAGGCCGCGGAAGCGGTCGGCCACGTCCTCGGCCAGGACCTGGAAGGTCTTCTTGTTCTCCGCTGAACGGCAAACGGCGTTCTGCGCGTCCAGCAAGGCCTGCCAGCTTCCCTCGCCTTCGTCGGCGCCGATCAAGACGGCCAGGTCAAAACCGACGCTCGCGAGATACGCCTCTACCTTGCCGATGGCTGCTGCGTATTCGGCGAGGGCCTGCTCCTCATCGAGCAGCGGATCGGCAGCAGCACCCTCACCCTGATCGCCTTGAGCGAAAGTCGCCAGGGCCTTGCGCAGGCTCTTCAGCATGCCGTTGTAGTCGATGATCAGGCCGTTCTTCTTGTGTGGCGTCACGCGGTTGACGCGTGCGATGGCCTGCATCAGCGTGTGCCCCTTCATCGGCTTGTCGAGATACAGGGTGGCCAGCGACTTGACATCGAAGCCGGTCAGCCACATGGCGCAGACGACGGCGACGCGAAACGGGTGGCGGGCGTCCTTGAAGCACTCGTCGACATCCCTGCCGCCAATGCCATTGGCGATCACCTCGCGGTACGGGCGAACGTCGACGCCCTCGGCGGCGAAGTCCCTGACCTCGTTCTGCTCGCCACTGAATACCGCGTGAATCTGCGTTTCGGTCATCCACGTGACCTGCTGGCGCAGGCGCTCGACGTAGCCTGTCTCCGGCTTGCCGGCCCTGGCGAAGAGCTGCTCTTCTTCCTGCAATTTGCCGCGCAGCGCCTGCAGCTTCTCTTGCCACCTAAGCTTGATGCGTTCAGTCATCCGGACGCAGGTGATCTTGTCGATACACACCAGCAGCGCCTTGGCGTTGCCGCCATACCTGGGGGAATGACCAGGCAGCGTCGGCGGCTCCATCAGGCGCCAGCGCTGGTGGTAATGCTCGACGAAGTCCGTGGCCACGTCGTTCAGGTGCGTCTCGGAGGTGAACACCGGATACTCGCGCGCCAATTCCCGGTAGAGCTTTTCCTCCTGCTTTTCGCTCAATTCGCCGTCCGCGCGCGCGGCATCGATGCGTTCCTCGATCCGCCTGTTCAGCTGGGGGTCATTGATGTTCAGCTTCTCGCCGCGGTTCTCGTAGTACAGCGGCAAGGTCGCGCCATCGGCTACTGCGCGCTGGAAATCGTAGACCGACACATAGCGGCCGAAGACCTGCTCGGTGACGCTGCGCTCCGGGCCATCGATCAGGGGCGTACCGGTGAAACCGATGAAGCGCGCGCCGGCCAGCGCCATGCGCATGTTCAGCGCCAGGCGCCCGTATTGCGTGCGATGCGCCTCGTCGGAAACCACGATGATGTCGCTGCGCTGGTTCCACGGGCTCGTCACCGGCTTGCGGAACTTGTGGATCAGGCTGAACACGTAGCGGCGGTTCTCGTCGCGCAGCAGGCGTTCGAGCCCCTCGGCGCCGCTGGCCTTGTCGCTCTTGTTGGTCGATACCCCGCAGCCGACGAAGGTACGGTAGAGCTGCTCGTCGAGTTCCTTGCGGTCGGTGAGCAGCACGAAGGTGTAGCCGGCCGAAACCTTGCGGTGCACCTTCTGGCAGAAGAAGACCATCGAATAGCTCTTGCCACTGCCCTGGGTGTGCCAGAAAACACCGAGCTTGCCGGCCAACACGTCGCTATCGCCTGCCTGCAGTCGGGCAATCGCCTTGTTGACGCCGATGTACTGGTGGTTGCGCGCCACCACTTTCACCGTGCGCTCCTCGCTGCTGTCGAAGAGCGTGAAGTTCTCGACGATATCGAGCAGTGCGCCCTGGCTGCAGGTGCCGCGCAGCAGGATCGGCAGGATCGGTGTCAGCGGCGGCTCGTCGTGCCGCGGTGCCGTGTCCGGGTCGTCCTCGTTGAGCCGTTTCCAGCGGCAGAAGTGGTCCCAGCTACTGCTGATCGACCCGAAGCGCGCGTCGAGGCCATTGGAAACAATCACCAGCGCGTTGTAGTGAAAGAGCAGCGGGATGGTGTCCCGGTAGTCGCTGTAGTTGTCGTCGAACGCCGCCTGTAAGCCCTTGTCGTGGCGCTTCAGTTCGATGAACAGCAGCGGCAGGCCATTGACGAAACCGACCAGATCGCAGCGCCGCCGGAAGGGGCCGCTGTGCACCCACAGCTCGCGCACCACCAGGAAGTCGTTGGCCTCGGGCGCGGTGAAGTCGATCACCCGAACGTGCACGTCCTCGGCGGCGTTGCCACCAGGCGATTTCAGCGTGATGCCATCGCGGATCAGACGCCACTTCGCCTCGTTGTGCTGCAGCAAGGTCTTGGTCGGATCGGCGTCGAGCAGGCGATCGCGGGCGACGACCAGTTGCTCGCGCCCCTGGCGCGTCGCCGCCAGCTTCGGGTTCAGCCTGGCCAGCGCCTTGTCCAGTTCCCGCAACAGCACGACTTCGCTGGCATCCTTGCGACCGAGCAGCGAATCGGGACCAAAGGTCTCGGCGTTGAAAGCATAGACCGAGCGCCAGCCCAGGTTCTCCGCGAACAGCCTGGCGGCGGGTTCCTGGACGTTGTTGTCTTCGGAGAAGGCGGCGCGGGGCATGGTGGGCTTTCTGTCGGGCGGATCAGACCGCGATGGCGCCGGACATCAGTCTGGGGAGTAGTTCGTCGCGAGCAAGGGTCAACGCGATCAACTGCTTCTTGAGCACCTTAATCTGCTCAATGATCGGCAGGGTTACGGCTTCAAACACGTCAAGAACCTCTTGGGATGGCAGCATCACCGGCATGTCACGGAAGGTGCGTTTGCTAACCCCTGTTTAACCTACCGAAAAAAACTTCTCGCGTAATCAATCGCTTGCAAGGCAAATGAA
>JEMX01000053.1:0-135 GCA_000585055.1 Candidatus Accumulibacter appositus
GCGCCCGAGGCTGGCCTGGATGCGGGCGGACAGGCCGTCAATTCCCAGACGCATGTCCACCGGCTCGATCGCCAGCCAGATACCTGCCGACGGCGGGGTGAGCGGCGTCGGCGCGGTCATGAGCGTCCTCCGCAA
>JEMX01000053.1:309-28238 GCA_000585055.1 Candidatus Accumulibacter appositus
CTCTTGCCAGGCGCAGGTGCCAGTAACTCAGCGAATGGTTCTTTAGCCCGTGCCGGTCACAGTACGCTCTCTGCGTCTCCCCGCTCGCGCGCCAGGCGCCCACATGCCCTTGCCAGTACCTTTCCCGCTCTGCATCCTTGTCCATCTTTGCCTCCCCTCGAAAACATTGAGGTTGAAGTAGATCGAGGTTGCGTTATAGATGGGCGGGCTGGACGCTTACGTTCTTCCGGGAAAATCTCACGGTTTTTGGCACGTCATTGCGAGGAAGCGCAGCCGACGCGGCAATAGGAAGCGCAGCCGACGCGGCAATCCAGAGGTTTGGCTCTTCGTGTTTTCGATGCGGCCGAAAAGCAGGAACAGGGAATGGAACTGGATTGCCGCGTCGGCTGCGCCTCCTCGCAATGACGGTGGGTGCGGGATGGGTGCCGTTCTTCCGGGAAAATCTCACGGGCGCCTGTCGATTATGGTGAGAGAATCTTGCCTTGTTTGACGCTCGCAGGGGCGGTCTCACGCTTCAGATTTTCGGCCTGTCATTGCGAGGAGCGGAACGTGTCAATGACGCTGAGACACCGATGCACATTAATTTAGTGAGCATGGATCGGGTGTTTTCGTCGGCGTGTTCTCCTGCTTTGGCGGGTTGATCCAGGCGGCGATGGGCAGCCTGGGAGGTTGAGGGCAGTTGCGCTTGAATCGGCTCGGGTGAGCAGCGAAGGCGGTGTTCAGAGTATCGGCCCGTTGCTCGAACAACAGGGCAGCCTGGCCATGGTGGACCGCGGTCGGGGTCATGAAGCCGATACCGGAATGGCGATGGTGTTCGTTGTACCACTGATGCTGTTCGTTGTACCACTGGAAGAAGCGCTGGCAGTGAGCGCGGGCTTCTTCGATGCTGCCGAAGCGCTCGGGGAAGTCCGGGCGGTACTTCAGGGTCTTGAACTGCGCCTCCGAGAAGGGATTGTCGTCGGAGACGTAGGGACGGCTGTGGGGCTTGGCCACATCGAGGTCCGCCAGCAGTTCTGCCACGAGCTTGGATCGCATGCTGGTGCCGCGGTCGGCATGGACCGTGAGCGTTCGTGGCTCGACGCCCTGTTTCGCGACGGTCTCGGCAATCAACTGCCTGGCCAGTTCAGCGCTTTCACGCGGCGCGATCAACCAGCCGACGACATAGCGGCTGAAGATATCGAGGATCACGTACAACTGGAAGCAGTTCCATTTGAGCGGCCCCTTGAGCTTCGTGATGTCCCAACTCCAGACTTGAGTGATGTCCCAACTCCAGACTTGATTCGGTCCGGTGGCCAGCAGTTCGGGTTTGAAGTAGGCAGGATGAGTCAGCTGATTACGCCTTTCGCGCGCTTGACCGTCGGCGGCCAGCAGGCGGTACATGGTGCGCACCGAGCCCAGATAGATGCCCTCGTCGAGCAGGGTGGCGTAGATGCTCGGTGGCGCGCAATCGGCAAAGCGCTCGCTGCACAGCACGGCGCGCAGCGCGTGCCGCTCGGTATCGCTGAGGGCCAACGGTGGCGCCGGTCGACTCGACGGGGTCACCGGCGGAATGTTCAAGCGCCGCCGGCGCGCGTCGTCGCGATAGACCGTACTGCGAGGAATCCGCAAGGCCGCGCAGGCGGGTGCCAGCCCAACCGCGGGCGCCAGGACATTGACCGCGTGCATCAGGATTTCCCGTCCGGCGTGTCGTCCGTCAGCTGCCCCAGCAGCATACAAACTTTTTTTTGGACGTCGATGATGGTGTGGGCCTGGGCGAGTTGGCGACGCAGACGGTCGTTTTCCCGCGTGAGCTGCTCCAGCCGCCGCGCCTCGGCCAGCGCCGGGTCGGCCTTGCGCCCGCGCTTTTGCGGTTCGAGTGCGGCCTGTTCGATTACCGCGCGCTTCTTGCGCCAGGTGGCGAGCAGCGAGGAATAGATGCCCTCCCGGCGTAGCAGAGCGCCAATTTCGCCCGCCTTGGTGCAGCGGTCGGCGAGGGCCAGGATGCGCAGCCTGTCAGCGCTGGAGAAATGACGGCGGCGCGCCGTCGCCACCACCTCGGGGTCCGGCGGCGCGATGGATGACGCGTTTCCAGTCGCCCTACGGGCTCCTTCCAACGCGTCATCCATCGCCAGTGCTGCTCGTCCGTTCATCAGATCCTTCGTATCGTTTGTCATGATCAAGACCTACCTTTCTACGCTAATTCGTCAGGGGTCGGTGTCTCAGGTCATATTGGCACAGGGGGCTTATCCATGCGGCGGCTGCAAGTAGTCAGACGGGGGAACTGGATTGCCGCGTCGCTGCGCTCCTCGCAATGACGGCGTGGGTTGGTGCTGCGCTCCTCGCAATGACGATGGGCGGGGGTGGTTGCCGAAAGTGCCATCACGAGTGCAGCCCTACGCCAGGGGGCTGACGAGCATCGCTTCTCAGGCCGAGTGCAATTCCTCCCGGATCACCCTTCGCAGCGTCTCTTCGATTGTCTTTTTCTGCATCGCCTCGCGCAAGGCGGCATTGATGAGGGTTTGGTATCCGCGTGCACCGGCCTGTTGCTTGAACCAGGCGACGACATCCGGATCGAGGGTGATGTTGATCTTCTGCTTTTTCGTTGGCACTGACTGCAGGCCCACCCGGTGCACTGCCTGCTCAAAATCATCAGATGACCAGACGGCTGCTTCGTCGAGGTCGTCACAGACTGGTGAAGTAGTATTCTCGTTCATGGCGTTCCGCTTTTCGCATCGAAATGACGTGGATTGTGTCTTCGGCCTCGGTGTGCGCAATGAGCACCACCTCAACCCCCAGCAAACCAACCGTGGAAAACCGCGCTTCACCGTAGGAGAAGCGCGTATCCGGGCGCGTCAGGGTATGTCCTGCAAATACCCGGGACGTTTCGGCGAAATCAAGCCCATGCTTTTTCAAGTTGGCCTGCCGCTTGGCGTCGTTCCAAGTGAAGTTCATGTCGCAGTGTAGACGATTATCTTTCTGGCAAGGTTCAGGCAAGCCCTTGCGTTGCAGTTTGTCGCACGCACGGATGTGGCCCCGTTCCGCGTGTTCTTTCCACCTGTCAAACGGGTCACGGTCCTGGGCGTCCTGTCGCCGCTCCGATCCACCGTCATTGCGAGGAGGCGAAGCCGACGCGGCAATCCAGAGGTTTTGCTTTTTGCGTTGTCACTAGGTCAATGCGCCGGGAAATAGTGAGCGGATGGAACTGGATTGCCGCGTCGGCTGCGCCTCCTCGCAATGACGTGCGGTGGGGTAGCGCCGCATTCGCATTCCTGACGAGCTTTTCAGCAAGCCTGACTGCGGAGCGAAGCCCACGGCGAAGCAGGAGGAGTCTCCTCTCCACGTTCCAGCGCAGCCATCACGGCGACTGCACGTTCCAGGTTGCCTTCCACACATCTCCCCACCCTGACATTCAGAATCCTTTCATTCATCGCCGACTCCTTTCACGCCCACCCAGAAGTCGGCGATCAGTTGTTGCGGGTTGGACTGCTGCGCCGCAACGCTCGTCATCGCACGGGTGGCCGTAGCGGTGTGCGGGCCGGTACTACTCGCCGCTCTGGGACTTCAGCATTCTGACCAGATCATCGGAAAGCCACAGCCCGGCGTGGCGTAGTTTCTTGATGCCTTCGGCAACCGACGCAAACAGGCTTGGTACGAGATCGGCCTGCGCGCTCCGGAAGAGAGTGATCAGCGGCGACGCATTGACGACGACTGCATCAATCCCCATCGTCGAGTTCCTCGGCCAGCTCGTCAGCGGTGTATTGAAAGAGGCTGACGCGGTAGCGCGACAAGGCGTCGATGAAGGCGGCCCGCGTCAATCCGGCGATTTCGGCAGCGCGTCCCTGCGATACTCGCCCGAGCTCCTACCATTTCACCGCCGCCGCGATACGCATTTCCTGGCCGAACTCGTCGGGCGCCTGATGTAAAGCCGCGAAAGCCGATTCAGGAATTTGCAGGGTCAGTTGCGTCATGGTGCTTTCCTCCGGATATCGATGATACGTGAGTTCTGATGCGCTGATTGTCGGTGTCGGTGTCGGTGTCGGTGTCGGTGTCGGTGGCGGTGTCGGTGTCGGTGGCGGACGAGGCGCCCTATCGCCCGATGAATCGGGCTCCTACAGGGTGGCGTGATTTTTAAGCGCGGAAGGAACTGGTGATGCGATTTACGGATTTGTCTTTGTTGGTGTCAGCGGCGTTCGCAGAGCTGAGCGAACAGGCTACAGGGTGGCCTGGTTCGGGACGGGTTGCGTAGGAGCCCGATTTATCGGGCGATGGCTGCCCGCAGGCGAGCACGGCGTGCGCTTACCGGTCCGGTACTTGCGGATTGCAGAACCGTTTGTCCAACGTCATGCAGCGTCAGCCGTCCAGTCTTCAACCCTGAGCCCATCGACCTGCGCAAAAGCCCGGTCATTCGTTACCAGCACCGCACCCGCATATAGACCGTGCGAGCCAATCAGAAGGTCGAGGGGTCCGAGGGTCTTGCCCTGCCGCTCCATGGCCGCACGGGTGGTTCCGTAACGCTCCGCGACCTCGCCATCCCAGGGCAGCACATCTACGCGCCGCAGGAACTCCCCCACCGCAGTATGCAAGCGTTTCGCCTCAGGCCGTCGCGCCAGTCCGAACAGCAACTCGGCTTTGGTTATCGACGAGATGCAAACAGCCGCCATCGGCACGGCCAGCACACGCCGCACAACAGCCGGGTGCTCCCTGATAAGGTGGCTCACCGTATTGGTATCCAGCATGTACCGGGTCATTCCTTCCACCCGTCAAACGGGTCACGGTCTTGGGCGTCCTGTCGCCGTTCCTCGGCGGCCAGAAAGTCTGCCGGAACATTCGCACCCTTGAGGGCAGCAAAGAAGCCCTCCCACGTTGTCGGCTTGCGGGAAAGGATAACGTCGCCCGTCTGCGGGTCGCGCCGGATATAGACCTCGGGGCTATCGAAACGGTATTCGGCAGGCAGGCGAACCGCCTGGCTGCGGCCATTCTTGAACAGCTTGGCGATATGTGACATGGGGCCTCCTGTGATGTATCAAGATATATACCTTTGACGGTCCTGTTTCAAGAGCCATCACATGCCAGCATGGCGCAAATTCTTGTAATTGCAGTCCAGCCGGCGAGCAAGTTCGGCGATGTTAATGGTGCCCCCCTGACGCAGCGAGGCGAGCAATTCCCAGCGTTTCGGGGTGAACACGGCGAGCATCTGGCCTGCGCTCTCGAAGCCCACTGCGAAGTAGGGCGGAGTGTCTTCTCCACGTTCCAGCGCAGCCATCACGGCGGCTGCACGTTCCAGGTTGTCTTCCACACGTTTCCCCACCCTGACATTCAGAATCCTTTCATTCATCGTCGACTCCTTTCACGGCCGCCCAGAAGTCGGCCATCAGTTGCTGCGGGTTGGTGAAATGGGAGGGTGTGCCTCACCGTCGGCAAGGTGTTGATGGTGGCCTTTTGTCCCGCTCGTTGTCGAAGCCAAGGATCCGTTCGCCTTCGACGACATAGACCAGCCGACACTTCCATGGATGTTCGCATGGCGGTACTGGCTCCGGCACGCGCCAGATCACGATTTTGACGATGCCCCGAACGTAAACGTCTTTTGTTCTGAAGAGTTCGACAGCCTTCATATGGCTAAATACCCCATAGCGTGGCCGTTGGTCGCAACCAAAAAGGATGTCGCCGCCGATACCGCCGGATCTACTTGCGAGGACAAGAGCCTCAACTCCACGAAGGAGGTGGACCGCCGCAAGGCAAGGGAGGCGACATGGACATTTTCCTCACCAAGCAGGAAGCGTCAATCCTGGGTGTGGTTGAAGGATTCGATCGGATCATCTTCAAGGGCTACCTGACCTCGATGTTTCCAGATGGCGCGCTCGGCCGCTCCTGTCCAGGCGGGGCGTGCTGCTCAAGGAAGCCGGGAAGTTCTTCGAGCGCGAAACCGAAACGCTCATCCAACACGCCAAGACGACTGCCGAAGAGGCGGGGCGTCCCTACCACTTTCTCGCTTTCGCGCACGCGCCTGCCAGCGGCCGATCGAAGGAAAGATGGTCCGGGCCATCGCCGAGCAGGACGGAATTGCCGAAGGCTTGCTCTCCAAGCGGTTGCGTTGCAGCTTGTACGCACGTACGGATGTGGCACCGTTCCGCGTATCGTCAAGGTGCTCCATCACCGGGGAGTGCCGGCGCGTCGGGAACCAGTCCCAGGTAGCGCATGCAGACGAGCGCCAAGTCCGCGTGTCGACAGCCAGTGGTCATCCGTGTCGAGCTTCCTCACTCTGCAACAACCAGTCGCTCGCTAGGTGAAGCTCGAGCTCGGGCGGCAGCGTGCCACCTTTGGGCGCGCTGAGCGTGACGATCTGCTAAGTGGCCTCGGGCCAATCGGCAGCCGCATCCTGGAGCGCCCGTACCTCGCGTGCCAGAGTCTCGGGGCTGTCAAGATTCGCGCAGACTTGAATCAGGGCGTCACGGCCGGTCAGGCCGCGCGCGTGGAAGTCGACCTCGAAACCGGCTTCGGTGCGCACATAGTGCACCTGCTCGCCACGACGTTGCAGTTCCCGCAGCACCGCGGTTTCAAGCGCATGCCCGAGCTTCGTCTCGCCTGGTCGCGAAAACAGCGCCATCAGCCCGGTATCGACCGGGTACACCTTACGTGGATTGACTTGCCGACGACGTTCGGAGTCGGAGGCGAGCTCAAGACTGCTCAAAAGGAAGGCGTCTTCGAGATGCGCAAGGTAGGCGTGGAGGGTGTCCTTGCCGACGGCGACGCCGCGCGACTTGAGATCGGCGTGGAACTTGTTGATGCTGAAAGCGCCGGCGGCGTTTCCGAGCAGTTGCCTGACCATCCAGTGCAAGACCTGTGGCTGGCTGAGGTTGTGGCGTTCGAGTACGTCGCGCAGGAGCAGCACATCGACATAGGTGCGCAAAAGTTCGATACGGTTGCGGCTATCGAGTCCCTGGGCTTCAGGAAAGCCGCCATGGGCCAGGTAATCCAGCAGATCTCGGGTGAGTTGCGAACGCTCCGCCTTGGTGAAGCGAGCACCCGGTTTTTGCGGTTCTCGGCCAGCGTGGCGCAGCATTTCGCGAAAACCGAACGGAGAAACCACCGCTTCCATGGCTCGGCCGCGCATACTCGTGGCCACCTCACGCGAGAGCATGCGCGCCGACGATCCAGAGATGAAAAGGTCGATGTTCTCGCTGTCCAGAAGTCGCCTGGCAAAGAGCTCCCAACCGGGGACGAGTTGAATTTCATCGAGGAAGAAGGTGGCACGACGGGTATCGCGCCAGGCAGGGTTGAGCTGGTAAAACGTTTCGACCAGTAGGTCGAGGTCGTGCACCCGCCGGTCGACGAGGCGCTCATCTTCAAAGCTGAAATGGAGCAGGCCCTCGCGCGCCGTGCTCTGTCCGTGACGATCAGCGACGATCTGTCAAAGCGCCTGGTCTTGCCAGCCCGGCGCATGCCGATCACCGCTGTGGCCTTGCCCGTGACGGTTGGCAGCCAGATATCACGACGCTTGATCCTCGGCAGCGCCGCTGCCTGCGAATCAACGATCTTCTATTGAATTACTGTGCGCAATAAGCCTTCCATGGAAGACGATTCCACTCTGAATTGTCCTTCTCAAACAGTCAATCGTCTTCATTTCAATTGGTCGCGCTCGCCGCGGCGACGCTAGCGGTTGTCGTTGTCCCGAGCGGGGCAAAGCAAGTCGGCGGTGAGTTGTAGCGGCGCCGATTTTCGTTCGGATGGCAAAAAACGGCGCCGGATGAGCCGGACCTTACGTCATGTGGGTCAGCACGCCAGCAGTCCTTTGTTGAGTTACTATACTTAAGCATCGATTGTGTAGTAACTCACTCAGGGAGCTGTAGGTGCGATGGTGCGCTTCTCGGATCTTTCTCTAACCGCTCAGACAGCGTTTGCGGAGCTGGCCGAGCAAGCGCATGTCGTGGAATTCCATGCCGCGCTGTCGGGGTTCCCCGGTGCTTTTCACAAGCGCACGATCAAAGGCCGGGAGTATTGGTACTTTGGCTATCGGGATCTTGATGGCAAGGGGCGCATGGCGTACGTGGGGCCGGACAGTGATCGTATCCGCGCCCTGGTAGGGCGGTTCGTGGAAGGGAAAAACCACCGGCCGCTGCTACCTTTGACCGGCGCCGCCATGGCGCTGGGCTGCGAGGTGGTTGCTGCAAAGCACTTCCGGATCATCAAACGCTTGGCGGAGTATGGTTTCTTCCGAGCGGGTGGCTTGCTGATTGGTACCCACGCTTTTATCGCCATCGGCAATTTGCTGGGTGTTCGCTGGCAATCGGGTCAGCGTACCCAGGACGTTGATTTCGCACATGCCGGCAAGAATGTGTCGGTGGCGCTGCCAGCGAATTTGCAGTTGAGTGTCCATGACGCCTTGACATCGCTGGAGATGGGCTTGCTGCCGATCAGCCAGTTCGATGGCGGTGCCGGTGCTCAATATCGAAACCCGCTCGATCCCGAATTGCGTCTGGATTTCGTGACTTCTGCACATCGCAGGGGGAAGGCGCCAGTTGTCCTACCGGAACTCGGTTTGGTGCTTGAGCCGCTGAAATTCATGGAGTTCTCGCTGCAAGATCCCACCCAGGGGTGTGTTCTGGGGCGTGCGGGAGCGTGCATGGTCAATCTGCCTGATCCGGCGCGCTATGCGGTTCACAAACTCCTCGTCTATGGGGAGCGCCCGGTCAGGGAGCGGACGAAAGCGGGCAAGGATTTGCTTCAGGCTGCCTGTTTGATCTCCTTCTTCGCCGAGCGTGGGCCGGTGGAGAGTTTCAATGCGGCCTGGCGCGATGCGCTTTCGCGTGGACGTGGCTGGCAGCGGCGGGCTTCGCAGGGCAAGGCAGCTTTGCTGTCACTGGCGCCGGATCTCGATGATCGGAGCTTGTGGCTCGGAGCATGACTCAGGGACAGCCCGCCAGGTGGTACGTGCTGGCTTGTTCTTGCTTAATCCTTTCGCATTAAACTAATGCAATCGCCGATTGGTAGGGAGCGGCGAGGGTGGCAACGGCGGTGGTGACCAGCAAGGGGCCGGTGACGATTCCGGTGGGTGTGAGACGGCGCATGGGGCTGGGCAGCGGTGATCGCGTCGAGAACGCGACTGAATGCTGCGCAATGATGACCTTTGATGAGGCTGCTGCCAGGGCGGGGATGACGCTGGTGAGCTAGGGTAGTGCTGCATTCTTGATGAGACTGTCGGCAAGCCTGACAGCGGCCGGCGCGGTGTGACATAATTCCGCCCTCTATTGGCCCATCGGGGCCGAACTACGTCGGATCGTCGACCTATGCCGCAGACATTGTACGAAAAGCTTTGGCAGGACCATGTCGTCCATCAGCAGGCGGATGGCACGGCACTGATCTATATCGATCGCCACCTGGTGCACGAGGTGACCAGTCCGCAGGCCTTCGAGGGCCTCAAGTTGGCCGGCCGCAAGCCGTGGCGGGTGTCGTCGATCGTCGCTACGGCGGACCACAACACGCCCACCGATCATTGGGATCGCGGCATCGAGGATGCGGTCGCGCGCCTGCAGGTCGAGACGCTGGATGCCAATATCCGCGAAGTCGGTGCCCTGGCTTTCTTTCCCTTCAAGGATCCGCGGCAGGGCATCGTGCACGTCGTCGGTCCGGAAAACGGCGCCACCCTGCCCGGCATGACGGTCGTTTGTGGTGATTCGCATACCAGTACGCACGGCGCTTTCGCGTGCATGGCGCACGGCATCGGGACTTCCGAGGTCGAGCACGTGCTGGCGACGCAGTGTCTGCTGCAGAAGAAGTCGAAGACCCTGCTACTGAAGGTCGAAGGTGTTCTCGGCAAGGGCGTCACGGCCAAGGACGTGGCGTTGGCGATCATTGCCCGTATCGGTACCGCCGGCGGCACCGGCTATGCGCTCGAGTTTGCCGGCAGCGCGATTCGCGGCCTGTCGATGGAAGGGCGGATGACGCTTTGCAACATGGCCATCGAAGCGGGTGCGCGGCTGGGAATGGTGGCCGTCGACGAGGTGACCATCGACTATCTGCGCGGTCGCCCCTTTGCTCCAAAAGGCGAGCAGTGGGAGCGTGCCGTGGCGCACTGGCGGTCCCTACGCAGTGACGACGGTGCCGAGTTCGACCGCGTGCTCGAGTTCGCTGCCGAGGACATCCTGCCGCAGGTGACTTGGGGGACGTCGCCCGAGATGGTGGTGGCCATCGATGCCAGCGTACCTGATCCGGCGCAGGAGCCTGATCCCGTCAAGCGCGAGGGGATGGAACGTGCCTTGGAGTACATGGGGCTCGCCGCGAATGTGCCGATCCGGGAGATTCGGCTCGACAAGGTTTTCATTGGCTCGTGCACCAACTCACGGATCGAGGACTTGCGTGCTGCTGCTGGCGTTGTCCGCGGCAAGAAGGTGGCCGGCAGCATCAGTCTGGCGCTGGTCGTCCCGGGTTCCGGGTTGGTCAAGCGGCAGGCCGAGGAAGAAGGTCTGGATCAGGTCTTTCTTGCCGCCGGCTTCGAGTGGCGTGAGCCCGGTTGCTCGATGTGTCTGGCGATGAACGCCGACCGCCTCGAGCCTGGCGAGCGCTGCGCGTCGACCTCGAATCGCAACTTCGAGGGTCGCCAGGGGGCCGGCGGTCGCACCCATCTGGTCAGCCCGGAGATGGCCGCGGCGGCGGCGATTGCCGGGCATTTCTGCGATGTCCGTGAGTGGCTCGAACGGTCATGACATGGGGACACAGCAAATCATGAAAGTCATGACCGTTTCCCCTCTTCCCTTACAGTGGGGATTCCGGCTTGCACGCCGGAATCGTTCGCCGGGCAGGGAGGATGCTCCCTGAATTCCCCGCCTCACCCCGCGAGGGGAGAAGGGAGCTTCGTGAGTCGCGGACGCGACTTTCACATTAAGGAAGTGAACATGAAGATTTGTCTTCTCCCCGGCGACGGGATCGGCCCGGAAATCATGGCCGAGGCGGTGCGCGTCCTGCAGGCCCTCGATCTCGATTGCCAGATGGAAGAAGCGCTGCTCGGTGGTGCTGCGGTCGATGCGACCGGCGATCCCTATCCGGAAGCCACGCAGCGTCTGGCGCAGGCCGCCGACGCGGTGCTGCTCGGTGCCGTTGGTGGCCCGCAATGGGATGGGCTGCCGCGTGCGCAACGTCCGGAACGTGGTCTGCTGGCGATTCGAAAGCAACTTGGCCTGTTCGCCAATCTGCGTCCGGCGATCCTCTATCCGGAACTGGCCAATGCCTCGACGCTCAAGAATGAAGTCGTCGCCGGCCTCGACATCCTCATCGTTCGTGAGCTCACCGGCGACATCTATTTCGGGCAGCCGCGCGGGATCGAAATGCGCGAGGTCGATGGTCGCCAGGAGCGCTTCGGTTTCAACACCATGCACTACAGCGAAAGCGAGATTCGCCGCATTTTGCGGGTGGCCTTCGAGGCGGCGCGCAAGCGCAGCGGCAGGCTGTGCTCGGTGGACAAGATGAATGTCCTGGAAACGACGCAGCTGTGGCGCGATGTGGCCATCGAGACGGCGGTCGACTATCCCGATGTCGAGCTCAGCCACATGCTGGTCGACAATGCGGCGATGCAGCTGGTACGCAATCCGAAGCAGTTCGACGTCATCGTTACCGGCAACATGTTCGGCGATATTCTGTCCGATGAGGCGGCGATGCTCACCGGCTCGATCGGCATGCTGCCTTCGGCGTCTCTGGATGCCAACAACAAGGGCATGTATGAGCCATGCCACGGCTCGGCGCCAGACATCGCCGGCAAAGGCCTGGCCAATCCGTTGGCCACGATCCTCTCGGCGGCGATGATGTTGCGCTACACTTTCACTCGTCATGACGAGGCGCTGCGCATCGAGAAGGCGGTCAAGAAGGTGCTTGGCCAGGGCTACCGGACGGCTGACATTCATGAGCCGGGGACCCGTCAGGTCGGTACCCGGGCCATGGGCGATGCGGTACTGGCGGCGCTGCAGGTCGAGTGAGTCAAGTGAGTGCAGTGAATAAAGTAATTTCGTGGGATTTTTCAGAGGCAAGCAAATGAACAAGGTAGGTCTGGTCGGTTGGCGTGGCATGGTGGGCTCGGTGCTGATGCAACGGATGCTGGAAGAGGGGGATTTCGAGCTTATCGAACCGCTCTATTTCTCGACTTCGGCGGCCGGCGGCAAGGCGCCGCTGCTGGCTGGCAAGGAAGCGGGTAGCCTGCAGGACGCGATGTCGATCGAGGCCCTCAAGAAGATGGATATTGTCATCACCTGCCAGGGTGGCGACTACACCAAGGAGGTCTTTCCCCAACTGCGCGCTGCGGGCTGGAAAGGGCACTGGATCGATGCCGCGTCCACCCTGCGCATGCAGGACGATGCGGTGATCATCCTCGACCCGGTAAATCGCGAGGTCATTGATGACGCATTGGCCAAGGGCGGCAGGAACTGGATCGGTGGCAACTGCACGGTCTCGCTGATGCTGATGGGACTCGGCGGACTGTTCCGGCACGATCTGGTCGAATGGGTCAGCGCGATGACTTACCAGGCGGCATCGGGTGCCGGTGCGCAGAACATGCGCGAGCTGCTTTTGCAGATGGGCGCGCTGTACGATGTGGTGAAGGAGGAGCTGGCCGACCCGGCGTCGGCGATTCTCGACATCGATCGCAAAGTTGCTGAAACCATGCGCGCGGCGGATTTTCCGACCCGGAACTTCCGTAACACGGCGCTGGCCGGCAGCGTCATCCCGTGGATCGATGCTGCGGTCGAAGGCGGGCAGTCGAAGGAAGAGTGGAAAGGTGGCGCCGAGTGCAACAAGATCCTCGGCCGGCCGCCCTTCCGTTCGCCGGGCAGCATTCCGGTCGACGGCCTCTGCGTACGTGTCGGGGCGATGCGTTGCCATTCGCAGGCCTTGACTATCAAGCTCAAGCGCGATTTGCCGTTAGATGAAGTCAAGGAGATCATCGCGCAGGCGAATCCATGGGTGCGGGTGCTGGAAAACGAACGCGAAATCAGCGAGCGTGAATTGACCCCGGCGGCGGTTACCGGCAGTTTGACGGTCCCGGTTGGTCGACTACACAAGCTGGCGATGGGCGCGGACTACCTTGGCGCTTTCACGGTAGGTGATCAGTTGCTCTGGGGGGCGGCCGAGCCACTTCGTCGCATGCTTCGCATCCTGCTTGACAACTGATTGAAGTTGAACGGAAATGCCGGCCCTGGGAAGCCGGTTTTTCTGCGTTCGCAGGGCCTTTATTCAGAAGCAAGTTTAGCTTGCATGGCTAACTTCATGATGTTATTTTAATAATCCCGATTTCGATGCTCAGGGTGGCGCGGTGGCCAGAAAAATACGTCAGACAGCAGGGAGTCTTCGCATGCGGACCTCGGTATGGGCGGTCGCGTCGTCGCTGGTCCTTGCCGCTACGCCATTGGCCAGTGAGGCAGCCGGCCTGGGGCCGATCACCGTGTTTTCGGCGCTCGGTCAGCCGTTGCGTGCCGAAGTGGAAGTTTTTGCAACGCGCGAAGAAATTGCCGAAATGGAGGCCAAGCTCGCGCCGCAGGATGAGTTTGCGCGGGCCGGCGTCGACTACTCGTCGACCGTGCTCGGCATCCGTTTTGCGATCAGCAAGAATCCCGTTGGCCGTTCGGTCATCAAGCTGACCTCCTCGCGACCGATCAACGACCCCTTCGTCGACCTGCTCCTGGAACTCAACTGGGCTACCGGGCGCTTGGTTCGCGATTACACGTTTCTGCTCGATCCTCCCGAATTCGCCGCCAGAGCAAAGGCCTCAGCCGCCCCGGCCCTGGTTGCCAGGCCGCTGGCGCCAGTCAGGCCGGCTAGCGAAGCTCGCCAGCCCGCGGCCAGAGCGGCGCGACCAGCGTCACCGCAGCCGATGGCAGAGACCCGGCCCGCGGCCCCGTCTGGGCAGCAGCCGGTCGGTGGCGGCACGCGTCGCGTCGAACGTGGCGAAACGCTGAGCAAGATTGCCCGCGAGACCCGGCCTGAGGGGGTGTCACTCGACCAGATGCTGGTTGGTCTGTTCCGCGCCAACGAGGACGCTTTTGACCGCGGCAACATGAATCGCCTGCGCGCTGGCAAGATTCTGTCAATACCCGAGAAGAGCGCTCTGGACGCGATCCCCGAGAGCGAAGCCAGACGGATGGTGATTGCGCAGTCGTCGGACTGGAACTCCTACCGTCGTAAACTTGCTTCGGCGGCTACTGACGTTCCGGCTGTTGAAGAGGAGGCGCGACAGGAGGCCTCCGGCAAGATCACCACCAAGGTCGAAGACACAGCGGCACCCCTTGCCGAGCCCAAGGATCAGCTGAAAGTGTCGAAGAGCGAGCTGCCGGGCGGCAAGCCGGTGGCGACCGCCAAGCGCAGCGACGAGGACCTGATCGCCAAGGAACAGGCGCTCAAGGAAGCCAACGAGCGTTTGGCGGCTCTTGAGAAGAACGTCGCCGAGTTGCAACGGTTGGTCGAGCTGAAGAGCCAGAGCCTGGCCGAGCTGGAGAAGCAGTCGGCTGCCCAGCCTGCGGCGGTGGCCCCGGTGGCCCCGGTCGCGGCTGCCCCGACCGCAAGCACCGTTCCTGCTGCCCCTGCAGCGGCTCCGGCGATGCCCATGGAGCCGCCAGCCACTCAGCCCGAGAGCAAGGCGAGCGAAGCATTGCCGCCGGTGGAGCAAAAGGCTGAAGAACCCAGAGCCGAGATCAAACCGGAAGCACCGAAGCCGGTCGAGCCGCCAACACCGGCTGCAGCGCCGAAACCGAGAATCGTCTTGCCGCCGCCGGAAGAGCCGAGTTTTCTCGAAGGCTTGCTGACCAGCACGCCATTCATGGCCGGCGGTGGTGGCATCCTCGCGCTGCTCGCCGCTTACTGGCTTGCCAGACGTCGTCGCCAGAGCGCGGGCGAGAGCCCTCTGGATTCTCAGGCCAGCACGCTTGGATCGAAGAGCGGCAGTCTGGTCGTCAACTCGGTATTCCGCAATACCGGCGGACAGAGCGTCGATACCTCGCACTCGATGGCGCAGACCGATTTCAGCCAGGCCGGTCCAGGCAGCATTGACACCGACGAAGTCGATCCGGTTGCCGAGGCCGACGTCTATATGGCGTATGGACGGGACGCGCAGGCCGAAGAGATTCTCCTGGAGGCACGCCAGAAGGATCCTGGGCGGCATGCGATCCACCTGAAACTGCTCGAGATTTACTTCGGCCGGCGGGATGTCAAGCCGTTCGACGCACTGGCCACAGAGCTCTTCAACGCCACTGGCGGTATCGGCAGCGAGTGGGAAAAAGCGGCCGCCATGGGCTTACAGCTTGATTCCAGAAATGCCCTGTTCGGCTCGGCTGCGGAAGTCGAGCAGCCTGCGGCGGCGATCGATTCCGCTGCGCTGGAAGACGATGGCGGCGACCCGCGCGAGAAAACCATCGCCATTGACCGGCCAGCCGACAAAGGACTGGCCGTCGAGTCGCCCTACGAAAAGACGCTGGTCGTCAAAAGGGATGCGCCAGTTGCAGCCTCAGCGGAGTTCCCGGACGAAGATACGCTGGTCAAGCCGGCTGAGCAGGAGCAATCGACCGCAGCGGATGTTGACGCCACGGCAGCAAATCTGAGCGCCGTGAGCGATCTGGCAGACCTCGATTTTGATCTTGGCTTAGGCAGCGTGAAGCCAGATACACCGACGGTGGCCAGCGACGATTTTCTCGAGACGACGCTTTCCTTCCCGAACCCCGCAGCAGGGGATGCGCTTGATTTCGACCTGGCCGAATCCTTGCCGAAAGCACAGGCATCGCGGGATAGCGAGTTCGACGACGCCGAACCCGATGTTCCGCCAACGCCGGTGGAGGAGGTCGGCATGCCCGAGGAGACCATGCTCATCGCACCCGGTTCGCAGGAGGCTTCTTCGCAGGAGACCTCTTCGCAGCCTGATTCGGGTCTCGACTTCGAGTTCGATCTTGGTCCCGCGGAGCCGCTTGACCGGACCGCCGAGAGAAAAGAGCGCTCGTCGCTCGATTCAGACGAGGAGCACGAAATCGTCGCGGCGGGCGCGGATGCACTGGAATTCGACGTGACGCTGACCGAATCGACTGTCCTTGGTGAGGGGATGCAGCAGCCATCGTTCGACATGGCATCGATCAACCTGGACCTCGAAGACAATGAGGATGATGAGCGTTCCCGCGCCGACGTGCGGCAAGCCGGTGATCGGCCGGGTCCGACCGGCGCCGCCGACTTGAGTTTCGATGCGGATCAGGAAGACACGCTGGTCAACCCGGATTTCTCTGCGACGCAGGCGGATAGCACGCTCGATTCGACCTATGCTTCGGACATGGAACTGAGCGACGACGTCGATATCAGCTCCAGTGAAGAGGTGGCCACCAAGATCGACCTCGCCAAGGCATATCAGGAAATGGGCGATCTTGAAGGCGCGCGTGAGCTCTTGCAGGAAGTCATCAAGGATGGCGATGCCGCGCAGCGTGAAGCGGCCCTGGCCATCCTCGGCGAGCTGCGCGAGTAACGTAACTATCGACCGCTCACGACCATGGCGACCGTGGGCGCGCTCATGGTCATGACTTCCACCGCCAAGGGTGTTTCGACAGTTGATCATCAGCTTGGCCGGTCGATCCCTTGGCACGAAAGCGGGGCCGCTGCCGTGCATCCAACCACCCGCCTTGTCGTCTGGCTGCTGCTGCTGCCCGCAAGCCAGAGCCTGCATGGCCAGCAGCTGCTCGTAACGCTTCTCATGCTGCCGTTTTTTGGCCTCGGCGCACTGCAGCGGGCCGTACGCCTCGCCTGGCGGACGCGCTGGCTGTTCCTGTCGCTATTCGTCATTGTCGCTTGGGGAGGGGCTGGCGAACCTGCCTGGGACGGTGCCTTTGCGCCCACTCGCGAGGGTTTGCTTGCTGCCTGCACCCATGGCGGGCGTTTGCTGCTGGCCTTGTGGTCGGTGGCTGTTCTCCTGGAATGGATGGCTGTGCCCGAATTGCTGGTGGCCACTCATCGCTTGCTGCAGCCGTTGCGCGGCTGTGGTGTCGATCCTGACCGCAGCGTCGTGCGACTGCTGCTGGTCATGCGCCACATCGAGACCTTGCCACCCCCGCGCGACTGGCAGATCCTGCTCAAGGCGCCGGCCAACGGCGGTGATGAAGTGTTTGAGCTAGCCGAGCGGCGGTTCTCGTGGTTCGACCCGCTACTGATGCTGCTCGTCGCCGGCCTCGTCGCCGCTTTTTGTTGGCGGCAGGTGTAGGGCGTGCGCATTGCCATGGCCGTCGAATACGATGGCAGCGGTTTTCGCGGCTGGCAGAAACAGCCCGGCGGCGGAACCGTCCAGGATGCCTTGCAGAATGCCTTGCTGCAGTTTGCCGGCATGGCCGTGCGGGTGATTTGCGCTGGGCGTACGGACGCCGGCGTGCATGCGCAGGGGCAGGTGGTGCACTTCGATACGCCGCTTGATCGGCCGATGCATTCCTGGGTGCGCGGGGTCAACAGCTTTCTGCCATCGGCGGTCGCGGTGCGCTGGGCGCAGTCGGTAGCCGATGACTTCCACGCCCGTGCCTCGGCTTATGCCCGGCATTATCGCTATCTGTTGCTCAACCGGGCGCATCGCACGGGGCTTTGGTCGGGCAGGGTGGGCTGGTATCACCATCCGCTCGACCTGCCGGCGATGCAGGCGGGCGCCCAACTGCTGCTCGGCGAACGCGACTTTTCGGCTTTTCGGGCTGCCGAGTGCCAGGCCGACTCACCCATAAAACTCATGTACAAGGTGGAGATCATGCGTCTCGGCGAGCTTCTCGTCTTCGATTTCGAGGCCTCGGCCTTCCTGCACCACATGGTGCGCAATCTGGTCGGGAGTCTGGTCTATGTCGGTCAGGGCAAGCACCCGCCGGCGTGGATTGGCGAGCTGCTGAAAGCCCGTGATCGCCGCCTGGCGGCGCCCACTTTTGCGGCCGCCGGGCTATATCTGGCCGCGGTCAGCTACCCTGCGCAGTTTGGCCTGCCAGTCGCCGAAGAGAGCTTGCTGCTACCCGTCGGGCCCGGATCGTGAGTGGCCCGCCCGCGATGGCCAGGATTCCGCGTCTCAAGATTTGCGGGCTGACTCGCCGCGAGGATCTGCTGTGTGCCGTCGAGGCCGGTGCCGATGCGCTGGGGCTTGTTTTCTACCCGCCGAGCCCGCGCTTCCCCCGCCGAGCCCGCGCTTCGTCGATCTGCCGACGGCGGCCGCGCTGGCTGCTGTCGTGCCGCCCTTCATCAGCATCGTCGGACTCTTCGTCAATGCCGAAGCGGCGCAGGTGCGCGCGACGCTGGCCGCGCTGCCGATTCATCTGCTGCAATTCCATGGTGACGAGGACGAAGCGTATTGCCGGCAGTTCGAGCGGCCGTACATCAAGGCAGCGCGCGTCAGGGCGGGAATGGATTTGATACAATACGCGGCTGGCTTCCCGTCGGCGCAGGCCATCCTGCTCGATGCTTTCGTTGAAGGCTACGGCGGCGGTGGCAAGGTTTTTGACTGGTCGCTGGTGCCGGACTCCCTGGGCAAGCCGCTGATCCTCTCGGGTGGCCTGGATGCGGGCAATGTCGCCGCGGCGGTACGCCGGGTACGCCCGGCAGCGGTGGATGTCTCGTCGGGCGTCGAGGCGAACAAGGGAATCAAGGATGGCGCAAAGATCCGTGCCTTTGCAGCCGCGCTGAGGGCGACGGGACGGGCCGTTTGATGCTGTGCAGGTTTTGCAAGCCGCTGCAAGGAGATTGTTGATGGCCGTTGATGTTTACGATTTGCCGGACACTACGGGCCATTTCGGCCAGTACGGGGGTGTCTTTGTCGCTGAAACCCTGATCGGCGCACTCGACGAACTGAAGGAAGCCTACGCCAGCGCGCAGCGCGATCCGCAATTCCTCGCCGAATTCGACTACGAACTGCGGCACTACGTCGGCCGACCGAGTCCTGTCTATCACGCCCGGCGTTGGTCGCAACTGCTTGGCGGCGCGCAGATTTATCTGAAGCGTGAAGACCTGAACCACACCGGGGCGCACAAACCACACCGGGGCGCACAAGATCAACAACTGCATTGGCCAGGCGCTGCTCGCCCGGCGCATGCGCAAGGCCCGCGTCATCGCCGAAACCGGCGCTGGTCAGCACGGCGTCGCGACTGCCACCGTGGCTGCGCGCTATGGCATGGAGTGCGTGGTCTACATGGGTGCAGACGACATCCAGCGGCAGATGGCGAATGTCTACCGCATGAAGCTGCTCGGGGCGACGGTGGTGCCGGTCAATAGCGGCTCGCGAACTCTCAAGGACGCGCTCAATGAAGCGATGCGCGACTGGGTGGCACAGGTTTCCGACACTTTCTACATTATCGGTACGGTGGCCGGTCCGCACCCTTATCCGATGATGGTGCGCGACTTCCAAGCGATTATCGGTCGTGAAGCGATTGCCCAGATGCTGGAGCAGTGCGGCCGCCAGCCGGATGCGGTGATTGCCTGCGTCGGTGGTGGCTCCAATGCGATGGGCATCTTTCATCCCTATATCCCGGTTGCCGGGGTGCGTCTGATCGGTGTCGAAGCAGCGGGCGCTGGGATCGCCACCGGGCAGCATGCCGCTTCGCTGACCGCCGGTCGTCCCGGCGTTCTGCATGGCAACCGGACCTATCTGTTGCAGGATGAGAATGGTCAGATCATCGAGACGCACTCGATTTCGGCCGGTCTCGACTATCCTGGCGTTGGCCCGGAGCACGCCTGGCTCAAGGATTGTGGCCGCGCCGAGTACGTTAGCATCGACGACGCCGAGGCGCTGCAGGCTTTTCACGACCTGTGCCGTCTCGAAGGCATCATCCCGGCACTCGAATCAAGCCACGCCCTGGCCTACGCCAGCAAGCTGGCACCGACCCTGCCAAAGGACAAGATCCTGCTGGTCAACCTTTCCGGCCGTGGTGATAAGGATATGCACACCGTCGCCGATAAATCGGGCATCAAACTCTGACCATGTCGAAAATTGAGGCTGTATTCGAGCGCCTGCAAGCGCAGGGGCGCAAGGCGCTGATCCCGTTCATCACCGCCGGCGATCCGGATCCGGCGCTGACCGTTCCCCTGCTGCACGCCATGGTTCTGGCCGGTGCCGACATCATCGAACTGGGCGTGCCGTTCTCCGATCCGATGGCTGACGGGCCGACCATCCAGCGCGCTTCGGAGCGGGCTCTGGCCAAGGGTGTCAGCTTGCGCAAAGTGCTCGAGATGGTGGCCAATTTTCGTGCCGACAACAACGACACGCCGATCGTCCTGATGGGCTATGCCAATCCGATCGAGGCCATGGGCGTCGAGGCTTTTGCCGCTGCATCTTTCGACGCCGGGGTGGACGGCGTGCTGGTGGTCGACTACCCACCGGAGGAAGCGAGCGTTTTCGCGCAGACCTTGCACCGACACGCCCTCGATCCGATTTTCCTGTTGGCGCCGACTTCCAGCGAGGCGCGTATGGCGCAGGTGGGTGCGCTGGCCAGCGGGTACATCTATTACGTGTCGCTGAAAGGGGTGACCGGCTCGGCAGCCCTTGATGTCGCGGCGGTCGCGGCCCGCATCCCGGAGATTCGGGCGCGCACCGGGGTGCCAGTCGGCGTCGGTTTCGGGATCCGCGACGCGGCGACCGCCGCGGCGGTCGCCGCACATGCCGATGCGGTGGTGGTCGGTAGTCGAATCATCGAAGAACTCGAACGCTCGTCCCCCGACGAAGCCTGTGAGAAAGTACGTGCCCTGGTCGCAGAACTTCGTCAGGGCATAGATGCCGCAACGAATCCGTCGCGAGGAATGCCATGAGCTGGTTGAGCAAGCTGTTACCACCGAAGATCAAGAGGAGCGGCGCAGGTTCGGCGCGCAAATCGGCGTTACCGGAGGGTCTGTGGAGCAAATGCCCGAGCTGTGAGGCGGTGCTCTACGCCACCGACCTGGTGAGCAACTGCCACGTTTGCCCGAAGTGCGCTCACCATATGCGTGTCAATGCGCGGGCGCGAATTGAAATGCTGCTCGATGAGGATGGGCGCGTCGAGATCGGTGACGATGTCTTGCCGGTCGATTCGCTGAACTTCAAGGACAGCCGCCGTTATCCCGAGCGTTTGCAGGCGGCGACCACCGACACCGGCGAAACCGAGGCCCTGGTCGTCATGCAGGGGACGATCAAGACTCTGCCGGTTGTTGTTGCCGTTTTCGAGTTCGACTTCATGGGCGGTTCGATGGGCTCGGTCTTGGGCGAGCGCTTCGTGCGCGGGGTGCGCAGCGCTGTCGAGCAGCGCCTGCCTTTCATCTGTATCTCTGCGTCGGGCGGCGCACGCATGCAGGAAGGTCTTTTCTCGCTGATGCAGATGGCCAAGGTGACCGCCGTCCTGACCCTTCTTTCGCAGGCCAAGCTGCCGTTCATCTCGATTCTCAGCGACCCGACGATGGGCGGAGTTTCGGCGTCCTTCGCTTTTATTGGCGATGTGGTGATTGCCGAACCTGGGGCGCTGATCGGTTTTGCCGGCCCGCGGGTGATCGAGCAGACGGTCCGCGAAACCCTCCCGGAGGGTTTCCAGCGCTCCGAATTCCTGCTCGAAAAGGGGGCTATCGACATGATCGTCGACCGCCGCGAGATCAAGGACCGGGTCGCCGCCTTGCTGGCCCTGTTGCTGAGGCGGCCCGCCGTGCAGTGAGCAAAATGCGGATCGTGGCATGAGCGGGCAGCAGGGCGGCGGGTCGCCGGCGACAGCCTCTGGTGCGCTCGCGCCCGCCTCTCTGGCGGCCTGGCTGGCCTACCTCGAAGACCTTCACCCCAGGGGCCAGGCGGGAATCGAGCTCGGGCTGGAACGTGTGCTGCTGGTCAAGGAGGCGCTGCGTCAGCAGTTGCGCTGCCCGCTGATCACGGTCGCGGGAACCAACGGCAAGGGCTCCACCTGCGCCTACCTGGAAGCCATCTATACCTTTGCTGGCTATCGCGTCGGCTGTTATTCGTCGCCGCATCTACTTCGCTACAACGAGCGGGTGCGCATCGATGGGCTGCCGGTAAGCGACGAACTGTTGTGCGCGGCCTTTGCCAAGGTCGAGGAGGCGCGAAAGAGCTGCGCCGAGGTCGCGCTCACTTACTTCGAGTTCGGCACGCTGGCGGCACTGGAAGTGTTTCTTGCGCAGGAGGTGGAGGTCCTGATTCTCGAAGTCGGCCTCGGCGGCCGGCTGGATGCGGTCAACGCCTACGATCCTGATTGCGCGGTGGTCACCAGCATTGCCCTTGATCACACGGAATGGCTGGGCCCGACGCGCGAAGCGATCGGCTTCGAGAAGGCCGGAATTTTTCGTGCCGGCAAGCCAGCGCTGTGCGCCGATCCCGATCCCCCCGCAGCGCTGATCGCGCAGGCGCTCGCTGTCGATGCCGATCTGCAACTGCTGGGCCACGACTTCGGTTACTTCGGGGACCAGACCCAGTGGACTTTCTGGGGGCGTGGCGGCCTGCGGCGAGGCGGCTTGGCCAATCCTGGATTGCGTGGCCGTTGCCAGCTGCGCAATGCTTGCGCTGCGCTCGCCGCCGTCGAATGCCTCAAGGCCGGCTTGCCGGTCTCGATGAGCGCGGTGCGGCGTGGGCTAATCGAGCTGCAATTGCCCGGGCGCTTTCAGGTCCTTCCTGGCCGCCCGGCCATCATCCTCGATGTCGCGCACAATCCGCAGGCGTTAGGCGAACTGGCGGACAACCTTGCCGGCATGGGCTTTTTTGCCAGGACCCTGGCGGTGGTCGGCATGCTTGCCGACAAGGATATCGCCGGCTCGCTGGCACCGCTGGCCGGCAAGATCGATTGCTGGCTGTTGGCCGATCTCGACGTGCCACGTGGTGCCTCGGCTGCCACCCTGGCGGCGGTGGTGACGGCGGCGGCGCTGGGCGGTGAAATCGAATGCCTGGCCTCACCTGCGCAAGCCTATGCGCGTTCTGCCAAGCTGGCCGGTGAAAATGATAGAATCGCCGTCTTTGGATCGTTCTACACGGTCGCGGCCGTCATGCGCAGCCTGCAGAACGGTCGCTGATCGAAGCGACGGCAGTGGATTCCACGATGCAGATGACTGAATCATCCGACCCGCAGTTACACCTCAAGAAGAAGGCGCGTCGCCGCCTGGTTGGTGCAGTGGCGATCGCCGGACTGGCCGCGGTAGTCTTGCCGATGGTCATGGACGAAGAGCCGAAGCAGCCGGTGCAGGACATCCAGATCCGCATCCCGGGTCAGGAACAGCAGCCGTTCGACCCTGCGGAACTTGCTGCTCGCTCGTCTCCGGCCGCCGTCGCTGCAGGTGGTGGCGGAGAGCAGGAAGCGCCAGAAGGCGCGGCGTCGGTAGCAGAGCCTGCCGAGAAGGCGGAAGAGGAACGCGCGAAAACGAAAGCGGTCGAGCCCGCCGCGAAGTCGCCGCCGAAAAAAGCCGAACAGCCGCCATCACCGCCTGCTCCGGCCATCGTCAAGAAACCCGATCCGCCGCCACCGCCACCGCCGCCACCGCCACCGGTCGCGTCAGATGGCCAGTACGTCATTCTGGTCGGCGCTTTCGCCGATCCTGCCAACGTCAAGAAGCTGCTCGCCAGAATCGATCGCAGCGGCGTTCCCACCTATACCGAAATCCTCAATTCACCGGCCGGGAAAAGAACCCGTGTGCGCGCCGGCCCCTTTCCGAATCGCGAGGCGGCTGAAAAGGCCCTCGACAAGCTCAAGAAGATTGGCGTTGGCGGAGTCGTCGCCGGCCGCTCATGACCGTTTTTGACTATGTCGTGCTGTTTGTCGTCGTGGTGTCCCTGGTGCTTGGCATGTGGCGGGGCGTCGTCGGCGAGATCATCGCCCTGGTGGCGTGGGTTCTCGCCTTCTTTGCCGCCCGCTGGTGGGGCTCTCTGGTCGCCGAGGGCTTTACGTCGATTGCCGACCCGGCACTGCGACTGGTCGCTGGCTGGGTGACCATTTTCGTCGCCGTACTGGTGGTGATGGCGCTGCTGCGTCTGGCCGTGCGTAGCCTGCTCAAGGCGCTGGGCATGACCCTCACCGATCGCCTGTTGGGAATCATTTTTGGTGCTGCGCGTGGCCTGCTGATCGTCCTGGTCCTGGTGGCCGTCGGCGGCATGACGTCGCTACCCAGTGAGAAGTGGTGGAGCGAGGCGTATTTTTCGGCGCCGCTTGAAACGGCAGTCCTGGCCAGCAAGCCATGGTTGCCATCGGAAGTGACTAAACGAATCAGGTTCGGCTAGGAAAGAAAAGACTATGTGCGGGATTCTTGGAGCGGTTGCCACGACACCGGTAAACCAGTTGCTTTATGATGGTTTGATGGTCCTGCAGCATCGCGGCCAGGATGCGGCCGGCATCGCCACGGTGGAGAATGACGCCTTCCACATGCACAAGGGTTCCGGGCTGGTGCGCGATGTCTTTCGCACGCGCAACATGCGTGCGCTGCCGGGCAACATGGGAATCGCGCATTGCCGTTACCCGACGGCTGGTTCGGCGTTCGATTCCTCGCTGTCGCAACCCTTTTATGTCAATTCGCCGTTCGGGATCGTTCTCGGGCACAACGGCAACCTGACCAACACCGAAGAGCTCAAGGAGGAGATGTTCCGGCAGGATCTGCGGCACATCAACACGCACTCCGATTCGGAAGTGCTGCTCAACGCACTGGCGCACGAATTGCAGGCCACCGCCAAGGGCTATCGTCTCGATCTCGATACCATTTTTGGTGCGGTGTCGGCGGTGCATCGGCGTTGCCGAGGCGCCTATGCGGTGGTGGCGATGATCGCCGGCTACGGCATGCTCGCTTTCCGCGACCCGTTCGGCATTCGTCCGCTGGTCTTCGGCACCAACGAGACGCCCGAGGGCACCGAGTATCTGTTTGCTTCCGAATCGGTGGCGCTCGACACCCTGGGATTCAAAGTGCTGCGCGACGTCGATCCGGGCGAGGCCATCTTCATCGACCTCGAACACCGCATGCATCAACGGCAATGCGCGCGCAATTCAGCGCTTGCGCCGTGTATTTTCGAGTTCGTCTATCTGGCGCGCCCGGACTCGGTGATCGACGGCGTTTCGGTGTATGAAGCGCGGCTGCACATGGGCGAGCATCTGGCCGACAAACTGGTGAAGCATATTCCGGTGGAGGAGATCGACGTGGTCATCCCGATCCCGGACTCCAGTCGCCCGTCGGCAATGCAGCTCGCGCAGCGTATCAACGTTCCCTACCGCGAGGGTTTCGTCAAGAATCGCTATATCGGTCGTACCTTCATCATGCCGGGTCAGGCGACGCGCAAACGTTCGGTGCGCCAGAAACTAAATACCGTTGCCCAGGAGTTCAAGGGCAAGCGCGTGTTGCTGGTCGATGATTCGATCGTACGTGGCACGACCAGTCGCGAGATCGTCGAGATGGCACGCGCCGCGGGTGCGCTGAAGGTTTACTTCGCCTCCGCTTCGCCGCCGGTGCGCTACCCGAACGTTTATGGAATCGATATGCCGACGCGCAGCGAGCTGATCGCCACCGGGCGCAGCGGCGAGGAGATCGCCCGTGAAATCGGTGCCGACGCGCTGGTCTATCAGGACCTCAACGCGTTGAAGGCGTCGATTCGCGAACTGAAGCCTTCGCTATGCAGCTTTGACACCTCGTGCTTCGACGGCTCCTATATTACCGGCGATGTCAGCCCGGAATATCTGAATGCCATCGAACTGGCGCGCGAAGGCTACGGCGCGGCCGCGCGGGACGAGCTCTGGTCGTCGAATCAGTTGCAGTTGAACCTGATGTCCGTAGATTGAAGATAGAGGCCATGGACGCAATGGAACCGACCGGCAGCACTCGCGGCTATTCCCTGGAGACGCTGGCCGTGCGCGCTGGTCAGGAACGCAGCCAGTTCAACGAGCACAGCGAGGCGCTTTACCTGACCTCGAGTTTCGTCTTCGACAGTGCCGCTCAGGCAGCCGCCCGTTTTTCGGGTGAGGAAGAAGGCAACGTCTACTCGCGATTCACCAATCCGACGGTGAGCGCATTTCAGGACCGTCTCGCGGCGCTGGAAGGCGCCGAGGCCTGTGTGGCGACGGCCTCGGGAATGTCGGCGATTCTCTCGCTGGTGATGGCCCTGTGCAGCAGCGGCGACCACATTGTCGCGTCGACGGGCTTGTTTGGCGCGACGCAACAGATGCTCGGCACCATCATGCCGCGCTTCGGGATTCAGACCAGCTTTGTCTCGCAGACCGACGTCACTGCCTGGGAAGCAGCCTTGCGGCCGGAAACCAGGCTCCTGTTTCTGGAAACGCCGTCCAATCCGCTGACCGCCATCGCCGATATCGTCGCGCTGGTCAGCATAGCGCGCAGCAGAGGCGTGCTGGTGGTGGTCGATAACTGCTTCTGCACGCCGATCCTGCAGCGGCCGCTCGATCTCGGCGCCGATCTGGTGCTGCATTCGGCGACCAAATATCTCGACGGTCAGGGCAGGGTGCTCGGTGGCGCCGTTGCCGGGCCGAAAGTACTGACCGACGAGGTGTTCAAGTTCCTGCGCACTGCTGGCCCGACGCTTTCGGCCTTCAACGCCTGGGTGCTGCTGAAAGGCCTGGAGACGCTACAGATTCGTATGCAGGCACAGTCGGCGAAAGCGTTGCAACTCGCGCAGTGGCTGGAGCAGCACCCGCGGGTGGCGCGTGTCTACTATCCTGGCCTGCCTTCGCATCCACAGTTCGAGCTGGCCTGTCGGCAGCAGAAAAGCGGTGGAGCGATCGTTTCCTTCACCGTCAAGGGCGCGCGCCAGGAAGCCTGGAAAGTGGTCGATAGCTGTCGTCTGCTGTCGATCACCGCCAACCTCGGCGATACCAAGACCACGCTCACCCATCCGGCCTCGACGACACACGGCCGTATCACGCCAGAGCAGCGGGCGGCGGCTGGCGTCAGTGAGGATTTGCTGCGTATTGCCGTCGGTCTCGAAGCAGTCGTCGACCTGCAGAACGACCTGGAGAGCGGTTTGTCTTTGATTTAGCGACCGACTTAGCGATGGACGTTGCCTGGCTCCCGGCGCTTCGGTCGTGCGAGGTCGTCACGCTCGCCGGCCGCTTTCATCAGCGCCTCCTTGGCGTCTTTGGGCATCATCAGATAGGTCATCAGGCTTGAGCCGATGCAGACCAGCCAGAAAAGCAGAAAACCCGTCGAGTAGGTGGCGGTTACCGACCACTCGACGCGTTGTCCGAAGAGGTACAACTGCTCCGGGTCGATCATCGTAAAGAAGATCGTTTCGGCGATTCCGGCGGCGATGAACGCCGGCCAGAGTACCCAAATCACGTATTTCATGTTCTCTCCCTGTTTTTGCTGCGCTTGATCGTTGGTCTTTCGACGGGCTGCAGATGGCGGCTCAGCGGACCGAATAGGCGTGCACAAGACGCGAAATGTGGCACAGACGGCGCTTCGGTTCAAGGATTAAACTGAAGTTCCGAGCGCTCGCAACTGCGATCGAGGCGCCAAGCCTCTGTTTTTTCTGAGAAAGTCGTTCGAGAAGGCGGTTTTCCGGCTTCTATTTGTAGTCACTAACGCGTATTGACATACGCTGGTTTGTGTTCTATATTTATGAGCATGCCTGCTCGCACTGGAACCGCTCACGTCGTCACTACGACCCGCAAGTACAAGGATCGGGTCTATCATACCCACCTGCTGCGTCGCAGTTATCGCGAAGGCGGCATGGTCAAGAACGAGACACTGGGCAATCTGTCGCATCTGCCCGATGCGCTGATCGATATCATTCGTCGATCATTGCAGGGCGAAACCTTTGTGCCGCTGGCAAAGGCCTTCGAGATCGAGCGCTCGCGCGCCCACGGACAGGTGCAGGCCGTGTCGATGGCCATGCAACGCCTGGGATTCGCGTCGTTGATTGCCAGCAAGCCGTGCCGCGAGCGTGATCTGGTGCTGGCGATGATCGCTTCGCGCATCGTGGCGCCGCAAACGAAGCTGGCCACGACCCGCTGGTGGCACACGACGACGCTGGCCGAGGACTTCGCGGTGAGCGA
>JEMX01000053.1:28274-87297 GCA_000585055.1 Candidatus Accumulibacter appositus
TACGCGGCGATGGACTGGCTGCTGCAACGCCAGGCGACGATCGAGAAGAAGCTTGCCAAGCGCCATTTGAGCGCCGGCGGCCTGGTGCTCTACGACCTGTCGTCGAGCTACTTCGAGGGGACCACCTGCCCGCTGGCCAAGCGCGGCTACAACCGCGATGGTAAGCACGGCATGCTGCAGGTCAACTACGGCTTGCTCACCGATGCGCGGGGCTGTCCCGTGGCGGTGTCGGTGCATGAAGGCAATACGGCGGACAGCACGACCTTCCTGCCTGAAGTACAGCGCCTGCGCACAAGCTTCGGCGTCGAACGTATGGTGATGGTGGGCGATCGGGGAATGATCTCGCAAAAGGCGATCCAGGAGATGCGCGACAGCGACGGCATCGGCTGGATCACGGCGCTCAAGGGGGTCTCGATCCGCCCATTGATCGAACAGGGACAGTTGCAGCTGGGCTTGTTTGACGAGCGCAATCTGCTCGAACTGAGCTCGCCGGACTATCCCGGCGAACGCCTGGTGGCCTGCCGAAACCCGCAGCTGGCCAAGCTGCGCGCGCACAAACGTGAAGCCTTGCTGTGTGCGACCGAGAACAAGCTCGAAGCGATCAAGGTGCGAGTGGCCGGCGGGCGGCTCGCCGGCCAGGATGCGATTGGCGTGTGCGTCGGTAAAGTGGTCAATCAGTACAAGGTCGCCAAGCATTTCGAACTGCTGATCGACGAGACAAGCTTTTCCTTCACGCGCAAGGCCGACAGTATCGCTGCGGAAGCGGCGCTGGACGGCCTGTACATCATTCGCACGTCGCTACCGGCCGCGGAAATGGCCGGGGCTGACTGTGTGCGCAACTACAAGTCGCTGGCCAATGTCGAGCGCGCTTTCCGCTCACTCAAGACGATTGACCTGAAGGTCCGTCCAATTCATCACCGTCTCGCGGATCGGGTGCGTGCGCACATCTTCCTGTGCATGCTTGCGTACTACGTCGAGTGGCACATGCGCGAGGCTTGGCGCGAACTGATGTTCGCCGATACCGATCAGCAGGCCAAGGCGACCCGCGACCCGGTGGCGCCGGCGACGCGCTCCGAAACCGCGCTGGCCAAAGTCTCCCAGCACATTCTTGACGATGGCACACCGGTGCACAGCTTCTCGACCTTGATGGCCGACCTGGCGACCCTGGTGCGCAATACCTGCCGCACACCCCTGGCCGCAGCAGATGCGCCAAGCTTCGACATCCTGACCACCCCCTCCGCCAAACAACAGCGTGCCATGAAACTCCTGGAACAGATCACGGTGTAGTCAGAAGCCGGAAGTCAGATTTCAAAGCAAGTGATTGAAAGATAGTGGAAAGAGGTCGTCGTTTGGCAGGAACTTCAGATTAAACAGCGCCGAGAAGTGCCCGGGTACGGCAAAGCAAGCGGCTTATTCTTCTGCGCTCGCGGCAGCGGTGTTGTGGTCAATGGCCGGCGTCGCTTTCGCTCTTTGCGCCAGATAATCGCTAAACGCCAGATCATGCTTGAGGATGTGTTGGACCAACCAGGCGCGGAGGAAGCGATGCGTGTCCCTGTCGATTCGCAAAGAGCCGGCCGCCAGTTCTTCGGAGAGACGAAAAAGCGTCATGAAGAGGGCCTCGTGGAGCGCGCAATGTTCGGCGTGAAGCGGATACTCACTCGCCAGCATGGTTTCCTCCTCGTGGCGAAAATGCTCTTCAGAATACTGGACCAGTCGGTTGAGGATCTGCTCCAGCGCCTTATCATCAGCGCCGCCGCGGTGTTTGTCGTGGAACTCGTTGATCAGCCCGAAAAGATAACGATGCTCCTGATCAATGTCGGTGACCCCGACGCGATACTGGTCTCGCCAGCTCAGAAAAGCCATTGCTGCTCCCGCTGAAGTGATCCCGGGCCTGGCCGGGCAGTTTAAGGTGCTACAGAATTGCTTAGAGTACGGGATCCGGCGCCAGGAATCGAGGGCTGGTGTTTGCTGCGGCCTGCTGGTGGACGAATTGGCTGCGCAATCCACGTCGTCGGCTGTCCGTCTCGTACCCCAAAAAAAGCGGGCGCCACTTGGGCGCCCGAAGGGGAGAGTCCTTTAGTGTGCAAGTCGCGCTAGCGACTCACGAAGCTTCCTGCTCCCCTCGCGGGGTGAGGCGGGGAATTCAGGGAGCATCCTCCCTGCCCGGCGAACGATTCCGGCGTGCAAGCCGGAATCCCCACTGTAAGGGAAGAGGGGGAAACGGTCATGACTTTCATCATCTGGGGTGTCTCGACTGTCATGACCGTTAAAGCCGATGGGCTCAGTAGTGGTAGGCCGATTCGCCGTGTGAGGTGATGTCGAGGCCTTCGCGTTCCTCGTCTTCCGGGACCCGCAGACCGATGAGCAGGTCGACCACTTTGAAAGCCACCACCGAAACGATGCCCGACCAGACGATCGCCGTGCCGACGCCCCACAACTGGCTGATCACCTGGGCGCTCATGTCGTAGTCGCCGACGGCGTTGGCGACATAGTCATAGACGCCGGTGCCGCCGAGCGAGGGCGCTGCAAAGACGCCGGTCAGGATGGCACCGAGAATGCCGCCAACGCCATGCACGCCGAAGACGTCGAGGGAATCGTCGGCACCGAGCAGGTGCTTCAATCCATTGACGCCCCACAGGCAGACCACACCAGCCAGCAGGCCGATGATGATGGCGCCCATGACGCCGACGAAGCCGGCTGCCGGGGTGATTGCCACCAGCCCTGCGACCGCTCCGGAAGCCGCACCGAGCATCGAAGGCTTGCCCTTGAGCAGCCATTCGGCGAGCATCCAGGACATCGTCGCGCAAGCGGTTGCCAACCAGGTGTTGACCATCGCCAGTGCCGAGCCACCGCTGGCTTCGAGCGCCGAGCCGGCGTTGAAGCCGAACCAGCCGACCCACAGCAGCGAGGCGCCGATCATGGTGAAGGTGAGGCTGTGCGGGGCCATCGATTCGCGGCCATAGCCGATTCGCTTGCCGATCATCACCGCCCCGACCAGACCGGCAACCGCCGCGTTGATGTGCACCACGGTGCCTCCGGCGAAGTCCAGCGCGCCTTTCTGGAACAGGAAGCCCGCGGTCGCTCCGGCCGCTTCAGCGGCGGCAGCGTCGACGTAGGCGTCCGGACCTGCCCAGTACCACACCATGTGCGCCATCGGGGCGTAGGACAAAGTGAACCAGATGATCATGAAAAGCAGGATCGCGGCAAACTTGGCGCGCTCGGCGAAGGCGCCGACGATCAGGCAGCAGGTGATCGCCGCGAAAGCGCCCTGGAAGATGACGAAGGTCAACTCGGAGATGTACACGCCCTTGGAGAAGGTGGCGCCAAGGGAGTCGGCGGTGATTCCTGACAGGAACACTTTGTCGAGCACCCCGAAGAAACTGCCGCCTTCAGTGAAAGCCAGCGAGTAGCCATAGACCACCCATAGCACGCTGATCAGCGAGAAGGTCACGAAGACCTGCATCAGCACCGAGAGCATGTTCTTGGTGCGCACCAGCCCTCCATAGAAGAGGGCCAAGCCGGGCAGCGACATCAGGATGACCAGCGCCGCGCAGACCATGATCCAGGCGTTGTCGGCCTTGTTGAGCACCGGTTCGGCTGCGACGTCAGCTGCGACGTCAGCTGCGGCAGCAGCTGTGGTGCTGGCGGCAGCAATTTCTTCGGTTGCTGACGGTGCCTGCGCCAGCATCAGCGCAGAACTCGTCGTGCTGGCCCCGGCAGGGGTCTCGTCAGCCCAGGCCGGGTTGCCGATGGCGACTGCTCCGAGCAGGGCGAGGATGGTAAAGACGTGTTTCATGACAGGCTCCTCACAGGGCTTCCTCACCGGTTTCGCCGGTGCGGATACGAATGACTTCTTCAATGGTCGAGACGAAGATCTTGCCGTCGCCGATCTTGCCGGTGCTGGCGGATTTTTCAATGGCCTCGATCACCTGTTCAAGGAGGTCGTCGCGAATCGCCGCTTCGACTTTCACTTTCGGCAGAAAATCAACCACGTACTCGGCACCACGATACAACTCGGTATGGCCTTTCTGCCGTCCGAAGCCTTTGACTTCGGTGACCGTGATGCCCTGCACGCCGATCGCCGACAGCGCTTCTCGTACTTCGTCAAGCTTGAACGGCTTGATGATGGCGGTAATCAGTTTCATCTTGCACTCCATGTCAGGAGAGGGCGAAGCCTCTCCGGTTGAAACAAAAATTGTCCAGACGCTGCGCTCGACCGGCCTTGCGGCGTCTTCTGTTGAGGAATGGCCTGGGCTCTGCGTAGCAGCCATGAGGTGGCAGTCATCGGTGCAGGAGCACTGTCGTTCATGTGTGAGCCCTCAAACAAAGCGACCAAAGAAAAGAATTGCCAATCAGGAAAAAGCATCTTTCGTGCCAGGATTGTTTTGTGCGTAGAATCAATAGTCTGCGCGCTCTGTGCAGCGCCCATCTCTGCTTGTTGCACTGCGATAGCGCAGCCTTTATACGCCAGCGCACCATGGTGGTGCGTGGTCCGTGGCACGTGTCCGGTTGCATGGCGCGCCTGTGCTAAACTCGGCGCACTCAGAAACCAAAGCCCGTCGGTGATTCCCATGCTCGACCCCAGAATTCTCGAAGACCTTGGCGCCCGCTTGGGTGGCATCATCGCGGCCAGTCCTGCTGCGGACATCGACAAGAACGCACGTGCGCTGCTCGCCAGCTTCTTCAGCAGGCTCGATCTGGTCAGTCGCGAGGAGTTCGATATTCAGACGCAGGTTCTGCAGCGCACCCGCGAAAAGCTGAAAGCCCTCGAGGCGCGACTGGAGCAGCTGGAAAACCCACCCGACTCCTCGGCCTGAGCAGGGAAGGTCGGCGCCCAGCTTCGCTTTCCGCCTGCTGGTCTCTGCGTCCCATGGTCCATGGCCGGCATTGACGATCGCCCACGATGTCGCTTGCCATTGTTCATAGCCGGGGACTGGACGGCCTTTCTGCCCCGGAAGTAGCCGTCGAGGTGCATCTCGCGGGGGGGCTGCCCAGCGTCACGCTGGTCGGCTTGCCGGATACCGAGGTCAAGGAAGCGCGCGATCGGGTCAGGGCGGCGCTGCAGAACTCGGGTTTTGCCTTCCCCAGCAAGCGAATCACGGTCAACCTCGCGCCGGCCGACCTGCCGAAGGAATCCGGCCGCTTCGACTTGCCGATCGCGCTTGGCATCCTGGCGGCTTCGGGACAGATTCCCGCCGCCGCGCTGGCCGACCACGAATTCGCGGGCGAACTGTCGCTCTCGGGTGAACTGCGCTCGATCCGTGGCGCTCTGGCAATGGTTCTCGCAGCCGGTAGTCGGGGGCGGAGCTTTGTCCTGCCGGCCAGCAGTGCGCGCGAGGCCGCGCTGGCCAGCCAGGTGCGGGTGCTGGCCGCCAATACCTTGCTCGAGGTGTGTGCCCACCTCACCGGGCAGGGGGTCTTGGCCGAATGCCTGCCCGAGGAGGGAAGCACCGCCGTCGGCAGTGACTATCCCGATTTGGCTGAGGTGCGTGGGCAGGCACAGGCCAAACGCGCGCTCGAGATCGCGGCTGCAGGCGCACATTCGATCTTGCTGTCCGGCCCGCCAGGCACCGGCAAGTCGATGCTCGCCAGCCGTTTGCCGGGCTTGCTACCGCCGATGACCCTGGCCGCCGCGCTGGAGTCGGCCGCCGTCTTGTCCCTGGCCGGACAGTTTCGCCCCGAGCTCTTCCGCCGCCATCCCTACCGCGCGCCACATCACACCGCTTCCTCGGCTGCACTGGTCGGTGGCGGTAGCCTACCCCGTCCCGGCGAGATCTCACTGGCGCATCAGGGTGTTCTCTTCCTGGATGAAATTCCCGAGTTCGATCGGCGCGTACTGGAGGCGCTGCGCGAGCCGCTCGACAGCGGTCGGATTCACATCTCGCGCGCTGCCCGCCAGGCAGAGTTTCCGGCCCAGTTTCAGTTGGTCGCGGCGATGAACCCCTGTCCATGCGGATATCATGGCGATTCGGCTGGCCGCTGCCGGTGCACTGCCGAGCAGGTGCGGCGCTATCGGGGCCGGCTCTCCGGGCCGCTGCTCGACCGCATCGATGTGCAGATCGAGGTTCCCGCCCTGCCAGCCGAAGCGCTGCAAGGACTGCCGGATGGCGAAGCGTCGGCGGTCGTTCGTTGCCGTGTCGCACTGGCGCGGGAGCTGCAGATCAAGCGTCAGGGCAAAGCCAACGCGCATTTGACGAGCCGGGAAATTGACGACTTCTGCCAGCCTCAAGCGGCCGCTGCCGCCTTGCTCAAACAGGCCATCAGGCGCTTCGATCTTTCCGCCCGCGCTTACCATCGTCTGCTAAAGCTGGCCCGTACCATTGCCGATATAACAGGGGTTGGTACGATCGAGGCGCAGCATGTTGCTGAGGCCGTGCAGTACCGTCGGATAGCGAAAGAATGACGTGCTTGATTCGGAAACCTTGCCCGCACCGCGCGGCATCGCCCCCGTGCTGGCCGCTCTGGCCACGCTGGGTCCCTTCTCTATCGACACCTATCTGCCCTCATTCGGGGCAATTGGCGAGTCGCTACTGGCGACGCCGCAGCAAGTCCAGCAAACGCTGACCGCTTTCCTGTTGCCCTTTGCTCTGATGACGCTGTGGCATGGCCCGATCTCCGACGCGTTCGGTCGGCGCCGGGTCATCCTGGTGGCGGTGGCGCTCTTTGTGCTGGCCTCGCTGGGTTGTGTCTTCGTCACTCGCATCGAAGACCTGTGGCTGCTGCGCGCCTTGCAGGGGATGACCGCGGGTGCCGGCATGATCGTCTGCCGGGCGATCATTCGCGATCTCTACGACGGCGCGCCGGCGCAGCGGCTGATTGCGCAGATCATGATCATGTTTGCCCTGGCGCCAATGATCGCCCCGCTGCTTGGCGGTTGGCTGCAGACCTGGTTTGGCTGGCGGGCGGTATTTGCGCTCCTGGTTTTCCTCAGCGGTGCCCTGTGGCTGGCTTGCTGGAAGTTTCTCCCGGAAACACTGCCCGAGCACCGCCGCCAGTCGCTGCGCGTCGACTACCTGGCAAGCGCATACCGTAGTCTGCTCGGCGCGCCGTCCTTCCTGTTGATCTGTGGCGCGCTGGCCTTCAACTTCGCCGCATTCTTCATCTACGTGCTGTCGGCGCCGGTCTTCCTGGTCCATCATCTAGGCGTTTCGGCCACCGGTTTCCTGTGGCTCTTCGGGCCGGCGATGAGCGGCCTGGTGCTTGGCGCGTGCCTGTCGAGCGTGCTTGCCACCCGGCTTTCACGCGCCGGGACGATTGCCATCGGCTACCTGGTAATGGGAGTGGCAGCGGCGTTTAACGTGGGCTGGAATCTGAGCAGCGCAGCGGCGCTGCCGTGGAGCGTGTTGCCGCTGTTTGTCTTCACCTTTGGCATGTCTCTGCAACTCCCCAGCCTGACCCTGCTGGCGCTGGACATGTTCCCCGAACAGCGCGGTCTTGCCGCTTCCTGCCAGGCGTTCGTGCAGGCTGCCGTCAATGTGCTCGCTGCCGCCCTGATTGCGCCCGTGCTCTGCGAATCGGCCCTGAGCCTGGCGCTCGGCATGGCGGGCCTGAGCCTGCTCGGCGCTGCGGCGACCGCGACCCACTACTGGCAGCGTATTGGCGCCGCGTCATGTGCTCTGCTGGCAAGCAGTCTCCCTGGCAAATGGGATCAGGCACAGCGAAACGACTAGGCAGCCGGCCATCAGGCTGAATCCGGCCTGATACGCGGCGGCGTCGTACACGCGGACGCCAGCCGCCGTGGCGCCCAGCCAATTGTCGTCGAGTACCCAGCCGACCGCCGGTTGCAGCAACATGCCGCCGAGTAGCGGCCCCATGTTGCAGATTCCCGAAGCGGTGCCCATGAGGCGTGCCGGCACCGATTCCTTGGCGAAAGCGAAGCCGATGATCAGGTTGCCCGAGACCAGGCCGGTGAACAGCAGGGTGACGACCAGCAGCCAGATCGGTAGCGGCGCGAAAATGACCACCAGCCAGCCGGCGAGCGCAGCGGCGGTCGTCCAGACGTAGAGCGGCCGGCGGCGGCCCATGCGCTGCGAGAGGGTACCGAGGACAGGCCCGCCGACCGCCCAGGCGATCAGCAGCAACGAGGTGACCGCCGCCGCGCTGCGGGTGTCGAGGCCATGTACCTGGCGCAAAAAGGGGACGCCCCACAGGCCGGCGAAAGTGAGCACGGATCCGGCGATGCCAATCGGGGTGATCAGCAGAATCCAAGTGTTGCGGTAGGAAAGTACTTCGGCCATGCCGCGCAGGATCGAGCCGTGATGGCCGCTGCCGTGTGCCGTTGGCGCATGGCTTTCGTAGGCGAAGTCGACTGGGTCGTCGCGCACGCGCAGCCAGATGGCGACTGCCAGCAGGGCGGTCAGCGCTGCCGTGACGCCCATCACCGAACGCCAGCCCCAAGCTTCGATCAGCATTCGCAAGGGGACGCCGGCAATCACCCCGCCGACGACGCCGAAGACCAGTGCCAGCCCGGAGGCGAGCGCGAACTGCTGGGGTGCGAACCAGTGGCTGGCCAGCTTGAGCATCGAGACAAAGGCGACTGCGACCGAGGCGCCGATCAGCAAGCGTCCGCTATTTGCCCACCACAGATCCGGGGCGCTGGCGAACAGCATGCTGCCGAGTGCCGCGAGCAGCGCACCCGCCGTCAGCAGACGGCGAGGTCCCCAACGGTCGGCGATGATCCCGGTCGGGATCTGCATGAGCACATAGGAGTAGAAATAGAAGGCGGAAAGATTACCGAGTTCGGTGGCCCCGATCGAGAAGTCGATCATCAGCTGGTCGGTCATTACCGCCGGTGCGACGCGCTGGTAGAAACCGATCAGATAGAGCAGAGCGCCCAGCCCCCAGACACTCCAGGCGAGGGAGGCGGGTGGGTAGTTACGCTGGCTCGCGTTCAAGGTCCATCCTGGCGGTCGCGTCCGGCACGCTTGCCGACTGTGTTGTGGTGGCTTGCTTGACGTGAAAGTCGCGTACGCCACTCACGAAACTCCCTTCTCCCCTCGCGGGGTGAGGCGGGGAATTCAGGGAGCATGCTCCTTGCCCGGCGAACGATTCCGGCGTGCAAGCTGGAATCCCCACTGCAAGGGAAGAGGGAAAACGGTCATGACTTTCATCATCTGGGGCGTCTCGAATGTCATGAGCGTTAGTCGCGGAGTCGCTCGGGCTCACCAGTCCTCCATGTGCTTGTGTCGTCTATACTCGTGGCTTCGTGGCAGCGATTCTAGCCGCTGTGAGTGGAGCGCAGCAAAACATGTCGATCAAACTCTTGCTAGGTGTCTTTCTTTCAGGATTGCTCGCTCTTGCGTTCTCGGCATGCGACGCCGACAAGCTGAGCAAGCTCAAGCCCGGCATCACCAGCGCCGATGAGGTGCGCAAGCTGATGGGCGAGCCAAGCCTGGAGTGGGTGGAAACCGACGGTACGCGGGTCTGGGAGTATCCGCGCACGCCCGAGGGCATCGTCAACTACATGCTGGTCATCGCTCCGGACAACCTCTTGCGCGAAGTTCGGCAGGTGCTGACCGAGGAGAACTTCGCCAAGGTTCGGCCGGGCATGAGCAGCGACGAGGTGCGTTACCTGCTCGGCCGACCGGCGCACGAGTTGTACTTTTCACTGAAACAGGAAAAGGTGTGGGACTGGAAGACCAAGGTCGAGCCGGGCATGACCTGGTATTTCAACGTCCACTTCAACAACGATGGCGTGGTTACCAGGACCAGTACCAGCTTCACTGCGCCCGGCGCCTGACGTCGCACGGCGTTGCCAGCGCCGATGACTGAAGCGGATCGCCAGGGTATCCCGGGGTATACTTCGGTGATTCGCTGAACAAGAAGAACAAGGGGAGCTTCCGTGGAATCGCTGCACATTACCCTCGATCAGTCCGAGATTCCGACGCACTGGTATAACGTGGTCGCCGACCTGCCGACACCGCCTCCGCCGCCGCTCGCCGCGGATGGCCAGGTGGTTTCAGCGGAGCAGATGGGAGCGATCTTTCCGGCGGCGATCATCGAGCAGGAAATGTCGCGCGAGCGCTGGATTCCGATTCCCGAGCCGGTCCGCGAAATCTACCGGCTGTGGCGTCCGTCGCCCTTGATTCGTGCTCGTCGACTCGAGGAAGTGCTCGGCACCCCGGCCAGGATTTACTACAAGTACGAGGGGGTTTCCCCGGCTGGTTCGCACAAGCCCAATACCGCCGTACCGCAGGCTTTCTACAACCAGCAGGCGGGAATCAAACGGATCACCACCGAGACCGGTGCTGGCCAATGGGGTTGTTCGATGGCCTTCGCCGGCCAGATGTTTGGCCTTGAGGTGCGGGTGTACATGGTCAAGGTCAGCTACCAGCAGAAACCCTTCCGGCGTTCGATGATGCAGACCTGGGGTGCCGAGGTATTTGCCAGCCCGTCGCCGATGACGCAGACCGGACGCGATCTGCTGGCCAGCGATCCCGACAACCAGGGTTCGCTCGGGATTGCCATTTCAGAGGCCGTCGAAGAGGCGGCCGGGCGCGCCGATACCAGTTACGCGCTTGGTTCGGTGCTCAATCACGTGGCGCTTCATCAGACGATCATCGGCCAGGAAGCCAAGAAGCAGTTCGCCAAGGTCGGTGATTGGCCGGACGTCATTTTTGCGCCCTGTGGCGGCGGATCGTCGTTTGCGGGCGTGGCCTTTCCGTTCATCGCCGATAATGCTGCCGGTGGCCGAAACGGTCGCCTGACACGGCTGGTGGCCGTCGAGCCGACCTCGTGCCCGAGCTTGACTCGCGGTGCCTACGCCTATGATTTCGGGGATGCTTCGGGCTTCACGCCCTTGATGAAGATGTACACCCTGGGGCATGACTACATGCCGCCAGGAATACATGCTGGCGGATTGCGTTACCATGGGGATTCGCCGCTGGTCTCGCAGCTCCATCACGAGGGCTTGATCGAGGCGCTTGCGGTTGCACAGCTCGCCACTTTTGAAGCCGGTGTCATGTTTGCTTGCGCCGAGGGGATCATTCCCGCCCCCGAGTCGAATCATGCTCTGCGGGCGGCGATCGACGAGGCTTTGCGCTGCAAGCTGACTGGCGAAACGAAGACGATCTTTGTCAACCTCACCGGTCACGGGCATTTCGACATGGCTGCTTACGACCGGTATTTGGCTGGGGAACTCGATGATTTCGAATACCCGGCTGAAGCCATCCGGGCTTCACTCGAACACCTGCCCAAGCTTGGATGACCGTCTCGATGCGCATCGCCGTTTTCCTGCTGCTGCTCGCCAATCTACTTTTGTTCGCATGGACACAGGGCTACCTGGGTGCGTCGGCCAATCCCGACGCACGGCGCCTTGCCCAGCAACTGCTGCCGGAGCGCGTGCGTATCGTGTCGCGTGGCGAGCCGCCGCCGGCGACAAACAGAAAAACGGAGGTCGAGAAAGTGGTCGCGCAAGTGGTCGATGACGAGAGCGACAAGAAGCCTGTAGAAAGCTGTCAGCTATGGAGCAAACTGGCTGTCAGCGACGCGGATGAGGTGGAACGTCTGCTGGCGGAGCGCTTTTCAGCGTTCACGGCGAAACGTCGTAGCGCCAGCGAGATCACCGGCTATTGGGTGTTCATTCCTCCGCTTGCCAGCCGGGAGGAAGCCAACCGGAAAGTGGCCGAGTTGCAGGAGCTCGGTGTAAAGGATTATTTCATTGTGCCGAGCAGCGGTTCCAGCCCGTTGGCTGTTTCCCTGGGCACCTATCGCGGCGAGGACGCCGCCATGACGCGGCTCGAAGCGCTACGCGCCAAGGGAGTACGCTCGGCCCGAGTGGGCGAGCGCCGGAGTGCGCCGCAATTCAGTGCGCTCGAGATCCAGGGCCCTGCGGCGGAAATGGGCGCAGTGCGTGCGGCGATTCTTGGGCTTATGCCGAAGGCCGACGCGGCCCCCTGTTCGGCAGCAGCGGAGGCGAAACCATGAGCTTTGTGGTCGCTTTGACCGGTGGCATCGGCAGCGGCAAGACGACGGTCGCCGAGCTTTTCGCCGCGCGTGGCGCGGTGCTCGTCGATACCGACGCCATTGCCCATGATCTGAGCGGCCCCCAGGGTGCGGCGATGCCCGCCATCCAAGCGGCGTTCGGCAACGCCGTCTTGCGTGCCGATGGTGGCCTCGATCGGACTGCCATGCGTCGCCTGGCCTTCGCCGATCCGGTGGCCAAGAGCAAGCTCGAAGAGATCCTGCATCCGCTGATTCGGCTGCACAGCGAAGCCTGCTGCGCCGCCGCCGAGAATGCACCCTACGTCCTCCTGGTGGTGCCCTTGCTGGTCGAAACCGCGAGCTATCGCCGGCGCGCCGACCGAGTGCTGGTCATCGATTGCGACGAAGCCCTACAGATTACGCGGGTCACGGCGCGAAGCGGCCTGAGCGTTGAGGCTGTGCAGGCGATCATGGCTGCGCAGGCGACGCGTGCGCAGCGGCGGGAGGTGGCCGACGATGTGCTGCTCAACGATGGTGGATTGGACGCCTTGCTGCCCGAGATCGATGGTCTGCACCAGCGCTATCTCGAGCTGGCCAGTGCCAAACTTCATGCGGGGCGTTGAGGTTTTCTCGCAAATGCCTCAGAATTATCGAAAATTCCCGTTTCTGACGTTGGCGGAAGTGTGATTACCTACGAATATCCTTTCAATGAACGCATACGCACCCTGTTGCGTCTGGAGGACTTATTCCAGAAGGTCGGCAGCTTCATGCAGCCGGACGGGTCGCACGAGCACCACGTCGCGCTGCTGACGCTGTTCGAGATTCTCGATGTGGCCGGGCGTGCCGATCTGAAAATGGACTTGATTCAGGAGTTGGAACGACAACGGCAAAGTCTTCTCGCCTATCGCAACAATCCGGAAATTTCGGAAGAAGCCCTTAACGTGGCCCTGCAGGAGATCGAGCAGGCGTCGGCGGCGCTGCTTGCCATGACCGGCAAGATTGGTCAGCATCTGCGCGACAACGACTGGCTGATGAGTATCAAGAGTCGCGCCAGTATTCCCGGTGGCGTTTGCCAGTTCGACCTGCCGTCGTACCACTACTGGCGGCATCAGGAGCCTGGCGCACGGCGTGAAGCCCTGCTGGGCTGGCTGCAACCGATGTTGCCTTTGCGTGATGCCCTGGCCATCGTTCTGCGCTTGTTGCGCGCGAGTGGTCGTGCCGAACATCACGTGGCGGCCAATGGTGCTTTCCAGATGATGCTCGGGGGCAGCAGCTCGCAGATGGTACGCATTTCCCTGAAGCTCGACGATCCCTACATCCCGGAAATCAGTGCCAACAAGTATGCACTGAATATCCGTTTCACTCGTCCCGACAGCGATCATCGACCACGGCAGTCGGATAGTGAAGTCGAATTCGATATGCTGTTCTGTAATCTCTAGCGATACCTGCAGACCCGCCAGAAGCTTGCACGACCCCCGCCAAAGCCCCGATTATTCGGGTTTTTTTGTTTCTGGACCTTACGTGACGCGTGACGACAGCGCAGCTCCGCCGTGTCGCTGGACGCGTACGCAAGGTGGCTGATATGTGGCTCGAGGAATCTGGCCAGAGCTTCTTTCTTGTCGGGCGTGTCGTGGGCAATCTCAATGCCGTGCATGTTCGCAATCTGCTCGGTACTGGTGAAGCGCTCGTCAAGAGCGACGGTGACGGGCTGGCGTTCACCATCAGCAGCACTCGGGCAACAGCCAGATGTGCCGCCGGGTTCTTGGGCTACCGCTGCGCTGGCAAGGCTCACGCGCAGTCGATAGGTCGCCATTGTCGACGCTAAGTGGAGCCGACTCGTTCTACAATCCGTGCTTCCGCCCGACCGCGAGCCGACCGATGTTCCGCACTCTCAATCAACCCGCCTTGTGGGCAATCACGCTGTCGGCTGCCGGCATCCTGATGGTGACCATGGGCGCCCGGCAGTCACTCGGGCTTTTTCTCTCGCCGCTGAATACCACGACCGGCCTTGGCGTCGTAGCGATCAGCCTGGCGATGGCCGTCGGGCAATTCACCTGGGGTGCCATTCAGCCACTCGCCGGCGCTGTCGCCGACCGCTACGGGCCGGGACGGGTGCTGCTTGGCGGGCTGCTGCTGCTCGCTTTCGGTAGTGCGATAACGCCGTTCATGAGTAGCACCGCCGGCTTGATCGTTTCGCTCGGCCTGTTCTCGGCGATCGGCTCCGGGGCCGGCAGCTTCTCGGTTCTGATTGCCGCCTCGAGTCAGCGCCTGCCGCCGGCAGCGCGTGCGGCCGCTTCTGGGGTGATCAATGCTGGCGGATCGTTCGGGCAGTTTGTTTTTGCGCCGATCTTGCAGGCACTGATCCAGGCGCTCGGCTGGATGGGGGCGATGTGGTCGCTGGCGCTGATGACGCTGGCGGCAACGCCGCTGGTGCGGGTGGTGTCGCGGCCGATCGAAGAGCCGCAAGCGCGCGCCGCCGATGAGGCGGGCCTGTGGCAGAGCGTGCGTGGCGCCGTCGGCGACGGCAGCTACCAGCTGCTCAATCTCGGTTTCTTTAGCTGCGGCTTCCATATTGCTTTTCTGGTCACCCATTTGCCGGGCGAGGTCGCACTCTGCGGCTTGCCGTCGGCGGTCGCCAGCTGGTCGCTGGCGATCATCGGACTGACCAATATCTTCGGCAGCCTCTACGCCGGTGCCTGGGTTGGTCGCTATCGGAGCAAATATGTTCTGTTCTGGATGTATGCCTCGCGCGCGGCGCTGATCGCTGTCTACCTGGTGGCACCGAAGACCGATCTGACCTTCTATCTCTTCGCCGCTGGCCTGGGTTTCACCTGGCTGGCGACGGTGCCACCGACGGCGGCCATCGTCGGCAAGCTCTTCGGCGTGCGCTATCTGGGGACGCTGTTCGGCATGACCCTACTTTCGCACCAGATCGGCGGCTTCTTTGGCGCCTATCTGGGTGGCCTTGCGCTGACCGAGTTCGGCGACTACGGGTGGATGTGGTACGCAGACATCGCGCTGGCGGCAGTGGCCGCGCTGCTGAACCTGCCGATCAGGGAAGCGGCGCTAGCCAGCCCGGCACGGTGACCAGGATATGCGGCTTGCCGTCCGCGCCAGCGCGAAGGCATTTGCCACTTCAGCGCTGCAGTGTGTCGCGCTGTTGCCGGTAGGCGGCCTGGAAAACGCCGCGGTCGTCTGCGCTCCAGCCCGCGGTGCGGCGCATCAGCTGGTCCAGGTCATGTGCGCTAACGCGCGCGCGGCTGCTGCCCCGGCGCAATTTTTCCAGGTCGATGAAACGGATATCCTTTTCCGGGTAGGTGCCACTCATCCCTGTCGTGCGTGGCACGAAGATATGCTTTCCGTATAGAGAGCTGTGCTGCAGGCGATGATGATGCAGGCGCGCGCAAGCCTGGGCAATGGCGGTAATCAGCGCTCGGCGTTGCGCCGGCGTGCTGTCCTCATGGGTGCTATTCCATTCGTCGAGGCTGATGAAGCTGTCGAGTGCGCGGGTGACGAGAATCGCCTGCCAGTGACCGGCTTCCCGCCGGTGGCCATAATATAAGGCCTCAAGCGTACCAATCTGGTGGCGGGCGAGGCGCAGGATGTTGCGGTACTCGCGATAGAAAGTCGGGATGCCGCGGATCGGGTGGCGCCAGGTTCGGCAGAGATGGTTGTCCTGTCGCTTCAGAAAAATGGCGCTGCCGTCGCTCATGACGTGTCGACTGACGCCGCTCCAGCCGCCACGCCGTTCGTTGGGCGCCTCGTACCAGCCGGTATCGAGGGACCACAACGCGGCAAAGCTGCCCAGATGGTTCGTCGCCAAGTGCGTGCGGCTTGCCTGATCAGAAAACAGCTCGACAGCCTTCACCGCCGCAGTCCGGTCGGCCTGGCCGTTTGCCGCATCTGGAGGGGCTGGCGTGACTTGTGAACTGGGATCCTGCCAGAACAGGGCGGGGGGATGGGCGGCTTTCGCTGGGTGATCATGGACTTGCTCGCGGCCGGAGCGGCACTCGGGAGGGCGAGAGCATAGCACGGCAGCGTCTTGGCCGCTGCGCGCGCCAGCGCCGGTGTGTAGCGCGGCTCGCAAGCTTGGGCTTATGCCCGGTAGTGCTGGCGGCGGGGTCTTGCTAGCTGAGAATGAGGTTGTCGCGGTGGATGATCTCGGGCTCCTCGATGTAGCCGAGGATGCTCTCGATGTCCTGGCTGGCGCGGCGCGCAATGCGTCGCGCGTCGCTGCTGCCGTAGTTGATCAGGCCACGCGCGATCTCGTGGCCTTCGTTGGCGATGCAGGCCACTGCGGCGCCACGTTCGAAATCGCCGCGGACGGCGGCGACACCGATTGGCAGGAGGCTTTTCCCCTCGCGCAGGGCATTGATGGCGCCGTTGTCGAGAATCAGTTGGCCGTTCAGCTGCAGGTGGTCGGCAAGCCATTGCTTGCGGGCCGTGAGCGGCTGCGTTTCGGCGACCAGCAGCGTGCCCAGGGACTCGCCCCGCGCCAGACGCAGGATGACGTCCGGTTCGCGACCACTGGCGATGACGGTATGCGCGCCGCTGCGCGCTGCTCGCTTGGCGGCGATGACCTTGGTCAGCATGCCGCCGGTTCCGAATTGGCTGCCGGCTCCACCAGCCATGGCCTCGAGAGCCGCGATCCCGGCGCGCGCTTCGCTAATCAGGCTGGCTGCCTGATCCTTGCGCGGGTCGGCAGTGAATAGGCCTTGCTGATCGGTGAGAATGATCAGGCAGTCGGCTTCGACGAGGTTGGCGACCAGTGCCCCGAGCGTGTCATTGTCACCAAACTTGATCTCGTCGGTGACTACCGTGTCGTTTTCGTTGACGATCGGCACGACGCCGAAGCGCAACAAGGAGTTCAGGGTCGAGCGCGCATTGAGGTAGCGCTTGCGGTCGGCGAGGTCGTCATGGGTGAGCAGGACCTGCGCGGTGTGCAGCGAGTACTTGGCGAAGGCGCGCTCGTAGACCTGCACCAGCCCCATCTGGCCGACCGCCGCAGCCGCCTGCAACTCGTGCACGGCACGCGGGCGTTTACGCCAGCCAAGACGTTGCATGCCACAGGCGATGGCCCCCGACGAGACCAGAATCACCTGCTTGCCGGCCAGCCGCAACTCGGCGATTTGTCTCGCCCATTCGTCGATAGCGCCAAGATCAAGACCTTCTCCGTTGTTGGTGATCAGCGCCGAGCCGGCCTTGATGACCAGTCTGCGGGCGATGGCGATGCGGCTGCTGGCCATCTTCAGGCCTTGTCCTGATGGTCTGCGAACAGGTCGTCCGGGAAGGCGGCTGCGTTTGTGGCGGTGTCGGTTGTGTCCGCCGTGGGCGGCGTTGCCAGCTTCTGCAGTGCTTCATATAACTTGCGCGTCAGTTCGCGACACCCTGTGCCGCTGATGGCGCTGATGCGAAAATGCGGGATGCCCATCGCACTTGCCTGGCAGGCCTGCAGGAAGTCGGCAATGCGCTGCTCGCGTTCGTCCTCGGGGATCAGGTCAAGCTTGTTGAGCAGTAGCCAACGCGGCCTGGTGGCGAGTTCGGGATCGTACTTCTCGAGTTCGCGAACGATCGTTTCGACGTCGCGGACGGGGTCGGTGTCGGGGTCGAGCGGGGCCAGGTCGACAATGTGCAGCAGCAGGCGGGTTCGTGCGAGGTGTTTGAGGAAGCGTATGCCGAGGCCGGCACCCTCGGCAGCGCCGTCGATCAGTCCGGGAATGTCGGCGATGACAAAACTCTGGTCGTGGTCTACGCGCACCACGCCGAGATGTGGCTGCAGAGTCGTGAACGGGTAGTCGGCAACCTTGGGGCGTGCCGCCGAGACGGCGCGCAGGAAGGTGCTCTTGCCGGCGTTCGGCAGGCCGAGCAAGCCGACATCGGCCAGCAAGCGCAGTTCGAGACGTAATTCGCGCTGCTCGCCTTCCTCGCCGCGTGTGCATTGGCGCGGCGTGCGGTTGACGCTGGATTTGAAATGGATGTTGCCGAGGCCTCCGCGTCCGCCTTTGGCGAGGAGAACTTTCTTGCCGTCGACATCCAGGTCGGCAAGGACTTCGTTGCTGTTGACATCGGCGATAGTGGTGCCGACAGGTACGCGCAGCGTCAGGTCTTTGCCGCGTTTGCCGTAGCAGTCGCTCGAGCCACCGTTCTGTCCGCGCTGAGCGCGGTGTCGGCGTGCGTAGCGGTATTCGATGAGGGTGTTGACGTTGCGATCGGCGACAAAATGAACGCTGCCGCCATTGCCGCCATCGCCTCCGTCCGGGCCGCCTTCGGGTTCGTACTTGTCGCGCCGGAACGAAGCGATGCCGTTGCCGCCGTCACCGGCGCCAACAAGAATTCTCGCCTCATCGATAAATTTCATGACTGCGTTGGTCCACTCTTTTCGTCTTGCCGCTTGTGAAAGAAAAAAGCCCTACCGCCAGGGATAGGGCTTGGTACCGCTGCTGGGCTGGCCTGTGTTGCCCTAGCCAGCGTGCCGCGTCACTTCGCAGCAGGAACGATGCTCACCGTGCGCCGGCGCAGGGCGCCTTTGATCGCAAATTGCACGTGCCCATCGACCAGCGCAAACAACGTGTGATCCTTGCCCAGGCCCATGTTTTCGCCCGGGTGAAAAGCCGTGCCGCGTTGGCGGACGATGATGTTGCCCGCGCGCACCAGTTGACCGCCGTAGCGCTTGACGCCCAGGCGTTTTGCTTCGGAATCGCGGCCATTGCGTACGCTGCCGCCAGCTTTCTTGTGTGCCATGTGTCAGACTCCTCTCAAATCAGGCTGCAGGGTCGAGGGTATCGCCATTGGCAATCGCGTCAACCCGGATTTCGGTGTAATTCTGGCGATGCCCCTGATGCTTCTGCGAATGTTTGCGACGACGAAACTTGAAGATCCGGATCTTGTCGTGACGACCTTGCGAAAGCACAGTAGCCTTGACCGCGGCGCTGGCGATAAGCGGTGTGCCAATGACCACCGTTTCGCCTTCGCCAAGCATGAGAACCTGGTCAAAGGTGATTTCTGCGCCAACGTCTGCCGGTATCTGTTCTATTTTCAATTTTTCGCCGTTGACAACGCGATATTGCTTGCCACCGGTTTTTATGACCGCGTACATGTTGGACTCCAAAGAACTGAACGAAGTGAGACGAAGAACCGCGCATTATACGTAATCTTCCTGTTCCGTCAAAGAGTTTGCGTTTGCCTGGGCCATCCGCCGCTTGACGCAAGACGGGCCGGCGCCTAAGATTCCGTGGTTTTGTGCCAAGGTGCCTTCGCGTGAGAATGCAGCAGTTGTACAGCCTGATCGAGGCGGACATGAAGGCCGTTGACGCGGTGATCCGCCAGCGCCTCCATTCGGAGGTTGCTTTGGTCCGTCAGGTCGCCGAGTACATCGTTCAGAGCGGTGGCAAGAGGCTGCGTCCGGCGCTGGTGCTGCTGTCGGCCGGGGCATTGGGCTACCGAGGCAGCCATCAGCACGAGTTGGCGGCGGTGATCGAATTCATCCATACGGCGACCCTGTTGCATGACGATGTCGTCGATGGCTCAAACTTGCGGCGCGGTCGTGAGACGGCCAACGCCCTGTTCGGGAATTCAGCCAGTGTGCTGGTTGGCGATTTCCTGTATTCGCGGGCTTTCCAGATGATGGTCGCGGTCGACGACATGCGCATCATGCGGGTGCTATCGGACGCGACCAATGTCATCGCCGAGGGTGAAGTCCTGCAGTTGATGAACTGCCACGATGCCGGCATCGATGAAGGTGGCTATCTGCAGGTCATTCGCTACAAGACCGCCAAGTTGTTTGAGGCGGCGGCGCAGCTGGGCGCGATCATCGGTGGCGGTGACGCCGCGATTGAGAAGGCGATGGCCGTTTACGGTGTGCATCTGGGCACCGCGTTCCAGTTGATTGACGATGTGCTCGACTACTCGGGCGCTGAAGTCGAAACCGGCAAGCATCTGGGCGATGACCTGGCTGAAGGCAAGCCGACGCTGCCGCTGATTTTTGTCTTGCGCAATGGCAACCCGGAACAGGCCGCCTGTGTTCGGAGCGCCATCGAGAACGGCGGGCGCAACGATTTTCCGCTGGTCCTGGCCGCCATTCGTGCAACCGGCGCGCTGCAATACGCGACGCAGAAAGCCAAGGCCGAGGCTGAACTCGCTGCCGCCGCTCTCGATGTCGTCCCCGCTTCTCAATACAAGGATTCCTTGCTAGAATTATGCCTCTTCGCTGTCGCTAGAAATTATTAGCGCAGTTGTCGCCTCGGTCGGGGCGTAGCTCAGCCTGGTAGAGTACTGCGTTCGGGACGCAGGAGTCGGAGGTTCGAATCCTCTCGCCCCGACCAACATTTTCACCGCGGCCCTTGCGGTCTTCGCTGCACGGTTGGTCCGTCGCGGCAGCGTGTGATCCCCTTGTGACAAGCCGCAATCCTCCTCGCGGTGACCGTGATTGTGGCGGCGCGCGCCATAATGCGAGATGATCGTTCGCTGCTGCGGGTCTTCGCTTCTCAATGACGAAATATCTACTGCTAATCGGGCTGGCCTGGGTCGTCTGGTGGTTCTGGCGAAAGTCGCGCATATCCCCACGCACTGGCGCGGACAGACATGACACAGTGCAGCGCGAAGCCGAACGCATGGTGGCGTGCACCCGCTGTGGCGTCAATCAGCCGGTGAGCGAGAGTATCCTCGTCAGGGGCCGCTATTACTGTTGCGCGGCCCATCTCGACGATAGCGCGTCCAACGACGCCTGAGCGGCCCGGCGTGAGCACCGCGATGGTCGGCGTCGAGCATTTTTCCGAGACGCACTGGAAGTCGCTACGCTACTTCAACCTCTACCGCTGCGTCGTCGCCACGCTGCTCTTCACGTCGGTCTTGCTCTACCCCTCGGCTTTTCCCATCCTCAGTCCGAACCAGAGTCTGCAGCATGTGGCCTTGGCCAGCGCGTACCTGTTGAGCACGGCGTTGGCAGTGATCCTGGCGTTTCGCCATCGGCAGCATGCCACCATCCAGTTGACGGCCAGCGTGCTGGTCGATGTGCTGGTAATGACACTCCTGATCCATATCGGCGGTGGTCTGGATAGTGGTCTGGGCTCGATGCTGCTGGTGACGCTGGCCGGCGCCGGCCTGGTCGGGCAGGGGCGCCTGGTGTTGTTCTACGCGGCAATGGCGACCCTGGCAGTGCTTTTCGAGCACTCCTACCGGGCTTTGCAGGACAATGTCGATGTGGCCGGGTTTTTTCACGCCGGCCTGTTCAGTGCCGGCTTCTTCGCGGTTGCGATCTCGGCGCGCTTGCTGGCTCGCCGGGTAATCGCCAACGAGGCCCTGGCGCTGCAGCGTGGGGTCGATCTGAAGAACCAGACGCTGATCAGTCAGCGGGTTATCGAGGAAATGCAGGACGGTGTGGTGGTCCTGCGCCGCGATGGTCGGGTCAAGCAGAGCAACCCGCGCGCCAGGCAGGTGCTGGGCCTTGAGAGCAACCGCGAGGATTTGTTGGCCGAATATTCGCCCGAACTGGCGCTCGGTTTTGTCGAGTGGTGTCGGATCGGTAGCGACGAGGTGGTGCTGGTGCGCGTTCCGGCGAGTGGCATGCAGCTGCGAGCCCGGTTTGCGCCGACCGAGAGTTCGGAAAGTGATGTGCTGGTCTTTCTTGAAGATCTGGGCCGCGTGCAGGAGCAGGCGCAACAGCTGAAGCTGGCTGCACTCGGGCGCCTGACGGCCAATATTGCGCACGAAATCCGTAATCCACTGTCCGCGATCAGCCACGCTGGTGAACTGCTGCGTGAGGAACGGCGCGGCGAGGTGTACGAGCGCTTGCTGCGCATCATGCTGGATAATACTAGGAGGCTCGAGCGTATCGTCAGCGATGTCCTGGAGCTCGGGCGCCGCGATCGTACTTATCGGGAACTGATCAACCTGCGTGAGACTTTGCCATTGTTGATCGAGGAATATTTGGCCAAGGAGGAACTGCCGGCTGATGTGGTGCGAATTGAGTTGTCGGGCGTCGCGGCCATTTGTTTCGATCGCTCGCATTTCCATCAGGTGCTGGGAAATCTTCTCGGCAACGCGCTGCGTCATTCGCAGCGCGTTGCCGGCAGTGTGCGTCTGTTTGTTTGTGACGGAAAAGCGGACACGCAGGTGGAATTGCATGTGATTGACGACGGTGAGGGGATTGGCGAGGCGCAGCGCGAACACATCTTCGAGCCGTTCTTCACCACGCAGCATCGCGGGACCGGTCTGGGTCTCTACATCGCACGCGAGTTATGTGATGCGAACGGCGCGCTACTCGAACTGCTCGCGTCCGGGCCGGGTGCCGATTTTCGTTTGCTGGGGAGGTCTTCAGGGTGTCAGTAGTCAAGACGGAGCGCCGTCCGCGCGGCGAGTTGGCGAGAGTGCTGGTGGTCGACGACGAGGCCGACATTCGTGAATTGCTCGACCTGACGGTGGCACGTATGGGCTTGTCCGCAGACTGTGCGGCAAGCGTCGCCGAGGCGCGGGTGTTTCTCGACCGGCAGCGCTATCAGTTGTGCATCACCGACATGCGTCTGCCCGACGGTGACGGCCTGGAAATCGTCAAGTTGATTGGCGAGCGTTACGGGGAGACGCCGGTAGCGGTCATCACGGCCTTTGGCAGTGCCCAGAATGCCGTTGCTGCGCTCAAGGCGGGCGCTTTTGACTATCTCGCCAAACCGGTCGCGCTGGAGCAGCTGCGCAGCCTGATCAAGTCGGCGCTACGCTTGCCGCGGCAGAGCGACGCCGAGAGCGACGGGTATGCGGGCGCCTCGTCGGGACAACTGATCGGCACATCGGCGGCAATAGAGAACGTCCGCCAGTTGATCGACAAGCTGGCACGCAGTCAGGCACCGGTCTATATCTCGGGCGAGTCGGGAACCGGAAAGGAACTCGCAGCGCGTCTGATTCATGATCGCAGTTCTCGACGTGCGGCGCCCTTCGTGCCCGTGAATTGTGGGGCGATTCCGGAAAACCTCATGGAGAGCGAGTTCTTCGGCTATCGCAAGGGGGCTTTTACGGGGGCCGATAGTGATCGCGAAGGTTTCTTCCAAGCCGCTAAAGGAGGGACGCTCTTTCTCGATGAGGTTGCGGATTTGCCATTGGCGATGCAGGTAAAGCTGTTGCGCGCCGTGCAGGAGAAGAAAGTTCGCAAGGTGGGTAGTGCCGCCGAAGAAGTGGTCGACGTGCGCATCATCTCGGCGACCCATCAGGCCCTCAAGGCCTGCGTCGACACGGGGCTGTTTCGCCAGGATCTTTACTACCGGCTGAACGTCATCGAACTTCGCATGCCGCCGTTACGCGAACGTCACGAAGACGTGGCGCCGCTGGTGGCGGCTCTGCTGGCGCGCATCTGCGGCGAGAAGGCGCCGCGTATCGAGCCACAAGCCTTGCGCGCGCTGGAAAACTACAGCTTTCCCGGCAATGTACGCGAACTCGAAAATATCCTCGAACGTGCCACCGCCTTGTGCGGTGACAATGCGGTGGTGGTTGACGATCTGCAACTGGCGCCGACCGCGGTGTCTGGTGGCAGCCTCGGCCGGGACGGGGAAACCCTCGACGACACTATCAACCGTATCGAGAAGCAGGCGATTCTGGAGGCCTTGACGAAGACCGCTTTCAATCGTACGGCCGCCGCCAGGCTGCTTGGCGTGAGCTTCCGTTCCCTGCGCTATCGAATCGAGCGCCTGGGTATCGAGGAGTGAAGCTGCAGCGTGGCGCTGCCGCTGGCGAGCTGGGTGCCGACGGTTGGTTGTCCGGCGCACGGCGAATCGAATCCGCCAATCACGATGCGCGTCCCGCAGGAGAGGTCGTGTCGCTGATCGTCGTGCATGCGATCAGCCTGCCACCGGGAGAGTTCGGTGGCGAGGGGATCGTCCGTCTATTCAGCAATCGCCTGGACCCTTCCGCCCATCCCTACTTCGCACAGATCCACGCCTTGCGGGTCTCGGCCCATTTCCTGCTTCGTCGCGACGGTGAGCTGATCCAGTTCGTCTCCTGCGAGAAACGCGCCTGGCATGCGGGTTTGTCGAGCTGGAACGGGCGACAGCGCTGCAACGATTTCTCTCTGGGTATCGAACTCGAGGGCTGCGACGAATTGCCTTTCGAAACGGCCCAGTACTGCGCGCTTCTGGAGTTGATCCGCGCCTTGCGCCTGGCTTACCCGATCAAGGCCGTCGTTGGTCACAGCGATATTTCGCCCGGTCGCAAGACCGACCCCGGTCCTTGCTTCGACTGGCGTCGGCTGGCGTCAATCGGCGACTTCCCGGGGGCTTGCCGCTGACGGCATTGGGCGGCGAAGGTGTTCGGTTTTCGTGAGCGGTCAACCGAGAAAGCGGCGAATTCTGTCGACGGCTTCAGCGAGGCGTTCGACGCTGGTGGTGTAGGCAAAGCGCAAGTGTTTTTCGGGCTGGTTGCTACCGAAGTCAAGGCCCGGCGTGATCGCCACGCCGACTGCCTCGAGCAGGTCGCGCGCAAAGCGATCGCTGTTGTCGGTCAGCTCACAGCAGTTGGCGTAGACGTAGAAAGCGCCCTCCGGCTTGGCTGCCTGAAGGAAACCGAGGTTTTCCAGCGCCGGTGCGAGGAAGTCACGGCGGCGCTTGAATTCCCGGCGCCGTTCCTCGAGGAGGCTGAGGGTGGCCGGCGCGAATGCGGCCAGCGCCGCGTGTTGGGCCGGGGTCGAGGGCGAGATGAACAGGTTCTGCGCCAGCTTCTCGATGTCGCGTGTGAAGCGCTCGGGAACGACCAGCCAGCCCAGTCGCCAGCCGGTCATGTTGAAGTACTTGGAAAAACTTTGCACGACAAAGATGTCCTCGCCGAACTGTAGAGCCGTTGATGCATCACGCTCGTAGGTCAGGCCGTGGTAGATCTCGTCGACCACCAGTTGCCCACCTTTCTGGCGCACAAAGTCGGCGATGGCTGCCAACACAGCGTCATCGAGCAGGGTGCCGGTGGGGTTGGCGGGCGAGGCCAGCAAGGCACCCGCCGTCCGTTTCGTCCAATGCGCTGCCACTTCGGCCAGCGTTGGCTGGAAGTTGTTCTCGGCGCACACCGGGATGCCGACCGGTCGTCCCTCGAAGCTGCGCACGAAATTGCGGTTGCAGGGATAGCCCGGGTCGGAGAGCAGCCATTCGCTGCCCGCCTCGGCAAGGCAGGCCATGCTCAGCAGCAAGGCGCCTGAAGCTCCTGCGGTGACTGCTATTCGCGACGCCGGGACTTCGATGCCGTAGCGGGTGGCGTAGAAAGCAGCGATGGCCACACGCAATTCCGGAAGCCCGAGGGCGGGGGTGTAGAACACACGGCCGCTGGCGATCTGCGCCTGCGCCGCGGCGATGATCGGTTCTGGCGTCGGGAAATCGGGTTCGCCCACTTCCATGTGGATGATGTCGCGCCCTGAGGCTTGCAGCGCTTTGGCGCGGGCCAGCAGTTCCATGACGTGGAAGGGGGCGATGTTGGCAAGGCGGCTGGCGGGAAAGGTCGGCATGCTTGGTTGGTGGCTGGTTCTTGGAAAAGCAAACAGTGTAACGACTGGGCGTGGCCGAGGCCAAAAAAAGCCGCCCGAAGGCGGCTTTCCGATGATCTCGGTCAGGCCAGGTTCACTGATCAGGCAGCAAAGCCTTTCTCGAGTTCGTCGCGGATGGTCGCCAGCTTGGGAGGCAGCTTGTTGCCCATCTTCTCGAACCACTCCTTGACGCCATCGAGTTCACTCTTCCAAGCCTGCTTGTCGAGGCTGGTGACCTTGGCGAACTCGTCCTTGGAAAAGTCGCTGCCGGACCAGTCGATATCCTCGTAGTTGGGCATCCAGCCGAGGGCGGTCTTGTTGGCAGAAACTTTTCCTTCGCAGCGGTCGATTATCCACTTGAGGACACGCGCGTTGTCGCCAAAGCCTGGCCATGCGAACTCGCCTTTTTCGTTCATCCGGAACCAGTTGACCATGAAGATCGGTACCGGCGTGTCGGCGGCGTTGCCCATTTTCAGCCAGTGGCTGTAGTAGTCGGCCATGTTGTAACCACAGAACGGCAGCATGGCGAAGGGGTCGCGGCGAACGACACCCTGGGCGCCGAAGGCGGCGGCAGTGGTTTCCGAGCCAAGCGTCGCGGCAGCGTACACGCCATGGTCCCAGTCAACCGTTTCGCAGACCAGCGGCACCGTCGAGGCGCGACGGCCACCGAACAGGAAGGCCGAGATCGGCACGCCTTCGGTGCTCTCCCAGTTCTCGTCGATACACGGGCACTGCGAGGCCGGGGCCGTGAAGCGGGAGTTCGGATGCGCCGCCTTGGTGCCTTTCTCCTTGGCGATTGCTGGCGTCCAGTCGTTGCCCTGCCAGTCGATCGCGTGCGCAGGCGGCGGGCCCATGCCTTCCCACCACACGTCGCCATCGTCGGTCAGCGCGACGTTGGTGAAGATGGTGTTCTCGGCCAGTGAGGCCATGGCGTTGTAGTTGGTCTGGTCGTTGGTGCCCGGCGCCACGCCGAAGAAGCCTGCTTCCGGGTTGATGGCGTAGAGACGGGTGACGCCGTTGGCATCCTTGCGCGGCTTGATCCAGGCGATGTCGTCACCGATGGTAGTGACTTTCCAGCCGCTCAGGGTCGCTGGTGGGACGAGCATCGCGAAATTGGTCTTGCCGCAGGCCGACGGGAAGGCTGCAGCGACGTAATGCTTCTTGCCTTCGGGCGATTCGACCCCCAGGATCAGCATGTGCTCGGCCATCCAGCCGTCATCACGCGCCATGTTGGAGGCAATGCGCAGGGCCAGGCACTTCTTGCCGAGCAGCGCGTTGCCGCCGTAGCCGGAGCCGTAGGACCAGATTTCACGCGTTTCCGGATAATGGACGATGTACTTGGTGGTCGGGTTGCACGGCCAGCGCGGATCTTTCTGGCCAGGCTCCTTGGGCGCGCCAATCGAGTGCACGCAAGGAATGAAGGTGCCGTCGGTGCCGAGGACCGGGAATACGGCCTTGCCCATGCGGGTCATGATCTTCATGTTGACCACAACGTAGGCGCTGTCGCTTATCTCGACGCCGATCTGGGCGATTGGCGAGCCAACTGGGCCCATCGAGAAGGGGATCACGTACATCGTGCGACCCTTCATGCAGCCCTTGAAGACGCCATTGAGCGTCTCGCGCATCTTGGCCGGGTCTTCCCAGTTATTCGTCGGGCCCGCGTCTTCCTTTTTCTCGGAACAGATGTAGGTGCGGTCTTCGACGCGGGCCACATCGGACGGGTCGGAAAAGGCGAGGAAGGAGTTCTTGCGCTTCTTGAGCTTGGTGAAGGTGCCGGCTTCGACCAACTCAGCGCAGAGCCGATCGTACTCTGCCTGCGAGCCGTCGGCCCAGACAACCTGGGCGGGCTCGGTGAGGGCCGCAATGTCGGCAACCCATTTCTTCAGGCCTTCATGCTTGACGTAGTCCGGGGCATTGATGGAAACAGTCTGGTTCATGGTAATCACTCTCGAAAGAAGGTGGAGGAGCGGAACTTACCGTGGCGTGGCGCGCGCAGAAGCTGGCCAACGGAGCCCGGACCCGCAAGGGCCCGTCCAGCTCAGTCGGGGGCGACGCGTCGGTCGCGGCTGGAAAAAAACAAGCGCGGAGCAGGCGGGGGTAGTCGGCATGCTGGGCGTTGGTGCTGCAAGGGTGTCGGTGTTTGTGTAATTATGCCACAGGTCCAACCCGCACTGATGATCCATTGCCAAATTCCACATTGCCGAAAAGGCTGTTTGAGGCACTTCTGGGCTGATCGTTGGTCGACCGTTGGGGCGCCGTATGCATCCGCTGTGGCGTGTAACCGCTGCCAGGAGAATGAGTCATGAGCAAGGAAAAGGACCAGCTGCGTGCAGCCGCCCTCTTTTACCACCGCAATCCGAAGCCGGGCAAGGTGGCGATACTGCCAACCAAGCAACTGACCAACCAGTACGACCTGTCGATGGCTTATTCACCGGGGGTTGCGGCCGCCTGCGAGGAGATCGTCGCCTTCCCGGCCGAGGCGAGTACGCTGACCTCGCGCGCTAATCTGGTGGGCGTGATCACCAACGGGACGGCGGTTCTCGGGCTCGGCGCGATCGGTCCGCTGGCGGCCAAGCCGGTCATGGAAGGCAAGGCCGTACTGTTCAAGAAGTTTGCCAACATCGACGTTTTCGACCTTGAGGTCGAAGAACGCGATCCCGATAGACTGGTCGAGATCATTGCTTCGCTGGAGCCGACCTTTGGCGGCATCAACCTTGAGGACATCAAGGCGCCGGAGTGTTTTTACGTCGAGCAGAAACTGCGCGAACGGATGAAAATTCCGGTTTTCCACGATGATCAGCATGGCACGGCGATCGTTGTCGGGGCGGCGATTCTCAATGGGCTGCACCTGCTCGGCAAGGACCTCGACAAGGTAAAGCTGGTTACCTCCGGGGCTGGCGCTGCGGCCCTGGCGTGCCTCGATCTGCTGGTAATGCTCGGTATTCCGGTCGAGAACATCTGGGTGACTGACATCAAGGGGCTGGTGTACGAGGGGCGCGTCGAGGACATGGACGAGATCAAGGCGCGTTATGCCAAGCACACCGACGCGCGCACGCTGGGTGAGGTCATCGCTGACGCCGATGTCTTTCTCGGCCTTTCGGCTGGTGGCGTCCTGAAGAAGGAGATGGTGGCCAAGATGGCGCCTTCGCCGTTGATCATGGCGCTGGCCAACCCCAATCCCGAGATCCGTCCGGAGGACGTCAAGGCCGTGCGCAGCGATGCGATCATGGCCACCGGCCGCTCGGACTATCCCAACCAGGTGAATAACGTCCTCTGCTTTCCGTTTATCTTTCGTGGCGCGCTAGACGTTGGTGCGACGACCATCACCGAAGCCATGAAGCTGGCGGCAGTCAAGTCCATTGCCGAGCTGGCGCGTGCCGAGCAGTCCGAGGTGGCGCTCAAGGCCTACGGCGAGACGGTGGCCAACTTTGGCCCGGAGTACCTGATTCCGAATCCCTTCGATCCGCGTCTGATCAGCAAGATCGCGCCGGCAGTGGCCGAGGCGGCGATGGCATCGGGGGTGGCGACGAGGCCGATCAAGGACCTGGAAGCATACCAGGACAGTCTTGACGAGTTCGTCTATCACTCCGGCCTGATCATGAAACCGGTCTTTTCGCAGGCCAAGCAGGCGCCACGGCGTATCGTCTTTGCTGAAGGCGGCGACGATCGCGTACTGCGCGCGGTGCAGGTAATCGTCGACGAAGGCATCGCCAAACCGATTCTCATCGGCCATCCGGGAGATATCGCCCGCAAGCTTGAGGCGGCCAACCTGCGCGTGCGTCCGGGCATTGACTTCGAGGTCGTTTGTGCGGGTCACAACGACTTTTTCGACGACCATTTCGAAGTCTACTGGCGCGAGTATCGACGGCTGATGGAGCGTAAGGGCGTTTCGGCCGATTTTGCCCGTCGTGAGGTGCGGCGCCGCCCGTCGCTCTTCGCTGCACTGATGGTCCGCATGGGCGACGCCGACGGCATGATCTGTGGCACCTTCGGTCGTCACCGCGTTCATCGGGAGCATGTCGAAAATGTTATTGGGCTGGCGCCCGGCGTCAGGAGTCTGTATGCGATGAGCGTGCTGTTGCTACCCGATCGCACCCTGTTCGTCGCCGACACCTATATCAACTACGACCCAACGGCCGAGCAACTTGCAGATATGGCGCTGCTGGCGGCGGACACGGTTCGCCGTTTCGGTGTGACCCCGCGCGTGGCGCTCCTTTCGCACTCCTCCTTTGGTTCCGAGAATACGCCGACGGCCTTGAAAATGCGTGAAACTCTACGCCTGCTGAAGGAGCGTGCCCCACGCCTGGAAGTCGAGGGCGAGATGCACGGCGACGCCGCGATCAACGATGAAATCCGCCAGCGCGTGTTTCCCAGCGACGCACGTCTGAAAGGACAGGCCAACCTCTTGATCATGCCGACGCTTGATGCGGCCAACATCTCCTTCAACCTGTTGAAGGTCGCTTCGGGCGACAATGTCACTATCGGACCCATCCTGTTGGGGGCAGCGCAGCCGGCGCACATCCTGACGCCAACGGCGACCGTTCGTCGCGTGGTCAACATGACCGCTCTGGCGGTTGTCGACCGGCTGATGAACGAGCGCTGAGCATCTGGCATGCCGGTCCTTGACCGGCTATCCGCGCTTCGAGAAATCCAATGCCGCCGCGCTGAGCAATCTTGCTTGGCGCGGCGGTATGGCGCGTGGAGAAGGCTCCAACACCTTTCTTGAATTCTAAAGAATTGATGTGCTACATTACATAGCCTGTCTATCCCCTTATTTTTTCAGCCGTTGGCTCATGGTGATGGGCTGAACGAGAATTGTTGCCAACTATCGGATCATGCAGGAGGCTTGCGATGCGGATGATGCTGAAAGCAGTAGTGCTGTGGGGGGCGCTGGCGGTGGCTGCCGGTTTTGCCTCAATAGGGGCCGTGCACGCGGCGGACAAGGCCGGCAGCAAAATTGAAGTGCAGAAAAGTAAATCCCCGACGACGCAGAAGGCAAAGGCTCGACCGGTCAGCAAGGCGAGTTCGAGCCAGCGGGTCGCGCAGAAAGGCAAGGTGGCATCGCGGGTGTCGAAGGCCAAATCCACCCGCGTGGCCAAGGCGAGTCCGTCGGCGGCCCGGGTTGGCGGCAGCAAGTCTTCGCGGCCAACGCAGAAAGGGAAAAACGTGGCCCCGGCAATGGCGGGTGGCGTCGACCTGTGGCAGGGTCAGGAGCACCTCGCGGTGCGCTCGGGTTCGGCACTGGTGATCGCGCAGGATGGCGGTGAGGCCTTGTACGAGAAGAACGCCAGGATCGTCGTTCCGATCGCATCGATCACCAAGGTCATGACGGCGATGGTCGTGCTGGACTCGATGCCCAACCTGCAGGCCCCGATTACCATTACCGACGAGGATGTTGACTACCTGAAGGGGAGCCGATCACGCTTGCAGGTAGGCTCGGTAATCACCCGTGAAATGGCACTACTGCTGGCCCTGATGTCCTCCGAAAATCGCGCCGCGAATGCCCTTGGACGTCACTATCCGGGCGGTTTGCCGGCCTTCATTGTGGCCATGAATCGCAAGGCTGCGTCGCTGGGAATGAGCAGAACGCATTTCGCGGATCCCACGGGTCTGACCAGCAACAACGTATCGACCGCCCACGATCTCGCACGGATGGTGGCTGCCGCGTATCGCTACCCCTTGATTCGCGAGTTCTCGACGACCCCTGGTGCCACCGCCGAAGTGAAAGGGCGTGAGCTCGAGTACCGCAATACCAATCAATTGGTCAAGAGCCCGACGTGGGAAATTGGCCTGTCGAAGACCGGCTACATTCAGGAAGCGGGCAAGTGTCTGGTCATGCAGGCGCGGGTCGCCGATCGGCCGGTGGTGATCGTGCTGCTTGATTCATCTGGCAAGCAGACGCGTATCGGCGATGCGAATCGTATCAAGCGTTGGATGGAGAGTGCGTCGGCATCGGGCAAGGCAACGCCCGCCTGACTTGGGACGGCGCTCCACAGCCACGGTGCGCCGTGGCTTTTTTTTTGTCGGCGAAGCGCCGATCGGTCGCAGTTTCTGCGATCATTCCCGACCCGTGCGCTGGACGAGCGAGGGTATTGGGCACAGGTCACGCCTCAGATCTGTTGTCGGAAGCTGAGTACAGCACCTGACAGACCTCGGGGCTTTTCGCTGCCGCATGCGGCAATGATCTTCCCGCGTTCGCCGACACGCGAATTCTTGCGTAGCTTGTCTGGTAGGATGCGCCGTGATGGAAAAGCTTCTTACCATTAAATTCGTGGCTTGGATTCGCCGGGCGCTATTGCCCAGCGTGCTGGCGGCCGCTCTGCTGGCCGGGAAAGCGCACGCCCAGCCAGCCGAGCCGGTGATGGTTGCCATCGCTCACCCGGCGAGCAGCGAAGAAGCGATTCCGCGCGCATCCTTGCGCGCAATCTTTGGCATGCTTCTCCAGAAATGGCCGGGCAACACGCCCGTGAGGGTCTTTGTTCTGCGAGATGACGCCCCCGAGCATGCCACCTTCAGCAAGAGTGTGCTGCAGGTGTTTCCTCACCAATTGCGAATGGCATGGGACCGACAGGTTTTTTCGGGTCAGGGGCAATACCCTGAACAAGTTGGTTCAATCCAGGAGATGCTCTCTCGGGTGGCGTCCACGCCAGGTGCAATGGGTTACGTCAAGGCTAGCGAGGTTGCTGACAATGTTCGTGTACTCAAAGTTCGCTAGGGCCGTCTTTGGCATCGCTGTGATCGCGCTGTTTTCGCTCTCGCCGAGGCTGGCGTGGGCCGTTGATTTTCTGGACGGCGATTTGCAGGTGCACGGCTTCTTTTCGCTGACCTTGGTAAACACCTCGGACAACAACTTTTTCGGGGAGAGCGACGATCAGATCAGTAATGAGTACAGCGAGGTCGGAGCGAACGCTTCGTGGCGGCTGACGCCCGACCTTCAACTGTCTGCCCAGTTGCTTTCGCACCGGGCGGGCGGCACGGATGATGGCGACGTGCGACTCGATTATGGCCTGCTGGACTGGACCATGACTTCCAGTGAGGAGGGGCGGAGCGGCATGCGCGTGGGGCGGATCAAGACGGCTTACGGTTTGTACAACAAGACGCGCGACGTTCCTTTTACCCGACCGAGCATCATCCTGCCGCAATCGATCTACTTCGATCGAACGCGCAACTTGACGGTTTCGGCCGATGGCGTGGAGCTGTTCGTGGAGCGTTACCACGAGCATGGTTCGCTCTCTGCCAGTTTTGCCTACGGACAACCGCAGACCAATACCGAAGCGGCAACAGTGGCTCTGGTCGGGCTGAATCCGCCAGGCCATCTGGATTCGAAACTGGCGCCGGATTTTCAAGTGATGTACGAAGGCTCCGGTGGCAAGTACCGCTTTGGTTTCACCGCCCTGCATCTCGACCTGCGTTACAAACCGGGATATTCCGACCGTCTTGGCGCCGGGCGTTTCAAGCTGACGCCACTGATCTTTTCGGCCCAGTACAACGCCGAGAACTGGAGTCTGACCAGTGAGTACGCGAGTCGCCGTATCTCGGTGACCGATTTCGGCCCGTACTTCTACAACGGCGATGCGCTTGGCGAGAGTTACTATCTGCAGGCGACCTATCGCTTGGCTCCGAAGTGGGAAGCGCTCCTGCGCTACGACGTGTACTATGCCGACAAGGGTGATCGTAATGGCAAGGATTTTGCCGCAGCCACCCGCCTACCCCCCTTTACGCGCTATGCAAAGGATTGGACCGCTGGCGTTCGCTTCGACGTCACGCCGCAGTTCATGCTCCGTGCGGAAGCGCATCATGTCGACGGCACCGGCTTTTTGGCGGTGCAGGACAATCCAAATCCGCAGAATCTCCGTCGTTACTGGGACAGCTTCATGCTCCTCGGTTCCTTCCGGTTCTAGCCTCTTCAAATGTCAGCCCGTCGGCCACCCACGAAGGTGCGTAGCGCCTCCCGCTTCCTCAGCCTGAGGTGGAAGATCCTGTTGACCCTGGGAGGCGTGATGCTGTCGGTCAATGGTGCGCTGTCCTGGCTTCACTTCCATGACCTGACGACGCGCTTCGAAGTGCAGCGAACGGCGACCAGAGAACGTCTGGTCGCCCAGGCATTGGCGCTGCGTAGCGACTTCGGCCTTCGTTTGCAGGCGCTGGCCGGCATGCTGGCTGCTCTGGACTCAGTCGGTGTGAGCCTTTTTCAGACGCCGGCCGGCGATGCTCTGTTGCGACAGCACTTTGATAGCTACTGGTCGGTGCTGCAACTCGATCTGGGGCTGGAGTCCCTGCAGGTCTACCCGCCAAGCGGCCCACCCTTGGCGACCTGGAGCACCAACGTGCTCGTTGAGACCAAGCCGGAGGCGCAGGTTAGCGCCGTGATCGGGCAAGAGCGAGCGATGCACTGGACGCGCTGCGGGCAGGTGTGCACACAGTTTGCTGCGGCACCGATCCTTTCGGCGGGTCGCGTTGCCGGGGCGGTGGTCCTGGGCAGTTCTTTGGCCGATGTAGTGGTCTCTTTTCACCGCTTGTCCGGTGCCGATCTCGGGGTTCTCGTTCCTGTCGCCAAGCCGGCCGGCAAGAACGCACTGTCTGCCCTCGGCCTGCAAGTCATCGGTTTGAGCAATACGGAGCGCAACCTGCCATTGCTGCAGCAGTTGGCGGCGCTGCCGCCGCTGCGCGGTGAAAGTGTCTGGCGCCGTTTGTCCTACCAAGACCGGCAGTTCGAGTTGTCGTTTCTGACGTTGGCCGCTAGCGCTGAGGGGCAGTCCTCGGCCTTGTTGGTGGTTGTTGACGATCTCACCCAGGCGCTGGCCGATATTCGTAAGTCGGTCTGGAATCGCTTGCGGGGCGAGCTGTTGGCTTCGCTCTTATCCCTGCTGTTGTTGGCGCTGCTGGTGCATGCGCCCTTGCAGCGCATGACCCGGGCAGTGCGTGCCATTCCTCTGCTCGGGCGTAGCGCCTTTGCCGAAGCGCGGGCGAGGATTGCGCCGCGTGCGCGGCGGCTGCTCGACGACGAGATCGACAGCCTCGATGAGGCGGCGATTGCCCTGTCGCATCGGCTGGAAACGCTGGAGAGCGACGTCGCGGCGCATTCTGCCGAGATGCAGGGAATGGTGCAGAGCATCTCGGTCGAGCGCGACTTCAGCAAGAACCTGCTCGATACGGCGCAGGTGATCATCCTGACGCAGTCTACCGACGGCGAAATTTTTACCCTGAACCGCTACGGACAGCTGCTCTCGGGTTGGGCGACGGAGGATTTGCCGGGCAAGCGCTTTTCCGAACTTGTCCGCCCGGATGGCTCCGCGGATCTGGCGATCAAGGAGGCAGTGCGGGAAATTGCCGCTGGCGAACGTCAGCACGTGCAGTTGGAATCGATTCTCGCGAGTTCGAACGGCCAACCCTACGAGATTACCTGGAACCACTCTCGTCTTTCCGGGCCTGGCGATGCGGTGATGATTCTGTCGGTCGGAATCGACCACACGGAACGCAAGCGCGCCGAGTCGCATGTTAGCTATCTGGCCGAGCACGATCCGCTCACCGGCCTGGTGAATCGCCAACATTTCCAGCATCAACTCGATCTGGCGCTGGCCAGCGCCCACCTTTCGGCGCGTGATGGGGCGCTGCTCTATCTCGACCTCGACAGCTTCAGGTACGTGAACGATTTGAACGGACATCAGGCAGGTGATGCGCTTCTGCGGGAGGTGGCCCACGAAGTCGGCAATGTGGCGCGCGCTAGCGATCTTCTCGGCCGCCTGGGCGGTGATGAACTGGGCATCCTGCTGCACGAATGTGATCGCCAAGGCGCTATTCTGGTGGCCGAGAAGATCAACACTCGACTCGCCGAGATCAAGTCCCCAGGCCTGGGAGCAAATCATCGTGTTTCCGCCAGCATTGGCATCGTCGCTTTTTCAGAGGCCACGATGGACGTCAAGCAGCTTCTCGCCAATGCCGACATTGCGATGTACCAGGCCAAGTCGAAGGGTGGCGCCGGCTGGCACCTCTATTCGGAGGGCGAGGGCGTGCAGGAAAAGATGCAGAGCCGACTGTACTGGGAAGAAATGATCAATCGCTCACTGCGCGATTGCGGATTCATTGTGCACTACCAGCCGATCCTGGATATTCGTGCTCGCCAGGTCAGTCACTATGAGGCACTGGTACGCATGTGTGCAGACGACGGCTCGCCGATTGCGCCGGGTGCGTTCATGGAAGTCGCCGAGAACAGCGGGCTGATACGCGAAATCGATCGCTATGTGATCCAAGAGGTTTTTGGCAGGATGTTGGACCTGTTTGCCGCCGGAAAGTTCTACAAGTTCTCGATCAACCTGTCGGGCGTCAGCATCAATGATCCGCGCCTGCTGGCGTTCATCCGCACTGAACTCTCGCGTAGCGCCTTGCTGCCGAGTCATGTGGTCTTTGAAATCACCGAAACCGCGGCGGTATCGGATTTCTCGAAGGCGCGCGCCTTCATGAACGCCGTACGCGAACTTGGTTGCGCGTTTTCGCTTGACGACTTTGGCGTCGGCTTTTCGTCGTTCAATTACGTCAAGCAGTTGCCCGTGGACTATGTCAAGATTGATGGCTCGTTTGTCCGCACCCTGGTCGATAGCCCCGATGATCAGGTGTTCGTACGGGCGCTCGCCGAGGTTGCGCGCGGCTTTGGCAAGAAGACGGTGGCCGAGTTCGTGGAAGACGAACGCGCCCTGAACATGCTGCGCGCTTTCGGCGTGGACTACGCGCAGGGCTACTTCATCGGCAAGCCCCGCGCGGAGATTGCCTGAGCGGCGAGTTCGCGCACGGCTGAGGATGGATTCGTCACCACTGCGCGCGCAGGGAGGCGTCCGGAGGCGGTGCTATAATCGCCTGCTGACTTGCCACTCCTATTGCCTACCGTCCCCCAAGCATGGCGCTGTTCACCCTTGGTATCAACCACCACACAGCACCACTCTCGGTTCGCGAGCAGATGGCGTTTCATGCCGAAAGCCTGCCCCGGGCCCTGGCTGATCTGGCCGACTGCAAACCGGTCCACGAGGCGGCGATCCTGTCGACCTGCAACCGTACCGAGCTGTACTTTGCGACCGAATTGCCCGATGCGGCGACGCAGTGGCTCGCCGACTACCATCGGTTGGCACGCCACGAGATCGCGCCTTACCTCTACACCTATCCCGAACGCGACGCCGTTCGACATGCCTTTCGGGTTGCCAGCGGGCTGGACTCGATGGTTCTCGGCGAGCCGCAGATTCTCGGCCAGATGAAGGATGCCGTCCGCGCCGCCGAAGAGGCCGGCACCCTAGGTACGACGCTGCACAAACTCTTTCAGCACTCCTTCGCAGTGGCCAAGGAAGTGCGCTCGACGACGGCGATCGGCGCCAATGTGGTCTCCATGGCCGCTGCCGCGGTGCGCTTGGCCGAGCGCATCTTCGAACGTATCGCCGATCAGAAGATCCTCTTCATCGGCGCTGGTGAGATGATCGAACTGTGCGCCACGCATTTCTCGGCGCAGCATCCGAAGCAGGTGGTCATCGCCAACCGGACTGTCGAGCGCGGCTCGATGCTGGCGAATCGTCTGGGCGGAACAGCGATCAGGCTGGAGGATCTCGGCGAGCGCTTGTCGCAGTTCGATATCGTCGTTTCCTGTACCGCCAGCCCGTTGCCAATCCTCGGCTTGGGCATGGTCGAGCGGGCGATCAGGATTCGCCGTCATCGCCCGATGTTCATGGTCGACCTGGCCGTTCCTCGCGACATCGAGGTCGAGGTTGGTGAAATGGACGACGTTTTCTTGTACACCGTCGATGACTTGGCGCAGGTCGTTGAATCGGGTGTCGAATCGCGCCAGGCGGCGGTGGTGGACGCGGAGTCGATCATCAGCGAACGCGTCGAGGCCTTTCTGCGCTGGCTCGCCACGCGTGCTACAGTGCCGCTTATTCGTTCCCTGCGGGATGCTGCCGACCGCGCGCGCCGCCACGAGATGGAGCATGCGCTGAAGCTGCTGGCCAAGGGTGAAGACCCGGCGCGTGTCCTCGAACGCTTCTCGCATCGTCTGACCAACAAGTTTCTGCATGCGCCGACGCAGGCCTTGAATCAGGCGGGTACTGACCAGGACGCCGTGCAGACGCTGGTCGGACGTCTCTTCCATCTCCATCCGGATTCCCGCTTCGGCGAGTAGCCCCGACTCCGGTAACCGACGCCAAGCCGTGAGATTCACTGGGATCTTGTTGCCGCGTGGCGCGCTTTAAGCGACTTCCTCATGAACCAAAGCATTCGCGACAAACTTGAACAGCTGACCGGTCGTCTCGACGAACTTGGTCGCATGTTGGCCAGCAGCGAAACGACGCAAGACATGGACGAATTCCGCAGGCTGTCGTGCGAGTACGCTGAGATTGGCCCGGTGGTCGCTCTTTACCAGACCTGGCGACAAGCCGAGTCCGATCTGTCGTCGGCGCTCGAGATGCTCGCCGATCCGGAAATGAAGGAATTGGCCGAAGCGGAAGTCACTGCCGTCAAGGAGCGCCTGCCGCAGATCGAGGAGGACCTGCAGAAACGATTGCTGCCCAAGGATGCCAACGACGATCGCAACGTCTTTCTCGAGGTGCGCGCGGGTACTGGTGGTGAGGAATCGGCGCTCTTTGCCGGCAACCTCTTTCGCATGTATACGCGTTATGCCGAACGCCAGCGCTGGCAGGTCGAAGTCATTTCGGCCAGCGTTTCGGACCTCGGTGGCTATCGCGAGGTGATCGCGCGAATCATCGGTAACGGCGTTTACTCGCGCTTGAAGTTCGAGTCCGGCGCTCATCGCGTGCAGCGCGTGCCGGACACCGAAACGCAGGGGCGCATTCACACTTCGGCGTGCACGGTGGCGGTGATGCCCGAGGCCGATGCGCTGGAAGAAGTGCAGATCAACTCGGCCGATCTTCGCATCGACACCTACCGCGCGTCGGGTGCCGGTGGACAGCACATCAACAAGACGGATTCTGCCGTGCGGATTACCCACCTGCCGACGGGGATTGTCGTCGAATGCCAGGATGATCGCTCGCAACACAAGAACAAGGCGCAGGCCTTGTCGGTCCTCGCGGCGCGTATCCGCGACGTGCAGGAGCGTGAGCAGCACGCGAACATTGCCTCGACACGTAGGGATTTGGTCGGCAGTGGTGACCGCTCGGAGCGCATTCGCACCTACAATTTTCCGCAGGGTCGAGTCACCGACCACCGCATCAACCTGACTTTGTACAAGATCGAAGCGATCATGGACGGGGATATCGACGAATTGCTGGCTGCGCTGGTCGCGGAATATCAGGCAGATCAGCTGGCGATGCTCGCCGAGAGCGAGTGAGGCCTTCCCGTGAACGTCGCGTGCGACTGAGCTACCCCTGCGCCAACCGCCAATCGCGATGACCACCATGACGGTTGACGCTGCCTGGCGTTTTGCCCGCCAGCGCATCGCTCGCCTTGATGCGCGTCTGCTGCTTGAGCAGGTGATGGTCTGCACTCACGCCGATCTGATCGCCCACCCGACGCGGATGCTCTGCGCCGACCAGTTCGCCAGGCTCGATGCCTTGGTCAGTCGCCGTGCGGAAGGCGAGCCACTGGCCTATCTGCTGGGCAGCGCGGAGTTCTACGGCCTGGAGTTTGCCGTCACGCCAGCAGTGCTGATTCCTCGTCCGGAGACGGAACTCCTGGTCGACCTGGCAATCGAACGGCTGCAGTCGTCGTCTTGCGCGCGGATACTTGATCTTGGAACGGGATCCGGTGTTCTGGCGGTTACCCTGGCCCGGCAATGCCGGGGAGCGTCGGTCACGGCGGTTGACCTTTCGTCGGCAGCACTCGCCGTGGCCAGCACCAATGCTGCAAGGCATGCGGTGGAGGTCAGTTTTCTTCTTGGTCATTGGTACGCGCCACTCGGTGATAACCGTTTCGATCTGATCGTCGCCAACCCGCCCTATGTCGCGCACGCGGATCCGCATTTGCAGCACAATGGTCTGCCTTTCGAACCACGCATGGCGCTGACAGACGGTGTGGTTGGTGGCGACGGTCTGGCTTGCCTGCGTGCGATCATTGGCGGAGCCGGAGCGCGTCTGCGACCAGGCGGCTGGCTGCTGGTGGAGCACGGCTACGATCAGGCCGCTGCGGTGCGGCAAATGCTGGCTCAGCAAGGGCTGCTCGAACTCGATTCATGGTGTGATCTGGCGGGCATTGAACGCGTCAGTGGCGGCCGACTCGATTGACGGTGGATGCCGCCAGCCGCTACACTGCTCTGTTGATTGTTTTTCATAATGACTAGTCACTACGAGGTTTTACGATGGATGCGCAGCAATTGATCAAAGAACAGGTAACGGGCAACCCTGTTGTCCTCTACATGAAGGGGACGCCGCAGGCGCCACAGTGTGGCTTCTCGTCGGTAACGGTGCAAATCCTCAAGGCCTGCGGAGTGTCCAACTTCCTGAGTGTGAACGTGCTCGAGAACCCGGAAATCCGTAGCGGTATCAAGTCCTACGCCAACTGGCCAACGATTCCGCAGCTCTACGTGCGCGGCGAGTTCGTCGGCGGCTGCGACATCATGCGTGAGATGTACGAGGACGGTGAACTGCAGAAACTGCTTGAAGGCCTGGTTGATCCGGTCTGATCGCCAGTGTTTCTTGTCGGTCTTTCGGGTCCGATGCGCCGCCTAAGTGCTTCTGATAACAGGCCGTCGCAGCGCGTGTCGTTGCGACGGGATTGCTCAAGCGCTGGCCGTTGCCGGCTTGCCGACGCTCAACTCCTCGTAGGCCCTGACCGCTTCGGCGGCGTACATCAGTGCCGGGCCGCCACCCATGTAGGTGCACACGGCAAGTGTTTCCATCAATTGCGCACGGCTGACGCCCAGGCGAATCAGCGCCTTGACATGAAATCCGATGCAGGCATCGCAGCGGCTGGAGACCCCGATCGCCAGGGCGATGAGTTCTTTATCCAGTGCCGACAGCACCCCGGGCGATAGCGATGCCTTGGCCAGCGCATTGAAGCCTTGGATGGTCTCCGGGATATCCTGGCGCAGGGTTGCAAGGGCCTTGGATACGTCGTGGGTAATTGTGCCGAAAGACTTGCTCATCAGTGTCGCGCTCCATTAATCAGAAAAAACTAATATACCGTAACGGAGCTTTTTTGGGCAACTGGTCTCCGACGCCGGAGATTTGCTCGCTACCGGATTTGAGAAACATGAATGGCGGACGGGGCGATGAATAGCGGACGACAAGCGTGTCAGCACTCGCCGTTGCTGCTTGCTGCCTTGCTTTTAACGGCTTGCGCCGGCTACAGCGGCCGCGGTCTGCAAGCCGGGGTGGCAACTTTGCCGGAGGTGATCGCGACGATGGGAATGCCGGCCTTGAGTTGGCAGGATCCTGACGGCAGCGAACAATTGGCGTATCCACGCGGGCCGGCAGGCACGCAGACCTTCATGGTCTTCATCGCGCCGGATGGACGTCTGCAGCGCATCGAAGGGGTGCTGGATATGGTGCATTTCGCTCGTGTCGAAGCGGGTAAGAGTGACCGCGAGTCGGTGCTGCGCTTGCTCGGACCCTCTGTGCCGCAGTGGACCGACTATTTCAAAGCGCGCGACGAACTGGTCTGGGAGTGGCGGTTCTGCGACAGCTGGAACCAACTCGCACGCTTCGACGTGCTCTTCGACGCCACGACAGGAATTGTCCGCAGCACGTACCAGCGGCCGGATCTGATGGGCTGGGACGGGGTGGCTCCGTATTGTGGTCATTAGTCCCTAGCGAGTTTCGCCAGCCGCGCCTGCTGCTGCACGCGGGCTGCCGCCGACGAAGCTTCAGAAGCTTACCAGGCGGGTGTTCGCGGACGTCAGGCGTTCGCTCAGGACGGCCAGAAAAGACTGGTAAAAGTGTACCCGGCAGGCTTCGGAGGAAGATTTCAAGGAATGGGCCGTTATTCGCACCAGTTTGGCTTCTGTCAGAGCGATGACGTCGGCGACGCGTGTGCAGCTCGATTTGCCAATGACGGCCATTTCGCCGAAGCATTCGCCAGAGGTCAGCATGTCCAGGATCAGGCCATTCTTGAGCACTTTCAACTCGCCTTCGGCGAGGAAGCAGAAGAAATCCCCGAGGTCGCCGTCGCGAATGATCCGTGTGCCGGGCGAAGCGCGGCTCCACTGCGAGAAGCGCACTATCTCCCAAATCTCGACGTCGGAAAAGTCGGCAAAGAATGGGAAGCCACGCAGGGTGTCGAATTTCTCGAGATCGGCGATCGTATCCGCGGATACTTTTGGCCGCCGCTCACGAAAAGCTTGCGCCAGATCATGGGCGAAGTCCTGCCAAGTGGCGTAGCGCGTGTCGAGGTGCTTGCTCATTGCGCGCGCAACGATCGCGTCGAGGGCAGGCGGGATCTCCCGGCGTATGCTTGAGGGCCGGCGCGGTTCCGCATTGATGATCTGGTAGATCATGTCGTAACTGTTGCGCGCCTGAAAAGGCAGTTGTCCGGTCAGCAGCTGGTACATGACGACACCCAGCGAGTAGATGTCGGTCTGCTGATCAAGCGCCTGTTCTTTGACCTGTTGTGGCGACATGTAGGCGGGTGAGCCGATCCCTTGCACCAGCGTGCGATCGGGCGAGCCGATGATGGCTGCGCCGAAATCCGAGATCTTGATGTCGCCCTCGTTGGGGTCGGTGCAGGTGAACAGGATGTTCGCCGGCTTGATGTCGCGGTGGATGATGCCGGCCTGGAAGGCGAAGTCTAGCGCCCGGCTGCACTTGAAAACGATCTCGACAACGCGTTCGACCGACAACAGCCGGCCGAGCGCGCACACCGTCTCCAGCGTGCCGCCGGCGACGTATTCCATGACGATGTAGCACAGATGGTCGTCAACGACGGCGTCATAGGTCTGGACGATGTGCGGGTGCGACAGTTTACCGATCAGTGCCGCTTCGTTGAGGAACAGGTGGGTGTAGAGTCGGCCTCGCTTCGGGTCTTTCAGGATGCCGGGAAAGGCCACCTTGACCGCCACTTCGCGCTGGGTAAACGCGTCGCTGGCCAGGTAGACGGTAGACGTGGCTCCGTGCCCAACTTCGCGGATCAGCTCGTATTTGCCGATCTTCTCCATTGTCGGGGGCTTGCGGTTGGCGCCTAGTCGCGACGGGCGCGGGAAATGGCCGCCAGCACTTGCTCCGGCGCCGTGCCGCCGACATGTGCGCGCGCGGCCAGTGAGCCATCAATGGTTAGTACCGCAAAGACTTCCTCGCCAAGCAGCGGTGAGAAGCCCTGCAACTCGGCGAGCGGGAGTTGCGCCAGATCGACACCCAGCTCCTCCGCGCGACGCACGGCCTGTCCGACGGTTTCGTGGGCGTCGCGGAAGGGCATGCCCTTGCGGGTCAGGAAGTCGGCCAGGTCGGTCGCGGTGGCGAAGCCTTCGCTCAGTGCTTTGCGCATTCTTTCGGGATTGACGGTGATGCCGGCAATCATCTCGGCAAAAATGCGCAGCGTGTCGCTGACCGTGTCGATGGCATCGAATAGCGGCTCCTTGTCTTCCTGATTGTCCTTGTTGTAGGCCAGAGGCTGGCCTTTCATCAGGGTCAGCAAGGCCGTCAGGTGACCGTACACGCGGCCGGTTTTGCCACGCGCCAACTCCGGAACGTCGGGATTTTTCTTCTGCGGCATGATCGAACTGCCGGTGCAGAAGCGATCCGCGATCCTGATGAAGCCGAAGCGCGGGTTCATCCACAGCACCAGCTCTTCCGACAGGCGTGACAGGTGCATCATCAATAGCGCGCAGGCCGCGCAGAATTCAATCGCGAAGTCGCGGTCGGAAACCGCGTCGAGCGAGTTTTCGCAGACACTTTCGAAGCCCAGCAATTCGGCGACGAAGTGGCGGTCGATGGGATAGGTGGTGCCGGCCAGCGCCGCTGCGCCCAGCGGCAGACGATTGGTACGGCGGCGGCAGTCGCTGAAGCGTTCGCCGTCACGCTGCATCATCTCGAAATAGGCGAGCAGGTGATGGCCAAACGTGACTGGCTGGGCGACCTGGAGATGGGTGAACCCGGGAAGCGGCGTGGCGGCCTCCTTTTCAGCCAGGTCGAGCAGGCTGGTTTGAAACCGCCGCAGCAGTGGCTGCAACTCGTCGATAGCGTCACGCAGGTATAGGCGAATGTCGGTTGCCACCTGATCGTTGCGCGAGCGGCCGGTATGCAGGCGCTTGCCGGCGTCACCGACGAGGGCCGTCAGGCGCTTCTCGATGTTCAGGTGCACGTCTTCGAGGTCAAGCGACCAGACAAAGGTGCCGTTCTCGATCTCGCGCACCACCTGCGCCATGCCGCGCTCGATATCGGCGAGGTCTTCGGCGCTGATGATTTCCTGTTTGGCGAGCATGGTCGCGTGCGCAATCGAGGCGCGAATGTCCTGACGCCACATGCGGCGGTCGAAATCCACCGAGGCCGTATAGCGTGTGACGAGGTCGGACATCGGCTCGGAGAAGCGGCCGGCCCAAGTGTATTGGGAAGAATCCGATTGGCTCATGGGGGAGAGGTTCCTGGGCTAGAATCACTCGTAGAACCTTGGACAGGCGCCACTTCGAGTGATGGCAAGTATAAAGCAAAACTTGGCCGACCAGCCCCTGCCGGATTTTCGAAATTCCGGAGTCATGCTGCGAAGTCTGCTCGGCGTGAACCTTCTGGCGCTGGGCGCTGCGCTGGTTCAGAGTCAGGGTGTTCAGGATAGCCTGCAGCATTTCATCGACATGGCGGCCTGGGTGCAGCCCTTGCTGCTCTTCGATCTGGCGCTGCTGGCCTTGCTTGGCAACAGCCTCCAGCGAGTATCCGCGTGGATCGGGCGCACGCTCGTGTTGTTGCTGGCAGCCGTATCGGCGATGCTATTGTCGGCCTTGTGGAGTCACCTGCTCTTTGCCGATGGTGGTGGCGGCCAGGGTCTGCTCAGGGCGGGCCTGCTGGCTGCGCTGGCGGCCGGGTTCATGCTCGGCTACTTCGCCTTGCGCGCCGGCGCCTTGTCCCCGGCGCTCGTCGAGGCGCGACTGCAGGCGCTGAGCGCGCGCATCCGACCGCATTTTCTGTTCAACAGCCTGAATGCAGTGCTCTCGCTGATTCGCGTCGACCCGCGACGCGCTGAAACTGCACTCGAAGAGTTGGCCGATCTTTTTCGCGCGCTGATGCGTGATCATCGCGAGTTGGTGCCGCTGGCCGACGAGCTTGCCCTCTGCCGGCAGTATCTGGACCTCGAAAAGCTGCGCCTCGCCGAGCGTTTGCACGTCGAATGGGACATTGCGCCGAATTTGCCGCTGGACCTGAAAGTGCCGCCGCTGATGGTGCAACCGCTACTGGAGAATGCGGTTTACCACGGCATCGAGCCCTTGGGCGATCCGGGCAGTATTCGCATTCGCCTGGCGCACCGCGCTGATGCTCTGCAACTCGATATTGTCAATCCCTGCGCGGGCGGCGCCGAGAAACAGCGCGGCAGCCACATGGCGCTCGACAATATCCGCGAACGCCTGGCGCTGTACTACGACCTTGAAGCTCGACTCGAGACCCACGCGGTGGCGCTTGGCGACGGCCGGCACGAGTATCGGGTGCGTATCGTTCTGCCATGTCGAGCGCATTGGCGATGAATGTGCCGGCTGCCACCCCTTCGTTGTCGCTACTCGTTTGCGACGACGAGGCGCCAGCGCTGGCACGTTTGCGTGACTTGCTGAGCGATATCGCTCCGCAACTGCCGAACGAGATCGTCGCCGAAGCCGACAACGGCCTGCATGCCCTGGCCGCCATCGAGGGCATGCGGGTCGATGTGGCGCTGGTGGACATCCGCATGCCGAAAATGGACGGCATTGAACTCGCACGTCACCTCTCTCGGCTCGAACACCCGCCGGCGGTAATCTTTACGACCGCCTATGAAGTTTACGCGGTACAGGCCTTCGAGCTTAACGCCGTCGACTATCTGCTCAAGCCGGTGCGTGCCTGGCGCCTGCTCGAGGCGCTGCGAAAAGTTCACCGCCAAGCGCCGCTGTCAGCGGCGCTGCTTGCGCAACTGCCGCAAGGCGCGCGTAGCCATCTTTCCTGCCACGAACGTGGCCGGCTGTTGCTGATTGCCGTCGCTGAGATCGTCTATTTGCGGGCTGACCTGAAGTACGTCACGGCGCGTACCCGTGATCGTGAGTTTCTGCTTGACGAGTCCTTGACCCATCTCGAACGGGAATTCGGCGGGCAATTCATTCGTCTCCATCGCGGGGTGCTGGTGGCCCGGGATGCGGTCAGCGGTTTCGAGAAGAGTGGCGATGGCGATGATGCCGAGACGCAATGGCAGGCCATCCTGCGCGACCTTCCGGAGCGGCTGCCGGTCAGTCGTCGGCAGTGGCCCTTGCTCAAGTCCTTTGCGCGCCAACTGAGTTCCTGATCGCGGCCGGCAGCCGCTTTTGACGCTCATCAAGGAGCGGCCGGGGCCGGTTTTCCTATAATGCCCGCTGTCATCCGACGAGATCTTCATGAGGCACGCTCAAACTTTGAGAAAACGGTTCTGCCTGCTGCTTCTGGCAGTCATCGGGCTGCCGGCTGCGGCACTTGACCTGGATCGCGCCAAGGATGTCTATGGTCCATGTGCAGCCTGCCATGGCCCCTTCGGTGCCGGCGGCAAGCAAGGCGAATACCCACGCATATCCGGCCAGCCGCCGAAGTACATTGAGCAGCAGCTGCAAGCTTTCCAGGTTCAGTCGCGACTGAACCTGCCGATGTATCCGTATACCCGGGAGCGTGAACTCGATGCTGAGGACATGAAGCTGCTTGCCGCTTACCTGGCGCAGATCGAACTGCCGACGCGGCCGCCGGTATTCAAGGACAGCGACGACGCCCTGGCGCGGCTGCTGGCGATGGAGAAAGTGATGATCATCCCGCGTGCTGAAGGGAATATCGAAAACGGCAAGGCGGTCTACCAGAAGGACTGCGCGGTCTGCCATGGCCGGCGCGGGCAGGGGCGCGGCATGTTCCCGATGCTTGTTGGCCAATACACGAATTACCTGCAAAAGCAGATTGACGCCTATCTCCAGGCCGAACGCCCGCACGACGAAGAAGGTGCCAAGACGGGAGCCTTGTACAGGCTGAAGGCCGGCGATGTTAAGGATGTGCTGGCCTATTTGACGACCCTGCAGGCGGCCGAGCAGTAAGCAGCATCGCCCGTATCGTCGTCGCTGCCAGAACTTCCGGCGTTCAAGTTCGGCGAACAGCGCCGGCAGTCTTTCTCGGCGTCGCGCGCAGAAAACGACTTCACAGTCGAGACGAGCGGGCACGCCAAGCATGTTAGAATCGTTCCCTGATCAAAGATGCCTTTGGAGTGATGCTGCCCTCGCGCACCGGCTTTCTGGCGAGCTTGGCAGCGCGTTTACCGGAAACCTGCCGTGAACTCTGCAAATCCAGATCAGTCGCGTATCGTCATCGCCTCGCGAGAGTCGCGCCTTGCCATGTGGCAGGCGGAGCATGTACGCGGGCGCCTTGCAGAACTCTACCCGCAGCGCGAGATCGAGATCCTGGGTATGACCACTCGCGGCGATCAGATCCTCGATCGCCCGCTTTCGACAATCGGTGGCAAGGGTTTGTTCATCAAGGAACTCGAAGTGGCGATGCAGAACGGTCAGGCCGATCTCGCCGTCCATTCGATGAAGGACCTGCCGATGGACCTGCCCGAGGGCTTCGTCTTGGGCGCCATTTCGTCGCGCGAGAACCCGTGCGACGCCTTTGTTTCCAATCGCTTTGCCGATCTCGATGACTTGCCGGCCAGGGCCGTGGTCGGGACCTCGAGCCTGCGCCGCGAGGCGAGTTTGCGCGCTCGCTATCCTCAACTGCTTATCAGGAGTCTGCGTGGCAACCTGGATACTCGTTTGCGCAAGCTCGATGCCGGTGAGTACGACGCCATAATCCTCGCCGCCGCGGGCTTGATTCGACTCGGCCTGGGCAGTCGAATCGCCTCAGTGTTGACCCTGGAGCAGTCTTTGCCGGCACCGGGGCAAGGTGTGCTCGGCATCGAGGTGCCCGCCGAGCGGGCAGACCTGATGGCCCTGGTGGCTCCACTCAACGACCTGGCCGCGGCTCAATGTGTGCGCGCGGAGCGCGCTTTTTCCCGTGCTCTGGGCGGCAGTTGCCAGCTTCCCCTGGCTGCACACGCGGTGCTGGATAACGGTGTACTGTGGCTGCGTGGCTTGGTCGCCACGCCCGACGGTCGGCAGTTGTGTACCGCTGAGTTGCGTGGTGCGCCGGAGGACTGCGAGTCGCTCGGCCGCGGTCTGGCGCAGACGCTGCGCGACCAGGGTGCGGACGCCATTCTTGACCAGCTTGTGGCAGGCCGATGACCGGCGCCCTGTGCGGAAAGACCATTGTCGTTACGCGACCGCGTGCGCAAGCCCCCCGTCTGACCTCCTGGATCGCGGAGCACGGTGGCGAGCCGCTGCTTTTTCCCTTGCTCGATATCGCGCCGGCCGACGACCCGGAACCTCTGCGCTTGGCGATTACACAGCTTGATCGTTACGCCCTGGCCGTGTTCATCAGCCCGAATGCCGTCGAGTTCAGCGTCCCAGCAATCCTTTCGGCCCGCGCTTGGCCGGCTGCCTTGCAGGCGGTCGCCATAGGTCCGGGGAGCGTTGCCTCGCTGGCGACGTACGGGATCAGGAATGCCCTGGCTCCGCTCGAACGTTTCGATTCCGAAGCACTGCTTGAGCTTCCTGCGTTGCAGCGGTCCTGCGTTGCCGGAAAACGGGTGCTGATCTTTCGCGGCAACGGCGGTCGTGAGTTGCTTGCCGATAGCTTGCGAGAGCGCGGGGCCGAGGTCGACTACGTGAGTTGTTACCAGCGCTCCGCACCTGACAGTGCGGCAGCGCTTGAAGCGCTGTGGCGCAGCGACCAGCTTGACGCGCTCACAGTTTCATCCAGCGAGGGTTTGCGTAACTTGGTCGACCTGCTCGACGCCCCCGCGCGTGCGTCTCTGCGTACTACTCCGGTGTTCGTACCGCACCCGCGAATTGCGGAGCTGGCGCAGAAACTTGGTTTGCAGCGGGTGATTCTGACCGAACCGGCAGATGCTGGGATCATTGCTGCTCTGAACGTATATAATTGGCGGTCATGATGAAAGAAGAAATCGACCCACGGTCTTCACTCCCCGAACAAGCTGCGGCTGAGGCTGCTGGCAAGTCGCCGCCAGACGAGCAGCAGTCAGCGGGTTCTTTGACAACACCGGAGGGCGAGGCCCTCGCCGCGAGCGAGCAGCGGCCGGAGACGGATCAGCGACCGGCGACGGATTCCTTACCGGAGACGGAGCAAGCGGCATCGGAAACCGAGTCCGTAGCCGACAAGGAGACCTTGCCGGACGCGCAGCCAGCGCTCGATAGTTCGTCACCTGCTGGGACACAAGCTGTTGTCGAGGAGCCTGCGGAGAATCAGGAAGTGGCCGAGGTGGCGTCTGCTAGTGCGCTGCCACAGAGCGAGCCGTTGGCCGCGAGCGGGGCAGCGGCAAGTCCGCCGGATGCCACAAGTCCGCCGGAGGCAGCAAGTTCGGCAGCGGCAGTTCCGGCGGTGGCCAACCAGCAGTCGGCTGCCTGGCGTAGCCCTTGGCCGCTGGTGGTGCTGGTGGCTCTGGGCTTGGCGACTTGGCAGTGGTTCGAAACCCGGCAGAAGCTGTCCGATACGCAGCAGGAACTGGCCCGTCGTCTGGCCGATAGCGATAGCAGCGGCGCGGAAATTCGCGCCCTGTCCAAGGGGGCGACGGAGCAGGTGGCTGGGGTCCTCGGTCGCCTCGCAGCGCTTGAGGAGAAGATTGGCGAATCGCAGAGCCAGCAGGCGATGCTTGAGCAGTTGTATCAGGATGTGGCTCGCAACCGGGATGAGTTGGCGCTGGCCGAGGTCGAGCAAAGCGTAACTTTAGCCGCGCAGCAACTGCAGTTGGCAGGCAACGTCCAGGCCGCCGTACTCGCCTTGCAGGCGGCCGACGCCCGTCTAGCGGCCAGCAGCCGGCCACAGTTCGTAAGTCTGCGCAAGGTGCTGAGCAGCGATCTCGAACTTCTGCGCGCCTTGCCGCAGATCGATATCGCGGCCATGAGCCTGCGCCTGGAAAGCGTTATCAATGCTCTCGATACGATTCCGCTGGCGGTCGATGGCCGCCCGCAGGCGAATGGTGGTGGCGGGAAAGACGCCCCGGAAACGCCCGGGCAGACCAGCCCTGCACCGGTGTCTGCCGAATGGCCAGCGCTGACCAGCGCCGAGTTCTGGCAGAAACTGGTCAGCGCTGAGCTGTGGCAGCAATTGGGCCGCGAGGTTTGGGGCGAAGTCAAGTCATTGATCCGCATCCAGCGTTTTGACCGCGATGAGCCGGCGATGCTGACGCCTGGTCAGGCATTCTTCTTGCGCGAAAACCTCAAGTTGCGTTTGCTCAATGCCCGCCTAGCTCTTCTGGCCCGTGATCAATGGACCTTCCAGAACGAGCTGAAGCATGCTCAGGCGTGGATGAACCGCTATTTCGATGCCAGCGACTCCTCGCTGCAAACGGCGCAAGCCAATCTTGAGCAGCTCATCGCCACCGAGATCAACATCGAGATGCCGACGCTTAACGAAAGCAGGTCTGCGGTCAAGACCTTCAAGCTTGGTCAGGAGCGCCAGTGAGAGGGCTACTTTGGCTACTGGCACTTGTTGCCATGGCTGTCGGCGTTTCGCTGGCAGCACGATACAACGATGGCTATCTGCTGCTGATCGTACCGCCGTATCGTATCGAGATCGCACTCAGTTTGGCGATCATCCTCTTTATTGCCGCCTTCATGCTGCTGTCTTTGGTGCTGCGCACCATTGGTCTGACGCTCTCCCTGCCCAGGCGGTTTGGCGACTATCGCGCACGTCGCCGTAGTGAGAAAGCCACGGCATCTCTTCACGAGGCGATTCGCCTGCTTTTCGAAGGGCGTTTCACTCAGGCCTTGAAGAAAGCAGGCGAGGCGCACACTGCCGGGCAGGACCCGGGCTTGGCAGCCCTCCTGGCAGCGCGAGCCGCCCACGGTCTGCGCGAACCCGAGAAGGAGCAGGAGTGGCTCGGCCGCGTTAGCGACCCGCGACTTGACCCTGCGCGGCTGATGCTGGAAGCGGAAATTGCCATTGACCATGAGCAGTATGGCGAGGCCGTGAGTGTACTGCACGCTCTGCAGAACATCTCTGGTCGGCATATCGCGGCCCTGCGCCTTGAACTACGTGCGCAGCAAGGCTGTGGCAACTGGCCGGAGGTACTTAAGCTGGCCCGCGTACTCGAGAAACGAGAGGCTTTGGCGCCCGAGCTGGTGCAGGAAATAAAGACCCTGGCGCATCAGGAAACCATCCGCCAGCAGCAGGAGGACGAGGGGCAATTGCTCACCTACCTGCGCGCGATACCGGCCAAGGAACGCAGCCTGCGACTGACGCACACCTCTTGCCAAGCCTTGCTCGAACACGGGGTGGACGATGAGGCTCAACGGATGATTGAGAAACAACTCGACGCGCAGTGGGATTCTGACCTGGTACAACTCTATGGCCAGGTGCGGAGCAGTGACCTGACGTCATGTATTGCGCGTGCCGAAAAATGGCTGCCGCGTCATCCCGACGACGCGCAGCTGCTGCTCGCTTTGGGTCGCCTGTGCCTGCAGCAGCGTTTGTGGGGCAAAGCGCAAATCTACCTCGAGGCGTCGCTGTCGCTGCTTGATCAGCGCGCCGTCAGGCTGGAACTGGCGCGCCTCTTCGAACAGACTGAACGCTGGGATGAGGCCATGCCGCACTATCGGGCCGCGGCGGAGCAGATTGCCTTGCGTGTTGCGACGCCGCCGGCGCTACTTCGACTCGGTGTGAACTCGCTGCCTCAGCCGTCAGTGCCGCGATTACCCGGCTAGCTTAGGCCGACGTCTCCCCTAGCTAGGCTAGGGGCCAGGCTCTTCCTGTGCCGCTAGCCTACTAAGCCCAATCGCGTGGTTTCAGGACTTCATAGAGTGCCGCTTCCGGGCTGCCGGCGGCCGGCTGCCAGTCGTAGCGCCACTTGACGATCGGTGGTAGCGACATCAGGATCGATTCCGTTCGTCCGCCCGACTGCAATCCGAATAGCGTGCCGCGGTCCCAGACCAGGTTGAACTCGACGTAGCGCCCGCGCCGATAGGCCTGGAAGTCGCGCTCGCGTTCCCCATAGGGCAGGTCCCGACGCTTGTCGATGATCGGCAGGTAGGCCTCGGTAAACGCTTCCCCGACTGCCTGGGTCAGGGCGAAGCAGCGTTCAAAGCCACCCTCGCTGAGATCGTCGAAGAAGACGCCGCCGACCCCGCGTGGCTCATTACGGTGCTTGAGGAAGAAATACTCGTCGCAGTACTTCTTGTAACGAGGGTAGACGTCGTCACCGAAAACCTGCAAGGCCTGCTTGCAGGTGGCGTGGAAGTGCCGAATGTCTTCGTTGAATGGGTAGTAGGGGGTGAGATCCATGCCGCCGCCGAACCACCATACCGGTGCTGCATCGCTCCTGGTGGCGACCAGCGCGCGCACGTTCATGTGCGCTGTCGGGCAGTAGGGGTTTTCCGGGTGTAAGACCAAGGACACGCCCATCGCTTGGAAAGCACGACCGGCCAGTTCGGGCCGCTTTGCGGTCGCTGAAGCGGGCAGCGCCGGACCGCTGACCTGCGAGAAGGCAACCCCACCGCGCTCGAAGACACGGCCACCCTCGATGATGCAGGTGCGGCCATTGCCGGCGAGCGGTTCCCCGGCTGCCTTTTGCCAGCAATCGGCGCGCAATGGTTGGCCATCAGCGCCCTCGATCGCTTCGACTGCCGCGACGATGCGCGTCTGCAGGCCGGTGAAGTAACTCCTCAGGAGGGCCGTGTCGATCATCGCCGGTGTTCGCCGGTGGCTCGCCAGCACCACCCCGGTTTCTTGCTCATCGCGGCATGGCACGGTGGCCGATGTCGTGGCGATACTGCATACCGTCGAAGTGAATTCCGATAATCAGGTTGTAGGCGCGCTTTTGTGTTTGTTTGACATTGTCACCCAGCGCGGTCACACAGAGTACGCGGCCACCAGCGGTGACGGTCTGGCCATCGCGTTCGCTCGTCGCGCCATGGAAAACATGGCTGTCGTGGCTGTCTTCGCTGGCTTTCGGCAGGCCGCTGATGACGTCCCCCGTCCGCGGCGTAGCCGGGTAGTTGGCAGCGGCAAGCACGACGCCCAAGGCGACGCGACGATCCCAGCTGGCTTCGACCTGATCGAGTTTGCCAGCGACCGCGTGGTCGAGCAGGGTGAACAGGTCGGACTTCAGACGCATCAGGATAGGTTGAGCTTCCGGGTCTCCCAAGCGACAATTGAACTCCACCGTCTTCACCGATCCGTCCTTCCCGATCATCAGTCCGGCGTAGAGGAAGCCCGTGTAGGGCATGCCCTCGGCAGCCATTCCCCGGACCGTCGGCAGGATGATCTCGCGCATGGCCTTGGCGTGGACTTCCGGCGTCACTACCAGTGCCGGGGAGTAAGCGCCCATGCCGCCGGTGTTGGGGCCGCTATCGCCGTCGCCGATCCGCTTGTGGTCCTGGCTCGATGCCAGTGGCAGCACCTCCTTGCCATCGACCATGACGATAAAGCTTGCTTCTTCGCCTTCCAGGAACTCTTCGATGACCACTTGCGCCTGCCTGCTGCCTTGCGGTGCGTGCTGGCCTTCTGCAGGTAGCATGCGGTCAAGCGCGGCGTGTGCCTCGTCGACTGTCATCGCCACCACCACTCCCTTGCCAGCGGCCAGGCCATCGGCCTTGATGACAATTGGTGCGCCCTGCTGGTCTACGTAGGCGTGCGCTGAAGCACGCTCGCTGAAGCTTGCGAAGCGCGCCGTCGGAATGCCGTGTCTGCTCATGAAGCGCTTGGCAAAGTCCTTCGAGCTCTCGAGTTGCGCCGCTTCCTTGCTGGGGCCGAAGATTTTCAGGCCACGAGCGCGAAACAGATTGACGATACCGGCAGCCAAGGGCGCTTCGGGGCCGACAATGGTCAGCGACACCTTTTCCTCTTCGGCGAAATCGGCGAGCGCGTCAAGATCGGTGATGGCGACGTTTTCGAGCCCCCGCTCGGCGGCCGTGCCGGCATTGCCCGGCGCAACGAAGACTTTCTGCAGGCCAGGTGTCTTTGCCAGACACCAGGCAAGCGCGTGTTCTCGACCGCCCGAACCGATGACCAGTAACTTCATAAAAATGCTCTCCCCAAGTGCGGTCGCAGCTGCGTGCTGCTGGCCCGCAGCAGGACGATTGCCGTGCAACTCCGCCGTAATCCGTTATCCAACTCAGCCCAAAAGCTTGCCATCCTTGTTTGCCCGCCTGGCTCTCCCCGCAAGCTCGCCTAATGCCGGAAGTGGCGGGCGCCGGTGAACACCATCGCCAGTCCATGCTCGTCGGCGGCAGCAATCACTTCTTCATCGCGCATCGAGCCGCCGGGCTGAATGACTGCCTTGGCGCCGGCGGCAGCGAGAACGTCGATACCGTCACGGAACGGGAAGAAGGCGTCCGAAGAAACCACCGCGCCGGCCAGGTCGAGGCAGGCGTTTCGCGCCTTGCTTACGGCAATTCGGGTCGAATCGACGCGGCTCATCTGTCCGGCGCCAACGCCCAGGGTCATGCCGCGGCCACAGAAGACGATGGCATTGGATTTGACGAACTTGGCGACGCGATAGGCAAAAAGCAGGTCTTCAATTTGTGACGTGCTCGGTGCCAGAGCACTGACCACCCTGAGGTCGGAGGCCTGGACGTTGAATTGGTCGGGCGTCTGTACAAGCAGGCCGCCGCCGATGCGCTTCATTTCGAAGCCGTGGTAGACCTTGGCCAGCGGCAGCTCCAGGACGCGCAGGTTTTGCTTGCCGGAAAGCAATTCTCGAGCCGCAGCGGTGAACGCGGGAGCGAGCAGGACCTCGACGAAATGCTTGCGCGAGTTCATGGCCAGGACGACATCGCTGTCGACCGTGCCATTGAAGGCGATGATGCCGCCAAAGGCCGAGGTCGAGTCGGTCTGAAAGGCCTTTTCATAGGCCGACAGCAGATCAGCGCTGATTGCGACACCGCACGGATTGGCGTGCTTAATGATCACGCAGGCGGGCGTGTCAAAGGTCTTGACGCATTCCCAGGCGGCATCGGCGTCGGCGATGTTGTTGTACGAGAGCTCCTTGCCCTGTAGCTGCCGGTAATTGGCGATCGAGCCAGCGACTGGTTCCGGATCACGGTAGAAAGCGGCTCGCTGATGCGGATTTTCGCCGTAGCGCAGCGTTTCGCCGCGATCGAAGGCGAGTTGCAGCTGCCCCGGAAAGGCTTGCGGCTGCTCCTTGTCGTCGAGCGAGCTCAGCCAGTTGGCGATCGCCGCGTCGTAGCGCGCAGTGTGCACGAAAGCCTTTTTGGCCAGGGAGAAACGGGTGGCCGCACTCAGTGCGCCATCGTTAGCCGCCATTTCCGAGAGCAGCGCCGGGTAGTCTTCCGGGTCGGTGACGACGGCCACGCCGGTGTAATTCTTGGCCGCTGAACGGACCATCGCCGGACCGCCGATGTCGATGTTCTCAATCGCCTCGGCCAGCGTCACCTCAGGTTTGGCCACTGTTTCGCGGAAGGGGTAGAGGTTCACGCAAACCAGATCGATGGTCGGAATGCCGTGCTGTTCAATGGTTGTCAGGTGTTCCGGCAGGTCGCGGCGGGCGAGGATGCCGCCGTGGACCTTCGGATGCAGCGTTTTCACGCGGCCGTCGAGCATTTCCGGAAAGCCCGTGTAATCGCCGACCTCGGTGACCTCCAGGCCGGCATCACGCAGCATTTTGGCCGTGCCGCCGGTCGACAGCAGTCTGACACCGTGGGCGACCAGGCCCTGGGCAAATTCGAGAGCACGGTTCTTGTTGGAGAGGCTGATCAGGGCTTGACGTATTTTCATGGTGGGTAGCGTGGCCGCAGGGAAAAAAGATTGGAGAAAGAAGCCCGGTCAGGCGATGAGCCGGTGATTGACCAGCTTCTTGCGCAGCGTATTGCGGTTGATTCCGAGTATCTCGGCAGCGAATGTCTGGTTGCCGCCGGCCTGCTTGAGAACGACTTCGAGCATCGGGCGTTCGACGCTCTTGATCACCATCTCGTAAACGGGTGCCGGCTTTTCGCCGTCGAGGTGCTGGAAATAGCTTTCCAGCGCCTTGCGGACGAAGCTGGCAATATCTTCATCCTCGTCGTGATGTCGCTTCATGCGGCGAGATCCTCACAATTGGCGTTGGCCGGATTGACGTAGGGCAGGTGCTCATGATGCTCGGCGAGCGCCAGGAAAAAGTCGTTGACCGCCTGCCGCTGCAGGGCGATCGTCGGCAATTGGTTCATCATATGGCGGAATGCGGCCGAACCGACCAGTCCCTTCGTGTACCAGGAGATATGCTTGCGCGCGATGCGCACGCCGGTTTCTGTCCCATAGAAGAGATAGAGATCTTCCAGGTGGCCAAGCAAAATGCGATGAATCTCGGTGACCCGCGGCGGCAGCAGATGTGTGCCGGTGTTCAGGAAATGCTCAATCTCCCGGAACAGCCAGGGGCGACCCTGGGCCGCGCGGCCGATCATCAGCGCGTCGGCACCGGTGCTGTCGAGAACGAACTTCGCCGTCTCAGGTGAGACGATGTCGCCGTTGGCGATCAGCGGAATGCGAGCCTCTGCCTTGACCGCGCGGATGGTATCGTACTCGGCGTGCCCGCTGTAGCCGCAGGCGCGTGTCCGCCCATGCATTGCCAGTGCCCGGATCCCCGACTGCTCGGCAATCTTCAGAATGCTCAGGGCGTTGCGATTGCTGGTGTCCCAGCCGGTGCGGATCTTCAGCGTCACCGGGGTTTCCGGGATCGCGTCGACCACCGCGGACAGGATTCTTCCGACCAGCGGTTCGTCGCGGAGCAGGGCTGAGCCGGCCATGACGTTGCAGATCTTCTTGGCCGGGCAGCCCATATTGATGTCTACGATCTGCGCTCCACGGTCGACGTTGTAGCGTGCTGCAGCGGCCATCATTGCGGGATCGGCGCCGGCGATCTGCACCGAGATGGGCGCCACTTCGCCTTCGTGATTGGCGCGGCGGCGGGTCTTCGCGCTGCCGTAGAGCAGGGAATTCGAGGTCACCATTTCGGAGACCGCGAGGCCGGCACCCAGGTTCTTGCAAAGCTGCCTGAAAGGGCGATCGGTCACACCTGCCATCGGCGCGACAAACAGGTTGTTGCGAAGCGTAAATCCGAGGAATTCCATGGCGGTGAGGTGCCGGGGCGCAAGGCAAGACCGGGATTCTACCGCGTTTGGTGCCCGAAAAACAGACGATCTTGCCTGCCGACGGCATTGGTCGGCAGCGGCCTTGGCTTCGTGGTAGCGGCAACTCTGCCGTCAGAGCGGGCCGCAAGGCGAGCCCCCGCGGGGTGCCTTACGCGGCGTTGGCGGCGTCGGCTTACACTGCCGGCGCCGTCAGCCCAAGTGGCAGTCAGGCATTGTCTTGGGCCTTGCTGGCAGTGTCCGGCATGACGATGTTCACCTCGAGCACCTCCATGTTTCCCTGTTTCTCGATCGACACCTTGATGTCTTCCGGGTTGATCGAAATATACTTCGAGATCACGGTCATCAACTCCTGTTGCAGGGCGGGCAGGAAGTCCGGCGTATTGTTGCTGTCATTGCGTTCGTGGGCAATGATCAGTTGCAGGCGTTCCTTGGCAATGGACGCCGTCCTGGGCTTGCTGCCGCCGAAGATCAGGGAGAACAGGGACATCCTTATTTACCCCCGAAGAATCGCTTGAACAGGCCGGGCTTCTCGTAGTCGACGTAACGTAGCGGAATGGTTTCGCCAAGGAAGCGGCCAACCACATCAAGGTAGGCGCCGGCAACGTCGCTGCCAGCGAGATGGATCGCCGGAGAGCCCGCGTTGGACGACTGGAGTACGGCTTCGGACTCTGGAATGACGCCGATGATTGGCACGCGCAGGATCTCCTGTACGTCCTTGTAGGAGAGCATTTCCCCGTCATCGACGCGCTTTGGCGAGTAGCGGGTGATCAACAGATGCTCCTTGACCGGTTCGCCGCCACTTAGGGCACGGCGTGACTTGGCCTGGATGATGCCGAGAATGCGATCCGAGTCGCGTACCGAGGAAACTTCGGGGTTGCTGACCACCAGTGCCTCGTCGGCAAAGGTCAGGGCCAGAACTGCACCGCGCTCGATACCTGCCGGTGAATCGCAGATGACGTAATCGAAGGCCATGTGTTCGAGTTCCTTGAGAACCTTCTCGACACCTTCTTCGCTGAGCGCGTCCTTGTCGCGAGTCTGCGACGCCGGTAACACGAAAAGATTGCCGTTCTCGCAATGCTTGTCTTTGATCAGCGCCTGCGTGAGCGTCGCCTCGCCGTTGAGGACGTTGACCAGGTCATAGACCACGCGGCGCTCGCAGCCCATGATCAGGTCCAGGTTACGCAGGCCAACGTCAAAATCGATGACGGCAGTTTTGTAGCCACGCAGCGCGAGGCCTGATGCGAAGCTGGCGCTGGTGGTGGTCTTGCCGACCCCACCCTTGCCGGACGTTACGACGACAATACGTGTCACGGATGTTTCCCCGCAGGTTAAAGGCAAGATTCTACCCGCAGAACGGGAATTCTGCTGACTGCTGCGGCCGGTGAAGTGCCATTGCCGCTGCCCGGAGCGGTGCTAATCGGTCTGCAGCGGCTCGACGACCAGTTTTCCGGAGCCTTCGCCGGTTTTCTCAACGAGCCTGACCTGTACCGCTTTGCCCGCCAGATCGGTCGGGACACCACTGTCGAAAGTCCGATACAGGCCGGCAATCGAGACCAGCTGGGCATCGAAACGAGTGCTGAAGATGCGTGCATCGGTATCGCCGCTGGCGCCTGCCAGCGCGCGACCGTGCAAGGGGGCGTAGATGTGGACGTGGCCATCGGCGATCACTTCGGCCCCGGAGTTGACGGCCGCGAGAACAATCAGGTCGCCGCCACGGGCATAGATCTGTTGCCCCGAACGCAAGGGCCGGGTGAGGAACAGCGTTGCCGCCTTTGTGCTCGCCTTTGCGCTTGTTGTACCTGTGCTGGCGGTGGGCTCGGGTTTCGGCTCCGACTTGGCTGCGGGCGGCGCTGGCGGTGGTACTGCCGCCACCACCGGCGCAGCCTCTAGCGCGGGCGCGGCGGCTGGCGGCGGCGCGGAACGCTCCTCATCAGCAGGCGGCAGCGCGCGTGCGGAACGGTCGAACGCCGCGTAGTTTGGCAGGCCAGCAGCGCGGGCACTCTGGCGAAGCTCCTCGCTGCCGCCACGCACACCGATCACATTCAGGCCATGGGTTCTGAATAGTTCTTTCAGGAACTGCCACTTTGCCGATGACACCGGGCCGGCCTGTGACAGGTCCAGAACCGCAGCATCGCCATCGAAGAATGGGTCGTCGCCGAATAGCGCGCTGGCTGCCTCGCCCAGCTCGCTGAGTTGCAGGGATCGCAGGCTGACTGTGACGATCGGCAGGGTGGTTCCCTTGAACTCGATCAGCGGTGGGGTCTTGTGGGTTGGCGGCATGGGATCGTCAGGGTGCTTTGGCAGGGGCTGGGGAAGCGACGAAGTCTAGCAGCCTGTCGGACTTGACGCCGGCCAGGCCGGCGCATTTCACAATGTGGGACAAAAAA
>JEMX01000054.1:0-193 GCA_000585055.1 Candidatus Accumulibacter appositus
GTCCGTTATCCGTCGCGAAGCTCTTGACCCGGCTCTCTCACTTCTTGGGCTGCGAAGAGACCAGCCAGTAGGTAACACCGAGCGCCAGCAGGATAGCTGCCATGCCGTAGAGATATTCGGCTTGCAGGGTGCTCAGGTCGAGCACGATCACCTTACGGGCGATGGCCATCAGTGCGGTCGCTACGACAAGTTG
>JEMX01000054.1:399-552 GCA_000585055.1 Candidatus Accumulibacter appositus
CGTCATCAGGACGGCCAGCAGGCGAATGGCTTGACGGATGACTCGATGCAATCCGCGTACCAATGGATCGTCGTGTTTCTCCGAAAGATGATCGTCGTGAAGCGCCGACCCGTTTTCCTCTGACATATTCATGGCCTCTTGACCGTTGGTTGA
>JEMX01000054.1:788-947 GCA_000585055.1 Candidatus Accumulibacter appositus
CAATACGGCGTATTGGAGCTGCAGCGAGCCGCTGCCGCGTTCGACGCCGCCATGTCACTGCTGAAACGCCGTCCCCATTGCAGGGGTTTGGGGGGAAACAATGGAGCAGCGAAGCGAGTTAAAGGCCGAGCAGATGCGTCGAATGGAGGTCATGCTCAT
>JEMX01000054.1:1174-1420 GCA_000585055.1 Candidatus Accumulibacter appositus
CCGCCCGAAGAAGGAATTCAGCGCCGGCAAGGACTCTACCGGGCCAAGGTCCAGTAGGCGGGCCGTTTCGAGCGCACGGCACCACTGGCTGGAAAAGACTCGTCCATTGGTCAGGCCGACCGCACGCAGACGGGTGCCCAACTGTCGTGCCTGAGCCCGGCCGCTGGCGTCAAGATTCCGCTGCGTGGAACAATCGCCGATGACGAAATTCGGCGGGTCGCCGAACCCCGGCGCGCGGGCATGCCG
>JEMX01000054.1:1553-1859 GCA_000585055.1 Candidatus Accumulibacter appositus
ATTCTTCTCCTTCCTTCAGCCGACAAGTTCGATCGCGCGCAGATCGAGCTTGAACGGACCCACTTGTCGATCGGCGATCAGAAGGCCCACTTGTCTTGCCGATGAGACGGCCAGCGGTGGCAGGTGGTCGAGGACGCGCCCTCGCCAGGTCGGGATAAAATCGGCGACGGCCAGTTCTATCCTGGTCCACTCCCCAGCCGGTGGCTGAAAAGCCGCCTGGTAACTGACACCGTCGAGCTCGGCGCCAGTCCGAATGCTGAACTTGTAGCGCTTGCCGTCGCCGCGCACGGTGAGCAAACAGGCTGA
>JEMX01000054.1:2026-2167 GCA_000585055.1 Candidatus Accumulibacter appositus
ATGGCGTACCAGCCGGCGACGGCCTCGGGGGTGTCGAATCGGCAAATCGGAGTCGTCATGCCTGCTGCCCTGGTCTATCGAAAGCAGGTAGCCATCCGCCCCTGCCAACCCCGGCCCGGAACGACGCACGGCGACGATTGG
>JEMX01000054.1:2426-2574 GCA_000585055.1 Candidatus Accumulibacter appositus
CCGAAATCGTAGGCGCCGGCGTAGCGCAAGGGTTCGCAGGCGTGCAGAAATACGTCAAGGACGAGTTGCCGCTGCCTCTCCCCGATGTCAGCCCGAAAGTAGCCGATAGCGCTGGCGGCCATGCTCATTTCCTGCCGGTCTCCGACGA
>JEMX01000054.1:2757-2918 GCA_000585055.1 Candidatus Accumulibacter appositus
ATCTCCCGAAAAAGCAGCCGGAACAGCAGTCCTGCCACGCGGTCCCGCTCGGCTTGCGGGGCATGCAGCAAGGATTCGACCGGCACGCCTCCCATGCAGGACATCGCCAGGACGCTCTCCGTCGTCAGGTCGGCGTGCACCCCGGGCAGAATGAACTCGGG
>JEMX01000054.1:3196-3448 GCA_000585055.1 Candidatus Accumulibacter appositus
GTGAAGGAGAACTGCCGGAAATGACGGTCCCAACCATGCCCCCAGTTGGCGTCGAGCACATTGACCACCAATTGGCTCATTGGCATGGCTTTGGCGTCGGCGCGCAAGCGTGCCAGGATAACGCCAAACTCCGGAGGCAACAGATCGCCTGCATCCATGGACAACAGTTGCCCGAACTTCATCGCTGCCCCGCGTAATCGGGCAAGCTGATCGGCAACCCGGTACGCGTTCTCAGGCGTCAGCAGCAAGTCG
>JEMX01000054.1:3526-3848 GCA_000585055.1 Candidatus Accumulibacter appositus
GCAACACCGCTGGCGAGAACACCCAGCCGGGCAAGCCTGGACCACCGTCCGCCGGGAACGGCCGCGGTGCTTGCGTCGCGTTTGCTGCTCTCATCGTCGAGCATGCGGCCTCGCTTTTCGTCTGATCCGACAGTAGCCCGGAACACTTGGCGACGATTCTTCAATACGAAGCCGGCTGCCGGCAATCGGGAGAATCCGGGACTTCCGAATCCTCGAGCGGATAGGCGTCGGCCACGTAAGCGGGACCTTTCATCACCATGACGATGAACGCAGCAATCGCCACCGTCAGCACCACCGTCCAGTGCAGGACGGCGATACTGAG
>JEMX01000055.1 GCA_000585055.1 Candidatus Accumulibacter appositus
CACAGCTCGGCGGCGGTCGACGTGTCGATCTCGGGATGCGAGAGCAGGTAGCGCAGGACCAGCAAGTGGTCTACGTCGAGGGTGCGGCCGGTCTTGCCTTCCTCGGCTATGAACTCGCGAAATGGGCGGGCGGTTTCCTGCCGCTTGAAAACCACGCGAACCGCACTTTCCTCGTCGATGATCAGCGGCGGTTCCTTGCCCTCGACCAACATCGCCTCGAACATCCGCCCGATGCCGAGGTTGCTGCGATTGACCAGGCGCAGCCGGGCGAGCGCCTGCACGAGTTGCAGGTTCCGGGCCAGCGGCGGGTGATGCAGGATGTTGGCTGAGGTGATGCCGCCGACCAGTCCGCCAGGGTTGGTGATTTCGAGCCGGCGGGGGTATTGCTTGACCAGCACCGGGCTCGCCAGACGCAGGTCCAGGTGGGTCAAGGCGTTGAGCAGCGCTTCGCGCAGCGCGATGGTCGGATACGCGCGGTATTCGAAGTGATAGAGCCCGTGTTCGATGGTGCTGATCGGGTTGTCGGCGTTGATGCGCGCTTCGATCACAGCCAGCGCGAGCGGCAGCGCCAGGGCATTTTCGTCGCGACCGTCGGCGCGGTTGTCGTAGGCGGTGGCGCTCTTCATGCGTTCGTGCGTCCAGCCAAAGTTCGGCAGGTGACGGCCAATGGCTTCTGCCTGACCGGCAATCAGCAAGCCCGCCCGGGTGAGCTGGCCATCGCGCAGCACCCCCATGGCGCCCAGCAGGTCGAGGTCACTCTTGCGCAGCAGGTCAGTCGGCGCCTGCTCCTGTCGTGCCTGGTCGCGCAGGCGCTCCATCGCGGCGGCCGAAATCAGCGACTGGGCCGGCTCGGGGACGATCGCCGCGGTGAAGTCGGCATCGCCCCTTTCGACCATCAGTTTTTCGCGCAGGTCGCCGGTCAGCGGTACGCAGGCGTTGCCTTTGCGCACCGTTCCCGCGCCGGCCGTGTTGGTGTAGGGCGACAGGCCACCGTGCACCTGCATGACCAGTAAGCGCCCGCTGCCTTCCGCTACGTGGAGTTCGTGAATATCGGGCGTCAGCTTCGGGGCGGTGCGCTCGTAGATGTCGCGCTTGAGTTGGTGAATTTCCGTCTCTGGCGGCACGCCGACGATGGCCTTTGCCCGCCCGACGACACGGTCGCGCACCCCGAGCACGACGCTTCCACCACCGCCGTTGGCCATGCAGATCGCGATATCGACGGCCAGCTTGATCGCCTGCCTGGGCTCGGCCGGCCACTCCTTGAAGTCGAGGTCCTGGGTTTCCAGGGCGTCGGCTTCGACTTCGTCCAGGCGATCGAGCAGGCTGCGGATTTCGGTCAGTTCGCGCATCCGTCAGGGCTTCGGCTCGATGAGCAGGAAGCGCAGCGCCATCAGTACGCGCCGTGGGTGCTTGCGGTGCATGGCCATGCCGAGCCAGTAGCCGGCCTCTTCCTTGCTCATCGCTTCGATGCCTACGGCGACCGCCGCGATATGTTCGCGATTGCGCATCGGCGCCAGGGCGCGAAACAACAGACCGAGACTTATCGCCATTTCTTCGTCGACCGCTATCCTGAGGGCATCGAAGGCGGGCAGGTTGCTCAGGTCGATGCGCGACTGTTTCAGACGCCGCAGCAGACGATGCTCGATCAGCGACAGGTTGCGACCGCGCAGCCCGGCAATGTAGGTCGGCTGGCGAATATGCGGCGTGGCGCCGGCAGGGAGTTGCCAGATCTCGACCTCGATATCCGAGCCGGCGATCCGGCGCGCGCGCATCTCGTACTGGGGCAAGGCAGAAGCGTGCTTGGCTGCACTTAGGTGGGTCACTTTGCTCATCGGCGATCCTGGTTGATCCTGCTCAATCCTGCTCTGCGGCCGTTCCCCGCACGTGTGCCGTGGGCGAAACCAGTCGTGTCAGCCGCTGAATCAGGCCTTCGGCGGAAGGCCCCTGAACAGCAAGCGGCGGATCGAAGCGGAGCAAAAAGCAAACAGCCGCGTCGCTGTCGCTGGCCGCGCGGAACTGCGGTTCGAGGTAGTCCTTGAGGGCAATCGCATCTTCGATGTCGCCCTTGAAGCTGATGTCGGCGGTGGAACCGCCGGCGGTTTCGAAAGAAGCGGTCATCTCGACTCGCTTGCTGGCGTTCGGGATCGATTTGACGAGCGGCATCAGTTTCAACGCATCCGATTTGTCGAATGGTCGAATGCTCAGCGTCGCTAGGCTACGGATGCCGTTATGCCGCGCATTTTCGAGAAGACGGGTGAGCGCTGCCTTGAGGACATCTTCTGCTTCAAGGACAGGGGTGGATTGAGCCGTGGGCTGTGTTCGCTCGGGGGTTGCCGCGTAATCTCCCGGGCGCGGGTCTGCCTGGTCATCGGTCGATCGCGTATTCGAGTCGGTCTTGCTGGTTTCGCTCTTTGGCTCCTGTCGCGGCCAGATGCCGTGCTCCTGGGCATACGAAGTCGTATAAATGAACGACTGTTCGTCGACCTTGATTTCGGCATGCGGGTCCCCCTTGCCACGCAGGAGGTCGCCTGACTGGTAGACGTAGTCATCCTGCTCAATACCCAGGCGAATGCCTTTGATGAACACCTCGTCGCCGACGAGCATTGGCAGGGAGGGGTCCTGGCGGAATTCGGTGCGCAGCGCGGCGGTGGTGATCTGGCCTTTCTTGAGGGGAGTGCGGTCACGCACGTAGACCGGCGAGTCCGGTTTGTCGGTCGGCAGGCGCAGTTTGCCGGCGTTCTGGAGCTGGGTGACGACCTGGCGCTGGCCATCACCCGGACGGTCCGAGGCGGTTTGAATGTCAACCACGGTGTGCGCGAGGTCGCAGTTGGCCCCGTCGAGTCGATTGCGTGACGGGTAGAAGATGTGTCGAAAACACTGCTGCACGGCCAGTGCGAGTTCCTGCTTGGAGCGTTCGTGCAGTTCCTGCAGCTTGGCCACCTGATAGTCGGCCAGATCCTTGAGCTTGCCGGGCTGCCGCAGCGACTCCAGCGCGATGTTGCGCAGCATCTTGGCCTTCATGTTGGGCACCCCGGCCGCGTCTGCCAGCAGGAAGACGAGATTGTTCCGGTTGTGGCGCCAGTCGCTTCCACCCCCCTTGTGCAGAAAGACCTTCTCGACCAGGTTGTCGACGGTCACCGCGTCGCTGAAGACTTGGGTGGCTTCGTAGCCAAGCATCACCAGGTAGGGGCGTCCGCTGCCATCGTCGTCGGGAAC
>JEMX01000056.1 GCA_000585055.1 Candidatus Accumulibacter appositus
GTCGCCGGCAGCGGCAGCCTGGGCCAGCGGACCAGCCTGTGCGGTGGCGCTAGCGGGCCCGCCAGCCACGGCCGCCGACGCGACCGGAGCGAGCCACGGCGCAACTGGAGGAAGCACCTCCGCCGCAGCGGCGGCCGCTCCCCGCGAAGCAGACTGGCTGCGGAAGTTGCTCTCGGTGCCACCAGCAAACTCGGCGAGATGGGCCTCCGCGCGCTGGATGTTGCGCAGTACCCGCGGCGTGATCGAGAGCACGATCTCGGTCTTGATTCCCTCGGCACGATGGCCGCCGAACAATCGACCAAGCACCGGAATATCGCCCAGGAAGGGCACCTTGTCGGCCGTGCGCCGGTCTTCGTCGCTGATCAGACCGGCGAGCAACTGGTTCTCGCCGTCCTTGAGACGGAGGACGCTGGTCGCCGTGCGCGTGCCGATGCGATAGGCGACGGTTCCCGATTTGGTCTCCACCTGGTCAACGATGTTGCTGACCTCGAGAGTCACCTTGATGGCCACTTCGTTGTCCAGGTAGATCGTCGGTTCGATGTCCAACTTGAGGCCGACATCGATGTAGGTGATCGACTCGGAGACAAAACCTGTCGAGGTAGCCGTCGAGGTGATGTTCGGCACGCGCTCGCCGATCAGAATCTTGGCTTTCTCGCGGTTGCGGGCGCGAATCCGCGGGTTGGCCAGCAGGTTGACGTCGGAATCGAGCTGGTTGGCACGAATGATGACCGGACCGACGGTGGCACCGATGGTCGAGGAGTTGAGATTGCGCAGATCGTTCAAGGTCAGCTGGCCACCATCGGCCGACGGCAGCGGCGTCAGCGCCAGGGCGTTCGGCCAGTTGACCCCCAGCTCGCGAAGACGGGAACGCTTGACCTCTAGGATTTCCACTTCGAGCATCACCTCGGGCTCGGGCACGTCCTGCAAGGCAACCAGCTTCTCGGCCACCCGAATCGCTTCCGGGGTGTCGCGAATCATCAGCAGATTCAGCTTCTCATCGACCACGACATCGCGGCTCTTGAGGATCGTCTTCAGGGTGCTGGCGACGGTCTTGGCGTCGGAATTCGCCAGATAGAAGGTCCTCACCGTCAATTCCTGATAGTCGCGCTGTTTGAGCGGGGTGTTCGGGTAGATCAGGATCGAGTTGCCATCGAGGACGCGCTGCTCGAGCTGGTTGGTAAGCAGCACCAGGTTGATTGCCGCCTCAATGGTGCTGTTGCGCAGGAAGATGGTGACCTTCTGGTCGGCGCGCAGATCCTTGTCGAAAACGAAGTTCAGCCCCGAGGTCCGCGAAATCACTTCGAAAACAGTCTTCAGCGGCGTGTCCCGGAACTCGATGGTGATCGGTTTGCGGTAGGCCACCGCCAGCACCGATTCCCTGGCGACGCTGGCAGAGCTTTCGTCGATAAGGCGCTGCAGTGACCGCGCCCGCGCGTGCTCCGGGTTGGCGGCGAGGATCTTGCGCAGTCCGGCCAGCGCCGCTTCGCCATCGGCCCGGCTCCAGGCGGCCAGCGCTTCGCTGTACAGGAGGTCGTGCCGGCGCGCCGCAGCCACCAACTGCAGCCCGGTGAGCGCCCGCTCGTTGCCCGGTTGCAGCACCAGCGCACGCCGAAACGCGGCATTGGCAGCCTCGTAACTGGCCTCCGCCAAGGCCCGTTCGCCGGCATCAAGGCTGGCCTTGACGTAGCGTTCCTGGGCCCGCGCGTAGGCGATGCGATACTCGGCAGAGCTCGGTTCGAGCTTGATCGCCTCCTCTATCCGGGCCAGCCCAGCGTCGACCTGTTCAGCCGCCAACAGCTCCTGGCCTTCGGTAAATGCCGTCTGCGCGGCGCAAGCCGCCAGGAGCAGGGCAGCGGCCACGCTCAGGCAACAACTCTGCCAGCCTGCCGGTGCCCGCGGGCCCGACCTCTCCTTGCTCACTATGGCGATTCTCCGATTGATAGGGTCTGCGACTGCTGCAGCGGCAGGTAGATCAAGGTCATGGTGGACGAGGTAATCGCCTTGACCCGGTAGTCCTTTTCCAGCTTCGCCCCCTGGCGAACAATGAACACCTGTTCGCCGCGCGCGAGGTAAGCCTCCCAGTGCCCGGCTTCGAGTTTTTTGCCAAGGTACACGAAGGGGAGCGGTGGTGCCATTGGTGCGAGCGGTTCTGTGGACCGCAGCGGCAGCGGCGGTGGCAGCGGCGTCCAGCTCAGCGACGGAAACAGGTCCCGGCTGGCACGCCCGTCGCCGCTGCCGGGAATCAGTTGCGCGCGCGGAATCAGTGCTGCAATTTCGGGATTCGCGTCCGCCTCGCCGACACGCGGCGATGACCGCGCCGAGCGGCTGTCGGCCGGTCTGCGGGCGGCCAGCCGGCTCTCGGAATCGGGTTCAGGTCGCGGCGAAGTCGGGGCAACGACTTCGCCACTCGTGCCGTCCGGCGGCGTCTTGTCGCCGAACAACGCCAGCCAGGCAGCGACCAGCAGCAACGCGAAGAGAAGCAGGCGACGGCGATTCATCGTTGCGCCCGCTCCAATGCGCCCGTCGCGTTCACCGAGGCCGTACCGAGGCGCTGCGTCGCCCGAGCCTGCTGATGCCAGATGCTCAGGCGGACCTTGGCCTCGATCTCGTGGCGAGCGATTTCATCGCGCTTGAAGCTCAGTTCATCGACTGAAACGAAGGGCTGCGTGGCCAGGATTTCTTCGATCCAGCGGCGAATATCGGCATAGCGCCCACTCACCGGCACGGTCATCTGCAGGGTATCAAGCTGCGCCTGCGGATCACGGCCACGCTGATAGTCGGCGCGAGTACTCAGCAGCTGATGACTGGCCGCCAGGTCGAGCACCGCCTGGATAGTCGCCAGAACCTGAGCTTCTTCGGCGAGCACCGCGCGGAAGGCCTGGTAGTGGCGGTCGGACGTCGATTCCGGTGGCTCGGTCGGCTGCTCGCCGCTCGCCGCGCGCGCCTGCAAGGCGCGCAAAGCAGCCTGCTCCGCCGCCAGCTCGGCGTGCAACGCCGGCAGGAGTGTGCCCGCGACGACAAGCAGCAGGCAGAAGCCCAGGGTCAGAACCAGCCACCACGGCCCATGCCGGTGCAAGCCGATCTCGGCGCTCAGGCGCAGGCGGTCGACGAGCTGTGCGATCCGCCTCACCGCTGCTCCCGCCGACGCTCGTGCGGCGCCACGCTGTCGATGGCCGGAGCAGCTCCATCCTCGAACAGCGCCTCGAAGCTGAAGCGCAGCGGTTGGTTGGGATCCCGGTCGTTGATTTCCTGTTTGCTGACCAGCGCCCGAGCAAAGGGCGCGGCCGCCCCCAGCGCGGCCAGGTAGTCGAGCATCCCCTGGTAATCCCTGGCCTCGGCGATGCCCTTGACCAGGTGCCGCCGGCCATCCGGCTCGATCTGCAACAGCGCGATGTCGGCGCTGACCACACTCTCGAAAGCGTCGAGCAGCGCCGGCCACGGCGTATTCAGTTGCCCGATGGCGGCGTTGATGGCCAGCACCTGCGCGGCAGACAAATGCAGCGGCAGACGCGGCAGCGGCGTCCGCGCGGCTACTTCCTCACGAGCCTCGGCAATCGCCTGCGTGGTTTCTGCAAGCTGCCGTTCGAGCCGGAGTGCTTGCCAAACCAACGCAGCACCGGCAAACACCAGCAACGCGGCGAGGGCGATCAGTATCGCCCGGCTGCGCGCGGCCAAAGGCTGATGCCAGAGCGGACGAACGACGAAGTCGATGCTCAGGCGCCGCATGACTGCCCCCCGGCAAGCGCCAACTGCGCGGCTGTAGAGCTGCCGGCCCCGGTTGACAGCCCGCCAAGCAGGTGTGTCGTGTGAATCGTCCGCGATTCGAGGCCGGCGATGCGCGTCGCCGCCGGTAACCAGGCGGCCGCGCCCGCCCACAATAGCGACTGCGGCTTGGCGTCCGGATGCGGATGGCGCAGTCGTTCCTGGGCGAGCAGGGTTTCCAGCGCCGAGAGCTCCGGCGCGCCGGACAGGGCCAGGCTACGCACACTGGCGATCTGGTCCTTGCAGGTATTGAGCAAGCTCAGCGTGTGCCCGAAGCCGACCAGCAACCAGCCGTCGATCGGAATCGATGCACGCAGGACATTGCAGACGCGGACCAAGGCCGGCGTCAGCGAATCGAGCCGCCAGGAACGCGCCTGTGCCCACTGCTCGAGCGCCTGACAGAGCGCTCGCGGCAGCGCGCAGACGATGAACGGGGAACTCGCATGCCAGTCGCCAACCAGCCGCCAATGCTCGGCCGACTCGCCATAGAGCGCTGCAAAACGGGCTGCCGCAGTGGCACGCAATTCGCGCAGGCTTTGCGCGCCGCGTGGCGGCCTGACAACGAAACTCCTGGCCAGGCCGTCGTCAAGCGTAACGCTCACGGTCTGGAAGTGCGCGTGCGACGGTGCCGCTTGCAGCGCTGGCAGTGCCGCGCACAAGGCCGCGCTGGCCGCCGCCTGCGGCGCCGTCGCCGGGGCGACAGCCAGATCAGCGAGGAGCCGCGGGACGTCGGTGCCCGCTTGCGGCTCGGCCAACAGAGCGAGGTCGGTGGCGCTGCAGCCAAGCAGCAGTCGCCTAGCCTGAAAGCGTGACACGACGCAGTTCCTCGAGGGTGGTCTCGCCGCTGGCGACCAAACGCAGCGCGGCTTCGGTGAGGCTGCGCGTGCCGTTGCGGTGGGCGACTTCCTTGAGCTGTCTGAGCGGGCGTTTTTCGATGATCAACTCGCGCAACTCGTCGTTCAGATTCAGGATCTCGGCAATCGCCTTGCGCCCGCGATAGCCGGTACCACGGCAATCGCCGCAGCCGCTCCCGCGGCGGAAGTCGAAGCGCGGCAACTGCTCGACGGCGATGACGAAGCGTTCGAGCTCCGCCTCGCCGGGCGTATAGGATTCGCTGCAGCGCGGGCAGTTGACGCGCAGCAGACGTTGCGCCCAAATGCCGTTCAGCGCCGAGGCAAAGGCGTAGGGATCGATGCCCATGTGCGTAAAACGACCGAAAACGTCGAAGACATTGTTGGCATGCACGGTGGTCAGCACCAGATGCCCGGTCAGCGCCGACTGCACGGCGATCTCGGCGGTCTCGCGATCGCGGATTTCACCGACCATGATCTTGTCCGGATCGTGACGCAGAATCGAGCGCAGGCCACGCGCGAAAGTCAGCCCTTTCTTGTCATTGACCGGAATCTGCAGGACGCCGGGCAGCTGATACTCGACCGGGTCTTCAATGGTGATGATCTTGTCGCGACCGTTGTTGATCTCGGAAATCGCGCCGTACAGGGTGGTGGTCTTGCCGGAGCCGGTCGGACCGGTCACCAGCAACATCCCGTAGGGTTCTTCGACCAGGCGCCGCAGGGCCTTGAGCGAGTGCGCGTCGAAGCCCAGCAGATCCAGCGTCAGCGAGCCGTGCGCCTCGATGACGCCGCGCTTGTCGAGGATGCGCACGACCGCATCCTCGCCATGAATGCTGGGCATGATCGACACCCGCAGGTCGATGTCGCGACCGGCCACCTGGACCCGAAAGCTGCCGTCCTGCGGCGTTCGCCGCTCGCCGATGTCGAGTTCGGCGAGCACTTTCAGCCGCGACACCACCTGCTCGGCGAGCGCCACGCCACTGATCTGCGCGACCGTGTCGAGCACCCCGTCAAGGCGGTACTTGATGGTAATGCCGGTCGGCGTGCTCTCGAGATGCACGTCGCTGGCCGCCGCCCGCACGGCATCATAAACGGTCGAATTGACCAGCTTGACCGCCGGGCTCGAAGCTTCGCTGAGCGACGCAAAACTGAGGATTTCAGCGCTCCGCGAGTTGTCGGCGGCACCGACGCCATCGTGCACCAGCGCCTGCACGGCATGCACCGACTCTTCATGTTTCGACAGATAGGCCTGGATGTCTGCGGGCAGCGCCAGACAGTACCGCAGCGGCGCACTGGCCAGGCTGCCCAACCAGACCATGCAGTCGCTGTCGAAGGGATCGGCGATGACGGCGACGAGCAGGGTCTCAGCCCCCTCGCCGCAGCTGGGCAGCACGCGCAGCAGCACACAGCCACGCTGCTGCGCTTTGACCATCGGCAGCAGGTCGAAAGCCGTACCACAGGCGAGCATCTCGGCGGTATCCATGACCAGCAGCTGAAAGCGCCGCGCCAGAGCGTTGACCAGATGGCGCGGTTCACTGGCGGTCAGCGCTTCGAGTTCGCTGAGCAGCGAGCGCCCGGACATCCGCGCCAGGCTCCGGGCCTTCTGCAGCAGCGAATCGTCAAGACCTTCGCTGAACTGTTCGCCGGGGGAGTTCATTGCAGTGCACCCGCGAGGTCAAAAATCGGCATGTACAGAAGTACCACGATCAGGCCGACCAGGAGGCCGATGGCGGTCATCAGCACGGGCTCGAAAACCCTGGCGAAACGCTCTATCCAGCGCGCGCTCTCGCCTTCGTAGAACAAGGCCGAGCGGGTCAGCATGGCGCCCATCTGCCCGGACCTTTCGCCGACGCGCAGCAGGCGCAAGGCGACCGGCGTCGCCAGGCCGCTGCGCTCGAAGGCCTCCGACAAGGCACCGCCGTCGGAGATGAATCTGCGCGCAGTACGCAGTGCGTCACGAGTAGTCGGAGAAACGCTGTCGCCGACAATATCGAGCGCCGTCAGGATGGGTATTCCGCCTTCGAGCAGCATGCCGGTGGTCAGGTACAGGCGCGACAACTCGATCACCCGGATGCGCTCGCCGACACCCGGCAGGCGGGTCAGGAAAACGATCCAGCGACCGCTGCGAATGAAGTGCCGCAGCCAGAAAAACAGCGCCGCGGCCAGAGCCAGCCCTCCCCCGAGCACGGCGTCAGCATTCTCGCTGACCAGCTGTCCCCAGTCGAGCAGGAGCTGTGACAGCCAGGGCAGCGAACGCCCGCTGCCCTGGTACACGCCGGCGAAGCGAGGCACAACGTAAGCCATCAGGAAAACGGTCACCGCAGCGCCAACAGCAAGCAGGATGGCCGGGTAGATGGCCGCACTGAGCAGTTTGCTACGCACGGCGTCGAGCCGCGTCTGATAGTCGATATAGCGGGCCAGGGCGTGCGGCAGGTCGCCGGTCCCCTCGGCAGCCTTGACGATGCCCACGTAGAGCGGCGGAAAAACCTCAGGCTGCTGGGCCAGGGCCGCCGAAAAGCGTAGGCCGTCGCGCAGCTGGGCGGTCAGTCGTTCGAGCACCGCCCGCGCGAGCGGTGAAGCCTCCTTCTCGAGCAAGGCCTCAAAGGTCTCGACCAGGCTCAAGCCGGCTTCCAGCAAGGCCAGCAGCTCGGCACTGAAGAGCAGCAGCGAAAAAGCCCGGTTGCCACGCCCCGGCACGCGCGCCGCCTGGCCGGCGCCGCCTGCCGCCTTGATCGACAGCGCCTGCAAGCGCCGCTGCTGAAGCAGCCTGCCGACCTCCCCGGCATCCGCGGCCTCGACGCTGTGCGTCTCGATCAGGTTGTCGGCAGATAGGGCACGAACCTCAAAGCGCATCCTCGCTCCGCCAGATCCTATTGATAGCTGACATCGGCGGCGTCACCGGTCCCTCCAGGCTGGCCATCCTTGCCGTACGAAATGATCTCGAAATCGCTCGTGGCGCCTGGCGAGCGATAGAGGTAGGCGTGCCCCCAGGGGTCGTCGGGCACCGCCTTCTGCAAGTAGGGGCCGTTCCAGCGAGGGGCGCTGGCCGGCTTGCTGAGCAAGGCCTTGAGCCCCTCTTCGCTGGTCGGGTAGCGACCGACTTCCAGGCGATAGGTGTCGAGCGCACGCGCGAAGGCCTCCACCTGCGCCTTGGCCACCCCCTGTTCGGAACGCCCCAACTGCGAGAAATACTTCGGACCGACGTAGGCCGCCAGCAGACCAATGATGGTCACCACGACCAGCAGCTCGAGCAGGGTGAAGCCTCCGGCGGGACGTGCCTGACGGTGGCGGGCGGGCAAGCAGGCAATGGCCGCCGCGCCAGCCGCGCAGCCGCGGTCATTGCTCTGCTCTGCGCAACTGTTGTGCAAGCCTCTGCTCATTGCCTGTTCCCCCGTGCCACTGCCGATAGTACCGCCGGTACGTAGAGCATGGTTTCACTATAGGGCGGAATCCGGTCGCCATTCCTGGCCACCGCTCCCTGACCGGCATTGTAGGCGGCCAGGGCCAGGGCCACATTGCCGCCATGCTGAGCGAGCAGATCCTTGAGGTGGCGCACACCGGCATCGATGTTCTGCGCCGGATCAGCGCGGTTGCCGACTCCGTAACGTGCAGCGGTCGCCGGCATCAGCTGCATCGCACCCACGGCCCCTGCCGGCGAAACAGCGGCGGCGTTGAAGCCGGATTCGACGGCAATCACGGCCGCGACCAGTTCCGGCGCCACCTGATGGAGGCGAGCAAAATGCGCGATCAACGGCGTCAACTGCCGCCGCCCCTCTTGCTGGCTGATGCGGCTACTGGTTCCCGGCGCCGTGCCACCCGTGCCACCCGTGCCACTCTTCGGGCGCACCGTCTTGCCGCGAATGAACAAGCGGTAGCTGGCATCACGACGCTCGCTGGCGTAACGGGGACTGCCATCCACGTATGAAACGAAGACGTTGCCGACAGTCGCTGCGGTCGCCAAAGGCGGCAGCAGGCTGCCAGCACACAAGGCCGTTGCCACGGCAAGCCGCGTGCAGATCACCCGATGAAGAGGAAAAGTCACCTTTGTCACGGTTCTCCCATCAGAACACCCCTTTCCTGCAGGAGCAGACCACCGTTCGCCGGATGGCCTGCTACTCCTCGCTGACCGGCAGCGCTTAACGGCAGATGGTGCCTTTAAGCGGAGCGCCGGCAAACTCGTGGCCGGCGATCTCAATGGAGACGCTTGCCTTGGCGAATTTCTTGGTGCCGCCAACGCCGATCAATTGCTCGATCGCCACCGGCCCCCTGGGATCGTCAGCAGCGGCGGGGAGAAAGACGCCGGTGTCACGCAGGAATATCTGGCCCAGTTGTTTGTCTTTTCTGGGCTCACGGTCGGCAGAAACCGTGACCACCGTGGCCGCGGTGAACACCGGGGCCGGAAGTGGATCTGTCGGCAAAAGATCGAGAAGAGTGTTGAAACTATTGACGGTGAACGCGGATAGAGACGAAGCTTCAACCGGACGCCCGCCCAGACTCGCGTCCTTAATCTCCCCGGAAAAACAGACGGCTTCCTGCGGCTGATACTGCGGGGGGAGTTCGTATACGAAAAGTGCGTCCTCGAAGATGCGCTCCTTTTTCCTTACCGCCTTGAACTCGTCGCAAGTCTTCAGCGCCGTGAGCTTCAGCGTTCCGCCAAACTCTTCACAACGAGAGCCTCTCGAATCCGCCGTCGCGACACCGACACCACCGCACAGCAACAAACCACCCGCTACCAGAGCTGCAAGTTTTTTCATGGTTTCTTCTTCCTTTTTTGGGTGAAAAAAGCGGAACAACAGTGTAGATCGTCTGGTCAGAAACTGCCCAGCACCAGCGAGCCACCGTTCACGGCCATTACAGCTACGAACACTGAACACGAGAGCTCGCAACAATGCACAGGCCTGACGAGAGCGCCCTTGGAGAGCATTGCAGGGTTATTGAATCGACCGCTCACGGAGCCTGGCTGGCGACCGGGCGGGCCGGGTCACTGCACCATTCGCTCCACGAACCGGCATAGAGGCGCGCGTCATGCAAGCCGGCAATTTCCATGGCCAGGAGATTGTGGCAGGCGGTGACGCCCGAACCACAGGTCATCACTGCCTGTTTCGGATCGATTCCGGCAAGCAACGCCAGCAACTCCCGGCGCAATTCGGCGGCCGGACGAAAACAGCCCTCACTATCGAGGTTGTCGCGGAAGAAGCGGTTGCGCGCACCCGGAATATGGCCGCCGACCGGGTCGAGGGTTTCATTCTCGCCACGGAAGCGATCCGGGCTGCGCGCGTCGATCAGGCAGAACTGGCCGTTGCGGACGTCGGCCAGGACCTCCTGGGTGGTCGCTACCCAGTCGCGCGGCGCCCCCTCGAACTGCACCGCCGGGACTTCGCGCAACTCCGTCGACAGCGGTCTGCCTTCCGCCACCCAGCGCTGGATGCCTCCGTCGAGAACAGCGACGCGATCGTGGCCCAGCCAACGCAGCAACCACCACAATCGACTGGCGACCATGCCGCCCGCGTCATCGTAGGCAAGCACCTGCGTGTCACGCGCAACGCCGGCCGCGCCCAATCGGCTCGCGAGAAGCTGCGGGTCGGGCAAGGGGTGGCGGCCGTTGCTGCCGGTCATCGGCCCCGACAGGTCGCGATCCAGATGCAGAAAACTCGCCCCCGGAAGGTGCCCGGAGGTGTAGGCCCGAACACCGGCCTCGGGATCCGTCAGTTGATGGCGGCAATCAAAAACGCGCCATCCCGGATCATCGAGATGATGGGCCAGGAGAGCGGTGCTGACGACCGTCGAGTAGCTCACGCCACGCCCTCCCCTTCCCCTTCAGCCAGCCACGCGCGGGCTTCGACTTCTTCGTCGAAGATGCGCATCTCGGCTTCGACGAAAATCTGCGACAACCAGGCGCTCCATGCCACCCACTGACTTTCGGTGAGCACGGCGATGCGGCTGAAATCCTTGGCATGGGCACGCGAGAAGACGATGTCTTCCCAGGCGACGTCGAGAGTGAAATCGGCCATCTCACGCAGATCGAAAAACAGGTCAACCTGCCCCTCGAACTGAATCACGTAATTGACGGCGTTTTCGAACTCCTGATAATCGGCGAGCGTGAACTCCGCATAAACCGTGACCTCGACCCGCCGCGGCTGGTTTTCGATGACTATCATGGCACCCTCCCCGTTTTTCGTTGCTCAAGTGTAGCACCAGTCTGATCGCCAACGCTTGTGCAATGCCCTGGGCAAAAACGGCGATGGCGGCAAGGGCGGCGAAGGCATCCGCCGCGGCACCGAGCAACAGCCACGGGCTGCACCGTGCCGCCGAACGCCGCCTGCCACGCCATCGCCGAAGGCCGCTGAGCAGGCCGCAGAAATGGCCCGCGCGGAGAGCGAGGATACGCTTTCCATTTGACCGCAAGGCCACTAATACGCTATTTTCGGCGGTTTGATTCGAGCCTTTCCCATGCCACGACCGAACTCCGACAAAGCTGTCGACGCAACATCGCCCGGCGCCAAAGCAGCAAGCATCGGCAAACTGAAATTCGAGGTGGCTCTTGCCGAACTTGAACAGCTGGTCCAGGACATGGAGGGAGGCCGTCTGCCACTCGAGGAGTCACTGGCGGCGTACCGCCGTGGCAGCGAACTACTGACGCATTGCCAGCAACAGCTAAGCGACGCCGAAGCGCAAATCCAAGTGCTCGAAAACGGCGTGCTCCGGACTTTCGAACCCTCTGGCGGCGAGGCCAGATGAGCGCACCGACACCAATCGCCCGCGCGCCGGGGATGGTCGCTTTCCCGGACTGGATGTGTAGAGTCCAGTCTCAGGTGGAAGCCGCCCTGGCCCACAACTTGCCGCCTGCTGAAGCGATTCCGGCCCGCCTCCACCACGCAATGCGCTATGCCAGTCTGAATGGTGGCAAACGGATACGGCCGCTGCTCGTTTTCGCGGCCGGCGAACTGACCGCTGCCCCTGCGGAACGGCTGGAAGTGGTGGCCAGCGCCGTGGAACTGATCCACAGCTATTCGCTGGTCCATGATGACCTGCCGGCGATGGATAACGACGTGCTGCGACGCGGCCGACCGACCTGCCATGTCGAGTTCGATGAAGCGACCGCCCTGCTGGTTGGCGATAGCCTGCAAGCGCTGGCTTTCGAACTGCTGGCGCGCAAGGATTTCGGTGAGCAGGGTCGGCAACTGGAAATGCTGCGCCTGCTGGCGCGCGCCAGCGGCTCGTGTGGCATGGCTGGCGGCCAGTCGATCGACCTCGAAGCGGTCGGCAAAACCCTCAACCAGCCCGAGCTTGAACTGATGCACGCGCTCAAGACCGGTGCCTTGATCCGCGCGGCAGTACTGCTCGGCGCCCTTTGTGGTGCGGCCTTGAACGCCGATCAACAGGCTTCGCTGGACCGCTTTGCCAAACGCGCCGGCCTGCTTTTTCAAGTCATCGACGACATTCTCGATTGCACGGCCAGTACCGCGACCCTCGGCAAGACAGCCGGCAAGGATGCAGCCGCCGAAAAACCGACCTACGTCAGCCTGATGGGCCTTGAACGTGCCCGCGAGTTTGCCGACGATCTGAGAAGACAGGCGCTCGAAGCGCTTACCCCCTTCGGCGAACGCCGCCAGCGCCTTGTCGAACTCACCGACTTCATTACCCAGCGGAAGTTCTAGGCACCGCTTCCGCCCACCGCCCGCCTTAACCCGCGAGCGCTTCTGCAGGACCCAACAAAGACCATGACCCTTTACCCTCTGCTCGACACCATCAGCGATCCGGCGCAAGTGCGCAAGCTCGACCGCCGCCAGTTGCCTCAACTGGCCGACGAGTTGCGCGCCTTTCTGGTCGAGTCGGTTTCCCGGACCGGTGGTCACCTGTCGTCGAACCTCGGCACCGTCGAGCTGACGGTTGCCTTGCACTATGTTTTCGATACGCCGCACGACCGCCTGGTATGGGACGTCGGCCACCAAACCTATGCGCACAAGACGCTCACCGGTCGCCGCCAGGGTATGGCCAAGCTGCGCATGCACGGCGGCATCTCGGGCTTTCCGAAGCGCGGCGAAAGCCCGTATGACACCTTTGGCGTCGGTCACTCATCGACCTCGATCTCGGCAGCCCTGGGCATGGCGCTGGCCGCCAAGATCAAGCACGAAACGCGCAAAGTGGTGGCCATCATCGGTGATGGTGCGATGTCTGCCGGCCAGGCCTTTGAAGCCCTGAACAACGCCGGCGTGGCCGACGCCGACATGCTCGTCGTGCTCAACGATAACGACATGTCGATCTCGCCGCCGGTGGGGGCGCTCAACCGCTACCTGGCGCGACTCTTCTCCGGTAACACCTTCAACGCCGCACGCAAGGCCGGCGAAAAAATTCTCGATTTCTCACCGTCCTTGCTCGAATTCGCCAAGCGCGCCGAGGAGCACGTCAAGGGAATGCTGACGCCGGGGACGCTGTTCGAGGAACTCGGCCTCAACTACATTGGCCCGATCGACGGCCACGATCTCGAGTCGCTGGTGCCAACCCTGCTCAACCTGAAGAACCTCAAGGGTCCGCAGTTCCTGCACGTGATCACCAAGAAGGGCCAGGGTTACAAACTGGCCGAGGTCGATCCGATCCTCTACCACGGGGTCTCGAAATTCAAGCCGGAAGTCGGCATCGCCGGCGGCAAGCCGGGCGCAAAACCGACCTACACGCAGGTTTTTGGCGACTGGCTGTGCGACATGGCGGCCGCGGATCCGCGACTCGTCGGGATCACGCCGGCGATGCGTGAAGGCTCGGGCTTGCTGCGCTTCAGCGAATGCTATCCGGATCGCTATTACGATGTCGGCATCGCCGAGCAGCATGCCGTTACCTTCGCCGCCGGCCTGGCCTGCGAAGGCATGCGACCAGTCCTGGCGATCTACTCGACCTTTCTGCAGCGCGGCTACGATCAGCTGATTCATGACGTGGCCCTGCAGAACCTGCCGGTGGTCTTCGCACTCGACCGCGGTGGCCTGGTCGGCGCCGACGGCCCGACTCATCATGGTGCCTTCGATATCTCCTTCCTGACCTGCATCCCGAACATGGTGCTGATGACGCCGGCCGACGAAAACGAGTGCCGCAAGATGCTGACCACCGCCTATCAGCTTGAGGGACCAAGCGCCGTGCGCTACCCGCGCGGTACCGGCAACGGCGCGACGATCGACAAGGCGCTGATCGGATTGCCTCTTGGCAAGGGCGAAATCCGCCGCCGCGGAGCCGAGGTGGCGTTGCTTGCTTTCGGCAGCATGCTGACGCCGGCGCTTGAAGCGGCTGAAGAGCTCAACGCCACGGTGGCCAACATGCGCTTCGTCAAACCCATCGATCGCGAGTTGATCCTCGCCCTGGCAGCGGAACATTCTCTGCTGGTCAGCGTCGAAGAGAATTCCTTGATCGGTGGCGCCGGTTCCGAGGTCGAGCGGGTTCTCGAAGAAGTTGCCGGCACGACGCGACTCCTGCGCCTGGGAATCCCCGACCGCTTCATCGATCATGGAGATCAGGCGCTGCTGCTGACCGAAATCGGCCTCGACGGCGACGGCATCGTCGCCGCAGTGCGTGCCCGGCTGAACAGCAGTACGGGCGCGCCGGAGGAAGTCGTTACGGGCAGCATATAGAGAAGACAACCAGGAGCAGTAATGAACGCACCAGAAAACCCACAACCGACCACCATGGTGGACGTCCAGGGCTCAGCCGACACCCGCCGCATTGCCATCAACAAGGTCGGCATCAAGGCGATACGGCACCCGGTCAAGGTGCTCGACAAGTCCGGCGGTGTACAGCACACGATCGCCGTGTTCAACATGTACGTAAGCCTGCCGCACAACTTCAAAGGCACGCATATGTCGCGCTTCGTGGAAATCCTCAACAGTCACGAGCGCGAGATTTCGGTCGAGAACTTCCCGGCCATGTTGCGCGACATGGTGGACCGGCTCGAAGCCGAAAGCGGGCACATCGAAATGAGCTTCCCGTATTTCATCAACAAGACCGCGCCGGTGTCCGGGGTACAGAGCCTGATGGATTACGACGTCACCCTGATTGGCGAGATCGGCCGTGGTGGTATCGAGTCGACGATCAAGGTCGCCGTTCCGGTCACCAGCCTGTGCCCATGTTCCAAGGAGATTTCCGAGCGCGGCGCGCACAATCAGCGCTCGCACGTGACGGTGACCGTCCGCATCAACGATCACCTGTGGATCGAAGAGCTGGTGCAATTCGTCGAAGGACAGGCATCCTGCGAACTCTACGGGCTGCTCAAGCGCCCGGACGAGAAGTACGTGACCGAACGTGCTTACGACAATCCGAAGTTTGTCGAAGACATGGTGCGCGATGTGGCTGCGCGCCTCAACGCGGAGCACCGCATCGATGCCTATGTGGTCGAGTCCGAGAACTTCGAGTCGATCCACAACCATTCGGCGTACGCGCTGATCGAGAAAGACAAGCAGGCTGCGGCAGCCTGAGCCGCTCGCCTGTGACCAGGGCGAGCCGGAAAGCAAAAGTGGCGAAGTCGAAAGACTTCGCCACTTTTTCGTTTACCGCACTAGCGCTGCTCTTCAGCGCTGCTTGCGGACCAGCTTTTCCTTGATCCGCGCCGACTTGCCCGAACGCTGGCGCAGATAGTACAACTTGGCACGGCGCACGTCGCCACGACGCTTGACCTCGATCGCCGCGACCAACGGGGAATAGGTCTGGAAGGTACGTTCGACGCCCTCGCCCGACGAAACCTTGCGCACGATGAAGCTAGAGTTGAGACCGCGATTGCGCTTCGCAATGACGACGCCTTCATAGGCCTGCAAACGCTCGCGCGTTCCTTCGCGCACCTTGACCTGGACGACGACGGTGTCGCCCGGGGCGAATACGGGAACGACTTTGCCCAGACGGGCAATTTCTTCTTGTTCAAGCTGCTCGATCAGATTCATATTCTTAACTCCATGTATGCGAACTACGCATTCTTGTCCTGACCGCATTGCTCCTGAAACTGCACCAGGAGTTGCGTTTCCATTTTCGACAATGAACGCCCCGCCAACAACTCGGGACGCCGCTGCCACGTTCGACCCAGCGCCTGTTGCAGGCGCCAGCGTCGTATTTCCTCGTGATGACCGGACAAGAGAACATCCGGCACCCGCCGCCCGTCGTACTCCTCGGGCCGCGTATAGTGCGGGCAATCCAGCAAGCCCGCGACAAACGAATCCTGTTGTGCCGATTCGGCGTCGTTCAGCACGCCCGGCAACTGCCTGACGATGGCATCGATCAGCGCCATCGCCGGGATTTCGCCACCCGAAAGCACGAAATCGCCAAGGGAAATCTCTTCGTCGACGCCGGCGTCAATCAGCCGCTCGTCGATTCCTTCGTAACGCCCGCAAACCAGCACCAGCGCTTCCTTGCCCTGTGCCAGCTCGACCACTCTCTGGTGCGTCAGCAGCGAGCCCTGCGGCGAGAGACAGATGACGCGACTGGCAGCCGAACCGACGGCCTGCTGTCGTGCCTTCGCCGCAGTGATCGCCGCCGCCAGCGGCGGCGCCATCATCACCATTCCCGGACCACCACCGTAGGGCCGGTCATCGACGGTGCGATGCCGGTCGGCGGTGAAATCACGCGGATTCCAAAGCTGCAGGGCCCAGCGCCCCGTCTCCAGAGCCCGACGGGTCACCCCCGAACGGCTCACCGCGGCAAACATTTCGGGAAACAAGCTCAGCACATCAACGATAAGCGCGTTCTCACGTACGGGCACGCCTTCTGGCGCTGTCACCGGGTCACCAGTCCATTTCCCAGTCCACGCGAACACGCGCCTGCGCCAAATCGACTTCCAGCACCACTGCGGCGACAAAGGGCAGCAGTCGGTCGACACCCTGGCCATCGCCGACGCGCAATACCGCGTTCGCCGGCGTCTCGATCAGACCGAGAATCCTGCCCAGCGACTGGCCGTGGGTATTGACCACGGCGAGACCGAGCAGATCAGCCCAGTAATATTCGTCAGCAGCGGTCGGCGGCAAGGCTTGGTGCGGAACACCAACCAGCAGCCCGGCGGCGGCCTCGGCAGCAGACCGGTCGGCAACACATTCGAGCTGCGCCAGCAGCACCTCTTTACGCAGATCGCACTTGATCAGCCGCGTCGGACGCCACAAATCGGGCGCTTCGCCCTCTCGGCACAGCCACCATTGCGGCAGCCGCGACCAAGCCAGCGGATCATCAGCAAACGGATAGACGCGCACCGTGCCCTGCAAGCCGTGCGGACCAGCGATCTTGCCGAGGACAACGATTTCGCCGGTGGCCTGGCCGCCTTCACGGCCTTCGACATCAGCCGGCCGAGCGTCGGGTCCCGCAACAGCGCCAGTCCCCGCAGACAGCGAACCGGCAGGCAAAGCTCAGGCTGCTAGCTTGGCGGCCGACTGCTTGACCAGGCGGGCACAGGTCATCGACAGTTGTGCGCCCTGACCCTGCCAATAGCTGATCCGGTCTGTGGCGACGCGCAGGCTTTCTTCCTTCTCCGAGGCCAGCGGATTGTAGAAGCCGACGCGCTCGATAAAGCGGCCATCGCGGCGTTGGCGTGAATCAGCCACCACCATATTGTAAAAGGGGCGCTTCTTGGAGCCCCCACGAGCGAGACGAATGACAACCATGATCAGCTCTTCCGAAATCAGAAAAAGACGCGGATTATAGCAAGAAAGCTTCCTTTCAACATGATCCTGCTGCATCCTGGTTTGGCATCCACTGGCCAACGCGCAAAAAAATCGCCGGACGTGCACGCCTCCGACTGGGCCGCATCACACACGCGCTTCGCTAGGCAGCAGTTGAGGCTTGCAGGTTATAATGCACAGGTCCAAGATCGACAGCCAAGGGGTTGATTCTCTAATTTCTGTTTGACCGAGCCGTAGGTGCCCATGCGCCGAAAGTCGCAAGGCAGCAGCCAATGACCGGCTTGGCCACGCAAACTAGTTTGGCAGGTGGCGAGATGACCAACACCGCTTTCGATGAGCAGGGCGCAGCGGGAGCCGTGGCTGCGCATTCCGGCATACGCACCATTCTGCAGTGGCTTGAATCGCCGATGGCGCCCCACCCGGCTGAGGAACTCCCCTCGCTGCGTGCGCAGGTCAAAGCTTGGCACGAGGTTGGCGGTTCACCGCAGCAGCGCGCCCTGGCTCTGAACGGCTTGTACGAGCGCAGCTCCAGCGTCGTGGCGGCACTGCTTCCGGAACTGACCGAGCTGCTGTTGCCGATCCCACGCAAATCAAGGCGCCTGGTCCGTAGCGTCCTCGACTTGCTGCAAATGCTTGCCGACGACACGCTGGAGATGGTCGAGGGAGTCGCTCCGCACGACACCAGCGACCGCCATCAAGCGCCCGATCTCGCGCTGTGGCGTAGCCTGCGCGCCCTCGCGCAACAGCTGATGATCAGCCATCTGATCGCCTCTCCGGCACCAACCGGGGCTTGGCAGCAACTGCATCAGACCTATGCCTTGGCACGATCTCTGCATCTTGAAGCGACCATCCCACGCGGCCAGACACGGAAACTGCAGCATATCTACCAAGCCGCGATCCTGCTCGGCTGCGCTCAACCCGCGTCATTGACCGCACGGGAAGTGGTTTTCCTGGCCGCCTACCTCGAACGCTTTGCCGGCCAGATCGAGCCCCTCTCGGCAGAAGCCGCGGCAGCCGCGGCCCCGGGAACCTTCTGGGTCGATCCGACACGCGACGCACCTGCTCTGCCCTATTCGCGCAAACTGGCACCGTCGACTGCACCACTGGAATACTTTTCCTGCGCCGGACTGGGCCTCCTGCTGAAGACGCAGATCGCCCAGCTCAACGCCGGCACCTCGGCTGAAGAGATCGGGCTGCCGGAGCTGGCCAGCACGCCCGCCGGGGTTGGCGTCCTGCGCCGCCTGGCGGGACGCTGGAGTGACTTCGGCAAACGCCGCTTTCATCGTCGGCGGCAGGGCTATCGTGCGGTCCTGGGCACCGGCATCGAGGGCCTCTGGCACCTCTGCAAGGAAGGCGACACAGCCGCTGTCGAGTTGTCGAGTTGGATGATCACCAACGAAAGCCCCGACGGCTACGCGATCAGGCATGTCTCCGGCAAGATCAGCACCGTTTCGGTTGGCAACGTCGTCGCAGTGCGCACCGGCGACGAAAAGAACTGGCAGATCTGCCTGGTGCGCTGGGCGGTATCGGAGAACCCCGAGGATCTGGAGCTTGGCCTGCAAATCCTGGCTCCGAAGGCTGTCCCGGCGATTCTGGCCCGACCCGGTGACGGCGAAGGAACGGAACACCTGCGGGTTCTCGTACTGCCAGAAATTCCCTCGCTGCGCCCAAGCCAGCTGCTGATTGTGGCATCGGGCGCTTTGACCCAGAACAGCGGGAAACTGCTGCTGGTTATCGAGGACGAAAACCTGGTTGTTCGCGAAGTCAAAAGCATCGGCATTGACGAGCAAACCGGTAGCGTTGACATCCTGGCGATACAACCTGACGCGACGCACTTCTAGTCTAGGGCCCGACGGCCCGACGACCGGGCCCCGTACGGTGACGGACAACGCACGGCCACTCGATAGGCGCTCATCTTTACGCGGGGAAGCAAGCCATCGATCGCAGTTTCCCGGATAATGGCGCGATGTCGGAAATTCTCGTTCTCTACTATAGCCACCGGGGGTCGGTACGGGCCCTCGCCCAGCAAATCGCCCGCGGTATCGAGTCGACAGACGGCGCGACAGCACGTCTACGGACGGTTCCCAAGGTGTCGCCCGTGTGCGTGGCGAGCGCCCCGGGCATACCGGCCGACGGAGCGCCGTATGTCGAAGCCGCCGACCTCGATGAATGCGTCGGGCTGGCACTTGGCAGCCCGACGCGTTTCGGGAATATGGCTGCGCCAATGAAGTACTTCTGGGATAGCACCGCCGCGCAATGGTCGTCGGCAACCCTGGCCGGCAAACCTGCTTGCGTATTCACATCGACGGCCAGCGCTCACGGTGGACAGGAAAGCACCCTGTTGTCGATGATGCTGCCCTTGCTGCATCACGGCATGCTGGTGGTCGGCCTGCCTTACAGTGAAGCGGCCTTGTCCAGCACCCGCAGCGGCGGCACGCCCTATGGCGCCAGCCATCTTGCCGGCGCCGAGGGCACGCAGACGCTCAGCGAGGAAGAGCGCCAGCTGGCCTTCGCGCAAGGGCGCCGACTCGCGACCATCGCCATGAAGCTCAGCGCCTGATGCTCCGCGGCCTCTACCTGACGGCGTGCAGCAGCCTGATTGTGCTGATCTTTCTGTGCCTTGCCTGGGAACTGCGTCTGGCACCTATCCAGCCCGGCGGCTCATGGCTGGCGCTGAAGAGTCTGCCGCTACTGGCACCCCTGTTCGGCATTCTCAACGGCCGTCGCTACACCTACCAGTGGGCGAGCATGCTGATTCTGCTCTACTTCACTGAGGGGATTGTGCGTGCGACCACCGAAACAGGGATGGGGCAGACGCTGGCCATTGCCGAGACGATGCTTGCGCTGACCTTCTTCTGCGCGAGCGTCGCCTACGCCAGACTCACTCGCCCCTCATCCACGCAGACAGTGGCCCGGCCGGAACGTCCTTGAGCATCGCTTTGCCCATCAGTCACGGTAGACGTCAAACGTCGGCCTGCGGGTCGACGCGATCGGGAATCTGCAGCTTGTTCAAGGCGTTGAGGTAGGCTTTCGCCGATGCGATGACGATATCGGTATGGGCACCGTTGCCGTTCACGATGCGACCGCCCTTGCCGAGGCGAACAGTCACTTCGCCCTGGGCGTCAGTGCCGGTCGTGATCGCGTTGACCGAGTAGAGTAATAGCTGTGCGCCGCTGCTGGCCACCGACTCGATCGCCTTGAAGGTCGCGTCGACCGGCCCGCTGCCGATCCCCGCCGCCTTCTTCTCCACACCATCGACGCTCAGCGTCACATTCGCGGCCGGCGTCTCGCCGGTTTCCGAGCAGACGCGCGAATAGAGCAGCTTGTAGTACTCACCCTCCTGCGCGAACTCCTCGTCGGACACCAGCGCCTGCAGGTCTTCGTCAAAGATCTCGTGCTTCTTGTCAGCCAGTTCCTTGAAACGGGCAAAGGCAGCGTTCAAGGCCTCTTCGCTATCGAGCACGATAGCCAGGGCCAACAAGCGCGACTTGAAGGCGTTGCGTCCCGAGTGCTTGCCGAGAACCAGCTTGTTCTGTGCCCAGCCGACGTCCTCGGCGCGCATGATCTCGTAGGTTTCACGGTGTTTGAGCACGCCGTCCTGATGGATCCCGGACTCGTGCGCAAAGGCATTGGCGCCGACGACAGCCTTGTTGGGCTGCACGGGATAGCCGGTGATCTGCGAGACCAGTTTGGAGGCCGGTACGATCTGCGTGGTATCGATGCGCGTCTGTACCGGAAAAAGGTCACTGCGCGTTCTTACCGCCATCACCACCTCTTCAAGCGAGGCGTTGCCCGCACGTTCGCCAAGGCCGTTGATCGTGCATTCGACCTGGCGGGCACCGGCGAGCACCGCCGACAGGGAATTGGCGACCGCCATTCCCAGGTCGTTGTGGCAGTGCGTAGACCACACCACCTGCTCCGCACCGGGCACCCGGTCGATCAGCGTACGCATAAGTTCGCCCCACACCGACGGGACGCTGTAGCCGACCGTATCGGGAACGTTGATCGTCCGCGCACCGGCCTTTATCACCTCCTCAAAGACCCGGCACAGGAAGTCAACGTCAGAACGCACCGCGTCTTCCGCCGAGAACTCGACGTCGTCGGTATATTCGCGCGCCCAATGCACCGCGCGCACGGCCGACTCGACCACCTGGTCCGGTGTCATGCGCAGCTTCTTTTCCATGTGAATCGGGCTGGTCGCGATGAAGGTATGAATACGGCCGCTTACCGCCGGCTTGATCGCCTCGCCCGCGCGACGAATGTCATTTTCGTTGGAGCGTGCGAGGGAGCACACGGTGGACTCGCGGATGATCGAGGCAATCGACTTGATGGCGTCGAAGTCGCCCGGCGAGGCGGCGGCAAATCCCGCCTCGATCACGTCGACCTGCATGCGCTCGAGCTGGCGCGCCACGCGCAGCTTCTCTTCCTTGGTCATCGAGGCACCCGGGCTCTGTTCGCCGTCGCGCAAGGTAGTATCGAAAATTACCAAATGATCTTTCATTTCCCGACTCCGGAGGTGAGGACGTCAATGCACGGCAAGGCGCCGCGTGCTAACCGATCGAGGGTGGCGACGGCGGCGCCTTGCGCCGAAAACGACGCGTCAACGCGAGGACGTAGCCGGAGAGCGCATAGGCCACGAAGAGCCCAAACAGGGCAAGCGGCGTGTCGTACGACACAAAGGCGAAAGCAAGGGCAATGGCGACCACGAAGATGAAGGGTACGCTGCGCCGCAGATTGACATCCTTGAAGCTGTAGAACTGGACGTTGGTGACCATCGAGATACCGGCAAAAACTACCAGGATACAGGCGGCCCAGCGCACGTCGGCGGCGGCGATATCCTTGTCGATCATCACCCACAGGAATGCAGTCACCAGTGCTGCAGCCGCTGGACTCGGCAGCCCCTGGAAGTAGCGCTTGTCGATAACTTCCAGCGTGGTGTTGAAGCGCGCCAGACGTAAGGCTGCGCCGGCACAATAAATGAAGGCGGCGATCCAGCCGAGGCGGCCGAGGTCTTTGAGCGCCCAGGCGTAGCTGACCAGCGCCGGCGCGACGCCGAAGGAAACCATGTCCGAAAGCGAATCGTACTCGGCACCGAAGGCACTCTGGGTCCGCGTCATTCGTGCCACACGCCCGTCGAGACCATCGAGTACCATGGCCACGAAGATCGCCACGGCAGCCGCCTCGAAGCCCCCCTTCATGGCCTGGACGATGGCAAAGAAGCCACAAAACAGCGCCGCAGTGGTAAACAGATTCGGCAACAGATAGATCCCTCGACGCCGCAACTCCGGGTTGAAGAGGGTCTTGCGAGGTTTTATTTCGGGCATTGCGCTGTTGTCGTTTGGCCGTGGGTGGATCAGGCCGGTCGAAAACGAAGGGAAGGAGAGGCGGCAGCAAGCCCGGCGGGGATCGGATACGGAGAGCGAGAAGTCATGGGTGTATCAAGGCCTCGGTCTTCTTGCCCGTCGGTTGAGCGACTCTCGTCGCCCCGCCGCCAGGCAAGTGACTGCTGGTGACTGCGCCGATCAGTTCTTGCTCTGGTCAACGAGTCTGTTCTTCTTGATCCACGGCATCATGTCGCGCAACTTGGCGCCGACGATTTCGACCTCGTGCTGAGCCATCAGGCGACGACGGGCGGTCATCTCAGGGTAGTTGGTACGCCCTTCGAGAATGAACATTTTCGCGTAGTCGCCGTTCTGGATCCGCTTCAGCGCCGCACGCATGGCGATGCGCGACTGCTCGTTGATCACTTCTGGCCCGGTTACGTATTCGCCGTACTCGGCATTGTTCGAGATCGAGTAGTTCATGTTGGCGATGCCGCCTTCGTACATCAGGTCGACGATCAGCTTGAGTTCGTGGAGACACTCGAAATAGGCCATCTCGGGAGCGTAGCCGCCTTCGACCAGCGTCTCGAAACCCATTTTCACCAGTTCGACAGCACCGCCGCAGAGAACTGCCTGCTCGCCGAAAAGGTCGGTCTCGGTCTCTTCACGGAAGTTGGTTTCGATTACCCCGCCCTTGGTGCCACCATTCGCCGCGGCATAGGAAAGGGCGATATCTCGGGCCTTGCCGGAACGATCCTGATGAACAGCGATCAGCGAGGGCACACCGCCGCCCTTGAGATATTCGGAGCGTACGGTATGCCCGGGACCTTTCGGCGCGACCATGATCACGTCGACATCGTCACGCGCGACGACCTGGTTGTAATGGACGTTGAAACCGTGCGCAAAAGCCAGTGCAGCGCCCTTCTTCATGTTCGACGCGACGTCGGTGTTGTAGACCTGCGGAATGGTCTCGTCGGGGAGCAGCATCATCACCACGTCGGCACCCTTGACGGCCTCGGCAACCTCGGCGACTTTCAGGCCGGCCTTCTCGGCCTTGCTCCACGAAACGCCATCCTTGCGCAGACCGACGGTCACCTTGACGCCGGAATCACTGAGGTTCTGCGCGTGCGCGTGCCCTTGCGAGCCGTAACCAACGATGGTCACTTTCTTGCCCTTGATCAAGGAAAGGTCGGCGTCCTTGTCGTAGAAAACTTTCATTCAATTTCCTCTTTAACTGATCGGTCTGATTAGACTTTTAGAATGCGCTCACCGCGGCCAATGCCGCAAACGCCGGTACGAACGGTTTCGAGAATCAGTCCGGCATCGATTGCCTGGATGAAGGAGTCGAGTTTTGCGCCGCTGGCGGTCAGTTCGATGACGTAGGTCGATTCGGTGACGTCGATGATGTGCCCACGAAAGATGTCGGACAGACGCTTCAGCTCCTCGCGATCCTTACCGGTGGCGCGAACCTTGAGCAGCATCAGTTCGCGCTCGATGTGCGCCGCCTCGGAGAGATCGACGACCTTGATGACATCAATCAGCTTGTTCAACTGCTTGGTGATCTGCTCGATCACGGCATCGGTGCCCGAAGTGACGATGGTCAGGCGAGACAAGGAGATGTCCTCGGTCGGAGCCACGGTGAGGGTCTCGATGTTGTAGCCGCGCGCCGAGAACAGACCGGCCACCCGCGACAGAGCTCCCGCCTCGTTCTCCAGCAGGATGGAAATAATGTGTCGCATCTTGTCTTTCCCTTACAGATCTTCGGTCAGAAGCATGTCCGCCAGGCCTTTGCCAGCCGCCACCATCGGAAAAACGTTCGCCTTCTGATCGGTGATGAAATCGATGAATACCAGGTCGTCCTTGTGGTCGATGAATGCTTTCTTCAGCGCGCCTTCGACGTCTTCGGGCCGTTCGACGCGAATTCCCACGTGGCCATAAGCCTCGGCGAGCTTGACGAAGTCGGGCAGCGAGTCCATGTACGACTCCGAATAGCGACTGCCATAGAACATCTCCTGCCACTGGCGAACCATGCCCAGGTAGCGATTATTGAGGTTGATGATCTTGATCGGCAGACGGAACTGCTTGGCGGTTGACAGTTCCTGGATACACATCTGGATCGAGCCTTCGCCGGTGACGCAGGCAATCGGCGTTCCCGGATTGGCCAGCGCCGCGCCCATCGCGTAAGGCAGACCGACACCCATCGTCCCGAGGCCCCCGGAATTAAGCCAGCGGCGCGGTTCATCGAACTTGTAGTACTGCGCGGCCCACATCTGATGCTGACCGACGTCGGAAGTCACGATGGCCTTGCCTTCAGTCACTTCATAGAGCTTCTCGATGACGTACTGCGGCATGATGATGCCCTTCTTCCGGCGGTATTTCATACACTGCTTGGCGCGCCACTCCTCGATTTGCTGCCACCAGCCAGCCAGCACTTCGGCATCCGGAGCCGCATTACCGGCATCGAGCAGCTTGAGCATTTCATCGAGGACGTCCGGGACGTTGCCGACAATCGGCACATCAACCTTGACGCGCTTGGAGATCGAAGACGGATCGATGTCGATGTGGACAATCTTGCGCGGAATGGACGAAAAGTTCGCCGGATTGCCAATCACCCGGTCATCGAAACGCGCACCGATAGCCAACAGGACGTCACAGTTCTGCATCGCCAGATTGGCCTCGACGGTCCCGTGCATGCCCGGCATGCCGAGAAACTGCGGGTCGCTTGCCGGATACGCACCCAGGCCCATCAAGGTATTGGTAATCGGAAAGCCCAGCCGACGCACCAGCTTGGTCAACTGCTCGGCGCCGTTCGAAAGAATGACCCCGCCACCGGTGTAGATCATCGGCCGCTTGGCCTCGAGCAAGAGGTGCAGCGCCTTCTTGATCTGTCCCAGATGCCCCTTGACGACGGGGTTGTAAGAGCGCAGTTGAATCGTTTCCGGATACTCGAACTTGCACTTGGCGGCGGTGATGTCCTTGGGGATGTCGATCACCACCGGGCCCGGACGACCACTGTTGGCGATGAAGAAGGCCTTTTTGATCGTCACCGCCAGATCGTGCACGTCCTTGACCAGGAAGTTGTGCTTCACACAGGGCCGAGTAATGCCAACGGTATCGCATTCCTGGAAAGCATCCTGGCCGATGTACTCGGTCGGCACCTGCCCGGCGATGACCACCAGGGGAATCGAGTCCATGTAGGCCGTCGCGATGCCGGTAACCGCGTTGGTCGCGCCGGGGCCCGAAGTGACCAATGCCACACCGACCTTGTGGGTCGAACGCGCCAGCCCGTCGGCGGCATGCACGGCCGCCTGTTCGTGGCGAACGAGAATGTGCTTGACCTGATCCTGCTTGAACAACGCGTCATACATGTGAAGGACAGCCCCGCCAGGATAGCCGAATACATACTCGACCTTTTCTTCCTGCAGGCACCTGATTACAATCTCCGCACCGGTCATCATTGTCAT
>JEMX01000057.1:0-183 GCA_000585055.1 Candidatus Accumulibacter appositus
GCAGCCGAAACGGATCGTGCGCCAGCAGTTGCGAAGCCATGCGGTCGACCTCCGGGCTCCTGGCACGGACGGCCGCCATGTCAGTGTGACCTGCCTGATCGCCACGGAAATCGGGGCGACGGCCGGCTGCAAGCCGGTCGAATGGCGCTTGCTGACCAATCGTGAAGTCGCCGGTCTTGAGGC
>JEMX01000057.1:315-43808 GCA_000585055.1 Candidatus Accumulibacter appositus
GAGCAAGCTGGAACTGGCGCTGGCGGTCTATCTGGTCGTTTCCTGGCGCCTTGCCCGCCTGATCCGCCTGGGACGCAACCACCCACAGTGGTCTGCCGATCTGTTCTTCTCCGAAACGGAATGGGCCGGCGCCTTTATCCTCAACAAGAAGAAGCCTCCGACGAAGGTGCCGACGATTCGCGAGGTCATCCGCCTGATCGCGCAGCTCGGCGGATTCCTCGCCCGCAAGGGCGACGGCGAACCCGGCGTCAAATCCCTCTGGCTCGGCATCCAGCGCTTGCGTGATTTCGCCTCCGGCGTAGACCATATGCGCGAGATCGGTCATGTCATGTGAGTTGTGTATAACGGGATGCCCACAGCCACAGCAGCTCCGCTGTTGAAGGCGCGCGCCAGGCCGCTGCGAATATCGTCGACGCGGACACGCAGCTTGGGACCGAAGGAGTGGATGAGGCGCTTGAGCGCAGCAAAGACTTGTGCACAAACATGAGTTTGCTGACAGAATCGCCGAAGGCACCATGACAGAACCGCTATAAGCCATAAGGTACTGGGCAGGGCTGCTGCTCCTGTGCTGCTGCTAGCAGGGCTTTCGCACTCGGATGACATGCCATGATTTGGGGAGAAATCGCTAACTTCGCAGCGCTATGCCAACAGCTTGAAGACTGCACTGCGACCGGGTCTACTCTCGTCTTTTGGGCGACCGTAATGACTTTCGTCAAAGGAGCGCCCGCTGCAGAATTTCTTCAGCGAAATCGACGACCCGCGCAAGCCGGGCAACGGGTCCCTGCATGACTTCCTGGAGATGCTGGTGATTGCCGTTGCGGCGATACTCTCGGATTGCGACAGGGTCGAAGACACTGCGCACTGGGCCCGGGCGAAAGAGACGTGTTTGCGCAAATTTATCGTGCTCACAAACGGCGCCCCGAAAGCAAACTCTCACCGCCCGTAACCGGGATTTTGATGAGCGCGAAATCACTACTCCGGAAGTCACGTTCGGCTTGAAAGGAACAAAATGGTCTCCGGACATAATAAATGTAGGTAACGGTAATGATGGATCAAGGATTCGGCTATGGAGCACGATAAAATCTGGGCGGTCGCACTTTTTGAAGGAGGTTCCCTTGGACTTTTCACAGTTGGTGGATATCAACGAACTGCGGGAACTATGCCTGAGTTTCACCGCGATCAACGGCGCCGTGACCGCCGTTCTCGACCTTGAAGGGAACGTGCTGGTCGCGACCGGTTGGCAGGATATCTGCACCCAGTTTCATCGAACCAATCCGATGACCTGTGCTCGGTGCCGGGAAAGCGACACGATTCTTGCGGATCGATCAAACCATGGTGAGCCCTACAACGTCTACCAATGCAAGAACGGCATGGTCGATGTCGCTGTGCCCATAACCATTGGCGGAGAGCACGTAGCCAACTTCTTTACCGGTCAGTTTTTTTTGAGCCCACCAGACAAGGACTATTTTATTCGTCAGGCAAAGGAATTCGGGTTCGATGAAGTCGCCTATATCGGCGCCATGGAGCGAGCACCAGTATTTTCCGCAGAACAAGTTCATTCGATGATGGCGTTCTTTACTCGCCTGGCAAAAGCGATGGGAGAAATGGGACTCTCCAGGTTACGCCTGCAGGAAGCGAACACCAAGCTCCAGGTGAATGCGGCAATCATTCAATCATCGGAAGACGCCATTTTCGGAGAATCCTTGGATGGCATCATTGAAAGCTGGAACCCCGGTGCCGAGAAGATCTTTGGATATTCATCGAGCGAAGCTATCGGCAAGCCATTGAACATATTGGTTCCACCTGATCGAGCCGTTTCGGAAGTTGAAATTGTTTCGAAAATATTTCATGGTGAAAGGGTGAGTCACTTTGAGACCATTCGCCGCCGCAAGGATGGGAAGTCGGTTAACTTGTCAATTTCGATCTCGCCAATTCTGGATGGGGCCGGCAAGGTGATTGGCGCCTCCACGATTGCGAGAGACATAACGGCCCGCAAGCAGGCCGAGGAAGAATTGCTGCACTACCGGACTCATCTGGAAGAAGAAGTGGCGCAGCGCACGGCCGACCTGGAAGTGGCGCGTCGCGAAGCCGAAGCTGCCAACCAGGCCAAGAGCGACTTCCTGGCCAACATGAGCCATGAGATCCGCACCCCCATGAACGCCATCCTGGGCATGCTTTACCTAGCGCTCAGAAGCGACATGCCACCCACGCTGCACAGGCACCTATGTAAAATACAGGGGGCGGCCAAATCTTTGTTGGTGATCATTAATGACATCCTGGATTTATCCAAGGTCGAGGCGGGAAAACTTGAGATCGAAGCCGTCGAGTTCAGCCTGGATAGCGTACTCGAGCAACTGACCGACGCGATTGGTGTGCAGGCCGAGAAAAAGAACATCGAGTTCCTGATCCGCCACGATGACAAGATCCCCACCTGCCTGATTGGTGACCCGCTGCGCCTGGGTCAGGTGCTGCTCAACGTCTGCGGCAATGCCATTAAATTCACCGAAGCCGGCGAGGTCGAATTGTCATTGCAGAGCGTGAAGGCGACCGAGACTGAACTCACGCTGCAGTTTTGCGTTCGCGACACCGGCATCGGTATGACTCAGGAACTGCAAGAGCGGCTTTTTCAGAAGTTCACCCAGGCTGACCATAGCAGCACCCGGCGCTTCGGGGGTACCGGGCTGGGCCTGATGATCAGCAAGCATCTGACCGAACTGATGGGCGGGCGCATCTGGGTGCAGAACTCCGAGCCCGGCCAGGGCAGCACCGTGTGCTGCACCGTGCAACTCAAGATCGAACGACAGGCAGCACGCACGCAGGTCGGCCCGCTGCTGGAAAACATACGCGTGCTGGTGGTCGACGACAATGAAGCCTCACGTGAGATCCTGGCCGATATCCTGCGCGCCCTGCGCATTGAAGTTGGCATGGCGGCCAATGGCCAGGCAGCGATCGAGCAGTTGGAGCAGGCCAGCGCCAAGCCCTTTGATGTGGTGCTGATGGACTGGCGTATGCCCGGAATGAACGGTGACGAGGCGACAAGACGCATTTGTGCCGCGCACAGCATCGCGCACAAACCCAAGGTGGTGATGGTCACCGCCTATGGCCGCGAAGAAGTGTTGAAACTGGCCGAACAGGCAGGGGTCGATGGCTTTTTGGTCAAGCCCGTCTTGCCTTCGGTGCTTTTCGACACCCTGCTGACCGTGCTCGGGCGGGCACGGGTATTGCGTACCGAGCGCGGCATCACCCCGCTACGCGGCACGCCAGAGTTCGCCGGCGCCCGCCTATTGCTGGTCGAGGACAACGAGATCAACCGCGAGTTCGCTGTCGAACTTCTCTGCAGCATGCAGATTCAAGTCGACCAGGCGGTCGACGGCGAAGAAGCCGTTGCCAAGGTGCAAGCACGCGCCTATGACGGCGTACTGATGGATATACAGATGCCAAAGCTCGATGGTTTTGAGGCGACGCGCGCAATCAGACGTCTGTCGGTGGCTCAGGATGACCGTTTTGCCTCCATACCCATCATCGCCATGACGGCCCAGGCGCTGACCGGAGACCGGGGCAAGAGCATTGCCGCGGGCATGAACGATTACCTCTCCAAGCCGATTAACCCGGAACTGCTGGCTGGCGCGCTGGCGCGCTGGCTCAAGATTCCCGACGAACGACGGCAAGTTGCTGCCAAAGCCGCTGCACCGTCGCCGGTCCGCCCGACGGCCGCATTGACCGGAACGACGACCGAGGCCGACTTGCTGGCGTTGCAAAGCTTTGACGCCGCGCAGGGCATCTACCGCATTGGTGGCAAAGCGCAAGCCTACCGCCGGCAGCTGAGCCGTTTCCGTGACAACTATGGTGATGCCGCCGGGCAACTACAGGCGCTGATCGCTGAGGCCGACCTGCCTGCTGCCCAGGCCTATAGCCACGTGCTCAAGGGCGTTTGCGGAACACTCAGCGCCAGCGCTCTCTTTGCCTGCGTCACTGGGCTCGATGACTTGCTTAAGCAGGGCGAGCCGCCCCAAGCCGAGCAAATCGAGAGCTTGCGCCAATTGTTGCGGCAGGCCATGAACGAAATTGACGACCTGTCAGCAGCGCCACCGCCGCCAGCACCGACGGCGCCAATCGGGCGCGCGGAACTGCTCTCCAAGCTGGAAACGCTGGGCTGGTTCCTCGAGCACGACCTGGGCGCAGCGGAGGAGTTGCTCGATGAGCTGCAAGCCGCCAGCGCCGATAGCGGGACTGAAACGGCCTTGCGAGAAATTGCAGCCCAGGCCGACCTGTTTGCCGTGGATGAGGCGCTTGAGCGCATCAGGGCCTTGTGTACGCAGTTGAGCATGCCAAAGGGATAAAGATCCACACAGGAATGCGACCATGACCGACGCCGCCAACCCGAAAGCCTTGATCCTCATTGTTGACGACATCAGGGGGAACATCCACGCGCTGATAGACACCCTGCGTGAAAGTTACGCGGTCATTGCCGCCACCAATGGTGAAAAGGCGCTTGCGCTGGCGGCGCGCAAGCCGCAGCCAGACCTGATCCTGCTCGACATCAAAATGCCGGGAATGGACGGCTATGAGGTCTTACGACGGCTCAAGGCCGATGCGGCAACGGCCGACATTCCGGTGATTTTTGTGACCGCCCTGTCGGAACCGGCCGAGGAGAGCAAGGGCTTGAAAATGGGCGCGGCCGACTACGTCACCAAGCCGATCGATCCCGATCTGCTCAAAATGCGGCTGCTAACGCAGCTGCAGCTGCGGCGTTATCGCGGCAAACATGTGCTCGGCAGAAGCAGCAAGGAATTGCCGGAGTTGACCAGCGCCAGCATTCTGGTGGTCGATGACACGCCCGAGAACGTGCACGAGCTCGTCAGTGCGCTGTCGGACGAGTACCGCGTGACAATGGCCAACAATGGCCTCAAGGCGATTGAACTGGTGCAGGGCCCGACACCGCCGGATCTGGTATTGCTCGACATCCGTATGCCGAACATGGATGGCTACGAGGTCTGTCGGCGCCTCAAGGCGACCGAGGCCGGTTATCGTATTCCGATCCTTTTCGTCAGCGTTCTGGATGAGCCAATTGCCAAGGTGCAAGGCTTTTCCCTGGGCGCGGCCGACTACATCACCAAGCCTTTTGACATCGATGAAACGCGTGCTCGCATTCGCACTCATCTGCAGCTCAGCCGCTTGCGCTATTACTTCGAGCAGCAGGTGGCGCAGCGTACGGCCGCCTTGCTGGCCATGACGAGCCAATTGCAGGCGACACTCAATGCCATCCCGGATCTGCTCTTCGAGTTTGATCTGAATGGGCGCTACATGAACATTCATGCGCCACACCCCGAGGCTCTCGGCGCACCCAAGGAGACGCTGCTGGGCAAACTGATTCCGGACGTACTGCCGCCGAAGGCGGCCAAGGTCTGCATGGCCGCCTTGAACGAAGCACATGAAACGGGCTGGTCGCATGGCCGGGAGTACGAACTGGAACTGGCTCAGGGCCGGTTCTGGTTCGAAGCTTCGGTTTCCAGGAAGGAAGGCTTGGATTCAGAGGATGCACGATTCATCTTTCTGTCGCGTGACATCACGGATCGCAAACAGGCCGAAGCGCAACTACGCAAACTCTCGCTGGCTGTCGAACAAAGCCCGGAGAGCATCATCATCACCAACCTACAGGCCGAGATCGAATACGTGAATGAGGCCTTCGTTCAGAAAACAGGCTTCAGCCGCGACGAAGCGATCGGCGAGAATCCGAGGATGTTGCAGTCCGGCAGGACACCGCCGCAGACCTACGCCTCGCTCTGGGGTGCCCTGAAACAGGGGCTCCCCTGGAAGGGCGAGTTGCACAACAAACGCAAGGATGGCAGCGAATTCCTTGAACAGTGCATCATCGCGCCGATCCGTCAGGCCGATGGGAGCACCAGTCACTACGTCGCGATCAAGGAAGACATCACCGAAAAGAGGGCCGCTGAGGAGAGGATCAATACGCTGGCCTTCTATGATTCCTTGACCGGCCTGCCAAATCGGCGACTGCTGCTCGATCGCGTGCAGCAGTCGCTGGCCGCGGACACACGTAGTCCGCACGGAAGCGCCTTGCTCTTCATCGACCTGGATCATTTCAAAAGCCTGAACGATACCCTGGGTCACGCCGAGGGTGATGAGCTGCTTAAACAGGTGAGTGCGCGATTGCTCACCTGCATACGAGGGTGCGACACGGCGGCTCGCCTGGGTGGGGATGAGTTTGTGGTGCTGCTCCCGGACTTGGCCAAGGATGAAATCGAGGCCGCCACACAGACTCGGCTCGCAGGGGAAAGAATTCTGAGCGAGCTTCGCCAGTCATACTCGCTCGCCAACGGTCAGCATCACGTCACCGCCAGTATTGGTGTGGCTCTGTTTGGTGGCGCTCTGGCGTCCGATTCCTCTGATCCGGTGATTCGAGCGGATCAGGCCATGTCCCAGGCCAAGACAGCCGGGCGGGACACACTTTGTTTCTTTGATCCTGAGGTTCAGGCGGCCGCGGACGCACAAACAGCGTTGGAGACGGAGTTGGGCCAGGGGCTCGAGGCCGGACAGTTCCTCTTGCACTATCAGCCCCAAATCTCCTTGCGGACCGGGGAGATTACAGGGCTTGAGGCCTTGATACGCTGGCAGCACCCCGATGGGAAATTGGTCCCTCCCAACGATTTCATTCCGGCGGCAGAGAGAATTCGGCTCATCCTCCCGGTGGGTAAATGGGTGATTGAAGAGGCTTGTCGCCAAATTCGGGCCTGGGGTGAGGCTGGACTACCCCCGGTCAAGGTAGCGGTTAATGTGTCGGCGCATCAGTTTCTCAATGGCGACCTCGATGTCATTGTGTCTCAAGCCTTAAAAAGGCATGACGTTGCACCGCACCTGCTCGACGTTGAAATGACCGAAAGCGTATTGATGCATGATCCAGTCGCCGCAGGCATCATGCTGGAACGTATCAAAGCCACCGGCGTCGCCCTCTCGCTCGATGATTTTGGCACTGGCTACTCCAGCCTGGCCTATCTCAGTCGCTTTCCATTCAACCAGCTGAAGATCGATCGCTCGTTTGTGCAGAAGATGGTGACCGATCCGGGCGCCGCCACCATTGTCAGGATGATTATTGACCTGGCGCACCGTATGCGACTGAACGTCATTGCCGAGGGCGTTGAGACAGAGGCGCAACTGGGCTTTTTGCAAAAGCAGGACTGTGACCAGATGCAAGGCTATCTGTTCAGCCGGCCCGTGCCAGCGCAGGAGATAAGCGCACTGCTACAGGCCAGCCGGAAGTTGCCCATCGCGCAGCGCGAGGCGCATCCGAAAAGAACTCTCCTGCTGGTCGACGACGAGCCAAGCATACTGTCGTCCTTACGGCGTATTCTGCGCAACGACGGCTATCATATCCTGACGGCAGAAAGCGGCGAACAAGCACTCGAGCTGATGGCATCACACAAGGTGCAGGTGCTGCTGTCCGATCAACGCATGCCGGGAATGACCGGCACTGAGCTGCTGCGCCGCGCCTGCATCATAACACCCGATACCGTGCGCATGATTTTATCGGGCTACACCGATTTGAAAACAGTGACAGAAGCAGTTAATGAGGGATTCATCTACAAATTCCTGACCAAACCCTGGGATGCTGATGAGCTCAGGGCGAACATCCGAGAGGCGTTTCAGCATTCAGGGATGAGCACGAAATCGACGGAAGTTGATACACCTAAGCCGGCGACGTAGGGCATCACTGAAAAAAGGGACTGCTGTTACAGCGGCCAAGGGGTATCGGCAAGACATATCGTGGCGTGCGCCTTGGCCAAGCAGGCATGTCGGCAGCGGCATTCGGCGGGATGTGCGTTTGCCGCGTCTCTTGCCGGCGCTGGCGATCGGCCGCGGTGATGGCAGTTGCCTGGCTCGTTCAGGGGAAGCGCTCGACCACAATTCCGTGCCGGGCGAGCTTGTCGTACAAGGTCTTCTTGGGGATCTGCAGGAATTTGGCGGTCTCGGCGACTTTGCCCCTGCACTCCCAGGGCTTCTTCGATGATCTGCTTCTCGGCGCTATCGACGCGTACGGACAAGGAGAAGGAAGACTCTGGGCTGCTCGCAGCCCATGCGAACAGTGCTGTCGTCCTCGACGAGGAAGACGGGGGAATCAAACGGCATCAACCACCATCTCGCCGAGCGCACCGCCGATCGGCAGAGTGACGCGGAAGCAGCAGCCTTCGCCGTCCTGCGTGCGCACTTCGATGCGTCCGCGGTGCCGCTGCACGATAGTGTGCGCCAGCGACAAGCCCAGCCCGGTGCCCTGACCAAGCGGTTTGGTGGTAAAGAACGGCTCGAAGACGCGGACCAGATTTTCCGGGGCAATGCCTTTTCCGTTGTCGCTGATTTCGACCCACACGGTCTCGGCGTCGCAGCCGGTGCTGATGGTGATCCGGCCATATCCCTCGATCGCCTGCGCGGCATTGAAGAGCAGGTTCATGAAGACCTGATTGATCTGCGAGGGCGCGCAGTTCACCAGCGGCAGCTCGCCGTAGCGCTTCTCCACTTTGGCCTTGTGCCTGATTTCGTTCCCGACAATGTTCAGCGTGCTTTCGAGACCCTGATGCAGGTCACTCCACTGCCAGTTCGGCTCACCGGGCCGCGAGAAGTCCTTTAGATCAAGCACGATGCGACGCACGCGCTCGAGGCTCTCGCGCGACTGGTCGACCAACCGCCTCAGGTCCACGCACAGCTCGGTGTAAGCAATCTCCTCCCTGATCTGATCGACGCGGGCGGCGCACTCGCTGCTCTGCGACCTGTCCTGTTCGTAGGCATCCACCAGCCGCAGCAGATGGTCGGCATACTCGCCCAATACGCCGAGATTGGCGAGTGCGAAAGCGACCGGATTGTTTACCTCGTGCACGACCCCGGCGGCCAGCTGGCCGATCGCCGTCATCTTCTCCAGCTGTCCGATCGCCGCCATTTTCTCCGATTGCGACAGCTGGCTGTGCGCCTCCGCCAGCTTGTCCTGGGCAATCTTGTCCTGAGTCAGGTCGGAGAACACGCCCACCAGATGCGTGAGCACGCCATCGGCGTCGTGGATGCGCGTGATCGAGAGCGACTGCGGGTAGAGCGAGCCATCCTTGCGCCGGTTGATGACTTCTCCCTGCCAGCGGCCCTCTTCGAAAACCGACCTCCACATCCGCTCAAAGAAGGCGCGGCCATGCTCGCCCGAGCTTAGCAGACTCGGCGTCAGACCGCGTGCCTCCTCCGCCGAATAGCCGGTAATCGCGGCAAACGCGCGATTGACGCGAACGATGACGCCATCCGGCAAGGTGACGACGATGCCTTCCTGCGCGCTTTCGAAGACCTGATCGGCCAGCGCCAGTTGCTCCTGCAGCGCGTAGCGCACAGTGGTGTCGCGCAGGCTGACGGCGGTTGCCGGCTGCCCGAGCCAGTCAAATCTCGAGGCCCGTAGCTCGGCCCGACCGATACAGCCCGCACGATCGATATACTCGATTTCGGCATGCCGGCCATCCAGGGTGATCGGCAGGCCAAGATCCCTGCCGACGAGTTCGCGACCACCGAACATGTGATAGGCACCACGGTTGGCATAGAGAACGACGCCCGCTACATCGAGCACCATGACGCCGTCCGGAATCGCCTCCAGCAAACCAAGTACAGTGTTTTCCTCGTGCGACGAGGCGTGTTGAAGTGGCTGCAAATTCGTAGTCATCGATCAGTCCCTGCGTTGTTACTTAGGCTGAAGAAGTGGTCGCGATTTCTGGCCGCTCGCCTGGCCTGGTTCCGCCCATTGCCAGCGCAGGTGCTCGCCTACCGACCTACTCGCCCAGCTCCTCCCTGAACAGCGAACCCATACGTTCGATTTCCGGCTGCGAAATCTGCATCGGCTGACCGGAAAGGATCCCGGCGATCCCGTGGAACTGCGCGCCGATGTGCATCCCCTGCCCGTCGATGGCGTACTCCCTGATTCCCTTGTCGTGCATCGAGCCGCGCATCTTGAGCACCGTAATGCCGCGACGCATCTCGCCGAACATCTCGACGTAACGCAGCAGGAGAATCGAGTCGGTGATGGTGGAAATATGTTCCTCGGTGATCGACGCGCCGCCAAGCAAGGTCGGCGTCGTGGACGAGAACAGCCCGACGATTTCCTGATGCTTGATGAACGAAGTAATACCGATGACGAACTCGCGAAAGCTCTTGCCGGTGGAAACCCGCTCCAGCGCTGAAAGGCTATCGACCGCGACACGCGTCGGCTTGAAGGCGCGAATCTCCCGCTTCATTCGGATCAAGTGATCCTCGAGCCCCATCACCTCGGGGTATACACAGACCACCTTCAACTTGCCCTGCTGCTCCATGGTCTCGAAATCCATGCCCCAGCCGGAAGCATTGCGAAAGAGTTGCTCACGACTTTCCTCGAATGCAAACAACAGGCATCGATCGTCCTGCTTCTGCGCGCCGCTGACGAAGGCGGTCACCAGCAGTGTCTTGCCGCAACCGGTCGCCCCCGAGACGAGGATGATCGAGTCGCGGAAGAAGCCGCCGCCACACATTTCGTCGAGGGTCTCGTTGCCGGATGTGACGCGCAGGGTGGACGATTTCTGCTCGAGCTTGGTCTCGGAGAGCGGAATGATCACCACGCCCTCCCCGGGAATGACCGTGAACGGGAACTCGCCCTTGGCGTGGTCGGTACCACGGAACTTCAGGATCTCCAGCGTCCGGCGCCGCTTTTCGTCGTCGAGGACGTTGCGCAGGATGATGACATTGTCGGCGACGAACTCCTCGACGCCAAAGCGGGCCAGTGGGCCGTACTCCTCCGTTCTCTCGGCCGTCAGGAGCGCCGTCACGGCCATTTTCTTCAGCGCCACCGCCATGCGATAGAGTTCACCGCGAACGGTCGCCACGTCCGAGAACTGACTGAATACCGCTCCCAGAGAGTCGACGGATACGCGCTTGGCCTGCACCTTGCCGACTGCATACTCAATGCGCGCCAACAGCGCACCCAGATCGTAGCTCCCGGCTTCGACAAGCTCCTGATCGGGTTGCGGGCTGGCGTCCACGAATGCCAGCCTGCCCTCGCTGACCATTTGCTCGAGATTCCAGCCAAAGCTGAGCATGTTGCTCATGATGTTTTCCGGAGACTCTTCGAAGGTGACAAAGACGCCGCCCTCGCCCCTGCGGATCCCCTCGACAAGGAATTGGACGGCAAACACCGTCTTCGAGCTTCCCGCCGTACCTGAGAGGAGACAGGTTCGCCCCTTGGGAAGGCCACCCACGGAGACATGCTCGAAACCAGGAATGCCCGTTTCGAGCTTTTCCACTGCAGTGATCGCTGAGCCCAACATGAGCTATTTCCCCTTTCTTTCATTGCGGTCAGCTAGCGCGGCGATGTCAAGCCCGAGCAAGACCTTCTCGGTATCGCTGAGATCTCCAATGACCCGCCGCAAGGGCGGCGGCAGCTCTTTTACCAGAGTCGGGGTGGCAAGTATCTTTTGATCCTCCGCCAACTGCGGCTGTTCGAGGACATCGATGACGGTCATTTCGTACGTCCCCTGCAGCTCCTCCGCGCAAATCCGCTGCAGGTTCCTGATCCCCTTCTCGGAGCGCGGCGTATGCCCCGTCACATAGAGGGTAAGTCTAAATTTGTTCATGTAGCTCCCTTCTTGGTTCGGCTTCGCACTGCTTTGGTATTCGGCTCCGGAACATTGTGGACCGCAGTAGGAAAGCGGGAGTAGTTCTTGCGATAGAAAGACAACAGATTCCCCATCAGTTCGAGCACCAGGAAGCGCCCTTCTTCAACCATCGCCTTCGCTTTCATCGCAGGAACATGCTTGGATTTTCTGGTCAGCGTTTCGGAGTGCAGTTCGGCGACGTCGCGCGCCCCGGCCTGCAGATAACCCAGATCCTCGGCGAGTGCCCGCAGCTGATCGGAAACGGGATTTCCGGCCTTGAGGGCCAGATTCTCGACCGCCAGTTCCAGCGTCCTGCCGTACCTCTGCACCAGTTCGTCAAAAACCTCCCTGGCGGAGCGTGACAGCGGTGCCGAACCATACATGCCGCCGACGACGGATAGTACAGTAGAGTCCGCCACCAGAGACCGTCGCTCAATTTCCTCGCGGAGCGTCTCCGACTGCTGCAACTGGAGGCGCGCCTCCTCAAGCGAAGCCTGGTGGATCTTGTGCTGGGTGAGGTCGAAGATGATACCGATCAGATGGGTCACCTGACCATCGGCGTCTTTGACCTGCGAGATCGAAAGCAATTCGGGATAGAGCGAGCCGTCCTTGCGGCGACTGACGATTTCGCCCTGCCAGAACCCTTGCTCGGCAATCGACGCCCACATCGCTTCGTAGAAGGGGCGATCGTGTTCGCCGGATGTCAACAGACGCGGCGTATTGCCAAGCGCTTCCGCCGCGGAATAACCGGTGATTGTCGTGAAGGAGGGATTGACCCCGACAATGACCCCATCGGGCCGGGTGACGATGATGGCTTCACGGGCGCTCTCGAACACCAGGCCAGCCAAGGCCAATTGCTTTTCCGGGGCAGGTCGCTCGGAGACGTCACGCAGACAGGCAACGGTGGCCTCTTGTCCCAACCAGTCAAGGGGCGCGGCGCGCAACTCGGCCCTAGCCATGCCGCCCGCACGATCGATCACCGCGACATCGGCATGACTTTCACCCGCCACGACTGCTAGACCAAGATCTGTTCCGAGCAACTGGCGCCCCCCAAACATGCGATGGGCGCTGTCGTTGGCATAGAGAACAATTCCCGTCGCATCGAGCACGACGATGCCGTCCGGCATTGCCGCGAACAGGCTTGGAAGCGCATCCTTGTCAAACGACGGATCTTTTTTATTTTTTGGAGCCAGGCTCATCGGACAATCAAAGGCTTATTGCTGAAGGATAGAAGCGCGAATCATCGTTCAGCCGCAAGCTCCAGAGCGAATTACCCCCGTCCAGCCCGTCGGTCAGCGTCGACTTTCCGCTCGCATTGTCTATCAAGTTGCGAGAAATCGCCAGACTAACGATCGGCCACAGCAGCGCACACCGCGCCTCAGGCAAGGCTCACTGATCGAATTGTCCGACGCTGCAGTCAGGCTTTCCGCACGCTTACACAATACCCGCTTGCCGAAGCGCTGCGATCTGGGTGTCGCTGTGGCCAAGCTCGCGCAACACGGCCGCAGTATCTTCGCCAAGCACTGGCGGCGCCTTGCGATACTCGACCGGCGTCGCTGACAGATGAATCGGGTTGGCCACCTGCGGCGCGCTGCCGCCGCTGGCGTGCGCCATATCGAGGCGCATGCCGCGCGCCTGCACCTGCGGGTCGGCGAAAACGCCAGCCAGGTCATTGATCGGGCCGCAAGGTACGGCGGACTTCTCCAGGGCTGCGATCCATTCGGCGGTGCTTCGCTGCAGCGTGGTCTGGCGCAGCAGCGGAATCAATTCCTGGCGGTTCCTGACGCGCGCCGCATTGCTTGCGAAACGCTCGTCGCTGGCCCATTCGGGCCGTCCGGCGACAGCGCAGAAGCGCGCAAACTGGCCATCGTTGCCGATCGCCAGGATCATGTCACCGTCGGCCGTCGGGAAATCCTGATAGGGAACGATGTTCGGGTGGGCGTTGCCCATGCGCTTCGGCGCCGTCCCCGAAACCAGATAGTTCATCGCTTGATTGGCGAGGCAGGCGATCTGTACGTCGAGCAATGCAAGGTCGATGTGCTGGCCGTCACCACTGCGATAACCGTTCCGGTCCCGGTGCGCCAGTGCGGCGAGGACGGCATTGCCGGCGTAGAGACCGGTGAGAATATCGGTCAGGGCGACGCCGACCTTCTGCGGCCCGGCGCCGGGCTCGCCGTCCGCCGTGCCGGTAACGCTCATCAGGCCACCCATGCCCTGGATCAGGAAGTCGTAGCCGGCGCGCTCCGCGTAGGGCCCCTGCTGCCCGAAACCGGTGATCGAGCAATAGACCAGCTTGGGATTGAGCGCGCGCAGGCTGTGCTGGTCGAGGCCGTAGGCGGCCAGACCACCGACCTTGAAGTTCTCGATCAGCACATCGGCGTCGCGCGCCAGTTGGCAAACGATTTCCTGTCCCTCGGGACGGGTGATATCGACCGTCAGGGAGCGTTTGTTGCGGTTGGTGCACAGGAAGTAGGCTGCCTCGCGGGTCACCTGGCCAGCCCCGTCGGCCAGCCATGGCGGCCCCCAGCCGCGCGTGTCGTCGCCACAAGCCGGCCGCTCGACCTTGATCACCTCGGCGCCGAGGTCGGCCAGCAACTGACTGGCCCAGGGGCCGGCGAGCACGCGCGACAGGTCGAGCACGCGCAGATGCGCCAGCGCGCCGCCCCCGGATGTGCTTGCGGCAGAACTCATCGGCAGCTTCAGAAAGCGGCAATACCGGTCTGCGCACGACCGAGAATCAGCGCATGCACATCGTGCGTACCTTCGTAGGTATTGACCACTTCGAGGTTGACCATGTGGCGGATGACGCCGAATTCGTCCGAAACACCGTTACCACCGAGCATGTCACGTGCACTGCGGGCGATGTCGAGCGACTTGCCGCAGGAGTTGCGTTTCATCATCGACGTCATCTCCGGCGTCGCCGTGCCTTCGTCCTTCATGCGCCCGAGACGCAGGCAGCCCTGCAACGCGAGAGTGATTTCGGTCTGCATGTCGGCCAGCTTCTTCTGGATCAGTTGGTTGGCCGCCAGCGGACGACCGAATTGCTGGCGATCGAGCGTGTACTGACGCGCTGTGTGCCAGCAGGCCTCGGCGGCACCGAGCGCTCCCCAGGAAATCCCGTAACGCGCCGAATCGAGACAGGTGAACGGCCCCTTCAGGCCGCGAATGTCGGGGAAAGCATTCTCTTCGGGCACGAAGACGTCGTCCATGACGATTTCGCCGGTGATCGAGGTGCGCAAGCCTACCTTGCCGTGGATGGCCGGCGCAGACAGACCTTGCATTCCCTTGTCGAGGATGAAGCCGCGAATCGCGCCGCCATCGTCCTTGGCCCAGACGATGAAGACGTCGGCGATTGGCGAGTTGGTGATCCACATCTTGCTGCCCGACAAGCGATAGCCGCCATGCACTTCGCGCGCCCTGCTGGCCATGCCGCCGGGGTCGGAACCGTGGTTCGCTTCGGTGAGGCCGAAGCAGCCAATCAATTCGCCACTCGCCAGGCGGGGCAGGTACTTGGCTTTCTGCGCCTCGCTGGCGAAGGCGTGGATCGGCACCATCACCAGGGACGACTGGACGCTCATCATCGAACGATAGCCGGAATCGACGCGTTCGACCTCGCGGGCTACCAGACCATAGCTGACGTAATTGAGGCCGGCGCCGCCATACTCGACCGGAATCGTTGCCCCAAGCAGGCCCATCTCGCCCATTTCGCGGAAGATCGCCGGATCGGTGCGCTCGTGGCGAAACGCATCCTGCACACGTGGCAGCAAACGCCCCTGACAGTAGTCGCGCGCGGCATCGCGCAGCATGCGCTCGTCCTCGCTCAGCTGTGCTTCGAGAAGCAGCGGGTCGTCCCAGCAGAAGCGGGCTTTCGATGTGTTCGCCATCAAGGTCTCCTTGCGTATTGTTGTCACCTTCTGGGCACCCTGTGATCCTTATTTCGCAGCGGGCCGGTGAGCGCCAGGCGGCAGCAGGCACCGAGTATCCTTCTCCGAATGCAATCAGGCAAGGCCTTGCCTGCGCCCGACCGCAAGCGACCGGGCCTCAGGACACGCCGCGGCGGCGACGCCAGGCCCGAATCAGATACAGCCGCCAGGCTGCCCGGGTCAGCAGGTAGCCGCAGACAGAAAGTGCACTGGCCAGCGCCAGGAGGCCCAGGCCCAGTGGCTTGGCAACGACCAGCATCCATCCCTGCATGGCCTCGGTCCAGGCGGCAAAGGCGGTGATGCTGAACTCCGGCGGCGCGAGAAAACCAGCGCGGTCGCCGGTCAACAGCCGCCCCAGCTGATAGGCCACCAGATACAGCGGCACGATGGTAAAGGGATTGGTGTATAGGGTGACCAGAAGAGCCAGCGGCAGGTTGATGCGGAACTTCACCGCAGCCAGCGCCGCGCCAATCATTTGCAGCGGACCCGGAATCAAGCCGCAGAACAGGCCGGTGGCCACCGCCCCGGCAGCCGAGTGGCGATTCAGGTGCCACAGCCGCGGATGCAGCAAGGATGACTGGAACGGACGCAGCCAGGGGTTGCTGCGGATCGTTTCCGGATCGGGAAGATATTTCTTGAGATAGCGACGCATGCTGCTCATTATGCGCGAGAAAAGCAGCCCGCAGGCCTCGCTGGCAAACGGCTTCCTGGCCGCTGTTCGCGCTCCCGTCCCCCGCCGCCTTTCGTCACTCCTCTACACGAGGTACGGGTATTGCCGGCCCATATCAAAGACAACCCAGGGCCAGTGCCGGAAGATCCGCTCTCCCTATCACCTTGTTGCTCACGGAGACCACCATGCATGCTTGCGACCAGCCCACCCAGGAAGCCATCTACCCCTTCGATGCACGTGGTGTCGCCAAACGATTTCGCCATGCGGCGATTTTTGGCGCACTCGATGCCTTGCTTGCCGGGGAAACGATGCGCTTCTGCAACGACCACGACCCGCTACCGCTGCTTGCCCAGTTGCAGGCCCGCTTCGGAGATGCGCTGCAAATCAAATACGTGCAGCGCGAAGCCGGCGCCATCGTCATCGACTTCAGCCGCGTGGCTTGACCCCTCGCCGCGCGGCAGCCGGGGTCTGAAAGGCAGCTTTCAAGCCCAGGAAGCACTGGCCGGAGTGTGCTGCAATGCTGATCTATCTGGGCTTTTCCGCGGTCGCCGTCTTTCTTGCCGCCTTGCTGCTACTGCATTCCGGCGACACGGCGGGCGCCGCAGCGGCACATCTGGTGTTTACGGTCGGCATCGTGCCGCTGATCTTTGCCGCCATCAGCCATTTCGTTCCTGTCCTGACACGCGGCCGCGGTGCCCCGCGCAGCGTTCTTCTGCTACCGCTGCTGCTGCAGTTGGCCGGCGCGGCGACCTTTCTCGCCTTCCGGGGAACACTGCCGGAAAGCGCTTTGCAGGCCGCAGCGGCCAGCACGCTTCTCATTGCACTGCTCTTTGCCGGCTGGTTGATCCGACGTGCCAGAGCAACACTGGGCAAGCCGCACCCCGGCTGGCAGTGGTATCTGCTGGCCATCCTCTTCCTGGCGGGCGCGCTGCCGCTGATTCCGGCGATGGACTGGTGGCCGCAGGCAAGACCGCAGTTACGCCTGCTGCATCTGCATCTGAACACGCTGGGTTTCATCGGCTTGACCGCGCTGGGAAGCCTGCAGGTCCTGTTGCCGACGGTGTTGCGAACCCCGGATCCGGACGCCGCCCAACGCCTGCGTCGGCAACTGCCCTATGCCGCCGGCGCCGTGTTGGCCGTTGCGCTCGGCGCCGCTTTCTGGCCACCGCTGTCGTTGGCCGGCTCACTGGTCTTGTTGACCATCACGCTGCAGATCGGGCGCGCCTGCCTGGCTCGTCACGACTGGCAAGCACTGAGCACCGACGGTGCGGCGGCGAAACTGTTCGCGGCGCTGCTCGGCTTCGCACTGTTGCTGATCTTCGGCAGCGCCCATGCCTTTGCTGTTGGCGCCGGCCGTGACGCAGTGCCCGCATTTGTCGTCGCCTTCCTGCTGCCGCTGGTCAGCGGCGCCCTCACGGAACTGCTGCCGGTCTGGTACCGCCCCGGCAGGCGCACGCCAGCCCGCGAGCGGATGCGCGCCGAACTGGCTCGCGGCGGCACCCTGCGCGCCCTCTTGTTTCTTGTTGGCGGCGTCCTGCTGGCGCTCGGGATGAGCGACGGCTTTTGGCTGGCGGCAGTCGCGGTGCTCTCCTTCCTAATCGCCCTGCTCCGTTCCCTGGCCAGCGTCCGGGCCCAGGACAAGAGCTGAGAAGGAACTATTTATCATTGATAAACAATTTATTACGCGATATCTGAGAAATAAGTCTCAAGATCCGCGAAGCATATCCGTATCTGGACCTATGGCCGGAACACAGCGGCCCCCAGACGGAGGCACCAAGATGTTCAAGCACGACCAGTCTTCCCCTCTACAGTCGTCCCGGCACGCCTCGCGTCGGTCGCACCGCCTGCCCGATCTCGCCAACATGCCCTTGTCGCTGCTCGCTCACGCTCCGCGGCCGACAACCAACGGCCGCGTCCATCACCCGCACATCCGGCGAGTCGAGCCGCCCGCAACTGCAACAAGCGCACTCGAACTGCTGGCCGCCGAAGCGCGTATCGCAGAACTCGAGAACGCCTTGAGCGAAGCTCGGCAGGCAGCTTTTACGGACCCGCTGACCGGCGCACTCAATCGGCGCGGCTTTGAGGAAACGTATCAGCGCGAACTGGCGCGCTCGCGTCGCAATGGTAGTCAACTGGCCATTGCCCTGATTGACCTCGACAATTTCAAGCACTTGAACGACACCCTCGGCCACCAGATGGGCGACGAAGCGCTAGTGCATCTGGTCAAGAGCTTGCGCGCAGCGCTGCGACCGTCGGACATTCTGTGCCGCTTCGGAGGCGAGGAGTTTGTCCTGCTGCTTCCCGAAACGACGCTCGACGAGGCAGTCGCCGCGATTGTCCGCTTCCAGCGTCAGTTCGCCGCCAGTGCCATGCCGGGCTGCGAGCTAGCCGTCACCTTCAGCGCCGGCGTTGTCGCCAAGCAGATCAGCGAATCCGTGGAAGACACGATTCTGCGTGCCGACGCGGCGACCTACGCCGCCAAACGCGCGGGCAAGAACTGCGTCGTTCGCGGCTGAACGGCAGACTTTCAATCGATCGTCGGCGCGACGCCAAGGCCGCAATCGCGCGCCAAGGCGACAAGGGCGAGCGTGATAAAATGCGCATTCGCCGGCGTTCAAGCGGCATTCCCTCTAACGGTCATGACATGTCGAGATACCCCGGATCATGAAAGTCATGACCGTTCCCCCTCTTCCCCCGACCCTTCTCCCGCAAGGTGAGAAGGGAGGTTCGTGAGTCGCATACGCGACTTTCACATTGACGGTCACCCAAATGCGCTATCTCTCGACTCGCGGCCAGAATCCCTCCAGTGGCACCAGCTCGGCGGCGCCGAGCTTCGCCGAGATTCTGCTCACCGGCCTGGCACCCGACGGCGGCCTCTATCTCCCGGAATCCTATCCCCAGGTGAGCAAGGCCGAACTCGAACTATGGCGCGGCTTGTCCTATGCCGAGCTCGCGTACGCCGTACTGTCGCGCTTCATCGATGATATCCCGCCCGCCGATCTTCAGGCCCTGATCGCCAAGACCTACACCGCGGAGGTGTACGGCAACGGCCGCAACCGTGAACAGGCCGCCGAAATCACGCCCCTGCGTTGGCTGGAGCGGCCCGACGAAGCCGGCGACGAAGCGGGCCTGGCCATTCTCGAACTGTCCAATGGCCCAACCCTGGCCTTCAAGGACATGGCCATGCAACTGCTCGGCAATCTTTTCGAATACGTTCTGGCCAAGCGCGGCGAAGAGATCAACATCCTCGGCGCAACCTCGGGCGACACTGGTTCTTCGGCCGAATACGCTATGCGCGGCAAGGCAGGGCTACGCGTCTTCATGCTTTCGCCACACCAACGGATGAGCGCCTTTCAGCGTGCGCAGATGTATTCGCTGCACGATGACAACATCCACAATATCGCCGTGCGCGGCAGCTTCGACGATGCCCAGGATATCGTCAAGGCGGTATCCAATGATCACGCCTTCAAGGCGCGCTACAAAATAGGCGCGGTCAATTCGATCAACTGGGCACGCGTTGCGGCGCAGATCGTGTACTACTTCAAAGGCTATTTCGCGGCCACTGGCGGCGTCAGCGGCAACAGTGACCGGCAAGTCGCTTTTGCCGTGCCTTCCGGCAACTTCGGCAATATCTGTGCCGGTCATATCGCGCGCATGATGGGTCTGCCGATTGGTCGTCTGGTTCTGGCAACCAACGAAAATGATGTTCTCAACGAGTTTTTCCACAGCGGCGTTTATCGCCCACGTGCCAGCACCGAAACGCACGCCACATCGAGTCCGTCGATGGACATTTCAAAGGCGTCGAATTTCGAACGTTTTGCCTTTGATCTCGTTGGCCGCGACCCCACGGTCATTCGCAACCTGTGGAGCGCCGTTGATGCGGGCGGCAGCATCGACCTCTCGAAGACCTCCTTCTACTCCCGGCTTTCTGACTTCGGCTTTGCCGCTGGCAGGAGTACCCATGCCGATCGCCTGGCGACGATCCGCGACACCTACGAGAAATATGGCTTGATGATCGATACGCACACCGCCGACGGACTCAAGGTCGGTCGCGAATTGCGCACCCCGGAAATGCCGATGGTAGTGCTCGAAACGGCCTTGCCGGCCAAGTTCGAGGAAACCATCGTCGAAGCACTGGGCCGGCGGCCCGAGCGGCCTGCGAGCCTGCAGGGCATCGAAGACCTGCCGCAACGGGTCGAGGTCATCGATGTCAGCGTCGACGCGGTGAAGGCGATCATTCAGCGACAACTGGACTGATCGTGCCCAGCCGGAAATAGAAAAGGGCGCCACCGGCGCCCTTTTCTATTTCCGCAGACTCCCAGTTCCCTCACCCCCGAGCCGCCTTTGCCTGAAAGCGGCGAGGGCATGAGGTTTGCCTTCAGAGGTAGATAACCGCCGGAAAAACGGCAGCGGCGAGAACCAGCACCAGCCATTCGAGGTTATGACGCGCCAGGAATCCGGTGAAGTGCATGATCAGAATCACGATCGCCACCACGTAAAACAGCGCAAACAGCATCGGAGCCCCCTTTTCCTTTCTGCACAGACGACAGCACCCGCCTGTGTCACATCAACCGGCGCCGATTATATAACGCATTGGCCCCCGCCCGTCGAATCACCGCAGCGAGCCTGCTGACGGTGAGGACAGTCATGACCGCTCCCTCTCACTTGCAGTGCACGTTCCGGCTTGCACGCCGGAATCGTTCGTCGGGCAGGGAGCATGCTCCCTGAATTCCCCGCCTCACTCGGCGAGGGAAGAAGGGCGCTTCGTGAGTCGCTTGCGCGACTTTCAGCCTAGGCGGAAAAACGCATCGACAGGTCGAGCGCGCGTACGTCCTTGGTCAAGCCGCCGATCGAAATGCGATCGACGCCCGTCTCGGCGATGGCACGCACGCTGTCGAGGCTGACGTTGCCCGAGGCTTCGAGAATTGCCTGACCGGCGGTCAGAGCTACGGCTTCACGAAGCTGATCGAGGCCCAGGTTGTCGAGCAGAATCATTTCCGCACCGGCAGCCAGTGCTTGCTGTAGCTCGGACAGCGTCTCGACTTCGATCTCGACGAACTGGCAAGCCTTGCCCGCCCCCTCGGCAACCTGCCTGGCCGCAGCCAGCGCCGCGGCGATACTGCCGGCGGCGTGGATGTGGTTTTCCTTGATCAGAATTCCGTCATAAAGGCCAAGACGGTGGTTGCCGCCACCACCGCAGCTGACGGCGTACTTCTGCGCCAGACGCAAGCCGGGAATCGTCTTGCGCGTATCAACCACCTGCGCCCGCGTACCGGCCACCACGTCTGCGTACTGTCGAGCCTTGCTAGCGACCCCTGACAGCAACTGCAGGAAGTTCAGTGCGCAGCGTTCGCCGGTGAGCAAGGCGCGCGCAGGTCCTTCGATCTCGCAAAGCACCTGATCCGGGTGGGTGCGCTGGCCATCCTGCGCCTTCCAAACGATATCGATCGTCGCATCGAGCTTTCTGAAACAACGGCTGAACCAATCGCTGCCACAGAGAATGGCATTCTCGCGAGCAATGACCGCGGCGCGGCTGCGCACTCCGGCCGGGACAAGTTGCGCGGTAAGGTCGCCGCTACCGACATCCTCGCTGAGGGCGGCAGTGACGTTGCGCTCGATTTCGGCGTCGAGCAGGGCTGCAATGGGCATGACATTCCCGTAGACTAAAGGCTTGGCCGTCGGATTTTAGCACTGAAGGGAAGCGCAAATGCTCGACCTACTGCTTGTAAGCCTGGGAGCGCTGCTCGCTCTCTTTGTCGTCGGGGCATTGATCGTCCTTTACGTGCAGGACGTGACGCAGGAAAAGCACGCTGTGTTGCGGAATTTTCCGCTGATCGGCCACCTACGCTATTTTTTCGAAAGCCTCGGTGAATACTTCCGGCAGTATTTCTTCCTCGGCGACCGCGACGAGCAGCCTTTCGACCGGGCAACGCGCAGCTGGGTTTACCGCATGGCCAAGAACGAGGGCGGCATCATCGGCTTCGGCTCGACTTATCCGGTCCATGAACCCGGTGCGCTGGTCTTCGTCAATGCGCCTTTCCCGGTCCTCGACGCCGAGCAGCAGGAGCCGCCGACGCTGCTTATCGGTGAAGGCTATTGCCGAACGCCTTTCGCCGGCAAGTCGCTAGTCAATATCAGCGCCATGAGCTTTGGTGCCATTTCCCGGCCGGCGGTACGCGCATTGTCACGTGGCGCGGCAGCCGCCGCTTGCTGGCTGGACACCGGCGAGGGCGGCCTCTCTCCGTATCACCTGGAGGGGGGCTGCGACATCATCTTCCAGCTGGGCACGGCGAAATACGGAGTTCGCGACGACCAGGGACGCTTGTCTGACGTACGTCTGCGCGAATTGGCCGCGCACGAGACGGTGCGGGCTTTTGAAATCAAGTTGTCACAGGGCGCGAAGCCCGGCAAGGGTGGCGTCCTGCTGGGCAACAAGGTCAGCGCGGAGATCGCCGGCATTCGCGGCATTACCGAGGGCCGCGATTCGCTGAGCCCGAACCGCCATCCCGACATCAGCAACGTCGAGCAGCTGCTCGACACCGTCGAACACCTGCGCGAAGTCACCGGCAAACCGGTCGGCGTCAAGACCGCCATCGGCGGCCCGCGCTTCCTCGATGAACTCAGCGCCGCGGTCGCGCGACGCGGCCTGCAGGCGGCCCCCGACTTCCTGACCATCGACGGTGGCGAAGGCGGCAGCGGTGCGGCGCCGCAAGCGCTGGCCGATCACATGGCGATGTCGATCGACGAAGCGCTGCCGCTGGTCGTCGATGCGCTAATCGCCGCAGGTCTGAAAGAACGGATTCGGGTGATCGCCGCCGGCAAACTGCTGACCCCGGCGCGGGTCGCCTGGGCACTGGCCAGCGGCGCCGACTTCGTCAATACGGCGCGCGGTTTCATGTTTTCGCTGGGCTGCATCCAGGCCCTGCGCTGCCACACCAACACCTGCCCGACCGGCGTCACCACTCACGACCCGCGTCTGCAACGCGGTCTGGTCGTCGAGGACAAGGCGGCACGGGTCGCCTCCTACTGCCGCAACATGAACAAGGAGGTCGGCATGATCGCCCACTCCTGCGGTCTGCGCCATGCGCGCGAACTACGCCGCGAGCACGTGCGCATCGTGCAGGCTTCGGGGCAAAGCGTCGCTCTCGACCTGCTCCGGCCCTATCCTGATGATCGTTCCTCGCCGGCCTCCCGCATCGTTGCTGCCGCCCCCAGCGCAGCGACTTCCTGAGGCCTCGCCTCCTCAGGCGCGCGCAGCAACGATGCCCAGCAGGGCGTCGCCGTAACGTTCGGCCTTGGCCACGCCAATTCCCGGCACGGCAAGCAGCGCCGGTAGTGAATCGGGAAGCAGCGCGGCGATTTCGCCCAGAGTCCGGTCGTGCAGAATGACGTAGGCGGGAACCCCCTGTTCGCGCGCCTGGGCCAGTCGCCACTCGCGCAAGCTGGCCAGCAGAGGCGAATCGCTGGCTCGGGAAACACTGCTTGACGCCGCCGTGCCGGCGCTCGCCCTGCTCCTGCCGGCTCGGCTTTTCGGCCGCTCGACCTGGCGGCGAAGCTGCAGACGGGTCTCGCCTTTGAGAATCGGTCTTGCACTGTCGGTGAGCTTGAGGGCGCCGTAGGCCGAAGCATCGGCGTCGAGCAAGCCGGCGGCGAGCAGCTGGCGAAAGACCGAGCGCCAGCCCCGCTCGTCGATATCGGCGCCGACACCGAAGGTCGGCAAACCCTGGTGACCGAACTGCTGCACTTTCTCGGTGTTCTTGCCACGCAGGACGTCGATCAGGTGCCCGGCGCCGAAACGCTGGCCGGTGCGCAAGGCGGCAGACAGCGCCTTCTGCGCGGCCACCGTGCCGTCCCAGACGATCGGCGGCTGCAGGCAGACATCACAATTGCCGCAGGGCGTCGCCTGCTCGCCGAAATAGTCGAGCAGGATCACCCGCCGGCACCTGGCTGACTCGCAATAGGCGAGCATACTCTCCAGCTTCTGGCGTTCGACGCGTTTCTGGGCGCTCGGCGAAGTCGACTCCTCGATCATCTGGCGATGGATGACGACGTCGTTGAGACCGTAGGTCATCCAGGCTTCCGAAGGTTCGCCGTCACGCCCGGCGCGGCCGGTTTCCTGGTAATAGGCTTCGAGGCTCTTGGGCAGATCGAGGTGGGCAACGAAACGCACATCGGGCTTGTCGATGCCCATCCCGAAGGCGATGGTGGCCACCATCACCAGCCCGTCTTCGCGCAGGAAGCGTTGCTGGTGCCGCTGCCGGTCAGCGCTCGCCAGCCCGGCGTGATACGGCAAGGCCGTCACTCCCTGCGCGTTCAGCCAGGCCGCCGTCTCATCGACCTTGCGACGCGACAGGCAGTATACGATTCCCGCCGCACCCTGATGCCCAGCGAGGAAGGCCAGAAGTTGCTGGCGCGGACTGTCGCGCTCGACGATGGTGTAACGAATATTGGGGCGGTCGAAGCTGGCGACGAACACCCTCGCTTGCTCGAGTCCGAGCCGGGTTCTGATTTCCTCCCGGGTCAGCTGGTCGGCGGTCGCCGTCAGAGCGACACGTGGCACCTCGGGAAAGCGCTCGTGCAACTGCGAGAGCTGCATGTACTCCGGACGAAAGTCGTGTCCCCACTGCGAGACACAGTGCGCCTCGTCAATGGCGAACAACGCCAGCTGCCGGCGCCCGATCAACTGCTCGAGAAGGCCGATGAAGCGATCGGTGAGCAGGCGTTCGGGCGCCACGTAGATCAGGTCGAGCTCACCGTTCAAGAGGCTGCGCTCGGTGTCGAGCAGCGCCCGAAAATCCAGCGACGAATTGAGGAAAGCGGCTTTGACGCCAACCTGCCGCAAGGCATCGACCTGATCCTGCATGAGGGCGATCAGCGGCGAAACGACGACGCCGACGCCGGGTCGCAGCAGTGCCGGAATCTGGTAACAGAGCGACTTGCCGCCGCCGGTCGGCATCAGCACCAGCGCGTCACCACCGCCGACAAGGTGGTCGACGATCTCTGCCTGCTGACCACGAAACGAGGGGTAGCCGAAAACTCGCCGCAGGAGTTCGACGGCACGCTCGCTGGCCGGCGCAAGGGCCTCTGAGCCAGCGGATTCGCTTGCCGGTTCACTCATTGCTGCTGGCCACTACGCCGGGAAAAGCCGCTCAAGTCAGCAGCTCCCGGGTCAGGGTTTCGCCGTCCCAGCACAGGCACTCGCCAGCCTGGTCGGTCCAGTCCGCCATCACCCAGCGCTCGACGTGGATGCCATCGACGATGTGATCGTGGCGTGCCGGGCGATGCGTGTGCCCGTGGATCAGCGTGGCGTAGCCGTGCGCGCGCAGGAAATCGTCGGTCGCGGCGGGATTGACGTCCATCAGGAAATCCGCCTTGCCACGCTTGGCCGACTCGCTTTGCTGGCGAAGCGCAAGGATTGCTTGCCGGCGTTCGTGCAGCGGTTTGGCAAGGAAGGCAGATTGCCAATCATCCTGACGAGCGAGAGCGCGAAACGCCTGGTAGTCGCGGTCGTCGGTGCACAGCGCGTCGCCGTGCGCAAGAACGAACTGCCAGGTGGGCAGCGACAAGACGTGCGGATCGGCGAGCAGGCGCGCGCCGCAGCCCGCCATGAAGGAGTCGCCAAGCAGGAAATCGCGGTTGCCGTGCAGCAAAGACAGCCCGACGCCACTGCGGGTCAGCGCGCGCAACGCGGCAACGATGTCCGCGGCGAAGGAGTCCTCGCCAGCATTGCCCTGGTCGAGACAGTCGTCACCCGGCCAGGCTTCGAAGAGATCGCCGAGGATGAACAAGTGCTCGGCAGAACGCGCGCGACCGGCAAGGAAATCGAGGAAAATGCGGGTGACCACTGGCGCCTGTGGCGCCAGATGGACGTCGGAAATGAAGAGAATCAAGGGTGCTACAGATCCGACGCCAGAGCAGGCTTCAGCAGACTTCAGCGCGTTCGATCAGCACGTCGTCGACCGGCACGTCACGATGGAAACCGGACGAGCCGGTGCGCACGCCCTTGATCTTGTCGACCACCTCGGTGCCTTCGACGACCTTCCCGAAGACGCAGTAGCCCCAACCCTCGGCATTCGCCGCGCGGTAGTTCAGCGCAGCGTTATCGGCCACATTGATGAAGAACTGTGCGGTCGCCGAATGCGGCTCATTGGTACGCGCCATGGCCAAGGTGTAGGCATCGTTCTTGAGGCCGTTGTCGGCTTCGTTCTTGATGGGCGCCTTGCACGGCTTCTGCTTCATGCCCGGCGCAAAACCGCCGCCCTGGACCATGAAGCCGGGAATGACGCGATGAAAGATGGTGTTGTCGTAGTGGCCAGCGGTAGCGTAGTCGAGAAAGTTCTGTGCCGAGAGAGGCGCCTTCTCGGTGTCCAGCTCGATGGCAATGACGCCAAGATTGGTGTGCAGCTTGATCATGCGTGATTCCTTATTTGTTCTCGGGGATGATTTTGACCGACTGGATGGTGACCGGCTCACGAGGAACGTTCTGGTGACCGCTGCGGTTGCCGGTGGGCACCTTGGCAATCTTGTCGGCAACGTCCATGCCTGCGGTGAGCTTGCCAAAGACGGTGTAACCCCAGCCGTCGGATCCAGGGTAGTTGAGGGCGGCATTGTCCTGGTGGTTGATGAAGAACTGCGAACTCGCCGAATGCGGGTCAGGAGTACGCGCCATGGCAATCGTCCAGCGATCATTCTTCAGGCCATTGCGGGCTTCGTTTTCAACTTTTCTCGGCGCCGGTTTCTGCTCCATCGCGGCGCTGAAACCACCGCCCTGGATCATGAATCCGGGAATGACACGGTGAAAAATCGTGCCGTTGTAGAAACCTTCGTTGACGTACTGAACGAAGTTCTTGACGGTTTTCGGTGCTTTCTCGGAATCAAGCTCAACGACCATTGTCCCCATGCTGGTCTGCATTTCGATGGTCGGTGCGGCCAGCGCAGCAGAGGATAGAAGCGCAGCGACCAGCGGTGCAAGCATCTTGTACATCGGGAACTCCTTGGTAAATTATTCGCCGGTTACGATCCTCGCACAGCCCGTACTGGCACGCCTCTAGGCGGGCGTCACCGCTCACTGGAGCAAGGCAGAGAGCAAGGCCGAGCGCCCCCCGGGGAGATCAAGGACATCGTTATGGTATACTGGCGAGTTAAGCGGTTGGCTGTCACTTGGCCGGTGAATTCTAACAAGAAGTACGTCGAAACCAAAGCACTCCCCACTCGCGCCCTTCGGCGCCGAGCACTCTCGTGAGTCCGACAATGCTGAAAATATACAACTCGCTGGCGAGGGAAAAACAGGACTTTGTGCCGATAAACCCCGGCGAGGCACGCATGTACGTCTGCGGCATGACCGTTTACGACTACTGCCATCTCGGTCATGCCCGCGTCCTGGTCGTCTTTGACATCGTGCAACGCTGGCTGCGCGCCAGCGGGCTGCGCGTGACCTACGTTCGCAACATCACCGACATCGATGACAAAATCATCAAACGTGCATTGGAAAACAAGCAAAGCATCGCCGAGCTGAGCGAGCACTTCATCACCTTCATGAACGAAGATGCCGCAGCGCTGGGCATCGAGCCGCCGGATCATGAACCCCGCGCCACCGCCTACGTGCCACAGATGCTCGACCTGATCGGGCAGCTGGAAAAGAATGGCCTCGCCTACCAGGCAAAGGACGGCGACGTGAACTTTGCGGTGCGCAAGTTCGCTGGCTACGGCAAGCTTTCGGGAAAGTCACTTGATGACCTGCGGGCGGGCGAACGCGTCGAAGTCGACAGCGCCAAGGGCGACCCGCTCGACTTCGTTCTCTGGAAACATGCCCGCGAAAACGAGCCTTTCTGGCCTTCGCCGTGGGGCAATGGCCGCCCCGGATGGCATATCGAGTGCTCGGCGATGAGTTCCGACCTGCTCGGCAAGCACTTCGACATTCACGGGGGCGGCCAGGATCTGCAGTTTCCCCACCACGAGAACGAGATCGCTCAATCCGAAGGCGCGCATGGCTGCCAGTTTGTGAACTACTGGATGCATAACGGCTTCGTTCGGGTCGCCGAGGAAAAAATGTCGAAATCACTCGGCAATTTTTTCACGATCAGGGAGATCCTCAAGAAATACGACGCCGAAGTTGTCCGCTTCTTCATCCTGCGCGCCCATTACCGTAGCCCGCTCAACTACTCGGACAGCCATCTCGACGATGCCCGTCAGGCCCTGTCCCGACTCTATACGGCGCTCAAGAGCGTGGACGCCGAAGCCTCGCCGGTTGACTGGGAGGAGCCGCACGCCTTGCGTTTCACGCAGGCAATGAACGACGACTTCAACACCCCAGAAGCCTGCGCGGTGCTGTTCGATCTGGCTGCCGAAGTCAACCGCAGCAGGTCGCCGGCGCTGGCCGGGCAGTTGCGCGCACTGGCGGGGCTGCTCGGTCTGCTGACGCGCGATCCACAAGTATTCCTGCAAGCTACACCGAGCAGCGAAACCGAAGCCAGTATCGCGCACGTCGAAGCGCGCATCGCCGAACGCGTCGCCGCCAAGAAGAACAAGGACTACGCGGCGGCGGATCGCATTCGCGGCGAACTGCTGGCGGCGGGTATCGTCCTCGAAGATAGCGCCGCCGGAACCACCTGGCGCCGCCAGTAGTCACCGGCGAACGGGCACAACCGAGCAGGAAGATCAACGCATGATGCGTCCGCCTGGCCCGATGACGGTCAGGTCGACATAACGCGAGCCGCGCCTATCGTTCGCAGAATAGCTGACGCGATACCCACCCAGGTCGAGGTTGTGCATGCTCTCCAAAGCACTGACCAGCCCTTCGCGAGTCAGCTCCTTGCCCGCCTTGCGGATCGCTTCGACCAGCACTTTGGCCATCGCATAGGCCTCGAAGCCATAGTACGAGGGCTTTGCCTGCGGACCGATCAGCTTCTGGTACTCGTGCGCCAGCGGCGTCGTATCGCTCCACGGCGAAGGCATGACCTGCGAGATGCCAATGCCGCGCGCCGCCTCACCGAGCTCCTGGACCAGCAATTCGGCGCCAACCGGGGACAGAGTCATGAATTGTGGCAGCTGATCGGCTTTCCTCATGGCTCGGACGAAAGCGGCCGTGGGTTTGTAGAGCGTCACCATGATCACCGCCTGCGGGTTCACCCTGACGATCTGCTGCACCGCCTGAGCGACATCGACCGAGTTGCGCTCGACTGTCGCCACCGCGGTCGGCGTCAGTTGATGCTTATCGAGCGCGCCGACCACGCCCTCGAGACCCGACTTGCCGAAACCGTCATTCTGATACAGGACGGCAATGTTCTCGATGCCCAGCGAGACCAGATGTTTGACCAAGGCTTCGGTTTCGTTCGCGTAGCTGGCCCGGACGTTGAACATGTAACGATTGTTCGGATTATCCTTTGGCAACTGGCGGATCGAATCGGCACCGGAAATCGCGCCTACCAGCGGCACGCGGGCGACCCCGAAAGCCTCGTTCATCGCCGCGGTGGTCGCACTCGACCCGTAAGAAGCGAGCAGGGCAAAAACTTTTTCAGTATTGATCAAGGCCTTGGTATTGGCCACCGCGCGTTCGGTCTCGTAGCCGTCGTCAAGGACACGCAGCGACAACATCCTGCCGTTGATGCCGCCGCCCTCATTGATCTGGCGGAAGTAGGTCTGGATGACTCTCTTCATATCCAGTCCGTACGCGCCATTGGGGCCGGAAAATGGCGCGGTCATGCCGATCAGGATGCCGTTGGCGGTCACCCCTGCCTCACCCGCTGCCACGCAGCCAAAGCAGCTCAACAGAGCGCACAGCAGCGCCTTCGCAAAGCTCATCCGTTTGCCCCCTCCGCGGTACGCGCTCACGGCCGTCTGTGTGAACCGTTTGACCAAGAAAGCAAGAATGGCAAGAAAAACTGACAGCCGGCTTACACGGCAGTGGAGGAGGAGGAGGAGAAGACGCGTGGAAAGAAGTCGCTGGGGACTTGCTGAAGGGCGCTGCCGGCCTGCGCCGCACCGCCGCAAGCGGGCAAACGCAGGCCTGCGCAGCGGAACGGCGCTTAGCTCGCCGCGAAGAAGTCGCGGACCCGATCCATCCAGGACTTGGCGCGCGGATTATGACGTCCCGAGTTTTCCTGACTCGATTCTTCGAGTTCGCGCAGCAACTCTTTTTGACGGTCAGTCAGGTGAACTGGCGTTTCGACAACCACATGACACATCAGGTCCCCATGCGCGTGGCTGCGCACGCTCTTGATCCCTTTTCCGCGCAGGCGAAAGACTTTGCCGGATTGCGTTTCCGCAGGAATCCTGACTTTTGCCGCCCCGTCAAGGGTCGGGATATCGATCTCGCCGCCGAGCGCGGCAGTCGTAAAGCTGATCGGCATTTCACAGTGCAGATCGCTCTGCTCGCGCTGAAATACCGGGTGCGCCTTGAGGTGAATCTGAACGTAGAGATCCCCCGACGGCCCGCCATTGACGCCGTGTTCGCCCTCGCCAGAGAGCCGTATGCGATCGCCCTCATCAACCCCGGCCGGGATCTTGACGGCCAGCGTCTTGTGTTGCTTGACACGGCCCGCGCCGTGACACGGAGCGCAGGGATCGGCCACGAAACGACCGGTGCCATGACACTTGGGGCAGGTTTGCTGGATCGAGAAAAAGCCTTGCTGCAGGCGAACCTGGCCACTCCCCTGACAGGTCGGGCAGGTCTTCGGCTGCGTACCGGCCTTGGCGCCGCTCCCTTGACAGGCAGCGCAGACTTCCATGGTCGGAATGCGAATCTTGGTTTCGGTACCAAAGGCCGCTTGCTCGAGGGTGATTTCGAGGTTGTAGCGCAGGTCTGCGCCGCGATAGATGTTCGAACGACCGCCGCCACCGCGAGCGCCGCCGAAGATCTCATCGAAAATACCGCCAAAAGAATCGGAGAAACCGCCCGGACCGCCGCCCATGCCCGACTGGGGATCGACCCCGGCGTGACCGTACTGATCGTAGGCCGCGCGCTGTTGGACGTCGGAGAGAATCTCGTAGGCTTCCTTGGCTTCCTTGAACTGCTCCTCGGCCTTGGGATTATCCGGATTGCGGTCCGGATGGTGTTTCATCGCCAGCTTGCGGTAGGCCTTCTTGATTTCTTCATCGGACGCGTCGCGATTGACGCCGAGAATGTCGTAAAAGTCGCGTTTAGCCATCGTTTCTCAAGCATGTTGTGGGACGGAGCGAGGCGCGATTATACGCCCCGCCCTGCAGCAGGACGCTTACTTCTTGTCTTTGACTTCGGTGAACTCGGCATCGACAACGTCGCTGTCGTCCTTTCTCGTATCACCCGCGGACTCGCCTCCCGGAGCATGCTGCTGCTCCGCCCCGGCAGCACCCGCTTCGGCCTGCTGCTTGGCGTACATCTTCTCGCCAAGTTTTTGTGCCGCCGTGCCAAGGGCCTCGGTTTTCGCCTTGATGCTCTCGACGTCATCGCCGCGAATCGATTCCTCTGCTTCCTTCATCGCCGCTTCAATGGCCGCCTTCTCGTCATCGGCAAGCTCCTTGCCGTATTCGGCAAGCGACTTCTTGACCGAATGGATCATGCCGTCGCACTGATTGCGCGCTTCGGCCAATTCGTGCGCCTTACGGTCCTCTTCAGCGTGCACTTCGGCATCCTGCACCATGCGCTGCACTTCTTCCTCGCTGAGGCCAGAAGAGGCTTGGATCTTGATCTTGTTCTCCTTGCCGGTGGCCTTGTCCTTGGCCGAGACATGCAGGATGCCGTTGGCGTCGATATCGAAAGTGACTTCGATCTGCGGCATGCCGCGTGGCGCCGGCGGGATGTCCGACAGGTTGAACTGTCCCAGGCTCTTGTTGCCGCTGGCCATTTCACGTTCGCCCTGGAGAACGTGAATGGTCACCGCCGACTGCCCATCGTCGGCCGTCGAGAAGACCTGATTCGCCTTGGTCGGGATGGTGGTGTTCTTCTTGATCAGCTTGGTCATCACCCCGCCAAGCGTTTCGATCCCCAGCGACAGCGGCGTCACATCGAGCAGCAATACGTCCTTGACCTCACCCTGCAGCACGCCGCCCTGAATGGCTGCACCAACGGCGACGGCTTCGTCCGGATTGACGTCGCGACGGGGCTCCTTGCCGAAGAAGGCCTTCACTTTTTCCTGCACCTTCGGCATCCGCGACTGACCACCGACCAGGATCACGTCGTCGATGTCGCTCATCTTGATGCCGGCATCTTTGAGGGCGATGCGGCAGGGCTCGATGGTGCGGTCGACGAGTTCGTCCACCAGTGCCTCGAACTTGGCGCGGGTGATCTTCAACGTCAGGTGCTTGGGTCCGGAGCTGTCAGCGGTGATGTACGGCAGGTTGATTTCCGTCTGCTGGCCCGATGAGAGCTCGATTTTGGCTTTCTCGGCCGCATCCTTGAGGCGCTGCAGCGCGAGGACGTCGGCCTTCAGGTTGACACCCGACTCCTTCTTGAACTCTTCGATGATGTAGTCGATGAGGCGTTGGTCGAAGTCTTCGCCACCGAGGAAGGTGTCGCCGTTGGTGGACAAGACCTCGAACTGGTGCTCACCTTCGACCTGCGCGATTTCGATAATCGAAATGTCGAACGTGCCACCACCAAGGTCATAGACCGCGATCTTCTTGTCGCCCTGCTTCTTGTCCATTCCGAAAGCCAGCGCCGCGGCAGTCGGCTCGTTGATGATCCGCTTGACTTCGAGACCCGCGATGCGACCGGCGTCTTTCGTCGCCTGACGCTGGCTGTCGTTGAAGTAGGCCGGCACGGTGATCACCGCTTCGCTCACTTCCTCGCCGAGATAATCCTCGGCGGTCCTCTTCATCTTGCGCAGCACTTCCGCGGAAACCTGCGGCGGGGCGATCTTCTTGCCGCGCACCTCGACCCAAGCGTCGGCGTTGTCCGCCTTGAGAATCTTGAAAGGCATCAGCGCGATGTCCTTCTGTACCTCCTTCTCTTCGAAGCGGCGACCGATCAGGCGCTTGATGGCGTACAGGGTGTTCTTCGGATTGGTGACTGCCTGCCGCTTGGCTGGCGCGCCGCAAAGAATTTCGTCATCCTCGGCGTAGGCAACGATCGACGGCGTGGTACGCGCACCTTCAGAGTTTTCAATGACCTTCGGCTTGCCGTTTTCCATGACGGCAACGCAGGAGTTGGTCGTGCCCAGATCAATGCCGATGATCTTGCCCATATCAGAATCCTTTCAGTATTTCGGTAAATTGTGACGACATCCGCCCACTGGCTGAATGCCTGGTGACAAGCCCAAACTGGGGCTTATCGCAGAAATTTCAAGCTTTGGCCTTGGCAACGACAACCATTGCCGGACGCAAGACGCGGTCCGCCAGCAGATAGCCCTTCTGCAGGACCGTGACCACGGAGTTAGGCTCCTGCTCCGATTCGACGACGCTGATCGCCTGGTGCAGGTTGGGATCAAACTTCTCGCCGAGCGGGTTGACTTCTTTCAACGCCGATTTCTCGAAAGCGGCGACCAGCTGCTTGAGGGTGACTTCGCTTCCCGCACGCAAACTGTCGACGCTCTGCGCCTCTGTCGCCAGGGCGATTTCCAGGCTATCCTTAACCGCCAGCAGCTCCCGAGCAAAGCGCTCGATGGCGAACTTGGCGGCCTTGGCGATATCCTCTTGGGCTCGTCGGCGCACGTTTTCGGTTTCCGCTTTGGCGCGCAACCACGCGTCGTGATGCTCGGCGGCTTTCAGCTCGGCGTCGCGCAAGGCGTCTTCAAGGCTCGGCGCACGCTCTTCGGCAGGCGCGCTTTCGTCAGTCGCGGCAACGGGCTGCGGCGTTTCAGGGGCTGGATTGCTCTCGTCAGGCTGTGTGTCGTTTGCTTGCATATATGATCTCCCAGAAAACTGCTGGCAGATTGGGGCGGGTTTTTCGATTTCAAGGCTTTTTCTACACCTCAGGTGGTGGAAGGCCGCCTCAATTCGCGCATAATTGCCCATTCGGCGCTTTGTTGCGCGGCCAGTCCCTCAATTCTCTCTAGTCCGCCACAGGACTCGGTGCTCGCATGACGGAGAAAATCGGCAAATATCAGATCATTCGCACGCTCGGCAAGGGTGCGACCGCGGTCGTCTATCTGGCCCAGGATCCGGACGCGGACCGTCAGGTCGCCATCAAGCTGATCCGCTTTGGCAAGGACAGCGCCGCCATGTCACGGCGCTTGCGCAAGATCTTCCAGACCGAGGACGCGATCGGTCGGCGGCTCGATCACCCGAACATCGTCAAGGTGTACGACGCCGTCGTCGAGAAGGATCACGCCTACCTGGTCATGGAATTCGTCGACGGCGGCGCGCTCGACCGCTTCTGTGCGATCAATCGCCTGCTGCCGATGTACCGCGTCATCGGCATCATTTTCAAGTGTTGTCTGGCGCTCGACCACGCCTTCCGCCAGGGCGTCGTCCACCGCGATATCAAGCCGGCCAACATCCTGCTCGACGCCGACGACAATCCGCGCATTACCGACTTCGGCCTGGGGCTGAACCTGCACAAGGACATGGGCAAGGACTCGACCTTCGTCATGGGCGTCGGCTCACCCGCCTACATGTCTCCGGAACAGGTCAAGAACTACCCGCTCAATCACAAGACCGACCTCTATTCTCTGGGCGTCCTGCTTTTTCAGTTGCTCACCGGGCGACTGCCGTTTCGTGCCAACAATCCCGCGACGCTGGTCTACAAGATCGTCAACATGGATTCACCGTCGGTTTGTGCGCTGAACCCCAACCTGCCGCCCGGCCTTGATGCAATCATCAAGAAATCGCTCGAGAAGGACCTCTACAGCCGCTACCGCAATGGTGCAGCGTTCGCCAAGGATCTCTCGGCGGTACGCTACCAGATGCTCGATGAAGATCAGACGGAACAGGATCTGACGCACTTCAAAACCCTGCGCAGGCTCGACTTCTTCGTTGAATTCGAGGATGTCGAGCTGTGGGAAGTGCTGCGCATCAGCAGATGGCAAGAGATATCGGAAAAAGTCACCCTGATCCGTGAAGGCGACCACCACCGCAAGTTTGGCGTCATTGTTGACGGCTTCGTCGAAGTATCGACCAACGGGCGGGTCATCTGCCGACTCGGTTCGAGCGACGTGATCGGCGAAATGGCTTTCTTGCACCCCACCGACACCCTGCGCCACGCCACGGTGGTCACCCTGGAAAGCACTCTGTTCCTTGAAATCAATAGCGGCGCACTCGAACTGGCTTCGGATGAGCTGCGCGAGCGCTTCAACAAGGTGCTGCTGACCAAGCTGCTCACCCGCCTGCGCGAGGCCAACAAAGTCCTCGCCAAGCTGGGTCAAACCGCCGTCCAGGGCAGCCTGTCGGCCTCCTCTCTCGGGCTGACGCCACCGCTCGAATTGCTCTAGAGGGCTGGCGAACTTCAGACCGTCAGGTCGACCTGCTGCACGGTACCGACGCCGCCATCATCCCGCAGGTACAGGCCGCTCGCGCGAATCTGGGCCTGCAACTCATTGGCACTGTTCTTGAGCGCGAACGGACTGTCGACACTGGCCACGCTCAGCGCGCCGATACCCGCCTGCGCCAGACCAAGCAGCCGATCCGTACCGCCAGCGTCCTTGCTCCAGATGCGCAACTTCTCGAAAACCTCGTCGCCGCTGTCGATCCAGCCGTTGCCATCACCGTCGAGCACCGCCAGCTCAGCAAAACCGTCCCCACTACGCGCGCCAAACAGCTCCAGCCCGTTATTGATTTTGCCGTCACCATTGCGATCAAGCGCCAGAAAGCCACTGCCACGACGCACGAAATTGATCTCCTCGGTGCGACCGTCGGCGTCGAGATCGAAGCTGAAGCGCTGACTGCTCAACTGCGCTGCCGTCCCCGCGAAGTTGAGCACCAGCGGGTCCTTGCGGGCGCGCGCATCACCGAACTGGATACTGAGGTCGGACTCGCGATGATAGCTGCGGCTCATCTCAAGAGAAATCGAGAACTGGATCTCCTCGCCGGCAGCCGTTCGCACCACGCCCGAGGCCTGAACACTCGTCTGCTCGATTTCGCTGTAGGCCTCGTGGCGAATGTATTCGGCGACGAAACCAGCCCTGGCCGGGGCGCCCCGCGCGCTGTCCGCTGGCCGCGAACGCTCAGCCTCCACCGGCCCGGCTGCCGCTGGAGAAGTCAGCTCGCGCGCATCGAGGACGCGCACCTCGCGGCCGGTGAGCATCGCCACCATCGCCCGAATGAGGCGCAGCATCGGGTCTCTCTCGACCGACTCCAAGCTCTCCTCGATTGCTGTGGCCTCGTTCGACAGCGCCGCCCGGCCGCTGTCGGAAAGCTGAACGTCACTGGCGGCCGCAAGCAAGCCGGCACCACCCCCGACCAGCGAGCGTCCCGACCCAGGGCTGATGATCATCGACTCACGCAGCTCGTGGCGCTGCAGACTGACGGACGTAGACTGCAGTTGCAGGCTTGCGCTGGCGATTTCCATTTGCTGATCTCCTTGGCCGGGAAAGACCTACCGATCAGTCGTTAACGACTGCGGACGAGGAGAACTTGATCAATGGCGGAAGCTATTTGCGCGGCCCCACCCACGCCGGCGCCTCCCTCAGGACGGCGCGCCCAATGCCTTGGCCCGCAGGGCGCTGAGCTCCAGCTCAGCCTGCTGGGGTGCGTGTGTCGGCCAGCCGCGCAGCTGCGTTTCGGCAATGTCAGCCAGCGCGCGAATCCAGTCGTCACGGTCGTTGAGGCACGGCAGGTAGTGGAACTCCTTGCCGCCGCCGCGGAGGAACTCGGCGCGCCCTTCGATGGCAATCTCTTCGAGCGTCTCCAGGCAGTCCGCGGGAAAGCCCGGGCAAATCACATCCACCCGCTGCACGCCCTGCTTGCCAAGCGCCCTCAGCGTTGGCGCGGTGTACGGCTGCAGCCACTCGGCGCGGCCGAAACGCGACTGAAAGCAGACCTGATAGCGCTGCGCATCCAGGTCAAGCGCCTCGGCCAGCAAGCGGCCGCTCTTCTGACATTCGCAGTGGTAAGGATCGCCCTTGTCCAGGGTATAACGCGGCAGCCCATGAAAGCTCATGATCAGTCGATACGAGTCGCCGGGCTGCCCACTGCTCGCCCAGTGCTCACGAACGCTGGCCGCGAGCGCCGCGATGTAGCCGGGATGGTCGGCAAAACTCCGCACCGAGCGCAGCTCCGGTTGGTTGCGAACGCTCTGCAGCCAGCTGCAGGCGACATCGATGGCCGTGGCCGAGGTGCTCGCCGCGTACTGAGGATAGAGCGGCAGCAGCAGAATCCGCGTACAGCCGGCAGCCTTGAGTCGCGCCAGGGTCGCCGCAATCGACGGCTGGCCATAACGCATCGCGTAATCAACGAGCAGCTGATGCCCGGCCTGCCCCAGGAAGCCACGCAACAGCTTCGCCTGCCGTTCAACATGCACTTTCAGTGGTGAGCCCTCGTCCGTCCAGATCGAGGCGTACTTTTCGGCCGACTTTCGCGGTCGCACGCGGAGGATGATGCCATTCAGAATCAGCCACCAGATGGGGCGTGGAATCTCGACGACGCGTGGGTCGGAAAGAAATTCCTTGAGGTAGCGTCGCACCGCCGGTGCCGTCGGCTCTTCGGGCGTCCCGAGATTGATCAACAAGACGGCGGTTTTTTCCGGCGTACCATGACGGTAAGCAGGCTCGGGAAGATAGCGAGGCATCAGGAGTTGGCCTGGTAGGTGAGCGCGGAAGAAAGCAGTTTGGCGGTGATGTCGACGATCGGGATGACGCGCTCGTAAGCCATGCGGGTGGGACCGATCACGCCCACCGAACCGACGACCTGACCGTCGACCTCGTAGGGTGCAGTCACCACGCTGCACTCGTCTAGCGGTGCCAGGCCCGATTCCCCGCCAATGAAGATCTGCACGCCGTCGGCGCGATGCGACAGGTCGAGTAACTGCATCAGCGAAGTGCGCTGCTCGAAGAGGTCGAACAACTCGCGCAGCCGCTTCATGTTCGAAGAAAACTCCTCGACTTCAAGCAGATTGCGCTCGCCCGAAATGACGTAGCGATCGTCTGGACCCTGCATCGCTTCGTCGCCCGCAGCGAGCGCGGCGGCCATCAGCGACTGCAGGTCACCGCGCAGCCGCTGCAGTTCCTCCTGAACACGGGAACGAATGTGCTCGAAATCGCCGCCGATGAAGTGCTGGTTCAGGTAGTTGGTTGCCGTAACCAGTTCCGACGGAGTGTACGACCGCCCGGGGAAAAGCAGGCGATTCTGCACATCACCATCGGCGGTCACCAGGATCAGCAGGATGCGCTTTTCCGACAGGCTGACGAACTCGATCTGGCGAATCTTCGGCACCCGACGCCTGGGCGTCATGACGATGCCCGCAAAGTGGCTCAAGCCCGAGAGTAGGCGTGAAGCATTGCTGATCAACTGGCGCGGTTGCGAAAGCAGCAGCTGCCCCGCGATGGCATCGATCTTTTCTTTCTCGAGCGGCTCGACGGTGAGCAGGCTATCGACGAAGAAGCGGTAGCCGCGCGAGGTCGGCACACGCCCGGCCGAGGTATGCGGGCTGGCAATCAGGCCATTCTCTTCGAGGTCGGCCATGACGTTGCGCACGGTCGCGGCCGACAGGTCCAGGCCGGAATATTTTGACAAGGCGCGCGATCCGACCGGCAGTCCGTCCGCGACGTAACGTTCAATGAGCGTCTTGAGCAGCCTTCTGGCGCGTTCGTCTAGCATGGCTTGGATTCTACAAAAATTCTCCGCTCGCGGGGCGCCGCGGAAGAAAGCTGAATTGTGGTCTAATTGGCGCCATGAACAATGTCTTTCCTCACGATTCGGCTGACTGCGCGAACCTGCCCAAGACCATTGCGCTGATCGGCAAGTACCATAGTCAGGATATTGCCGAATCGATCCGCACGCTGGCCAGCTACCTGCACGAACGCGGCATGACCGTCCTGATCGAGGAAGAGACCGCGCGTAACGTCATGTCGCAACTGGAACTGCGCAGCTGGGCCAGCGGCAGCTTTGCCTGGTTGGGCGCACATGCCGACCTTGCAATTGTGGTCGGCGGCGACGGCACCATGCTCAACGCCGCACGCCAGTTGGCCCGTTATCGCGTGCCCCTGGTCGGGGTAAACCAGGGGCGCCTGGGCTTCATGACCGACATCTCGCGTGACGACATGCTGGCCGCCATGAACGATCTGCTCGACGGCCGCTTCGTTCCCGAGACGCGCATGCTCCTCGAAGCCGAGGTGCTGCGCGACGAGCGCCCGGTCGGAGCGCCGCATCTGGCGCTCAACGACGTCGTCGTAGATAAAGGAGCCATCGGCCGAATGATCGAATTCGGGCTGGCCGTGGACGGTGAATTCATTTATCACCTGCGCGCGGACGGCCTGATTGTCGCCACCTCTACCGGCTCGACGGCCTACGCGCTATCGGCCAATGGCCCGATCCTGCATCCGCAGGTTTCGGCGATCGCGCTGGTTCCGCTTTGCCCGCATGCGCTGACCAACCGGCCGATCCTGGTTGGCGATCGCAACGAAATCGAAATCCGCATCGTCCATGGCACCGATTCACGCGTGCACTTCGACGGCCAGGTGACGGTCGACCTCGAGAACGGAGATTGCGTTCGCATCCGCCGCTCCGAGTACTCGATCTGCCTGCTGCATCCACCCGACCACAGCTACTTCGCCATGCTCCGTCAGAAGCTGCACTGGAGCGAGCGGCCGAAGGAGCACTAGACGATTTCTGCGACCACCCCATCATGCTACGCCGGCTGACGATTCGCGACTTTGTGCTGGTCGATCACCTGGAACTCGAGTTCCAGGGCGGTTTCGGCACGCTCACCGGAGAGACCGGCGCCGGCAAATCGATTCTTGTCGACGCGCTGGCCTTTGCCCTCGGCGAGCGCGCCGACGCCAGCCTGATCCGCGCCGGCAGCGAGCGCGCCGAGATCGGCGCCGAATTCGATCTCGAGGATTCTCCGGTAGCCGCAGAATGGCTGCGAGAGCACGATCTCGATAGCCAGGACGGTCTGCTGCTGCGCCGAGTGCTCGACGCCAACGGCCGCTCGCGCGCCTATCTGAATGGCTCGCCGGTCACCCAGGCGCAGCTTCGCGAGGTCGCCGAAGGGCTGGTCGACATCCACGGTCAGCACGCCCACCAATCGCTGCTGCGCGGCGATGCCCAACGCGCACTACTCGATTCGCACGCCCGACTCGATGGCTTGCTGGCCGAAGTCGCCGCCACCTGGCGGCAATGGCGCGAGGCCAAGAGCCGCCTCGAGGCCGCCGCCGATGGCATTGAAGCCTTGGCCGCCGAACGCGAGCAACTCAGCTGGCAGCTTGGCGAACTGACGGCGCTCGGCTTTTCGAGCGAGGAATGGCGGGCTCTGAATGACGAGCACAAGCGCCTGGCGCACGCGGCAAGCCTGGTCGAAGGCGCCGAGTTCTCGTTGCAGGTGCTCGCCGAAGGCGATTCAGCCTGTGAAGCGCAGGTCACCAGCGTCGCCAATCGGCTCGACGGCCTTTCCGAATACGACCCTGCACTCTCTGAAGTCGCCGTCCTGCTGCAGTCGGCGCGGGCGGAACTCAGCGAGGCGATCTCCGCACTTCGCCGCTACGCCAACCGCGTCGAACTTGATCCGCAGCGCCTGACAGACGTCGAGAGCCGCATCGAAGCCGTGCTTGATTGTGCGCGGAAGTTTCGCTGCACGCCGGACGAACTGCCGGCCTTGCTGGCACGCTGGCAGGAACGGCTGGCGGTACTCGGCGACGCCGCCGACCTCGCCGGCCTGGCCGAACGCGTCGCCGCGGCAAGCAAGCAGTACGAGAAGCTGGCTCAACGGCTGTCCGCTGCCCGCGCCACGGCGGCCGCAGCGCTGGGCGGCGAAGTCAGCCAGGTGATGCAGCAACTGGCGCTTGGTGGCGGACGCTTCGACGTGGCACTGGTGCCGGTCTCGGGTGGCAGCGCCTGTGGACTCGAACAGATCGAGTTTCGCATTGCCGGGCTGGCAGGAAACGAATCGCGTTCGCTGGCCAAGGTCGCCTCGGGCGGCGAGTTGTCGCGAATCAGCCTGGCCATTCAGGTGGTCACCAGTCAGGCGGCAAGCGTGCCGACACTGATCTTTGACGAGGTGGACGTCGGTATTGGCGGTGGCGTCGCCGAGGTCGTGGGACGTCTGCTGCGCGAACTGGGTGCCGAACGGCAGGTCCTTTGCGTGACGCATCTGCCGCAGGTCGCCGCACGTGCCGACTGGCAGTGGCAAGTCAGCAAGGTCGCCGACGCCGGTCAGCTACGCAGCCGTGTCGCCACACTCGGGGCGGAAGCACGCGTCGAAGAAATAGCCCGCATGCTGGGCGGCATTGATATCACACCGATCACGCGCCAGCACGCCAAGGAAATGCTGCAACTTCCCTGACCAGGAGAGAAGTCGGTGAAGTCGCGTTGGGGGCGACGGCAAAACCAGTCTCAGACGGCCTTCTTGCTCCTGCCTTTGGCCGCTTTCTTGAGGGATTTGAACTGTTCTGGGTCTTCGGCCTTCAGATACTCGACGACCTCGAAGTCCTCGCGCTTGAGGCGCTGAATATCGATTTGCTCGACATGCACCAGGCGCAGCAACTCACGCACCGGTTTTGGCATGTTGCGGCCACTTTCGTAGCGCGAACCCCCACTTTGCGTCACGCCGATTTTTGACCAGAACTGCTGCTGATTGAGGCCAAGTTTGCGGCGAATTTCGCGGGGATCGACCCTCTCGACGACTTTGACGGTGCTCATAGCTATCCTTTCGTACAATACTCCACGCGAACCAGCAGGAAACCCGCTTCCTGCCACAGATCGACACCATCTGACCCTAGTAATACACGGCACACTATAGGCGAATCAAACAGAATTGCAAGTGGCATTCGATTAGGCCATTTGACTAATGCCGATCGGTTCATCAAGGCCTGAGGCGCTTTGCCGCCGTGTCAAGCAATGCTTTAGAATACCGGTTTTTTTGGACCTCCAATTGGATTTGCAATGGCACTGATAGTTCAGAAGTTTGGTGGTACGTCGGTGGCCTCGACGGATCGCATCAAAAACGTCGCCAGACGCGTCGCTCGCTGGCAGGCGCAGGGGCACGACGTGATCGTCGTGCCATCGGCAATGGCCGGCGAAACTAACCGTTTGATCGGCTTGGCCAAGGAGATTTCTCCCTCGCCCGACCCGCGCGAGCTCGACGTCATTGCCTCGACCGGCGAACAGGTGACCATCGCGCTGTTGGCCATGGCCATGCATGCGGAAGGCATCAAAGCCAAGAGCTTCACCGGCTCACAGGTCAGTGTGCTGACCGACAGCGCCTTTACCAAGGCGCGCATCCTCAAGATCGACGAAACACGAATTCGCAAGGCACTCGCTGACGGCAACGTGGTCGTCGTGGCCGGTTTTCAGGGTACCGATGAACACGGCAATATCACCACCCTGGGCCGCGGCGGTTCGGACACCTCGGCGGTTGCGCTGGCCGCCGCACTCAAGGCTGACGAGTGCCAGATCTACACCGATGTCGACGGCGTCTACACCACCGACCCGCGCGTCGAGCCGGAAGCCCGCAAACTGGACACCATCACTTTCGAGGAAATGCTGGAAATGGCCAGCCTCGGTTCCAAAGTGCTCCAGATCCGCTCGGTCGAGTTCGCCGGCAAGTACAAAGTCAAACTGCGTGTGCTTTCGAGCTTCGAGGACGAAGGCGAAGGCACGCTGATCACTGTTGAGGAAAAAAGCACCATGGAAGAACCCGTCATTTCCGGCATCGCCTTCAATCGTGACGAAGCCAAACTCACCATGCTCGGCGTTCCCGACCGCCCAGGCATCGCCTACCAGATCCTCGGGCCGATCGCCGACGCCAACATCGACGTCGACATGATCATCCAGAACATTGGCCGTGACGACACCACCGACTTCTCGTTCACCGTCAACCGCAGCGATTACAACAAGGCCCTCGCCGTCCTCGAGACGGTACGGCAAAAAATCGGTGCCCGCGACCTCAGTGGCGACACCGGCACCTGCAAGGTCTCCGCCGTCGGCGTCGGCATGCGCTCGCATCCCGGCGTCGCCAGCAAGATGTTCGGCGCCCTGGCCAAGGAAGGCATCAACCTGCAAATGATCTCGACTTCCGAAATAAAAATCTCCGTCGTCATCGAGGAAAAGTACCTGGAACTTGCCGTGCGCGTCCTGCACAAGGCCTTCGGTCTGGAAAAGCCGCCAAAGTCAAAGTTGGGTTTGACCGGCCGTGACGAAACCGATATCATCACGCCCTCCTAGGAGACGTGGCCGAGAGGT
>JEMX01000058.1:0-174 GCA_000585055.1 Candidatus Accumulibacter appositus
TGGGACGTGATCCTGGCGATGAACATCGTCCACCTCTTGCCCGATCGGGCGCAGACCCTGACCCGGGTGAAGGAATTGCTCAAGCCGGGCGGCCTGTTCATCTCCAGTACTGTCTGCATCGGGGATGGCCCTTGGCAGATGCGTGCGTTGGCGGCGGTGCTTCGCGCATTGCCG
>JEMX01000058.1:404-5253 GCA_000585055.1 Candidatus Accumulibacter appositus
TCGGTGTGGCGGGCGCGCGGGAAACCGCTCTCGAAAACCCCTGCCGCATTTTCGCCAGCGCCTCAGAACTCCGGTTGGGCAGGTGTACTGAAGGTGTAGGCGCCACTGCCCATACTCGTCAATCTCTGCCCGATCGTCGGCAGTTCGGCCGGATCTGCCAAGCCAGAAATCCAGAGAGCCGTTCCGATAGCAGTTTTGTGAGAAAGCGCGTAAAGGGTTGGATTGATTTGTACTCTAACGAGTAAGGTTTATCGGTCGCCCCGCGGGGGAGCGCTGGGCTCAATCGCTGGCCGCTCGCGGCAGATAAACCTTGTTGGGCTGAACCGCCGCGATGGCCGTCGCTATGGGGATTGTAAGGCTGCGGCCAAGCGGGGCAGACCACGGCTACCCTACCCCCTGTGTCAGAGTAGTTGCCATCGCCATGGCCGCTTCGGCCGCTCGGCAATTGGTGCTATCGACCCAAAGCTGCCTGATGACGTCGGCAAAGGTTATGGCAGCTTTGTGATCAACAAGCTGCCGGTCAAAACTGTGGATTGGCGGCCTTATCCTCGGCCGCTGCGGTCATTGGAGAGATGCGCCTTGAACGTCAGCTGTGCTCCGCATTATTGCCGCTGGACCGGAGGCGCCGAAAAAAGTCTGGTCCGGCGACGCGGGGTGACCGCTAACTGAAGAACACTATTCACCCTTTACGACCCTGATCAGACGTTTGAATTTGAGGAAACGGACGGTCGACTAGTTTGTCAATTGCAAGCGCTTGCCAAGCTAGCGGTCTATAGCCGGGACGGTCGTTACTCTTCCATAGGTCCGCAGACTTGCTTCAACGCCGTAGAAAAGCGGCAGGCTAATACTGCTTTCCCTTTTCTCTCGGCCATGTACTGCAAACTGCTCAGATACTCGGGACCTACCTCGATAATCGGCTCCCAATCCTCGCGCGGCAGCCAGTCAACAAGGCTATCCAACATCTGTGATTCTAGAGCCGTCCCAAGTAAAGCGCGGTCTCTAAATAACCATGCCGCACGGCGACGTTTCTCCGCCAGAGAAAGTTGGGAGGCGGACAGCGCCGACAGTGCTTCCGTTCCCCAATGAGGGAAAACGCCCTCCGCCTTCATGGCGCGCAAGACCTCTGGTTTGAAATCGAGGAAAGCGTTGACGAAAGCCTTGCGCTCGACATTCCAGTGCATGTCGGCAAAATGGCCCATTGCGCGGCCTCCCTCTGGGTAGACACGCTGATTGACGGAATCTTCCAGTGGCGGGGGGGCGCCAAGGCACGCCAGCGGGTCCTTACCTTTGCACTGACTAAGCAGCGCTTCCATCGCCGGATGGGTTTGCTGCAAAGCACGTAGCGCGGCCGCTTTTCCGTTGTCTGCCTCAAAGCGAAACAGTGCCGGTGGCGTTTGCCCGCAGCTACCCAACGATTCGTTTCCGCCCAGCCAATAGTGCTCGCCATCGTTGGTATCGCGAATCAGCGTCATGCCTCCAAGGAAGGGAAGGCCTTCCTGCAGAACTGAATTGATCTGCTCGCCAGATAATAGCCAAATCGACGTCGTGTAGATACCGTCGGCACATGGTGTAAATCGTCGAGTGCCTTCAAAGCTGTCGTCGTCAATGTACAACCTTCCCCCCGCGCTGCCTCCCCAGGTGAGCAGAGCACAATTCTGCTCACCTGGAATTGCGACTGCCATTACCCCGTTGATAGAGACGGACTCGCCTTCCTTAGTCGTCAGCGAGTGCAAACCAGCCAGTTTTCGCCGCCACGCGGCAGTCGGCCGAAAGACGCATTGTCGTTCTTCCAGTACGAATCGCCCCGCAGCCACATCCAACGATGGTTTTACCCAATGGCGGCTCAATAGGGTTTGCCGGATCTCATCTGGTATTTCGTACCAACACGAAGCTTCCATAGCGTATGGCCGCTCCGGCATTGTCGCGGCAGCAGTCAAGGGCAGCACTTTTTCGATGGTCCAACGATCAACGCAGTAGTAGTCCGAACCATCTACCACTGGTCGGAACAGCAGCTCATGGCTTCTCTGGCCCAATTCGGGGAGGATAGACAACATCGCCGGCCAAAATACATCGATAAGTTCCGCACTGTTTTTGTCGATCCACCAGCGCAGTTCCTCGCTGCTCGGTCGATAGCCAAGCTGGAGCAACGTCAACCGATGGATCTGTGGCACGAACATCCACATTCTTCCCTGCAAGCCATTCGGAAGAGGTGGTCGCAAGAGCGCCAGCAGTTCTCCCCATGCGGCGGCGACCTCTGGGTCGTTTTCCTGCTGATTAAACCAATATGCTTCCAAGAGCACCGCCGTCAACAGAGCCTCTGGCTCGCGAACTGGAAAATCACCCCAACGAGCCATCGCCACCGCACGCTCTCTCGCTGGTAAATGAGACAACCATCGCCAATACATGGAGAGTACACGCTTGTTCTTGAATGCTTCCTGGAATGCGAATGCCGGTATGCGCTCGAAAATTGTGTAGGTGTGCGATTTATTCGCCGAGCTGTATGGGATTTGCCTTAATACATTCCCAACCACACCGGTAGCGAAGGCGGCGTCGTTCCACGGGCGACGTATCTGCAGCTGAAATAGGCGATCCACCTCCTCGACCGAAACGACCTGACCGATCAAGGAGAGAAAAATTGGGTTTGGCAAGCGCTGATCGGCGATCTCGAAGTCCTCGTCCGTAGAATGGACCCTGGCCCTGAGCACACCGTCCGGGTCCTCTGCCGTCAACGCGCGAATCAGGCGCGCATTGCCGGCGGCGAGCGCACCATCCAAGAGAAGTTCGCGATTTTTTCCTGCCGGTACTGGCACGTGTGCGGTGATTAGTTTCTTAAGACCCTCGTCCGAGTTGTTGGCCAAGACGCTTTTCCAAGCTCGGTATACGCCCGACCGATGTGCATCGCGAACGCCAGGCTTCCTGACCAGGAGGTCGAAAACCGTTTCCTGCCGGTAGATAAGCGCCAGTTCAAGCGCGTCATGCTCCCCCTCTTTCAGAGGATCGGCACCGTTGGCGAGTAGCCAAGAGGCCGTATTGACCATCCCTGCGCGGATGGCGTGATGCAACATGGTGCCGCCATGGCGCATGGCGTTCATATCGGCACCCAGCTTCCGCTGTTTTTCTAGCCAAGCAACCAGCACCTCGTCCTCCTCCTCGTCCTCGACAACAAACCCGGGAGGTGCGAGGTGCTCCCAGCCACCCTCCGGTGGCTGGGTTTGAGGAAGGGATAGCAGAGCCTCAACCGCGGCAATGGTGGCTTTATTTTCCGCAGCACACGCCGGCCGGGCCAATAGCAGGGTCATGCTGGCCACCAATAGCGCCAGCCCAAACAAGGCCTCGCGTTTGCGACCATCCGAATAGGTGAGAGCCATATTGCATGAATCATACCTTGCAAAGCGCTTGCCGATAGCGGCGCAGCAAACCTGCGGCGAAACGCAGCTTGCGATCAAAGTTGCGGGGGGTCGAAAAGGATTTTCCACATATCTTTGCACGGCCGTCATGCAGAAAGCACTTGCGTCTGTTTTCCGGGCAGAACCTTGAACTACCGCTCATGGCCATCGACGCCGCCGAGCACTTACCAGATGCTGCAGTCTGTTTCGACCGCTGTCACGTCGCTGCTCTGAGCAGCACGGCTCTGGGCGAGGTGCGACGCGCCGAGGTCAAAACCGATCCCGAAGTTAAGGGTACCCGGCTGAGGGCTGCACGAGAAAGCCGCCGACGGGACGATTGCACCGAAAGCGAACACAGCCGGGCGGCGGGTTCCGGATCAGTTAGCCGACGTTCGAGTCGAGCGAGTTTTCGCCGCCGCTACGTCTCTTGATGGCCGACAGCGGCTGTTCCGTCGTGATAACGCACAGCGGACATTGACAAACAGCCGCGCTTCTCGAACGGCGATCCGGATTGACCAAGCGACAAGAGATCGCCAATCCAGCGGCACACGATAGCGTGTCCCCCGCTCTGCCCCCTTGCGCGCGTACCGTGTTGCTATTTGCCGTTTAGCCGTTTGCTGAACGAAACCGCATAAGCGGGCGAGCGGAACAGGAGGACAGGATCAGTGGACGGCTCAATGCCGTCAGTCATCACCAGAGGATCGAAGTTGATGTTTTCACATTCCGCGCCTTTTTGCGGTGTTGCCGAAGAAATTGTCAAGGTCCCTATGCCGACCGCCTTCCGGTCGTCGGGCCACGGCAGGGTGGGGTTGTCTTCGTTATCCCCGGGAACCCCAATCGTAAGTACCATCTGCCAGCGCACCGGCCCACCTCTGGTGCGGTCGATCAGCTTCGCCTCTAGAAAGTCTTTCGGCGCGGACTTGAGCTCATCATCGGACATTTGTTTCTCGCCATCTTCTGGAACGAAGCGCCAACGGACCAGCGTGGTCTTGTTGTCACGATTCACGAACTTGAAGGCGTGAATGCCGAAGTAACTGCTATTCACCCAGCTCGGTGGGGGGTTGTGTTTGGCCAGGAATTCGGCCTGCGGCAGACTATCCGGATGGGAGGCCTTGAACGCCTTGATCTTCTCCGGATCAGGCTTGCCGGTCGCGGGGTCGGGCGTCTTGGCAACAATGTCATCGAAGAAGGTCTGCGGCGACGCCGCGCCAAACACCGGCGTGTTCAGCATGGTCATGTGCTGAAGACTGCCATCGGGAAGCCTGAACTCCAAGGCCATCCCGCGCGGAATCCTGGCTGTATCGGGAACCTTGGGGTTGCCACCAGGCATGGAAAAACGCGCGACTACCGGTACTGGCTTGCCGGAAAAAAGCGCCGAGCGCGAATACATGCGGGCATCCGGTGATCCGACAAACTCGCCGACTGCGCAGGTCCCCTTGGTGTGATTGCGGCGCTCTCCCTGG
>JEMX01000059.1:0-18438 GCA_000585055.1 Candidatus Accumulibacter appositus
GGTGGCGCGGGCGGTGACGGTGGCGCGGCCGGCGCCGGCGGTCCGGGTGGTCCGGGCGCGGGTGGCGCCGGTGGCACGGTCAAGCTGGTCGGCTCGGTACTCGAGGCGAACGCGGCGACGGTCAATACCGACGGCGGTCTGGCCGGCGGCAATCCGGATGTGCGCATAGCGGGTTCGGGAATCGACGCCAGCTATACCTCCACGAGTCCTTTTTTTGGCAGTACGACGGTCAACCGCAGCGAGACGGTGATCTTCCAGGGTTACGGTTCCGACGGCTTTGCCGGCCTGCCCGCTCCAGGCTTTTTCTCTAACCTCTCTGCCCGCTGGTTCGGCCAGATCGAAGTTCGCGCCGAAGATCCGCAGGCGCCGGCCGCGCAGAACGTGAGATTCCGCGTCAGCAGTGATGGCGGTGCCACTTTCTACATTTACGGATTGAATGGCTCCAGCCAGTGGACCACGGCGATCAACGACAGTGGGTCGCATGCCTATGCGCCCGCCTACTCCACCACCTACGGCATGGCGCCCGGCAGGTACTGGATCCAGCTCGACTACAGCAATACCTCCGGATTTTCCGGTGTCGCGCTGGAATACCAAACGAGCACCGACGCGTGGCGGACGGTGTCGGTGGCCCACGACGGCGGTGATGGTCGCCTGATCCTCGCCGGCAATACCGGCATCTCGCCGACCAGCCTGAGCAGGGCGCCGTCGACGCTCGGCGGCCAGCCGGCGTCGGTGGTCGGTGCGCGTACCGAGCTCTTGCGCGGTCCGCGAGCCGACAACCCCTATGTCACCGACCTCGGCGGCGCCAGTGCGGCGCTCGACGATTCACCCTACATCGCCGGCCTGGCCGGTGGCGCCGAGATCTACGGCCTGTTGCAGGGAATCGACAGGAACGGGCTGGATTTCAACCCGGCGACGACGGCGCAGAAGGATGGCTTGCCGACGACGGAGGCTGACGCGGTCTTTGCGGTCATGCGCCTGGACTTCGGGCCGGGCGACTACGCCGACAACTACACCGGTTTCGACATGCTGCTCTTCGTTAACCTGGCCGACGACGTCGCGCTGAGCGACCCGCGGCTGATCGTTTCGCAGTCGGGCAATCCGGTCGGCACGCAAGCCCTGGCAATCGACGGCGTCGGCAGCTTCCGGAACCTGACGGCGCTGGGCGCCAAGCAGGTCTGGGCGACGCTGATTCCCGACAGCGAGAACCTCAAGTTCGACGCCTCGGTACAAATCAACGGTCAGACCCTCATCTTGAACGACCAGGCGCTGGCCAGGAATCAAGTGGTATACGGCAAATTTGCACCGAACCTGGTCGCCGCAGCCAGCCTGAATGGCCTTGGCGACATCGCGCTCAGCCCGGATGGCAAGCACGTCTACGCCGTCGATCCGAGCCGCAACGCGCTGGTGGTGATCAATGCCGACGACCTCAGCGAACGGCAGTTGTTCAAGAACGGTGACGACGGCGTCGCCGGTCTGGCTGGCGCTTCCGGGGTGACGGTCAGCCCTGACGGAAGCTTGGTCTTTGTGGTCAGCGCTGGCTCGCAAACGCTGCTCGTCTTCACTCGTGATGTCGGCACCGGCAACCTTAGCCAGCCGACGCCGTCCAGCCTCAATGGCTTGGCCGCCTTCGCTACGCTGGCGGTCAACACCTCGGGAACGCGCCTCTACACCGCCGGTGCGAGCTACGTTTTCGCCTATGCTTCGGGTACTTGGCTGGACTATAACCGGAACAACTTCAACGTCGTCAATCAGGTTTCCAGCCTCGGCGTCAGCCGCGATGACGCGCTGGTCTTCGCCGCCAGCGCCAGCCAGGATGCGCTGTGGGTCCTCGACAGCCAGCTCGGCCACCTGCAGACCATCGTCGGTGCCGACGTCGGACTGCAGGGACCTTCCGCCATCGCCGTCAGTGGCGACGACCGCTTCGTCTATGTCAGCGCCGCCGGCAGCAATTCACTGGCCGTCTTCGCCCGCAACGGCAACACCCTGAGCCATGTGCAGACGCTCAGCAATGGCAGCGATGGCGTTCGCGGTCTGCTCGGCGCCAGCGACCTGCTGCTCAGCGCCGACCAGCGCCTGCTGATGGTCAGCGGCGCCGAGAACAACGCGGTCGCCGTCTTCGAGCGCGATAGCGCCAGCGGCCGCCTCGCTTTCATGCAGCTGTTGCGCCAGAATGTCGGCGGTGTCGACGGTCTGTTGGCTGCTTCCAGCCTGGCGACCTCCGCCAGCGGTGACACGCTCTTCGTCGGCAGCCTCGGCGACACCGGCGTGCCGGGCGGCATTGCCCGCTTCGCCAATGTGAGCGTGGGCGTCGCGCTGCCGCCGCCGGTGCACCAGCTGACCACTTTCACCGGCATCGAGGACCTCGGCGTCACCCTGGCCGGCGGCGACGATCGCCTGACGCTGCGCAATGCACCCGAAGCGCTGCTTGCCTCGCTGCGCCTGGATACCGGCGCCGGCAAGGACCGCGTCGTCCTGTCCGACCTCGGCGTGGTCAATACCGAGGTGAAGCTCGGCGACAACGACGACCTGCTGCAACTGCGTTCGCAGCGTGCCAACACGCACCTGGTCGTTGATGGCCAGGGCGGTGCGGACAGCTTCGAGATTCCGCTGGTCGGCGACGGCGCCTACAGCGAAATCAGCGGTGGTGCCGACGCGGACAGCTTCCAGGTCAGTGGCGGCGGCTTGCCGTCGTCGGCGACGACCATTTTGCACGGTAGTGACAGCGATGCGGCCTTCCCGTACGACACGCTGACCTACGATCCCGGCCTGCTCAGCGCCTACCCGAGTGCTTTCAGCCAGACGCAGGGGACGCTGCAACTGGGGCAGCTAGATTCTTCTTCCAGCGTGCAGCCGCTGGGCTACGGCGTGGTCGGCTACGACACCTTCGAGGGTGTCGAGGTCATCGCCGCACCGCTGATCTTCGCACCCGGCAGCGCGCTGCGCATCTCCGAAGGCGACGACCTGCCGGTCTCGGTACGCGTCGGCAGTTTCAACGGCGCTGCGGCACGCCAGTGGACGGTGAATCCCCTGGGCGCCGGCAATACCTTGAGCGAGCCCTTGAGCTGGGACATCGACGGTGACGGCCGCTTCGGCGAAGTCTCCGCTTCCAGCTTCACGCTCAGCTGGCAGCAGCTGGTCGACTTCGGTCTCGCCGACAACGGCCAGTACCAGATCGCCGTCAGGGCCACCAACGGCAGCGGTTTCGAGAGTGTCGGCTTCGCCACGCTGATCATCGACAACACGCCACCGCAGATCCAGCTGGGCGGCGCCGGCAGTACGCTGGCTGGCGAGGTCTACACGCTCGATTTCTCTGCCAGCGACCCGGGCGACGATCGGGTTTCCGCCTGGCGCGTCGACTGGAACGACGGTTCGGCGCTCGAGGATCTGGGCAGCAACGCCCGGCGCGCGACGCACGTCTTCGGCGAACCCGGCAGCTACAGCGTGCAGCTCACCGGGTCCGACGAGGACATGGCGGTCAGCGTCAACAAGGCTGTCCAGGTCGGCGTCGCCAGCGCGCAGGTCTCGGTCGGCGGACCCTATCTGATCGAGGAGGGTGACTCGCTGAGCCTGCGCGCCAGCGCGATCGGTACGCCCAGCGAAGTGCGCTGGGACATCAATGGCGATTCGTCCTTCGATGCCACGACCAGCGGTCTCGCGCTGACCCTGAGCTGGACAGAGCTGCAGGCCCTGGCTCCGAACCCGATCAACAACAACGGCAGTTTCGTGCCACGTGTCAGCGTGCGCTACGCCAGCGGCGACGTGGTGCTCTCCGCGCCGGGACAACTGCAGGTGCTGAACACAGCGCCCAGCGCCAGCGTGGCGAGTACCGGCGCGGTTCTCGAGGGCCAGGACGCGACGCTGCGCTTCGTTGCTCCGTCCGACCCTTCCGACGCCGATCGCGCGGCAGGCTTCACCTACAGCGTCGTGCTCGACACGCCTTTCGGATACTACGAAGACAGCGTCACGTCGACCGCGTCCGAGCTCGAGCTGCTCATTCCGGCGGCTTATATCCGCGACAACGGCAGCTATGTCGCCCGCGCGCGCATCAGTGACCAGGACGGCGGCAGCAGCGAGCAGACGGTCAGCGTCGTCGTCCAGGAGGTCGCTCCCACCCTGCTCGTGCAGGGTGACGAGAATGCCGTCGAAGGCGCCGACTACCGGCTCGACCTGAGTGCCGGCGATCCCGGGGCGGACACCGTCAGCCGCTGGCTGGTGGACTGGGACGACGGCAACCTCGAGAGCTTCGCGGGCGCGGTCCAGTCGCTCACTCACCGCTTCGCCGACGACGGCCTGCGCAACATCCGCATCAGCGCTTTCGACGAGGATGGCAGTACCCAGACCAGCAAACAGGTGAGCGTGCTCAACGCCGCGCCGACACTGAGCGATCTGGCCGTGACCTCGACCAGCGAAGGCGCAATCACCGTCCTCAGCGGCCGCATCTCCGATCCCGGCGTGCTCGACAGCTTCAGCCTCGACGTCGACTGGGGCGACGGCACGAGCGAGTCGGTTGCACTGGCCGCGGGCAGTTCGAGCTTTACCCTCAAGCACCGCTATCTGGACGACGACCCGAGCGGCACGCCGGCGGATGTGCGCAACATCGCCGTGACGCTGCACGATGACGACGGCGATAGCAGCGCTGCCAGCGTCGACACGACTGTCAGCAACGCCGCCCCCGAGTTCTCGGGCCTGGGCACGATTGCCAGCCGCGTCGATGAAAGCGGCTTGGTGACGCTGGTCGGCGAGATCGTCGATGCGGGCATTCTCGATACCCATCTGCTGATCATCGACTGGGGGGATGGCAGCGGCAGCGAAGAGGTCGCCGTCGATCCCCAGACGCGCGAGTTCCTGGCCACCCACCGCTATGCCGATGACAATCCCACGGCCACCGGCGAAGACATCTACACCATTACCGCGCAGGTCAGCGACGACGATGGCGGCAAGGCCAGCGCCAGCACCACCGTCACCATCGTCAATCGCGCACCGTCGATCAGCGGCCTGCAACTGAGCGAAGTGCTCGGCAGCGACAGCTCGCAGGCCACTCTCACCGGCAGCTTCAGCGACCTCGGCAGCAAGGATACGCATGCCGTCCTGATCGACTGGGGCGACGGCTCGCCCGAGGAAGCGGCGGTTCTCGATGCCGGCGGCCTGAGCTTCAACGCCAGCCATGTGTTCAGCTTGCTCGCCGCGCCGGGCTACCAGGTCAGCGTGCGCGTCATCGACGACGACCTCGGCATCGCGACGGCCACGGTCAATACGGCAACCTACCCGGTCAACCGCGCACCGATGGCGGTTGACGACGACATCAACGGCGACGAGAACACGCCGATCGCGCTGGACCTGCTGGCCAATGACAGCGACCCCGACGGCGATTCCTTGAGCACCTTCGTGCTCACCCAGCCGGAGCACGGGACGCTGCTTTCTCTCGGTGACGGCCGTTTCACCTATCGTGGGAATGTGGACTTCACCGGTAACGACAGCTTCACCTACGTCGCCCGTGACGCCAAGCTGGGCTCCAACGTTGCCCAGGTGCGCCTCGTCGTCGCGCCGCGCAACAGCGCGCCGAGCGCTGTCGACGACCGTATCGAGACGGCGGAGGACACGACCGTCACTTTCGACGTGCGCGACAACGACCGCGATCCGGAGAACGATGCGTTGAGCGTGCAAGTGGTTGATCTGCCGCAGCAGGGCAATCTGGTGAGCAACGCCGACGGCAGCTTCCGCTACACGCCGGTCCTGGATTTCAACGGCACCGACACTTTCAGCTACCGGCTGAGCGACGGGAATCTGCTCTCCAACCTGGCCATCGTCAGCGTCGTGGTCGCGCCGGTCAACGACGCGCCCGTGGCCGAAGCCGACGCCTTCAGCGGCGACGAAGACCAGCCGATCAACGGCAACGTCCTCGACAACGACAGCGATGTCGATGGCGATGAACTGAACGCGATTCTGGTCAGCGGCCCGGCCAACGGCAGCCTGCAGTTTGCGAGCGACGGCAGCTTTATCTACACGCCTGCTGTCAATTTCAATGGTTCCGACAGCTTTAGCTACCGCGCCAACGACGGCCAGAGCGAATCTGCCGAAGTCAGCGTCGACCTGACCGTGAACCCGGTCAATGACCCACCGACGCTGTCTGAGATCGCCGACGCGACGCTGTTCGAAGGCGAGAGCTTCCGCGTCAGTGCCGTCGGCAGCGATGTCGATCCGGGCGACACCCTCCGCTACGCCCTCGATCTCGCGCCGACTGGCGCGAGCATCGATCCCGACAGCGGCGCCATCGTCTGGCAAGCCCTCGACGGCGACGCCAACGGCACCTCTCACGACTTCAGCGTTCGCGTCAGCGACGCGGGTGGTGAATCGGCCACCCGCAGCTTCAAGGTGAAGGTCCTCAACGTCGCCCCGACGCTGACCGCCGAGGGTGCGCAAGCGAGCTATATCGGCGAAGACTACGTCCTCGAGCTCAGCAGCAGTGATCCCGGCGACGACAGCATCAGCAACTGGCGCATCGACTGGGGCGACGGCCAGATCGTCGACTACAGCGGCAACCCCGACCAGATCAGCCACGTCTACAGCAGCGTTCTTGGCGAAGTGCAGATCCGTGCCACCGCCAGCGACGAAGACGGCAGCTACCTGCTCCAGCCGCTGCCCGTCGTCGTCCTGCCGCAGCCGCTGCAGGTCGAAAGCCTCAGCAGCGACCGCAACGGCTTCGTCGTGCGCTTCAACGACGCCTTCAACGCCAGTGTCATCAATCTCTACGATTCCTCGCTCGTCGGCCGCGGTGCCGCCGATGTCGTCCTCACCGGCAGCAGCACCGGCCTCGTCAAGGGCTCGTTGGTCTTCGACGCCGACTACCGCGGCTTGCGCTACCAGGTCAGCGGCAATGGCCTGGCCCGGGACAGCTACAGCTTGACGCTGAAGAGCGGCGCACAGGCTTTCCACAGCATCTGGAGCGCTCTCGACGGCAACGCCGACGGCCTCGCCGGTGACGATTACCGGAGCAGCTTCAGCGTGGCCGCTCCACCGTCGACGCAGCTCTCGCTGCCCGACTTCATGCGTGGGCCGGGGCAGGGCGTGGACGTCCCGGCAACGGGCAGCAAACTGCCGCTGAGCCTGCGCAGCCCGGGCGACGTGCAGCAACTGAGTTTCGTTGTTCGCTACGACCCGGCGCTGTTGCTGATCAGCAGCAGCCAAGCAGGTGCGGACCTGCCCGCCGACGCCACGCTCGACTTCAGCGGCTCACGGCCAGGCGAATTGCGGGTCCATATCAGTTCGCCGACGCCGATCGCTGCGGGAACCGTGACGCTCCTCGATCTCGTCGCCAGCGTCCCGGCGAGCGCGCCGTACGGGGCTTCGCAGATCCTCGATATCGACGCGGTGTCGGTCAATGGCCAGGCCGTCAGCGGCGCCGACGACGACGCCCTGCATGTCGTCGGCTACCTCGGCGACAGTGATGGCAACAGCCGACTCGAGCGCAGCGACATGCGGCCGATTCTGCTCAACGCACTGAATACCGACAGCGGTTTTGCTGCCTGGTCGGTGGTCGATCCGCGGCTCGTGGCCGACGTCGATCTCGACGGTCGCATCAGCGCCCGCGATGCTTCGCGAGTCGTTCAGGACACGAGCCGTCGCGCCCGCGACACCAGCCACGATTTCGCGCTGATCCCGAGCATACCGACCAATGTGCAGGTGGCTTTCGCGCCACTTCAGGAGTGGCCGGCGCCGGCCAGCACCGGGCAGAGCTGGCTGCAGATCGACTTTGGCGCCAGCTTTGCCGGCTTCACTGTCGGCAGTGACGAGCCGCGCAACAAGCGCGAGAACTGGCGAAAGGCGTTCGTGACCAATATGGCGAGCAATCCTGCCAATCCAAACAGTCGCCTGCAGGTGACGCTGAACGCTGTTCCAAGCGGGAATGCCTCTTGACAGCCAATATGTCAGACATTCCTGGTGGAGAGCCAAGGCCCTTTCCCTCCATTCTTGGCGCGCGTTCCGGCTTGCACGCCGGACTCATTCGCCCGACGAAAGTGGAAAGTGGCGAGTGACTTCCCAACTTGATCGATTAGACCTCAACGGAGAAGAACATTGAAACGGAACCCGGTAATGAAGAAACTGGCCTTTACACTTTTGGGGGCCTTGCTGGCCTTTGCCACGACAGTTGCGCAGGCAATCCCTTTGAGCGATCTGTTCAATGGAGACACCCTCCAGGTCGAGGACAAACTGTTCAGTGATTGGCGGTTGAACGGATTTGTCGACCCGCTTGACGCGCCGCCTATCGACCTGGACCTGATCGAGGTGACCGGCATTAGCGGCGACCCGCTGAATCCGGGCCTGAATTTCGCGATTGGCGGGGGGGGCTTGCAAGCCGGGGGGGCGAGCTTCGAAGACTACCTGGAGCTGTGGTTTGAGTTCAAGCTTACCGTCCTCGACCCGGGTATGCGGATCAAGGACAACGAACTGAACTTCTTCAACGGTTGGTTTGCGAGTGCAGATAGCTTTCTCTTAATCAATGAGACCGTGTGCACCAGTGCCAATTGCGTGCCGACGAATCCGGATATGCTGGCGTACAAGGAGGTCTTGGTCGACCTTTTTCCCGGCCAGCCGGATATCATCGTCGAGCAGGATATCCAGAATTTCTTGCCCCAGCAGGCGATCTGGGTGGCGAAGTTCATCGCTGTCGAGACCTACGATGGCAGCCCTGCCGGTATCACCAACTTCCAACAGTTCTTCTCCCAGGAAGTGGTGTCTGTTCCTGAGCCTGATACTTGGGCCATGATCGCCCTGGGTTTGATCGGCGCGGGCTTCGCGCGGCGGCGCCTGGGTTGCCCCGTGAAAGTCGCGTAGGCGACTCGCGAACCTCCCTTCTCCCCTTGCGGGAGAAGGGCCAGGGGAGGAGGGGGACGGTCATGACTTTCATGATTTGGGGTGTCTCCATGTGTCATGACCGTTAGGCGGCCGACGAGTCGCTCAAGCAGCTCGAAAATGAGCGAGCCTCCTTGGCGACCAATAGGGGGTAATTCTGTCAATCCAAACAATGGCTTGCAGATAAGTTCGGCGGTTTCGCTACAATCTACCGCGTGGCCATGGATAATTGCCTGCGACCATGGCTCGCTCGCCGTCCGGGCGCTTCCGGCGGTGGCCACGCACGGCCAGGATTGTTGAAGAATTACTGGGAGAACCAAGAGATGGCACAAGAAAAACCCGCAAGCCCCGCAGCGCCGGCCAAGGCTCCGGAAGAAGCCCTCGAAACGCGAGCGGGCACAGCCGGGGAGCAGCAGATCCGGATGAATACCGAATCTGTGAAGAGCAGCTATTGCAACATGGTCAACGTGACGACGACGCGCGAGGAAGTGGTGATGAACTTCGGGGTCAATGAGAGCTGGGACCGCGGCGCTGCCGAGTACGATGTCAGGCTGGAGCATCGCATCGTGATGAGTCCCTTCGCCGCCAAGCGTCTGGCTCTGATGCTCGGCAAGCTGGTTACGGAATACGAGGCTCGCTACGGCGAACTAAAGTAAGCGCTATCGGCGACGCCCGTCGCCATTGGCGCCTGACCGCCAGCGAGATACCTGCCCTTGATCGGCAGGCCTTGCTTTCCAGTTTCCATTGTCGCGCCGGTTTCGAGGCCATCACTTGTCTTCCAGTTTCCATTCTTCCAGCGGGCCCGGCGCAGCTATGTCGCCTGGTGCTGGCGATCATGCCCGGCGCGCGCACGACGATGCGCTGTGGGGAGCCTTTGCTTCGGCGCAAACTTCGACCGAATTCTGCAGCAGCTGGCTGGCATTGCAATGCCTACAGGTGGCCGACGTGCGTGCGGCCTTGCTGCTGCTCGAGCAGGGCAGCGGTACTTTCGTTCCGGCCGCCGTCTGGCCGTCCGAGCAGACCGACGTCACCTATCTGGCGCCGGCCGCTCAACAATGCCTGAGCGAGCGGCGCGGCGTTCTCCTCTCCGGACAGGCAGGTGCGCTGGTGGTCGTCGCCTATCCGGTGGAACTCGAAGGACAGGTGCACGGGGCGGTGGTGCTCGATGTCGCCGAGCGGCCGGAAGCCGCTCTGCAACTGGTGCTGCGGCAACTGCACTGGGGAATCGGCTGGATCGAGACGCTGTTTCTGCGCCGCCAGAATGGCGACGACGCGCAGGCCTTGCAGCGGGCGCGAGTCGCTCTCGACGTGCTCGGCCTGGCGTCGGAGCAGGCCCGCCTCGAGCCCCTGGCGATGGCGGTGGTCAACGATCTTGCCAGCCGCTTCAACTGCGACCGGGTGTCGCTCGGCGTAGACCGGGGAGGGCGAGCGCGTTTGCTGGCCATGTCGCACTCGGCCTTTTTCGAAAAGAAGAGCCAGTTCGTCACCAGCCTCGAAAACGCCATGGACGAGGCGCTCGATCAGCGGCGCAGCGTCGTCTTTCCGGCCGCCGCGGACAGCTCCAGCGGCATTGCCATTGCCCACCGCGATTTTGCCGCGACGCGAGCGGTGTGCTCGGTGGTCCTCAGCAGTCGTGGCATCGGCGTTGGCGTACTGACTTTCGAGCGCGATGAGGGGACGCCTTTCAGCGTCGACGAAACGAGAACTTTCGAAGCGGTCAGCGCCTTGCTCGGGCCTTTGCTCGAGAGTCGGGTCGATCAGCATCGCTGGTTTGCCGGTCGCCTGGTCGACAAGCTGCGCGCTTGGGGGCTGCATCTCAAGGATCCCCGCCGCCCGGGTTTTCGTGTCGGCCTGACTGCCGCCCTGCTGTTAGTGCTGAGCGTTTTCGTGCTCGACGGCGACTATCGAGTCAGCGCCGAAGCGGTGGTCGAGGGTGAGGTGCAACGTGCCGCGGTGGCTCCCTTCGATGGTTTCCTGCGCGAGGCGCCGGTGCGCGCCGGCTTCGTCGTCAAGAAGGGAGAGCTGTTGGCGACGCTTGACGATCGCGATCTGCGCGTCGAGCGTCAGCGCTGGTTATCCGAGCGCGAACAGCATCAGGCGCGCTACCGGGATGCGCTGGCCAAACATGAACGCGCCAATGCCAATGTCTCGCTGGCGCAGATACGGGAAGCCGATTCGCAACTGGCGCTGGTTGACGAGAAGCTGGCACGTGCCAACATCGTTGCGCCTTTTGACGGCATCGTCGTCTCCGGCGATCTCAGCCAGCTGCTCGGTTCGCCGGTCGAGCAGGGAAAACTGCTTTTCGAACTGGCGCCGCTGGACGCCTACCGGGTAATCCTGAAAGTCGAGGATCGCGATATTCGCGATGTGCGCGTCGGCCAGACCGGCAGCCTGGTGCTCACCGGGCTGACCGGCGAAGCCCTGGCTTTCGAAGTGCGCAATGTGTCGATGGCCGAGGCCGAAGAGGGCAAGAACACTTTTCGCGTCGAAGCACAACTCGATCGCAGCGACCTCAAGCTGCGTCCCGGCATGGAAGGGGTCGGCAAGATCAGCGTCGGCGAACAGAGCTATGCCTGGATCTGGACGCATCGCCTGAGCGACTGGTTGCGCATGCAGGCCTGGATCTGGTTGCCGTAGGCGGCTGACAGCCATGGCCGCTCCTTTCCTCAGCGCCTCCTGGTATCGTGTCGCCGAGCTGCGTCCCGAGCTGCGCGCGCATGCGCGCATCCATCGCCAGCGTTTTCGCGGCCAGCCGTGGTACGTGCTGCACGATAGCGCCTCCGGCAAGCTGCATCGTTTCAGCCCCGCGGCCTACCGGGTGATCCAGCTGATGGACGGGCAGCGAACGATCGACGAGATGTGGAACGAGGTGGCCGCTGAAGCTGGCGAAGACGCGCCGACGCAGGACGAAGTAATCCGCCTGCTAGCGCAACTGCACGCCGGTGACCTGTTGCAGGCCAATCTGCCTCCGGATGTCAACGAGCTGGCCGAGCGCGGCAGCAAGCAGAAGCGTCAGAAGCTGCTGCAAAGCTTCATCAACCCGATGTCGATCCGCATTCCCCTGTGGGATCCGGACGCCTTCCTGAACCGTACCTGGCCGCTGGTGCGACCGGTATTCAGTCTGCTCGGCGTTCTGCTTTGGTTGCTGCTGGTGCTGCCGGCGATCGTGCTTGCCGGCGTGAACTGGCATGAGCTGACAGCCAACCTCAGCGATCAGGTGCTCTCGGCGCACAATCTCCTCCTGCTCTGGCTGGTCTACCCGCTGATCAAGGCGCTGCACGAACTGGGTCACGCCTACGCCGTCAAGTCGGGCGACGGCGAGGTTCATGAGATGGGCATCATGCTGCTTGTCCTGGCGCCGATTCCCTACGTCGACGCGACCGCCTCGGGTGCTTTTCGCAACAAATGGCGACGGGCGATGGTCGGCGCCGCCGGGATGCTGGTCGAGCTCTTCCTGGCGGCGATCGCCATGGCGGTGTGGGTGATGGTCGAGCCCGGGCTGGTGCGCTCGATCGCCTTCAACGTGCTCTTCGTCGCCGGTGCCTCGACGCTGCTCTTCAACGGCAATCCGCTGTTGCGCTACGACGGCTATTACGTTCTCGCCGATCTGATCGAGATCGCCAATCTCGGTAACCGCTCGAACCAGTACTGGCAATGGCTTGTCAAGCGCTACCTCTTCGGCATCAAGACCGTCGAGCGGCCACCGGCGTCGGCCGGCGAGCGGCGCTGGTTTCTCTTCTACGGGGCGGCGTCTTTCGTCTACCGGACGCTGGTGATGATTGTCATCACGCTGTTCGTCGCCGGCGAGTTTTTCTTTGTCGGGGTGGTGCTGGCGCTTTGGGCGGCGACGACGATGTTCGTGCTGCCGATCGGCAAAGGCCTCAACTATGTCCTGTCGAGTCCCGAACTGCAGCGTAATCGGATGCGCGCGAAGTTGGTCACCTTCGGTTCGCTGGCCCTCTTTCTGGCCTTTGTATTCTCGGTGCCGATGCCCTTGCGCACCCACGCCGAAGGCGTGGTCTGGGTTCCCGAGAACGCCGAAGTGCGTGCCGGTGCCGATGGTTTCGTCGAGCAGCTGCTGGTCCAGCCAGAGGACCGGGTCGCGGTCGGCGATCTCTTGCTGGTCACCACCCAGCCGGCGCTTGCTGCCGAAGTCGAGCAGGCGCGGGCGCGGGTACGCCAGCTCGAGGTGCAGTACACCACGCAGATGTTCGACGAGCGCGTACAGGCAGCAGCGACCAGCGAGGATCTGCGCCGGGAGCGGATTGCCCTGGCACGCGCCGAAGAGAGGCTCGATTCGCTGCTCGTGGTCGCCGCCGTTCCCGGTGCGCTCAAGCTGGCGCGGCCGCAGGACCTGCCGGAGCGCTTCGTAAAGAAGGGCGAGTTGCTCGGCTACATCGTCGACGGCCCACCCCGCTTGGTGCGCGTCGTCGTCAGCCAGGATGACATCGCTCTGGTTCGCGAGGCGCGCGACGAGGTGCAGGTAAAAATCACCGACCGCATCGAGAAGACCTATACCGCGCGCCTGATACGCGAGGTGCCGGGTGCGCACGACGAGTTGCCCAGCAAGGCGCTGTCGCTCGAAGGTGGCGGTCCGCACGGCACCGATCCGCGCGACCCCAATGGTCGCAAATCGTTGCAGAGGCTGTTTCAGTTCGACCTCGAGTTGCCGCCGGAGGTGGGGCCGCTACAGATCGGTACGCGCGTCTATGTGCGTTTCCACCACCGCGCCGAACCACTGGGCGAGCAGTGGGGGCGCCGGCTGCGACAGCTCTTCCTCTCGCGTTTCAATGTCTAGGGCGCTGCTCGACCGCTGGCAGGTGCATGAGTTTGCCCCCGGCCTGTACGCGGAGCGTCGCGACCTCAAGGACGGTCGTCTCGACCGCTTCATCGGGCGCTTGCTCGGGCGCTGCGCACAGGCCGGTTCGCCGCTGCGCGGCCGCGATCTGCGCCGCTTTGCGGAGCGTGTTCAGGCGCTGGATGCCGCTTTGCTGGCCATCGACGAGGACGGGCTGCGCAGCCGGGCGCTGGCCGTGCGCACTGCCCTGGCGGTTGAAGGGCTCGCCGAGGGGCCGCTGGCCGAGTGCTTTGCGCTGGTGCGCGAAGTCTGTTCGCGCCGGCTCGGCTTGCGCCATTACCCGGTGCAGCTGATGGGCGGCTACGCCATGTTGGCCGGAGCACTGGCCGAAATGCAGACCGGCGAGGGCAAGACCCTGACCGCCGTCCTGCCGGCCGTGGCCGTGGCCCTGGCGGGCGCGCCGGTGCACGTGATCACCGTCAATCCCTATCTGGCGGCGCGCGATGCCGAGTATCTGGCGCCGGTCTATGAATTCTTCGGCTTGCGGGTCGGCCTGATCGTCCCCGATCTGGAAACCGCGCAGCGTGTCGAGGCCTATGCTGCCGACGTCACCTATTGCGTCAACAAGGACCTGGTCTTCGACTATCTGCGCGACCGGATTACGCAGAAGCGCGTCCGCGCTGGCCCGCGGGCGCTGCTCGATGGCTGGCTGGCCGGGCCGCGCAGCCAGAGTCAGACTCAGCTTCCAACTCAGACGCCGGGGCGTGCCAGCGTCCTGCTGCGTGGCCTCTACTTCGCGATCGTCGACGAAGCCGATAGCGTGCTGATCGACGAGGCACGAACGCCGCTGATCATTTCCAGTGACGTCGATGACCCGAACGGGCGTGCCCTTTACGAGCAGGCACTGGCCCTGGCCAGCAGCCTGAAAAGCAAGGGTCATTACCTGCTCCGGCCCAAGGAGCGGAGCATCGAACTGACCGACGCCGGTCGCGCGGCGGTTGGCGATTTCGCCTGCGGGCTGCCCGGCCTGTGGCGCATACCGCGGGCGCGCGAGGAACTGGTCGAACAGGGCCTGTCGGCGCTGCACCTCTTTCAGCTCGACCGGCATTACATCATCAGCGACGACAAGGTGCAGATCGTCGACGAGTACACCGGTCGGGTGATGGCTGACCGCTCGTGGGAGCGCGGTCTGCACCAGATGATCGAGGTCAAGGAAGCGCTGGCGATCAGCAAGCGCCGTGACACCATTTCGCGCATCACCTATCAGCGCTTCTTTCGCCGTTACCTGTGCCTGGCCGGGATGAGCGGCACGGCAACCGAAGTGGCGCCGGAAATGCGCTCGGTGTATGCGATGGACGTACTGCGCATTCCGCCGAATCGACCGGTCGTGCGCCGCGACCTCGGGCAGCGGGTGTTTCTCGACAGCGACAGTCGCTGGGCTGCAGTGGTGCGGCGCGCCGGGGAAATGAGCACCGCCGGACGGGCGGTGCTGATCGGGACCCGTTCGGTGGCCGCTTCCGAACTGGCCAGCCTGCGCCTGAGTGCGGCCGGATTGGCGCACGAAGTGCTCAACGCACGCCAGGATCAACGCGAGGCCGAGATCATCGCCGAGGCCGGTCAGCCGGGGCGGATCACGGTGGCCACCAACATGGCGGGGCGCGGCACCGATATCCTGCTCAGCCCGCAAGTGCGCCAGGCGGGCGGCCTGCACGTGATTCTTTCCGAATACCATGATTCGGCGCGCATCGATCGCCAGCTCTTCGGCCGTGCCGGTCGGCAGGGTGACCCGGGATCATGCGAAGCGATCGTCTCGCTTGATGACGAATTGTTTCTCGCCCATGCTTCGGCTCTGCTCGGCTGCTTGCGCGGGCGCGTTTCGGAGGCGGGGCTGCTGCCGGCACCGCTCGCACGCCTGCTGCGCCAGACCGCGCAAACAGCGGCCGAGCGGCAGAATTCGCAGATTCGGCGGCAGACGGTTGAAATGGACAAGCGCGTTGAACAGTCTCTGGCGTTTGCTGGAAGAGGAGAGTAGGAAAATGGCAAGTTGGGCAAGGCGGATGAAAATCGGCGCCCGCAGCGCCGTGCTGCTGGCACTTGTGTGTACCGGCCGGGGTTTCGCGGCCGAGTTCGACTGCATCATCGAACCGAGCAAGACGGTGGACGTGCGCGCAGCCAGCGAGGGCCTGATCGAGAAAATCTGGGTCGATCGCGGCGACATGGTCAAGAAGGATCAGGTGCTGGTCACCCTGGATTCCGGCGTCGAGAAAGCGGCGGTCGATTCAGCCCGCTATCGCGCGACGATGCAAGGCAAGATCCGCACCGGCGAAAGCCGCGTCGCATTTTCGACGACCAAGTACCAGCGCCGTGAAAAACTGGCCAGCCAGTCATTCATCTCGCTCAGCGACCGAGATGAAGCCCTGACCGAAAAGCAACTCGCCGAATCCGAGTTACTCGAAGCCAAGGACGACCGTCGCCTGTCGGAGATCGAGTACCGCCGCTTGTCCGAGCAACTGCGTCTGCGCACCATCAAGAGTCCAGTTGACGGCATCGTCGTCGATCGTCTGCTCAGCGCCGGCGAACTTGCCGACAATCGCGACCTGCGCAAGCCGATCCTCCGGCTGGCCGCCATCGGCACGCTGTACGTCGAGGTTCTGATGCCCATTGACGCCTTCGGCAAGCTCAGCGCCGGCCAGGCAGTCGAAGTCCTTCCGGAAGCGCCGATCGGCGGACGCTACACGGCGACGGTGCAGGTCATCGACCGCGTGTTCGATGCCGCCAGCGGCACCTTTGGGGTGCGCCTGGAACTGGCCAATCCGGATCTGAAACTGCCCGCCGGCATCAAGTGCAAGGCCAGCTTCCCGGCCATCGCTGGTCGTTCCGCCGCTTCGCCGGCATTGCCGGCGCCGCGCGCGACGGGCAAGCCGGCAGCAGCGCCTGCGGCAAAAACGATGTAGCTGATCTAGGTTTCATCGGGTCGGAAGTTTGCCTCTGCACGGCTGGCAAGGCGCGACGACTCTTGCACCTGTCAGGGGAAGCTGATGAACGTCAATCCGGATCGTTTCGCCGCACGGGTCGCCAGTCTCCTGCTCGCCCTGGCGTCGTCCTGGCTGGCCCTCGGCGTTTGCCGTGCCGATGTGCCGACGCCTGCGCAGGAATGCCGGTTGCGCAACGCCGCGATCTGCGAGCTGAATGGTGTGCGGTTCATGGTCGACGGACCTTGCCCGCCGGCGGCGCGAACGATCCGCCCGCCGGGTAACGAGCCCTGCGAAGAAATCGCGCCGAGCACTACCCGCATCGTTCAGCTTCCCACGGCGACAATGGTTCCTGGGCAAATGCCCGCACTGCAAGGCGTCGTGCCGCCAGCGACGGCCGGGGCCGTGCCGACGGCCCCGGTCCGGCGGGATCTGGCGTGGGTCGGACAGGCCGAGCGCTGGCTTCTGCCGCTACTGCTGCTTGGCGGCGGCCTCTTGCTCGCCGGTCTTTGCCTCTTCCTGGTTTTCCGGCGCCGTGCCGTACGCAAGGATCGGCCCCCCCCCGAGGTGGCAGACGGTGTTACGCGTCCGCTGCTACAACTGCTCGTCGCGGCCGCCTGCGCCGTGCCGCTCGGTTACCAGGCCGCGGCGCTCGCTTTCCAGTGGGTTTTCTCGCGGGCCGACAATCACGATACGGCGCTGCCCGTACTGCTGGCTGCGCCGGTCGCCGCGGTCGTCTTCCTGCTGGTCACCGGTCTTTCCTTCGCGCTCATTGGTTTGCTGCTCGCGTGGCTGTTCAAAGGGCAGGGGAAGGTCCCGCGAAAGTAGGGGACTTTTTCGGCGACTACGCGGCTCTCGCCGACGGGGCCGCCTTCGCCGCCTGGCTGGCGCCGCTGCGACGGTGCGCATGGGTGGTCTATGCGAAACCCCCGTTTGCCGGACCGGCCGCGACCGCGGTGCTGGCGTCTCTGTCCTGCGATACGCATCGCGTGGCGATTTCGAACCAGCGACTGCTTGCCATGGATGAGCGTGGCGTGACCTTCCGATGGAAGGACTATCGGGCCAAGGGCAGGACGCGCCACAAGAGGATGACGCTCGCTGCCGACGCGAAATGTCAGGGAGCCGATGCACTGGGATGCGCGATGAGCGCGCTTATGCTTCTTTGCAGCGCCGTCTGCTTCTTGTCAGTCAGCGCCCATAGGGGACGGTCTTGCCTAGTGCTGCCAGCCCCTAGCTTCTGGCCGCCAGCGACGCCGCAATACGGCGATTTCTCCTGCCGCATCGGCTGCCTGCCAGTCATCTTCGTCGCCTTCGGCGACTTGCTCGCTGCACCGCGTCGTACGCCGGTGGCACGGAAACCCATCAAGTCCCCATAGGCTTGTACCCGACTCCGCTCGTCGGTGGTACGTTCCGCGGTTTCCTCCACCGAGGCTTTTCCGACGCCTGCCCTTGGTCTCCAGGTGACACCCGACAACTCTTTGGCTACGCCGAACGAGTGAGCCGCGTGGCGTCGCGATGCCAGTCAATTGCACTCTTTGAGCACGCGTCTAAGGACTCGAATCGTGGGTCATGTCGAAAAGCCCGAAGACACACCGCACTGCGGAGCCCCAGCGGCCGTTGCGCTGCCTAAGACGGGCGGCTGTTCTCCGCCAGGGCAACTTGACGACGAGAGATGCATACCCCGGCCAATCCCAGGAGCAGCATCGCCAGCGTGAGCGGTTCAGGAGCCGCAAATCCTGGGATCGTAGCGTTGAATCCAGCCAAGTAGCCGCCGGTCGCGAAATTGTTCGCAGTTGGCACGCTGGACGCCGAATT
>JEMX01000059.1:18616-98724 GCA_000585055.1 Candidatus Accumulibacter appositus
GACGCCGAATTGGCATTGGCGAAATCGGCGAGGGAGTCGTAGCTCAGGAGGAAGGTCGTATTGCCGAACTGGGGATCGGACTGGTAAACCAAGTGATACTGGCTCCCATCGTAGGTAAATCCAGCCAAGTAGCCGCCGGTCGCGAAATTGTTCGCAGTTGGCACGCTGGACGCCGAACTGGCATTGGCGAAATCGGCAAGGGAGTCGTAGCTCAGGAGGAAGGTCGTATTGCCGAACTGGGGATCGGACTGGTAAACCAAGTGATACTGGCTCCCGTCGTAGGTGAACCCAGCCAAGTAGCCGCCGGTCGCGAAATTGTTCGCAGTTGGCACGCTGGACGCCGAATTGGCATTGGCGAAATCGGTGAGCGAGTCGTAGCTCAAGAGGAAGGTCGTATTGCCGAACTGGGGATCGGACTGGTAAACCAGTTGGACAGGTACTGCCAGCGCGGTCCCGACCGATAGCAAAGCGATCCCAAGCAGGGCAGACCTGAGGCTTCGTCGAACTATGTGCATGGTGTGTCTCCTGGTCGCGGCCCGTAACAAGGAACTACTCACTGCGTTAATGGCAAGCAAGAATCTCGCCATTATCTCCAGGTCATTGTATTGACGAGATTTTCCAAAGACCGGTATCGAGGGTCCTCCCTGTCTGTAAAGTATGCCGACACCTTTTTGGGACGCGTGCAACACGCGCACGCTAGCGACTTCTGGACTGGATTGCCGCTGCGCGGTCCCCGCGCGCAACACGCGACCCGGAATGCAGCCTCCAGGCAGGGAAAAGGTCGCCCTGGACATGGACCTGTCGGTTGTTGGATGCTTGGCGAACGCCCCTTCCTGGCCGCTATGAACATCTGTCCATAACGGCCATCAAGAGACGTAGAGGCGGCGAAAAATCGTGCGGCGCGAACGTCGGCTAACTGATCTGGAACCCACTGCCCGGTTCTCTCCACTGTCGGTTCAGTTCTCGGCCTTATGGAAAGCTTTCCATAAGGCCGACGAGCAGCCCGTCACCCGAGACCGCCGAAGGTCCGCTCGAAGCGACAAAGCGTACGGACGGCGGCCGAGCGACCACTGACGGCGGTTGCTCGGCTCCCCGTGCGGGACAGGGATTCCGTTTTTGTGCTGTAATGAATCGAAAACCTCCACGGTCGACATGTGAGCAGGCTACGCGCGCCGCGCATGTTGTGGCCATATTTGGGAGACTTCCGATGCCCCCGTCAGTGCCATCCACAAAGGCAGCATATTCCGCAGATCATTCGCTGCGTGAGCGCCTCGCGCAGTGCTACCGCGAAGTCCGTGCGCATAGTCTGGCGCTGGCCGCACCGCTGTCACCCGAAGACCAGTGCATCCAGTCGATGCCTGACGCCAGCCCGACGAAGTGGCATCTCGCGCACAGCAGCTGGTTCTTCGAAGCCCTCGTCCTGCAGCCATTCGCGGTCGGCTATGCGCTGTTCGACAAGCGCTTCGCGCATCTCTTCAACTCCTACTACGAGTCGCTGGGTCCGCGCCACCCGCGGCCACAGCGCGGCCTGCTGACCCGCCCTTCGCTTGCCGAAGTACATGCCTTTCGCGAACACGTCGATGCCGCGGTGTTGTCGCTGATCGCCGCTGTCGACGCCTCTGCCTGGGAAAGTGCCGCGCCGCTGCTGGTGCTGGGTCTGAACCACGAGCAGCAGCATCAGGAACTGATGCTTACCGACATCCTGCACGCGCTGTCGTGCAACCCCCTGCTGCCGGCGTATCGGCGCGCCGGGCCTGTGAGCGTGGCGCCGATGGCGGAGGTGCACGCGCTGCGCTGGTTGCCGATGCCGGGCGGTGTTACGCCGATCGGTCATGCGGGAGAGAGTTTCGCCTTCGACAACGAAACGCCACGGCATCAGGTATTGCTGCCGCCGTTCCGAATTGCCGATCGCCTGGTGACTTGCGGCGAGTACGCACTGTTCGTCGCCGATGGCGGCTATCAACGTCCGGCGCTGTGGCTCTCGGATGGCTGGGCGATGGTGCAGGCACAGGGTTGGCAGGCGCCTGCGTACTGGATCACGCCCGGTGACCCGCGCGCACCATCTGCCGAATGGCAGGAATTCAGCCTGCGCGGTGTGCGGTCCCTGGACACCAGCGCGCCGGTGTCCCACCTCAGTTTCTACGAGGCGGCCGCCTACGCCGAGTGGGCTGGCGCGCGTCTGCCCACCGAGTTCGAGTGGGAGGCCGCCTACGGCACGTCAGAGATCACACAAATGATCGGCGAGCAGTGGCAGTGGACGCGCTCGTCCTACGACCCCTATCCGGGCTTCCGGCCCTTGTGCGGCGCGGCCAGCGAGTACAACGGCAAGTTCATGGTCGGCCAACTGGTGCTGCGTGGCGGCAGCAGCGCGACGCCGGCCGGCCATAGCCGCGGGAGCTACCGCAACTTCTTTCCCCCGGCCGCGCGCTGGCAGTTCTCGGGCCTGCGCCTCGCCAAGGACGCCTGAGCCCAAGTCGCGTGCCAGCAAGCTTCGCTGGCTGTTCTTCGCCGCGGGACCGCCCGAACTCGCGGTGACCGTCCGCGCACGCGACTGGAAAGTGCCTGGAGGAAAGAGCGGTTTCGTCGGTTTCGTCGGTTTCGGCAGCTACGGCGACCCCTTGGATTTCGCGTCACTTTCAGGCGGGGTTGTCGAAAGTCTCCCCAGGAAAGCAATATTGCGCCAGGCGAGAATGGCCGACTCGTCGATCACCATGGGCCGTGGCTGCCGCAGCCCAGGCTCTCGGGCACTCTGCGACCCCTCCCCGTGACCACTTTGCCGATGCTTCGCTCGCTCGGCAGCGATCCACGCCCAAGCGGCCTGGCAGTGGCGCTGCGCCCGACTGAGCCGGCGGCGGCCGGCGCGACGTTGTCGGAATTTCTTACATCTGGCGTGCGGCGCCGTCTGCTGAGGCGAGTAGAAAGTCGAATAAACAAGCGCGTGTAATTTCGTTGACCGGCCGGTATAGGAATTGCTTATAGTTAGCGAAACTGTCTCTCGCGGTAACCGATCATGGTTCCTGTCGCGACAGGTGTGCTGCTGATGCGGAAGTTGCGGAGGTTGCGGGTGGGCACTGGGGGCTGCCTGTTCCTAGTGGCGTCGTGCGGGTGTGGATAGCGGTGGAGAACAGTCAATGCAGAAATCGTGCCAAGCGTGTCGCGCTGATGGATAGCAAAGCGCGTCCGGAAGTTTTGCCGTCGGCGGCCGGAGGGTCGGCGACCAGGAAGCCGCGGCGCAATCGCCGCGGGCTGGCGTGGCTGGGCGGCTTTCTTGCCAAGGCTTTCAGTCGGCCCGCCGCCGAGTCGCAGACACGCACCGGGCAGCTGAGCTTCGAGGCGCTCGAACCGCGCATTCTGCTCGACGCGACGCCAAGCATCCCGGTGACCCGGATCGATGGATCGATCGACGTCGCTGGCGAGATCGATCGCTACGGCTTCACGCTCAACGAAACGGTGCGCGTCGTCTTCGACTCCCTGACCGACGACGCCAGCATGCGTTGGTCGCTCGAAGGACCGCGCGGCATGGTGATCAGCGAGCGTGGCTTCAACGTTTCCGATTCCGCCGAGCGCAGCGGTGATGTCGCCCTGGATCTGGCCGCGGGCGAGTACACGCTGAGCGTCGATGGCGTCGCCGACAACACCGGCGCCTACAGCTTCCGCCTGATCGACATTGCCAAGGCGCAGGAGTTGACGCTGGGAGCGACGGTCAATGGGCAACTCGATCCGGCCAACGAGACCGACGCTTACCGCTTCAGCGTCGCTGCTGGCCAGCGCTTCTTCATCGACCGCTTTGCGAACACCGGCGACATCTACTGGCGGCTGCTCGATCCCTACGGGCGCACGGTCGTCGATCGCACGCACATGAACAACGACCTCGGCGAGATGACGCTCGCCGTCGACGGTAGCTATACGCTGCTCATCGAGGGTCGCGCCTACACCACAGGCAGCGCCAGCTACAGTTTCAACGTCGCGCTGCTCGACGCAGCCGTGCCGCGACCGATGGATCTGGGTGCGCTGGTCGCAGGGCGCATCGCGCAGGCCGGGCAGCGCGATATCCACAGCTTCACGCTGGCCACCGACACGCGTGCCGTTTTCGACTCGCTGACCGCCGACGACAGGCTACTGTGGTCGCTCACCGGCCCCAACGGCACGCTGCTTGCCGACCGGCAATTCCAGTATTCGGATTCCTACGAGCTGGCCGGCAACACCAGCATCCTGCTGCGTGCCGGTAGTTACACGCTGGTCGTCGATGGCCAGGGAGACCGCGTCGGGGATTATGCCTTCCGCCTGCTCGATCTGGCGCTCGCCCAGGTGATCGCGGTGGACGCGACGGTGATCGGGAGCTTGAGCGACGCCGGCATCGGCGTCGGTACGCCGGGCAGCGCACCGGCCACGGAGACGCGGCTTTACAAGTTCGCTGCGCTTGCCGGCGAACGCTTCTTTTTCGACGCTGAGGGCCTGTCCGGCGACAGTTTTTCGCTGCGCATCTTCGATCCCAAGGGCGGCCTGCTCGCCGGGCCGCAGGCCTTCACGAACGACGTCGATGTGTTCACCGCCGCCTACGACGGCGATTACGTGCTGGCGCTGGAAGGTCGCATCTACAACACCCGTTCCAGCGACTACCAGTTCAAGGTACAGCGTGTCGTCGATGGCAGCGCGCCACTGACGCTGGACAGCCGCGTCGACGGCAACCTGGATCATCCCGGTCAGCGCCAGGCCTATACCTTCACGCTGGCCGCGCCGGCGCAGCTGTTGTTCGACTCGCTGACTTACAACAATAACTTCAACTGGAGCCTGGTCGGGCCGCGCGGCGGCGAGGTTGCCGGACGCAGTTTCGTGTACTCGGACTCGGCCGAATACGGCGGCAAGCCGCTGCTGACTCTGGCCGCCGGGGGCTATACGCTGACCGTCGACGGCAATCTCGACGCAGTGGGTGCCTACGCCTTCCGCCTGTTGAATCTGGCCACGGCCAGCAGTGTCGTCGCTTATGACAGCGAGGTCAGCGGCAGGCTCAGTCCGGGCAGCATGACCAGCGTCTACCAGTTTTCCGCCAGCGCAGGTGACCAGGTGCTCTTCGACCATCTCGCGCTCAGCGCTGGCAGCCCGTACTGGCGCTTGCTCGACGAGACCGGTTTTCAGGTCTTCGGTCCCGAGCTTTTCGCCGACCGGGCGAGTACTGCTCTGCGCCTGGGCGGTACCTACTACCTGCTGCTCGAAGGTCGCAGCTGGGAAAGCGGCGCGATCGATTACCGCTTCAAGCTCGCGCTGCAGGGCAACACGCCGGTCTCTGCGCTGACCGGAACCAGCATCACCCTGGGGGCCACGGTCAACGGCACGCTGAGCGCCGCCGGCGAGGTGGACGACTATGTTCTTGACGTCGCCGGCCCGACGCAACTCTATTTCGACAGTCTGGCGCCCAGCAGCAGCGGCGCTTTCTCCTGGTCGCTGCTCGGCCCGCGTGGTATCGAGATCGCCGATCGCAGCACCTATTCCTCGGACTCCTACGAGTTCGGCAACAGCAACCCGGTGATCGACGTAGCGCTCGCCGGACGCTATCAGATCCGTATCCGGGGTGCTGGCAACACCACCGGCAACTACAGCTTCCGCGTCCTGAACCTGGCCGACGGCGCGGCGCTGACGCCGGGCACGCCGGTCACCGCGAGCCTTGACCCGGGCAACGAGACCGACGTCTATCGCTTTGCCGCCAACGCCGGCGACCGCGTCTTCTTCGACCGCCAGACGTTCAGCCCGGCCTACTCGGCTTGGGTCAGCTGGCGATTGCTTGACCCCTACGGTCGCCAGGTCTGGGGGCCGGCAAACTTCTACGACGACGTCGACGTCAGCACGCTGGCGTTTGCCGGTGTCTACACGCTGCTCGTCGAGGGGCGCATCTGGACCAGGGATTCGGTCGCCCGCTTTGACTACAGCCTCAACATTCAGCCGGTCGTCGATGACCCGGCGAGCGCGCTGAGCATCGGCGACACGGTCGACGGCAACATCGCGCATAGCGGACAGCAGAACAGCTACAGCTTCTCGCTGGCCGACGAGACCTTGCTCTATTTCGACAGCCTCAGCAACAGCAACATTGCCTGGACCCTGCGCGGCCCGGATGGCTACCTCCTCAGTCGCAACCTGCAGAACTCGGACTCGGCGGATCTGGGCCAGAGCAACCCGCTGCTGCGCCTGGCGGCGGGCGACTACACGCTGACCCTCGACGGCGTTGGCGATATCACCGGTGATTACCGTTTCCGGCTGGTCGATGTCGCCAACGAGGCCGCCGCATTGCTTCCCGGTACGGCGGTCAGCGACAGCCTGAGCGGCGCCCGCGTCACCGATTTCTACCGGTTCGACGCCGTCGCCGGCGAGCGCTACTACTTCGACCGCATCAGCTATGGCGACTACTACAACACCACCTATCGCCTGATCGACCCGCAGGGCAATCAGCTCTGGGGCGGCTACGTCTGGCCCGAAGACCAGGAGATGAGCGCCTTTGCCCTGTCCGGGACCTATTACCTGCTGGTCGAAGGTCGGATCGGCAACGCCGCGGCGAGCAACGCCTACAGCTTCAAGCTGCACAAGGTCGTCGATATCAGCGACAGCCTGACACTCGGCCAGACCGCGAGCGGCCGCTTTACCGCGCCCGGTCAGCGCGCCAGCTATCACTTCACGCTCGTCGAGGCGCGCCGCCTGCTCTTCGACGGCCTGACCCCGAACAACGCCAATCCCGATATCTACTGGACCCTGACCGGGCCACGCGGCACCGAGATCAGCAACCGCCGTTTCTACGGCTCCGAATCGCACGAGCTCGGCACTAGCAGCCCGCTGCTCGACCTCATCGCCGGCGACTACACGCTGACTCTCGACCCGCAGTCTGACCAGATCGGCGATTTCGGCTTCCGGCTGCTCGACATTGCCGCGGCGACCGCCTTCACCAGCAACAGCGTGGTCAGTGGCCAGCTCGACCCGGCCAACGAAACCGACGTCTACCGCTTCGACGCGACCGCCGGTACGCGCTACTACATCGACCGCCAGATGCTGAGCAGCGGCGCCGATCGGCTCAGCTGGCGCCTCTTCGATCCCTACGGTCGCCAGGTCTTCGGGCCTTATAGCCTGAATGACGTCGACATCTTCACGCTCGGCGAAGACGGCGCCTACACCCTGATCGTCGAAGGCCGCATCTGGCAGACGCAATACAGCGCGACGATAGCCTACAGCTTCAAGCTGTTGGAAATTACCGACGACGTCGTCGACATCGTTCCCGGCGTAAGCCATGGCCTCGACCAGTTTGCCACCGAGGGTCGGCTCGCTGGCGCGCTGAACGTCAACGGCCTGCGCTACGCACAGGTGGCCAACAGCGCCGATCTCGACCAGACCGGCTCGTTGACGCTTGAAGCCTGGTTCAAGGTCGACGCCTATGCCAGCACCTGGCAGGCACTGTTCTACAAAGGCAACGGTAACGGCAACCAGCGGACCTATACGCTGTGGTTGAATTCGGCGGGCTACCTGCACCTGTCGACCGGTAACAACACCAACAACAACATCAACACGGCCGCCGGCAGCGTGCTGACCGGGCAGTGGTATCACGTTGCCGTGGTCCTCGACCGCGATAGTCCGAGCGGGGTGATGAAGATCTACCTGGATGGCGTCGAGGCCGCCAGCGGCGCTCTCGCCAAGACCCCGGCGAGTTCCAATGCCAATCCGCTGCTGATCGGTAGCAGCCTGGAAAACTACCCGACCTTCCAAGGTACGGTTGACGAGGTTCGCCTGTGGAACAGCGTGCGCAGCGCGCAGCAGATCGCCGACAATAAGGACCAGGCCCTGGTCGGCAACGAGGCTGGCTTGCTGATGTACCTGAAGGCCGACGAGAGCAGCGGCACGACGCTCGCCGACGCCAGCGGTCGTGGCAATGCGGGTCAGATCGTGCATCCCTGGTCGAGCACAGCCGGCGTCGTTGCCGGGCGCATCGATTTCGGCCAGCAAGACTACTATCGGTTCACGCTCGGCGTTACCACGCGCCTGTACTTCGACTCGCTGACCGACAACAACAACCTGCGCTGGTATCTGAGCGGGCCGCGCGGCATGGTGGTTTCCGATCGTCCCTTCCAGTCCAGCGACTCGCAGAACGGCTTGAGTGTCTTCGATCTGGTCGCCGGCGACTACATTTTGCGCGTCGATGGAGTTGGCGATACCACCGCTGACTACGGCTTCCGCCTGCTTGACCTCGCCAGCGCCGAAACGCTGCTTCTCGACAGCACGGTCACTGGCCTGCTGTCGCCGGCGAACGAAACCGACACCTACCAGTTCAGCGCCAATGCCGGCGACCGGCTGTACTTCGACGTTACCGCGACCAGCGGCGGCGTCCCCTTCTGGCGCCTGCTGGACCCCTGGGGTCGCACGCTGTGGGGCCCTAACTACATGCCCAGCGACGACGTGCAGCTGCAGACGCTGCCGTTTACCGGTGTCTACACCCTGCTCGTCGAGGGACGGCGTGACGCGGGCAGCGGCAGTTCGAGCTACGGCCTGCGCGTCGGCAGGGTGGCCGACAAGACGGTCGCCATTGCGGCGGGCGTCGCCTCGGGAATGAGCGCCCGCTGGCTCGGCGGCGAACTGGGCGGCGCTGTCGATCTCAACGGTTTCCAGTACCTGGAGGTGGCCAACAGCAGCAGCATCGACCTGACCGGCAGCCTCACCGTCGAAGCCTGGATCAAACTCGATTACTTCACCAATACCTGGCAGCCAATCTTCTACAAGGGCGACGTCAGCAGTGACTGGACGCGGCGTACCTACGCCATGTGGCTGAACAGCGACGGTTCGCTGCATTTCGGCTCCGATTCCCGCTATACCAACACCGCTGGCGGCGTCGTCCAGGCGGGCGTTTGGACGCATGTCGCCGGGACCATCGACCGGGCCACCGGTAGCCTGCGGGTCTACGTCAACGGCGAGCAGGCGGCTGCGCGCGACGGCATCGGCAGTACGCCTTCGAGCGCCTACGACCAGCCACTGCTGCTCGGCGGCGGGCTCTACCAGTCGTCCGACAGCAACCTCTTTGCCGGCGCGCTGGACGAGGTGCGAATCTGGAATACCGCCCGCAGCCAGGCACAGATCCAGGCCGCCAAGGATGCGCCGCTGAACGGCAGCGAGGCCGGCCTGGTGCTCTACCTGAAAGCCGATGAGGGTAGCGGCGAGACCCTCGGCGACCTCTCCGGCGAAGGCAACCCCGCGCAGATCAGGGCACTGACCGACGGTATCGTCCTCGGCAGCGTCGATCAGGCCGGGCAGCTGGTGAACCACCGCTTCAGCCTGACGGCGCCGGCGCTGCTCTATTTCGATTCGCTGACCTACAACGGCAGCATGCGCTGGTCGCTGTCGGGCCCGAGTGGCCAGATTGTTTCCGACCGCTCGTTCAGTCAGAGCGATTCCTACGATGGCGCGTCCTTCTACAACCTGGCCGCCGGTGACTACACGCTCACCGTCGACACGCAGGGCGACGGCACCGGTCCCTTCGCTTTCCGCCTGCTCGACCTGAGCGACGCCAGCCTCCTGACGCCGGGGACCCCCGTATCCGGAGGCCTCAACCCGGGACGCCGCACCGACGCCTACCGCTTCGAGGTCAGCAGTCCCGATCAGCGCTGGTTCTTCGACACCATCAGCCGCAGCGGTGCCGACGCCTACTGGCGGCTGCTCGATCCCTGGGGCGCCACCGTCTTCGGTCCCAGCGCGGCCAACAGTCCGAGCAGCAACGACGTCGAAACGACGCTGCCCTTCGTCGGTACCTATACCCTGTTGATCGAGGGGCGTGATTACTGGGGTGGCAGCAGTTCGTCGTACACCTTCCAGGTGCAGCGGGCCAACGACGGCGCCAGCACCCTCGCGCTCGACTCCGCTGTCGTCGGCAGTATTGCCAGCGCTGGCCAGCGGCAGGCGTATACGTTCACGCTGAATAGCGACACGGTCGTCTATTTCGATTCGCGGACCAATGACGCCAGCCTCAACTGGTCGCTGAGCGGCCCGCGTGGCAACGTCGTTACCGGCCGTGCCTTCAACCGCTCCGACTCCGCGGACCTGACCGGCAGTCCGCTCATCGATCTGGTCGCCGGCGACTACACGCTGCTCGTCGACGGTGCCGACGATGCGACCGGCGCTTTCGATTTTCGGCTGCTCGATCTCTCGGCGGCCAGCGTCATCGCCGTTGGCGCCGAGGTCAGCGGCAGCCTGCTGCCAGGCAGCAGGACGCAGCTCTACCGCTTTGCCGCCAACGCCCGCGACCGGTTGGCCTTGACGATGATCAGCGAGAGTCGCAACAGCGCCTACTGGCGGCTGCTCGACCCTTATTCGGGGCTCGTTTTCGGGCCCAGCAACTTCGCCGACACCGGCCCGCTGACCATGCCCTTCACCGGCAGTTACTACCTGCTCCTCGAAGGGCGGGTCAGCGAGAGCAACGCCGTCGACTACAGTTTCCGGATCGACGACACGGCGCTAGCCGACAGCGGCAGCTTCAGCAACCAGGATTTCGACGCCGACGGCCTGCCGTGGGTGCCTGCCAGCTTCAGCAACTCGGCGCCGGTAGTAGTCCCCGGCGGGCTGTCGGGCAACTTCCTGCGCCTGTTGCCCGGCAGCGTCACCGGCTACAACACGATTGGCTTCAACAACACCGGCGTCGGCGTGATCCCGGCGACGGCGAGCGTCGATTTCGACTTTCGCATCGGCAAAGTCAGCAACCAGGGCGACGGCATCGGTTTCGCGTGGTTGAACGCGGACGTCTGGGGCAACAGTGGCCCGGCGCCGCAGTTCGGCGAAGAGGTCAATCTGGCTGGCAGCTTCGGCGTTGGTTTCGACCCGGTGAACAACGGCGAACTCAGCGACAACCACGTCTCTTTGCATTTCAATGGCAGCCGGCTCGCCGAGTTCAATCTCCCTGGCTTCCGCCTCGATAGCGGCGAGTTCCACCATGCGCGCATCGTCATGACCGCTGTGCTCGGGGGCAGCCAGGTATCCGTCTACCTGACGCCAAATGCCGGCAGCGAAGTGGTAGTCGTTGAGGACTACTTCATCAGCGGCATGCAGGCCTACGATGGGCGGATGGCTTTCGGTGCACGCAACGGTGGCTGGCGCGCGGACAACGACCTCGACAACATCCGCATCGCGGTCGTCCCAGGCACCGCCGAGACCCTGCCGGTCCTGGCCCTGGACACCGTGCCGGTGAGCGGTACGCTGTCGGCCAGCGGCGAGGTGGATCGCTACCGCTTCAGCGTCGCCGGCAGCACGCGCGCCTATTTCGACTCGCTGACCAACAACAGCAACCTGCGCTGGAGTCTCAGCGGGCCGCGCGGCGCAGTCGTTTCCGGGCGCAGCTTCACCGCTTCGGACGGCTACCACGGTCTGTCGCTGATGGACCTGACGGCGGGCGACTATCTGCTCTCGGTTTTCGGCAGCACCGGCGCCTACAGCTTCAAGCTGATGGACATGGACCAGGGCGAGGTTCTTACCCCGGATACCGATACCAGCGGCACGCTCAGTCCCGGCAACGAGACCGACATCTACCGCTTCGACGCCGTCGCCGGCGAGCGCTTCTACTTCGATCGCGTCAGCTTCAGCGGCGGTTCCTCCACTGAGTGGCGGCTGATCGATCCCTTCGGCCGTTCGCTGTGGGGACCGACGAACCTGTACAGCGCCGACGTCGACCTGACCACCTTGCCGTACTCGGGGACCTGGTACCTGTTGCTCGAAGGTCGTTATCACGAGACCACGGCGTCGAACTACACGATCAACGTGCGGCGCATCGACGCCAGTGTCAGTACGCCGATCGTCTTCGGTGAGCGCGTCGATGCCGAGTTGAGCAAGCCGGGCGAGATCGGCAGCTTCAGCTTCGAGATCGCTGGCAGCGAGTCGAAACGCGTCTACTTCGACGTCCTGACCAACAGCACCCAACTCAGCTGGACGCTGAGCGGGCCGCGCGGCAGTGTCGTCTCCGGACGCTCGTTTGGCGCGACCGACGCTGCCAACGGGCGCTCGATCATGGATCTGGCGCCGGGCAGCTACACGCTGCTCATCGACGGCAGCGGCGATACCACCGGCGCTTACGCCTTCCGCCTGCTCGACCTGGCGGCGGGGACGCAGATCGTTCCCGGCACGCCGCTGGTGGACCGGACGCTGACCCCCGGTAAAGAGACCGACGTGTACTGGTTCGACGCCGTCGCCGGCGAGCGCTTCTACTTCGATCGCGTCAGCTTCAGCGGTGGTTATTACACCGACTGGCAGTTGCTCGACCCGGCAGGGAACACGCTGTGGGGCCCCACCCACATGTATTCCAACGACGTCGACGTCACGACGCTGCCGCGCAGCGGTCGCTATACCTTGCTGGTCGAAGGCCGCTACCACGAGGAGGCGGCGACTTCGACCTACACCATCAATGTCCAGCCGGTGGTCGACCAGGTTACGCCGATGACGCTCGGCAGCGAGGTCGCCGGTTCAATCGACAGCGTTGGACAACGCGGTGTGCATACTTTCACGCTCAGCGAGGCCAAGCAGGTCTATGTCGACGTCCTGACCAACAACACCAATTTCTCGTGGAGCCTCAGCGGCCCGCGTGGCAGCGAGGTGTCCGACCGCTCCTTCGCCGCCACCGATGGCGTGCACGGCCTGTCGTTGCTGGATCTGCTGCCGGGCGACTACACGCTGACCATCGACGGCAGCGGTGAAACCACCGGTGCTTACGCCCTGCGCCTGCTCGACCTTGCCGCAGCGCAGCTGATCACCCCGGGTACGCCGGTCAGCAGCCAGCTCAACCCGGCCAATTCGACCAATATCTACCGCTTCAACGCCGCCGCCGGCGACCGCTTCTACTTTGATCGGGTAAGCTTCAGCGGCGCCTACTACACCGAGTGGCGATTGCTCGACCCCTGGGGCAAGACGGTGTGGGGGCCGACGCACTTCTATGCCAACGACGTGGACGTCACGACGCTCGACTTCGACGGCGTGTACACCCTGCTCGTCGAGGGCCGCTACCACGAGAGCGGTATGTCGAACTACACGCTCAACGTCTCGCCGTCGCCGATCGCGCAGAAGATCATCGTTTCAGGCCTTGGCAGCGAGCCGGGCCCGGACCTCACGGTCGAGAACCTGGCGCTGACGCCGGTCAGCGGCGGCCTCACCGCCGGGGGCCAGGTGTTGGTCAGCTGGCAAGTGAGCAATACCGGCACGCTGCCCGCCGATGCGCCGTGGAAGGATCGCATTCTGGTGCGCAACATGGACCGTGGCGGCGAGCTGGTGGTCAACCTGCTGGTGGATTACAGCGACCTGGGCGCCGCGGCCAACGATCCGCTGGCCGTCGGCGCCAGTCGTTCGCGGCAGGTGACGGTCAGTCTGCCGCCGGGCAATAGCGGTGCCGGGAACCTGCGTTTCGAAGTCGCCGCCGATGTCACCAACGTCGTTGCCGAACCTGGTATCGCCGAGCTGAACAATGGCGCCAGCCTGAATGCGCTTGCCGCGTCTACGCCGTATCCCGACCTGCAGGTCGATGGCGTCGCCGTGACGCCCAGCGCTGGCTGGGCGGCGGGTAGCAGCGTCACGGTCAGCTGGCGGGTAAGGAATAGCGGCAGCGTGGATGTCAACGACGCCTGGAGCGACCGCATCCGGGTGCGCAACCTGAGCACCGGCGCGACCCTGCTCAACGCCAGCAGCCGCTATCTGCCGGCAGTCGACGGAGCGCTCGTCGCCGGCGGCTTCATCGAGCGCAGCTTCACTTTCAGCTGGCCAGCCGGCGCTGTCGGCAGCGGCCAGTTCGAATTCCTGGTCGGTACCGATGACGATGGCGAGATATTCGAGAGCAACGCCAGCGACAGCGCCGAAACCAACAACTCGGCCACTCTCGTTGTCGCCTCGGCGCCCGACCTGCAGGTGCAGAATCTGCGCCTCGAGGCGGCCACGGTCGCGGCCGGCGACAGCGTCACCGTCTTCTGGGAAGACCGCAACGAGGGCCTGATCGCCACTCCCGCCAGCTGGAGCGACCGCCTGATCGTGCGCAATCTGGGCAGCAGCGAAACGCTGCTCGACATCGCCTTGCCGTACAACATCGCGCTGATCGGCAACGGCGCGCTGGCGGCTGGCGCCGGCGTCACACGCTCCTACAGTTTCCAGTTACCGCAAGGTCTGCGCGGTACGGGCCAGATCGAGATTGAGCTGCGTGCGGATCAGAACGCCGCCGGCCAGGGTAGCCTGGTCGAATTCACCGCCGCCGGCGACGGCGGCGAGAGCAACAATAGCGCCCGCCTGGCGTTCACTGCCGCGGCCACACCTTACGCCGACCTGGCGGTCGGCAGCCTGAGTGCGCCGAGCAGCGGGCGCGGCGGCGAGACGATTGACTTCGGGTGGACGGTGCTCAACCAGGGGACCATCGCCAGCGGCACGCAGTGGAGTGACCGTGTGCTGCTCAGCCGTGACGACGTCATCGGCAATGCAGACGACCTGACGCTGGCCAGCGTCGGACATTACGGCGTGCTCGCGCCCGGCGCATCATATCAGCAGAGCCGGCAGCTGATCTTGCCCGAGCGGCTCGATGGCGTCTTCCGCCTGGTGGTCGTCGCCGATGCGCTCGGCGAACTCAGCGAACCCGATACGCGCGCCAACAACAGCGCGACGGCGATGATCCAGTTGTCGACGCCGCACGCCGACCTGCAGGTCGAAGTCGTCGCCGCGCCGGCCAGCACGCGTAGCGGCGAAGCGACGCCGGTGAGCTGGCGGGTACGCAATGCCGGCGACCGGCCGACCGATGTCACGCAGTGGAAGGACAGCATCTACCTGTCGAGCGATGCCACGCTCGATGCTGGCGACTTGCTGCTGGCGCAAGTCCTGCACAGCGGCGCGCTGGGTGTCGGCGAAAGCTATAGCAGCCAGAGCAATGTCTTCCTGCCTTTCGGCATCACTGGCGACTACCGCATCCTGGTCGAGAGCGACGCTTCCGGCCAGGTTTTCGAGAGCATTTTCGAGGATAACAACGTCACCGCCAGTCAGGCAGCGGTCGCGGTGCTGGCGCCGACGCTGGCCGATCTGAGGGTCGACGAGATCGTCGTGCCGGGGCAGGGCGCTCCGGGTCAGACGCGAAGCGTTTCGTGGACCGTCGCCAACAGCGGCAGCGGCGCCGCGCGTGGCAGCTGGAGCGACCGCGTGTATCTCAGCGTTGACGGCGCTCTTGGCGGCGCGAAACTGCTGGCGACGGTGGTGCACAGCGGCGAGCTGGCGGCGCTGGCCAGCTACACGGCGAGCGCAGAGATCACGCTGCCCGACGTTGCCGACGGCGATTATTACATCGTCGTCAGTAGCGACGTCGGCGATAGCGTTTTCGAAGGCGCCCAGGAGGGCAACAACAGCACCGTCTCGACGGCGACGCTGCGTGTCGTCCATCCCGATCTGCGGCCGCTGTCGGTCAACGCACCGGCTGGCGCGCTGTCCAGCGAGGCCATCGTCGTCTCGTGGCAGATGCAGAACGCCGGCAGCAGCGAGGCGCTCGGCGCGTGGACCGATCGCGTCTACCTGTCGCGCGACGCGACGCTCGGCGTCGACGACACGCTGCTCGGCGAACTGGCGCACAGCGGGCCGCTCGCCGTCGGTGCCAGCTACGACGCGCAACTGCAGGTGAATCTGCCGCTGGCGGCCAGCGGCGACTACTTCCTGCTGGTGCTCAGCGATGCGCTCGGGCAGGTGCACGAGGTCGGCGCCGAGAACAACAACCTCGGCTCGACGCCGTTCGCCGCTGCGCTGGCGCCCTACGCCAACCTGGTGGTCAGCGCGGTCAGTGCCGAGGCCCGCGTGCCCTATGCGCCGGCACCCGAAGTGGTCGTCGGCGACCCGGCGCCGATCAGCGTGAGCTGGACGGTCACCAATCTGGGCACCGGCGTCGGTCAGACGACGCAGTGGACCGACACCCTCATTGCGTCCACCGACACCATTGTCGGCAACGGCGACGATCGCATCCTCGCCGAGTACGCTCATGCTGGCGCGCTGGCCGTCGGTGAGAGCTACACGCGCAGCGAGACCTTCCTGCTGCCCGCCTATTTCCAGGGGCGTTATCACTTCTTCGCGCGCAGTGACGCGCGCAAGGAGGTTTTCGAGAATAGCCTCGAGGCCGACAACGCCGCCGAAGCGGCGCGCATCTTCGATGTCGTGCGCATCCCCTACGCCGATCTGGTGGTCAGCCAGGCCAGCGTCCCGGCGACGGCAAACTCAGGGCAGGGGATGAACGTCTCCTGGCAGGTGACCAATAACGGCATCGGCCCGACGGACATACCGGGCTGGAACGACGAAGTCGTCCTCACCAGCGATGCCGCCGGTACTCAGGTGCTTGCCGTGCTCGGTTTCTTCACGCACCTGGGCGTACTCGCCGTCGGCGACAGTTACAGCCGGACCCAGGAAGTCATCATTCCCAACGGGCTGTCCGGGACCTATTACGTGCGCGTGCGCACCTCGGGTCCGTTCGAGTTCGTCTATGCGGACAACAACAGTCGTGTCGCAGGTCCGGTGGTCATCGCCCTGTCGCCGTCGGCCGATCTGCAGGTCAGCGATATCCTGACGCCGGCGACCGCCTCCGAAGGCGACAACATTGACGTCCGATGGACGGTTACCAATAACGGCCTGGCGAAGGCCGAAGGCGCGTGGAGTGACACCGTCTACCTGCGCAAGGTGGGCCAGAGCAGCGATCCGGGGATTTCCCTCGGCACTTTCACCTATGACGCTGGCGGCCTCGACGCCGGCAAGTCCTACGCGCGCACCGAGCGCTTCCGTCTGCCGCCGCGTACGGAAGGCGTCTATCAGGTGGTAGTCATCACCAACTCCGGCAAGCAGGTGTACGAATACGGCGCGGCGGCGGTCAACAACAGCACTGCCGACGACCAGACGCTGCTGGTGGCGCTGCTGCCGCGCGCGGACTTGCAGGTGGCCAATGTCGAGGCCCCGACGCAGGCCTCCGCCGGCGCATCCGTCTCCTTGCGCTTCGCGATCATCAATCAGGGCACGGTGCCGACGACGACGCCACGTTGGCGCGACAGCGTCTATCTTTCTCTGGACAACAAGCTGAGCGGTGACGATCTGCTGATTGGCAGCTACGACAATGGGTCTGCTCTGGCGCCGGGCGAGCAGTACGCCACCGAAACCGCCAGCCTGCAGATTCCGATTCGTTTCCGCGGCGACGTCTTCCTGATCGTCCAGGCGGACAGCAGCGGCTCGGTGGACGAGTACCCCAATGACAGCAACAACCTCGCCGCGATTCCGCTCTACGTCAAGCCCTATCCGCTCGCCGATCTGGTCGCCGGAAGTGTCGTGGCGCCGGCCCAGGCCGTCGAGGGTGCCACCATCGAGGTGCGCTATACGGTCGCCAACAAGGGCAGTGGGACGACCGCCGGCGCGAACTGGACCGATACCATTTGGTTGTCGCGTGACAAGACGCGGCCCAATGCCGGGGGCAACAGCGCCATCCTGCTCGGGAGCTTGCAGCATGCCGGTGCCCTGGCCGTCGGCAGCAGCTACGACGTCATTACGCAGGTCAAACTGCCGGGACAGCTTCTCTCGGGAAGCTACTACGTCACCGTCTGGAGCGATTCCTACGACGTCATTCTCGAGGATACGCTGGCCAGCAACCTCAACTCGCATGACATCAACGAGCTCGACAACAACAACTACAAGGCGCGCGCGATCGACGTCATCGGCGGTTTCCAGCCGCCACCGCCCGACCTCAGGATCAGCGCCCTGGCCGCTTCGCCGCTGGCTTCGACCGGCAGCCCGCTGACGGTCACCTGGTCGGTGGTAAACAGCGGTGCCGGAGAAGCCTCCGGCAGCTGGAACGACGTCTTCTGGCTGTCCGACAAGCCGACACTGAACGCTCCCGACGCCAAGCAGTGGTATCTCGGTTCAGTGGCACACGACGGTGGTGCGGCGTCTGGCGCCGGCTATACGCAGAGCGCCAGCTTTGCGCTCAACCCGGCGGCCGCAGGGCAGTACCTGATCGCCTACAGCGACTACAACTTCTTCAAGGGAAAGCCCTACGACGTCGTCGAAGGCAACGAGGACAACAACACGCGCGTGCAGGACACCCGCGTCGTGCCGGTTCCGGCCGATCTGCGGGTAGTCACCATCGCCGCACCGGGCGAGAATTTCTCGGGCGAGAAGACGACGATCACCTGGACGGTCAAGAACTTCGGCAGCGCGGTCTGGGAAGGGACCCGCTACTGGCTTGACAGCGTCTATTTCTCGCCGGACCCGATCTTCCTGCCCGAGCGCGCCACCGCCCTGGGGTCCGTTGTGCACAATAACGCTGCGGGACTCGCGGCCGATGCGAGTTACACCGAGAGCCTCGAAGTGACCTTGCCGCGCGGCATCGGCGGCGATTTCTATCTCTACGTGATTACCGACGCCGATCGCTTCGACGATCGCTACCCGGCCGGTGAAGCCGACGCCGGCGACAACACCTGGCATCGGGAGGTCTACTACCCGGGCTCGGTGTACGAGGGGCGTGGCGGGCAGGACAACAACCGCGGCATCGGCAGCATTCCGGTCACCTACCGCGAGCCGGACCTGAAAGTCACTTCGCTGGTCGTTCCGCCGGCTGGTGGCCAGTCCGGCAGCAGCATCACGGTCACCTACACGGTGACCAATATCGGCAACCGCGACACCCGCGAACACGGTTGGTGGGATCGCCTGTTCCTGTCCAGGGATGGTTCGCTCGACACCTTCGATCTGCAATTGTCGGAGGCTCCCAACTACGGCATGCTCAAGGTCGGCGAGAGCTATACCGGCAGTGCGACTTTCGAACTGCCCGAGGGAATCGCCGGTGATTTCAGCCTGCTGGCGTTCACCGATTCCGAGGCCGATCAGCGTCTGGCGTGGTGGTACAGCAATATCGTTCCCGAGTATCGTGGTGTCGGCATTGATGCCAACAGCGACAAGGTGCCCGAGTTCCGGGGCGAGGGCAACAACATCACCGTCGCTGCGCTGCCGGTGGCAGCGGCGCCGCTGGCCGACCTGCAGGTGACCTCGGTGCTGGCACCGGAGCGCATCACGGTGGGCAATGAATTCACTGTCACCTATACGGTCAGCAATCTCGGCGGTGCCGGTACGCCGGCCGAGCAGGCGCAGTGGGAAGACCTGATCTACCTGTCCCGTGATCCGCTGCTCGACCTCGACAGCGACCGCTACATGCTGAGCGTCGAGCACGTCGGCGGTCTGGCCCAGGGTGGCAGCTACACGGTCAGCAAGACCCTGCGCGCGCCGCTGGACATCGCCGGTGCCTACTACGTTTTCGTGATCACCGACCCGGCTCGCGGCTCGGGGCGCGGTAAGGTCTTCGAAGGCGTCTTCGAGCGCAACAACGCAAGGCCGAACTCGCCACCAACAATCTTCGAACTGCCGCCACCGGCCGACATCCAGGTCGACGACATCGTATTTGGCGGCATTGCCCGTTCCGGCGAGACCATGCGCATGGAATGGACGGTGAGCAATCACAGCAGCAACCCGACGTCGAGCGGCTGGACCGATGCGGTCTATCTTTCCGACGATAGCCTCTGGGACATTGGCGACCGCCTGCTAGGCAAAGTCACGCATAGTGGCGTGCTCGGCGACAACGGCAGCTACACGGCGACTCTCGATGCGCTGGTGCCACCGATCAAGCCCGGCCAGTATCGGGTGATCGTTCGCCCGGACATCTACAACGAGGTTTTCGAAGGCCCGTACCGCTCACCCGGCGAGGCGAACAATTTCACCACTTCCCCGAACGTACTGAGTACCAGCATCGACGACTTGCACCTGGGTGTCGCTTTGAGCACCACCCTGTCCACCGGCCAGAGTCGCGTCTACAAACTCACCGTGGGGCAGGGCGAGACGCTCAAGCTCAGCCTGACGGCGGCCGATCGCGATGCAGCCAACGAGATCTTCGTCCGCTACGGCGATGTTCCCGACGGTTTTCATTACGATGCCACTTACGAAAACCCGCTGCAGGCCAATCAGACCGCCGTTGTCCCGTTTACCCAGCCGGGGGATTACTACGTCCTGATCCGTGGTCACAGCGAGCCCAAGCCGAATGCGCAGGTCAAGCTCCTCGCCGAAGTCGTTCCCTTCGCGATTACCGGCGTGCATGTCGACCAGGGCGGCGACAGCCGCTGGGTGACCATCGACGTACGCGGAGCCAGGTTCGCCGATAGCGCCATTCTCAAGCTGGTGCGACCGGACATCGCCGAGTACGAACCGGTCAAGTGGGATGTCATCGATCCGACCTGGATTCGTGCCACTTTCGACTTCCGTGACGCACCGCTCGGACTCTACGATCTCAAGGTGATCAACCCGGATGGCAAGCAGGCCGTCGTTGCCTACCGTTTTCTGGTCGAGCGGGCGCTCGAACCGGATGTCACCATCGGCCTTGGTGGCCCGCGCGTGCTTGCCGCCGGCGAGACCGGCACCTACGGCGTCGCGCTGCAGAGCCTGACCAACGTCGATACGCCCTACGTTCGCTTCAGCTTCGGCGTGCCCGAGATGGGCAGCAATGGCTACGTCTACGATTTGCCTTTCCTGAGGTATTACAACAACCTGCGCGGTCAGCCTGACAGCGGCGGGGAAGACGTGCCGTGGGCGAGCCTCGATTCGGCGACCAACACCAGCGGGCAGATTCTGTCGTCCGGCTACGCCTACGACGTGATCGCCGGTGGCTACGTTGGCGCTAGCTTCAACGTCCAGACTTATCCGCTGCTCAAGGCGCTGTCGACGCTGAACTGGGATGCATTGCGTCTCGGCCTCTACGAGATGTACCCCGAACTCGAGCCGATCCAGGCGCTGGCTGGCGGCCCGCAGTCGATGCGTACCGCCTTGCCGGAATTCTGGGATCTCTGGCAGCAGGCGAGTTCGGAAGACAGCCTGCCGGACAAGTGCGTGACCCCTTTCATTCCCTATCGCTTCAACATCGTCGGTGCCGCGACGGCGATGACGCGTGACGAGTTCATCATCGACCAGACCGCCGAGGCGCTCAAGCTGCGTGCCGCGATTCTCGCCGATCCCGATCTCGATACGAAGATCGCCGATCGCCGGAGCGACGAGACCAGCTTGGCCGAAAAGCGCGCGGCAATCGCCCTGCGTGTCCTTGCCGCCGACGCGGCGACTTGGAGCGACGCCTATCTGGCGGCTCTCGAAGAGGTCGGCATCCTGCGCCCGGTCGACGAGGCGCCGCCGATCCGTCAGGACATCAAGGTGATGAGCCTGATGAGCACGCTGGCGACCGGTATCCTGCTCGGCCCGGTTGGCGAACAGATTCGCACCACCGGTGACCTGGCCGAGTTCTTCGCCAAGATCAAGGAGTGGTACGGCGACAAGCCGGCGACGACAGCCGCGATCGACCATTACGAGCACCGCGAGAGCGACTGCCAGGAAGGGGACATTCCGGTTCCGGCGCTGCCGCATTTCGAGGACTACAACCTCAATCTGTCACATCCGACCTACTTTCAGACCTTCAACATCTTTGTGCCCTATGTCGGTTTCGACAAGGATGGTGCGTCCGCGGCAACTATCGCGCTGCCGGACTACGCCTCGGTCGCCGCTTCCAACGAGCTGACGGCGCTCGATTTCTCGCGCCTCTACCAGCAGGCGATCAGCGACAGTCAACTGGCGTCGATTGCCGGGCCGCAGGGTTATGGCATCGATCAGTTCCTGCCGGTGGGGCAGGCGCTACCCTACACCGTGAAATTCGAGAACCCGGCGGCAGCCTCGAGTTCGGTCACCGAGATCCGCGTCGTCAGTCAGCTCGACCCGGGGCTCGATGCAAGCAGTTTCCGGCTGGGCGACATCAAGCTCGGCGACATCTCCGTCCATATCCCGACCGGCAGGGCGCTCTTCCAGGGCGATTTTGACTTGCGTAACGCCAAGGGCTTCATCTTGCGTGTTTCGGCGGGAATAGACCCCAGCACTCGTACCGCTTCCTGGGTCTTTCAGGCGATCGACCCGGACACCGGTGAGGTGCTGCAGGACGCTACGCGCGGTCTGCTGCTGCCCAACGCCGCCGATGGCCGCGGTGTCGGCCAACTCGGTTATACGGTGCAGGCCGGCGCCGAAGCGGTTTCCGGCACGCAGATCAAGGCCAGGGCGGTGGTGCGTTTCAACGCCATTGCGCCGCAGGAAACGCAGGAGCTGGTGCAGACCCTGGACACCGGCGCGCCGGTCAGCACGCTCACCGCGAAGCCGGTGCAGGCCGGGGGATCCGATTACGAAGTGCGCTGGAGCGCCGTCGACGAAGCCGGCGGCTCGGGCGTAGCGCATGTCACCGTCTATGTCGCCAGGGACGGTGGCGAGTTCAAGATATGGAAACGCCAGAGCAGCGACCAGTTCGGGATCTATGCGGGCGAGGCGGGCCACCGCTACGAGTTCCTTGCCCTGGCGACCGATCACGCGGGCAACCGGGAACGCGCACCGGGTGGGGTACAGGCCCCGGATGACGGCTCCACGGCCAACCTCGGCGGCTTGCCGAGCTTTGGTGAGACCTCGCAGGATCTGCCGCCGCCGCCAGCACCGGTCCTGCCGGCGACCAATCCCTTGTTCGTCGCGGCGCAGCAGCAGATTCCTGCGGCGACGCCGCTGGCCAAGCTGCCCGAGTTTACCGAAACCATGCGGCCGTTCTCGGCGCAGTCGTATGCCACCGACTTTATCGTCAGCCACGCCGCCATCGGCCCGCTGGCGATCGTCGAGATGCCAGATGGTTCAACGATCATCAGCGGAGGACCCAATCGCGGCTGGCTCTATCGCATCCCGCACGATGGCGGTCGCGCGCTGCAGGCCTTCGCCGAACTCGCCGAGCCGATTTTCGACCTGGCACTCGACGACAATGGCCAGCTCTGGGCGACCACCGGCGGCGGTGCGCTGCTGCGTCTCGACGCCAACAGTGGCGAGATCCTGGCCCGCTTCGGCACCGGCATCACGCAGGCGCTGGCAATCAAGGCGTCGACCGGCGAGATCTACCTTTCGTCGGGTGACGGCGTCGAGATTTTCGACCCGGTGAAGGGCACGTTCCGGCACTTCAGCGACATCCGCGTAGATGACCTGGCGTTTGCTCCCGACGGGACGCTCTGGGGCAGCTTGTGGCCTGACCGTGGCGACGTCGTGAGCTTCGACAAGCGCGGCCGCGCGACCGTCAAGGTGCGCCTGGACGGCGATGTCGATTCGCTTGCTTTCGGACGCGTCGGCACCCGTCTGGAAGGCCTGCTGTTCATCTCGAGCAATTCCACCAGGGGCGCGATCGGATCGGCGCTGACCATGGTCGACCTGACCACCTTGCGCAGCGTCGAGCTCGCGCGGGGTGGTTCGCGCGGCGAGGCGGTGGTAGCGACCAGCGACGGTCGCGTGCTGCTTGGCCAATCGCACCAGGTCGATGTGCTCAGTCCGATCGTCGCGCCGCAGGTGATCGCCACCAATCCGCCGGACATGGCGGTGGTCCTGCTGCCACTGTCGGAACTGACGATCAGCTTCGATCAGGACATGTTCGCCGGTTCGGCGTCGGATTCGGGCTCGGTGCTCAATCCGCTCAACTACCAGGTGGTTCGCCAGAACGGCGGCCTGGCGACGATCACTGGCGTTAGCTACGACGCACCAACGCGCACGGTCACCCTGGCGGTCAACGACCTCGAGGCCGATATCTACGATCTGCGGGTCCTTGGTAGCGTTCGCAGCAGCGCCGGCCTGGAACTGGGTTCGGCGTTCATTTCCAGTTTCGTCACGGCGCAGGACTTCTCCTCTGTGGTTCGGCTCGACTTTGATGCGGTGCGCAGCGACCGTGGCACGGGTATCGTTTCGTACGACGTCAGGGTTACCAGCGAGGCCGATTACGACCTGCTGTTGCCCGCCTCGCTGGTTATCGATCCGGCGCGCTACTTCCTGGGCCGGCCGCTCGCCGGCGTGGCGCCGCAGGGCGCCGGCAGCCTCTGGTATATAGACCTTTCCGGCAAACTGCCCAATGGTGTGCTCAAGGCCGGCGCCTCGCTGGCGACCTTCAGCGTTTCGCTCTCCAACGGCGCGGCGCAGCAGATCGGCATCGGGCACGGGATCTACGCCGTGCCGTATCCGAATCTGCGGCCAGCCTTTACGTCGACGCCGCTGACTGCTGCCGAGGCGGGTCAGGCGTACAGCTACCAGGCGCTCGCCGCCGACCCCGACGGTAGCGCCCTGGCTTACCTCCTGCTCGATGGACCAAGCGGCCTGCAGCTTGATAGCCAGACCGGCATCCTCGCGTGGCTGCCAAGCGCTACTAGTCCGGCCAGCGCGTCAGTGCTGCTGCGCGCCTACGACACGCGTGGCGGCTTCGACACGCAGGCTTTCGTCATTGAAGTGGCAGGCGCCAATCGTCCGCCGGTGGTTTCCGAGCTACCGGCCGAGATCGAGGGCAAGGAGGGCCAGTCGCTGCTGGTCGCTCTTTCGGCTCAGGATCCCGACGAGGATTTCGTCCAGTACTTCGCCAACAACCTGCCCCCGGGAGCGGTTTTCGATCCGCTGCTGCAGGCCATGGTATGGACGCCGGATTACGAATCGGCGGGCACCTACAACAATGTCGAACTGGTGGTGACCGACGGCAAGGCCTCGGTCACCCGTTCCTTCACGCTGGTGATCAAGCCCGATAACGCCCCGCCGGTAGTCAAGCCGGTCGCCGAACGGACGATCCGGGAAGGTGATCCCTTGCGTCTCCAGTTGCAGGCGAGCGACGTCGATGGGCAAAAGCTGAAATTCTTTGCCAATGTTCTGCCGATAGGAGCGTACCTCGATCCGAACACCGGTGTTTTGGAATGGACGGCCGGCTTCACGCAGGCGGGCGACTACCTGCTCAAGCTGGGCGCCAGCGACGGCGCCAAGTCGTCGGAAACCGAGTTCCGCGTACACGTGCTGAACGTCAATGCGCCCCCGCGTTTCGACGAACTGGGCTCGTGGATTAGCTTCGAAGGCCAGCCGCTGAACTTCCGTGCCTTCGCTTTTGACCCCGACAATCCCGGTTTCATCCCGCAGGATAGGCAGAGCAGCGGCACTCTGACGGTACAGGAAGGTGCCAATGCGACGGTCACCTACGTCGCCACCGATTTGCCTCCAGGAGCCAGCTTCGACCCGCTAACCGCGATGTTTAGCTGGCTGCCGGACTATGCCGCAGCCGGCGAATACCGCGTACGCTTCACCGCCACCGATGACGGTAACGGCAGCGGTTCGCCGCTGACTTCCGAGATCCTGGTGCCGATCAGCATTCGCAACGCCAATCGCGCCCCGGAGCTTGCCGAGATCGCCGCGCAGAGCGTTCAGCGCGACGCCGTCTTCGAGCTGCCGGTGAGCGCCAGCGATCCGGACGGCAATCCACTGACGCTGAGGGCGACCGGCCTGCCGGCCTTTGCCAGCTTCGTCGATCATGGCGACGGAACGGGTAGCTTCGTCTTTGCCCCCCGCTCCGGGGACCGCGGTGACTACGAGATCGCGCTGACGGCGACCGACGACGGGGACGGTCAAGGGGCGCTCTACGCGCAGTCATTCACCCGGCGTTTCATTCTCTCCGCACGTTCGGCCTCCGAATCGCCGCTGCTGGCGCCATTGGGCGACAAGGTGGCACTGGTCGGGCAGAAGCTGAGTTTCACGATCAATGCCAAGGACCTGGATCAGGATGCGCTGGTCTTCGCAATGGCCAATGCGCCGGCCGGCATGACCCTCACGCCGCAGCCGACCTATGGTCGCGCACTGGTCGAGTGGACGCCGACGACCGCCAGCCTTGGGCAGAGCTTCGATGTGCGCTTCACGGTCACCGACAACGGCAATGGCGGCGTGACGGCGGCGAACACTGCGTCGCAGGTGGTCCGTATCAAGGTTCGCAACACCAACAGCACCCCGGTCCTGGCGCCAGTGGGCAATCTGGTCCTCGCCGAGGGACAGGCTTTCAGCCTGCAACTGGCAGGCGTCGATGCCGATGGTGACCTGCTCAGCTACGCGGTCGGCAATCTGCCCGCTGGCGCCAGCTTCGATACGCGGCAAGGAATCCTTACCTGGACGCCGAGTATCTTCAGCGCCGGCGTCTACCCGGGTGTTCGCTTCTCGGTCAGTGACGGCATGGCCGAAAGCGCCGAGACCGTGAGCCTTACCGTCCAGAATACCAATCAGGCGCCGATCCTGCTCTCGCTGTTCCCGCAGACCGGGCGCGAGGGTGCGCAGGTGCAGTTCCAGCTGACCGTCGGCGATGTCGACGGTGACCCGGTGGTGTTCAGCGCGCTGACGCCGCTGCCTGCCGGTTCGCGTTTCGACGCCCGAAGCGGACAGTTCAATTGGACGCCGAGCTACGAACAGGCCGGTGACTACAGCTTCAGTTTCTCGGCGCGCGATCCCTACGGAGCGACCAGCGAGACGACGGTGACTCTGGCGATCGCCAATGTGAACCGGGCGCCGACGCTGAGCGTTTCGAACCATGTGGCGCTTCTCGGACGGCCGCTGGAGTTCCAGATTGTCGGCAAGGATGCCGATCTGGGCAGCGCACTCAGCTACAGCGCCAGCGGTCTGCCCGAGGGAGCGACTCTCGATGCCGCGAGCGGCATTCTGAAGTGGACGCCTGCTGCCGGCCAGGCCGGTGACTACCTGGTCATGGCGCAGGTGTCGGACGGTCTCGTCAGCACCGCCAGGCCACTGCTCATCCGCGCCGCGCTGACGCCGCCGGTGCCGAGCGTGATCATCGAGAACACGCCGAGTTTCCCGGTCATCCCCGGCCAGGAAGTGCTGGTGCACGTGATCGCCGAGAGCTTCGGTGCGATCGCCGGCCTGCGGCTCTACGCCGATGGCGTCGAGGTACCGCTCGATAAGGACGGTCGCGCCTACATCACGACCACCGGCGTCGGCAAGATCGCCTTGCGTGCCGAGGCGACCGACGTCGACGGTTTCCTTGGCAGCGGCAGGTCGTCGATTCGCGTTCGCGATCCGCTCGACAAGAGCGCGCCGACTCCGTCGTTTGCCAGCCAGCTGGCTTTCGCCCAGATTCGCCAAACGACCGCGCTGATTGGCAGTACCGGAGAGCCGAATGTCGATTCGTGGACGCTCGAGATCGCCCGCCACGGCGAAACGCATTATTCGCTGCTGGCAAGCGGCGACGCCGCGGTCGACAACAGCGCTTTCCTGCAGCTCGATCCCTCCAGTCTGGCCGACGGCTTCTATACGTTGCGTCTGCAAGTGGTGGACCTGGGAGGACGACGCGGCGAGGCGAGCATCGATATCGAGATCGACTCGCTTGGCAAGCAGCCGCAGCTCTTGCGGCTGGAGAGTGATTTCATCCTCAGCGTTGCCGGCCACGACCTGGATTTCGCGCGCAGCTACGATTCGCTGGCCCGGTCGATTCCAGGCAGCTTCGGCGATGGCTGGCGGCTCGCCTTCCGCGACCTCGACCTGCAGACCGACGTCTCGCTGACCGGCCGGGAAACGGCCGGCGTGCTCGGTACCTTTGCCGATGGCCAGCGAATCTTCCTGACGCTTCCGGACGGTCGGCGCACGTCCTTCACCTTTGCCCCACAGAAGCAGACGATCCCGGGTCAGACCTGGTATCTGCCGGCTTTTCTTGCCGATGACAATAGCGGCTGGTCGCTTGAGGCGCCGGCCCGTGCCCTGCAGCGCGCGGGGTCGAGTTATTTCGATCTGCTGACGGGCGGGGGTTACAACCCGGCCAACGCGCTTGGCGCCGACTACGTCCTGGTCGCTCCCGATGGCACCCGCTACAGCGTTGCCGACGGTGAAGTGCGCGAAATCGCCTTTGCCGATGGTGTTCGCCTGTGGGTCAGCGACAGCGGTATCCTTGCCAGCAATGGCGAGCGCGTGCAGTTCTCGCTCAACCACCAAGGCTCCATCGAGCGGGTCGTCGCCGCCGACGGCCGGCAGTTCCTCTACGACTACGACGCGCTCGGTCGCTTGGTGGCGGTACGCGACCTGGAAGCGGCTCGTTCGCTCCGTTACGGCTACGAAGCCGGCGCCCTCGGACGTCTGGCGATGATCAGCGGCACTGCTGGCGGAAACCTCTTCGCCTACGGCGCGACCAGCGTCACCCAACAGGCGATCACCGGCGATCTGGGTTCTTCGCTTGGCTATCTGGCGACGCCGGTCGGCGGCCAGCTCGCGGCCGGCGAGAAGGCTCACTACGCCTTCACTTTGCGCTCGTCGGAGCTGGCGTCCACGGCCAGCGGTGCGGTGTACCTTGGCCTGATCGTCGAGGGCAGCAACGGCCTGGTGCCAGCGGTGCCGGTATTGCCCGGGCTTGTGCCCGTGGCTGCGTCGGTGCAGGGTAGCCGCGCCGTCGCGCTCTACAAACTCGATCGCGCTGGCCTGATGCCGATCGAGATTGCTGCCGTGACCGCGGGCAGCTACAGCCTGTCGCTGTTCGTCGCTGGCGATGCCAACCGTGACGGCAAGGCTGACGGCAACGACGCGCTCCTGCTCGCTGCTGCTGCCGGCTTGAGGAGTGGCGATGCGGGCTACGCGCTGGCCCTCGATGCCGATGCCAACGGCGTGATCAACGCGCTTGACCTGCAGATGCTGATGCAGAACATTGGCTTTACCCCCAATCAGGCGCCGGTAGTGGTCGCCAGCGCGGTGAAAACGCACGCCGATCTGGACGTCAGGGCGCCAGTGGCGACGTTCGTGAGCGACCCGGAAGGCGACGCTGCCTTCTTCTCGATTGTTGGCGCGAGTCATGGTACGGCGCGCCTGTCCGGTGACGGCCGCTCGGTGATCTTTGCACCCGAAACCGGTTTTGTCGGCAATGCCGACTTCACGATTCGCGCCGATGACGGCTTTGGACAAACCATCCAGACGATCGCCGTGACGATCAGCAACGCGCCGCTGACGCGGATCGACTTTGTCGAGCGTGGGCTGCGGCTGAACCTTGGTGAAGGCCGGCAGATCAGCCTGGTAGGTGACTTCGCTGATGAAAGCGGCGTCGATCTGCCGGCTTCGTACGTCACCCTGACCAGCAGCAACCTCAGCAGTGGCACGATTGTCAGCGGTGGGCGCGTGACCGCCCTGGCCAAGGGTTCCGGGGTGGTCGTCGCCGAGCGCGGCGATCTGCGGGCGGCGACCTCGTTTACCGTCGGCACGCCTAGCGAAACCGTCGCCGCCTACATTTTCGGGATGGGCATCGATGTTTACCCAGGCGCGGTAACGCTGGCCGCGAACGGGGGGCAGCGGCAGATTCTGGCCAAGCTCGGCGGCCAGGTTGACCTGGCGCCGGCGAGCAGCGGCACCGTCTACTTTGTCAGCGACGATCGCGTACTGAGCGTCTCGGCCGATGGCCTGATCACCGGCAAGGCGACAGGAACGGCGACCGTTACGGTAATCAACGGCGCCGGCGAATTCGTTCTGCCGACCAAGGTCGAAGCACCGATCAGCGGCCCGGCCGTGCTCGGCAGTCTTGGTGGCATCGTCCAGGGTGCCGACGGCTCCATCGTCGCGGTAGCGCCCGGTTCGCTGCAAGACAACGCGCAGGTTTCGATCGCCGCCATTGGCGACCCGGCCAGTCTGCCCTTGCCAATGCCCAAAAACATGCCCCTTGCCGGAGCCTTCAGGCTCGAGGTCGGCGATGGCAAGCTGGCGACACCGGTGCAACTGGCTATTCCGACCAGCGGACTGGCACCCGGCACCAGGGTCGTCTTCATGCGTTACGCCGAAGTGCCGATGCCCGACGGGACGCTGCTGCCGGTCTGGCTGCAGGAAGAAGCCGGCGTCGTCGGCGCGGACGGTATTGCGCGTAGCTCGTCGCCGCCATATCCGGGTGTCTCCATCTCCGGCACTTACGTCTGTGGCGTCGCAGATTCGAGTTTTGGAGAGATCCGCGGCAAGACTTACGCCACCTTCCCGTCGGGAATCAGCGACGGTGGCTCGTCCTTCGCGGTTCTCTCATCGCTCGCTGGAGGGTCGGCCATTGGCGCCGCCTTCTCGTTGACGTCCGGATTCATCATGACCGCGTTGTTCGGGGCGCGCCAACTGCAGATCATTTCGGTACCGGAAGTGGGCCTGCCGAAAGAGACGCTGGTTGGCGTCCAGATCGATCCCGGCAAGGTCAGCGACTACTCGATCCAGGTCGCCAACCCCTACAACCCGACGACATCGCCGGCTACCGAACCGTTCATTAGTGCGGCGCGTCTGGTATTCCGTCCGGCAGTTGGCAACGCTGGTGGCTTTTCTCCCTTCGTCGAGATCAGGGGCGATCGCTTCACCTACGACAATGCGCCGGCCCCGGCCGCGGCCAAGGCCGGCAGCCAGATCGCCGACCTGATCGTGGTCTTCGAGTCGCCTGACGGTCGCACTTACGAAGTCCATCCGGACGCTTCGAGTACTCCCGGCTACGTGTACGTGGCGGTGCCGCAATCGATCGCCATCGGCACGGCGAAAGTTTTCGTCAAGCGACCACAATATCTCAGCAACAACGGGGCTTGGGACCTCCGGGTCGAGAAGGCCAGTAATCGCGTTCAACTCTCATATGACGCGCGCTACATCTTCGGCGGTGTGGCTGGCAACAAGGTGCTGGTGATCGACGGCGAGACCAAGGACCTGGTGGCGCGTGTTCCGGTCGGCAGCGCCTATCAGGTGCCCCGCGCGGTAGCCGTCAGCCCGGACAACACCCGTGCCTACGCGACCATACGCTTCTCACCCCTCGTCGGCGTGGTCGATACCGTCGCCTTGCAGGCGGTCGATGCAGATGGCGATCCGAGCAACGGCGTGAGCAGCATTGCCTTGCTGCCGGACGCGCGGCCCTTCTGGATTGCCATTGCCAAGGGCGGCGCGAGAGCCTACGTCTCCGACGAGATCGCCGGGCGAATCTACGTGCTCGATATTGATCCATCCTCGGCGACTTATCACCAGCTGGTGCGGACCCTCGACGTCGCGCCGGCGCCTTCCGGTCTGCGCGGCATGGCGATCAACGCCAACGGCACGCGCCTGTTCGTGGCGGCGCCGGACAAGGCGCTGTTCGGCGGCGCCGGCAACAGCGACGGCAAGGTCTTCGTGATCGACGTCGACGAGGCCAGCTCGACTTATGGCGACGTCCTGGAAGTGTTGCAGGCCGGCGCCGAGCCGTACAGCGTGTCGGCGACCAACGACCCGAATGTCATGCTATACACCAATCGACTGTCCGACGCCAAGGGTGTGGTGATCGTCAAGGGCGACGTCGGCAGCTACACGCAGACCACCGTGTCCATGAACCTGGGGTCTGTCAGCGACTACTTCGACGTCAACAACGCCATTTCGGTGGTCTTGTCACCGGACGGCGAATACGCTTTCGTCTCGGGTTTCAACGTCTACATCCAGGACAACCCGTCGCACGACCCGAACTACGACCCCTTCCATCCGGCGGGCGGCAACGTCGGCATCATTCGTGCTCCGCTGAGTGCGACGCCCAAACTGGTTGCGGCAACGCGTCCGATTCCGATGTCCTGGCCGGACAATCTGGCCCTTTCGCCGGACGGCAATACGCTCTACAGCGCCTACCGCGGGCAGGGGGTTGTGATGGGCTTCGACGTGCACGCGATGATCGCCGCGGTGAACAACCCGGCTTTCGCCGGGCAACTCGACCGCAAGCCGATCGACGATCTGGATCCGTCGATCAATGTTCGCTCGAACTTCAAGATCATCGAGCCGGGCAACCGCTTCAGGGACCCGGTCTTCGGCGTGCCGCCAGGCGCTACCAACGGCCCGATCGGCGCCGGCGTGCTGCCCAGCGGTCTGGTCGCCCAGGGCGGGGCTTCGCTCGAACTGCTGGCGCCTGCCGCCGGTGAGCAGGCCAGCAACCTGACGCCGACTTTCTCGTGGTTGGTGAAGGGTTTCGAGAACGCCAAGAGCCGGCTCTACGTGAGCACCTTCCGCGGTAGCGACGGCCTGTTCCCGCGCGACCTCGGGAACTCCGATCTCAATGCCAACCGCATCTTCTCCTCCGACCTGCTCGACGCGAGCAGCATCGACGCGCAAGGGTCAGCGATCTTCATCAAGGGCCTCGCCGCGCAACTCAAACTCACCGCCGGCCAGCAGTACTACTGGGGAGTCGAGGTCGTTTCGCCGGCCGGCACGGTCGTCGCGCGCGACTGGCGGGTCTTCAAGACCGAGGCCTACCGGGATTCGTCGAAGCCGTTCAGCAGCGTCACCCTGCTGACGCACGGTTTCCAGCTTTCGCCGACGGCTCCGACCAACGTTGCCGACAGCCTTGCCGCCTTCATCGAGATGGCCGAGAACATCGCCCGCGCCGGTGGCGAGGGCGTGGCGGCGCTGTACCAGAAAACCTCCGGTCGCTGGTTGGTCTTCTACAATGGTGCGAGCTTTACCACCGGCGTCGATCTCGAATCGGTCCTCGACTCGCCGTCGCTGGCTGGCAAGCCGGTGGTGCTGGTCAGCGACTGGTACGACGAATCGGATTTCCCGACCAATGGCTTCAGCGAAGCGGCAGCCGACGCGCTTTATTCGGCGCTTGCCCGCTTGAACTTCAATCTCGGGGGCAACAAGCTGTTCGGCTCGCCGATTCATTTGATTGGCCACAGCCGCGGCACGGTGGTCAACAGCGAAATCGCGCAGCGCTTCGGCATTGGTGCTCCAACGGTACGCCTGTCGATGACTTCGCTGGACGTGCACGACTTCAACCAGCCGTCGCTCGACATTCCGGTTGGGCAGTACATCCAGTTGTTTGGTACGGGCTTGAGCGCCGTGGGTGCCGGGCCGCTGGGCGCGCTGGCGCAGGCGTGGGGATACCTGCCGACCAACAGCGTCATTCCGACTGGCAACTTCCTCGATCCCGACGTGCAGCGCTGGAGCAATATCGATTTCGCCGAGCACTACTACCAGATTCTGGCGAGTCACACCGCACTGCCGGTCGGGGGCGGCATCGTATCGACGCCGAATGGTCGCTACGTTCCAAATTTCGACGTCAGCATCAACCTCAACGGCCGCGCCGGCTTCACCACCGACGACGGACTGGCGACGCTGACCGCTCTCAACAACCACTCACTCAGGCCGGGTGGGCCGCACAGCCGCGTCTGGCGCTGGTATGGGGCGACCACCGATCTGTCCGTGACCGAGTTCGCCAGAGGGGGCGAGCCGGTTTTTCGTCGCCTCGCGGACAAGGATGCGATTGAGTTCCAGGGTGTCAGTATCCCGTGGTACAACGCCCAGTCGTTCGCCCTCGGTTCCGGTCCGTGGGAGGGTATTGGAACCGGCTGGGCGTTCTCGCCGCAGGGCGGCGTGCCCTTTGCCGGCACGCCGAGCGGCACCCGCATCCCGGTGAGCTTCGACAACAGCGAGACGATCAATCCGTCGGGCCTGCCGGTGCCGTCGGTGTTCAATGGCGATTTCGAGGAGGGCGCGCTCAATCGCAGCTGGCTGCTGCAGTACTCGGCGGGTGGCCTGGCGACCAATCTTTCCGGCGACCTGCCGGGCTGGTCTTTCCACGGCGGCGGCTTTCAGACAACGCGCACGGCGTTCGAAGGCGACCGGCTGGTCGCCCTGGCCAACGGCACGCACGCGGCGATGCTCGACAACGACAATTCGTGGATTCGGCACAACCGGATGGTCGTTCCCGACTGGGCCGAGTACCTCAGTTTCGACCTGCGCGTGGTCACCGCTGCGGCTGGCGAAACGCTGCGCGTTCAGGGTTACTCGCCCGATACGCAGCTCTGGTTCGACCTCGGATCGGTGGCGCTCGACAGCCAGGGGGCGAGCTTCGGTAACCGCCTACTGGCGGTTCCGGTGGATTTCCGCGGCGCCGACCGGATGCTGCGTTTCGAACTCAGCAGCGGGGGCTCGGCGGATGCCGAAATCTGGCTCGATCGTGTTCAATTCATGCGCGGGCTGGTTACCGACAGCACTACCGATCCGAACGACAGGGGCGTTTTCTTTACCGATACCTCGACCGGCCCCACAACCGGTCTGTTCAGTCAGTGGGTGAAGCTGAGCAATCCTTTCGCCGACCCCTTCACGGTTACCGTGACTACCGACCCCAACGACTTCCTGGTCTTCGTTGACAGTGGCGTCGAAAAGCTGCTCAACGACAATCAGGCGCACGCGCCGCTCTACGACGGTCTGGTGGTCAACCCGGGCGGCACCCTGCAGCTGGACCTGAAGGCGCAGTTCAACGACAACTTCATCAAGACCTACCTCGACGCCGACATCCCGATTTTTAAGACCGCCTTGAACTTCAGCATCACGATGGCCAACGGCAGTTTCCGTGACGAAGTGGTCGATCTCTTCTATTTGCCCGATTTTGCCGACGGCGATGCCAGCGATGGCGTGTGGACCTTCATGGACACGCTCGATGGCAAGACGCGCACCCTCGGTTTCGATAATCTGGCGCATGTAGATGTCAAGCCGGTGTCCAATCCGACCGGCCTGTTCTCGGTCGACATCGTCGGGGATATCGCGCAGGGACTCAAGTACCAGTCCCACTACACCAGCCCGATCGACGATTTCGCCGAATTCCAGATCGAAGAAGGCGGCCGCAAGCTGGGGCAGATCAAGCTCAAGGCGCGTGCGGTGGAGCAGCAGACGGTCGGCGTTTCGCTGGCGACGCTACGCACGATGGTGCAGGCGATTCGTACCGAGTATGACCAGTGGCTGGTCGATCCGACGACGCCGGTGCATGATCCGAACGGCTTCCTGAATGCCAACTACGGAATTTTTGCCGGTCTGTTCTCGCCGGTGATTACCGACGCCGAATGGGCGGACGTGCTGACCGGCTTCCACAATGTCTTCGGCAAGGACCCCAATGTCCTGGGGCCGGGGTACCCGGCTTCGATCTATCTGCCGAGCATTCAGCGAAACGAGTTTTCCTACGCCGAGAATGGCCTCAATCCGATCGTGATGATCAACCGGCCGTGGGTCAACGCTACCGATAACGCGTCACGCAGTTTCGCTGGGATCGATTTTGCCTACACCACTTTCGAAAACAAGCTCACCAAGGCGGGGGTTGGTGCCGGCAGCTTCGGTGGCAAGGTACTGCGCGAAGATATTTCGATTGCCGCCAGGCGCTTCCTGCTGTCACAGGTGGTCAATCCGGTGCGTACCGGCGCGATGGCCGGCGGCAAACCGATGACCCTGGTCGTCGATGGCATCCTGCGCGCCTACCTGTCCGCCGGGTTTACCCGGCAGCAGGTCGGCGCAGCCTTTGGCTGGGTCGTCGGTCACGAATTGGCGCACAACCTCGGGCTGTTCGACGAGTACGTCTACAATCCCTTCCAGCCGGTGCCCCGCGACGGCGGCGCCAACTTTATGTCGACTGCCAATACCGTGGCCGTCGGCAACCGCCAGCGTGAAGCGCTGCATCTGGCGATGGACAATCCCGAGACGACGGTTTCCCTGGCTGGCACCAATGCGCTGCTCAGCTGGTATCTCGACCTCAATGCGCTCGACACGTCTAACCGTCCCACGCGCGTAGCGCAAGCGCTGGCCCCCGAGTTTGGTGACGGCGACGCGCAGTCCGATCCGCTGACTGCGTTGCTGGCCTTCGTTGGCATGCAGGGTTCGGCGACCACTGAGGTCCCTTCGGGATCGCTGCTGCGCAACGGCACGGTTCATGCCGGCATCGTTAACGGCAGCTTCGCCGTCGGCGACGTAACGGCGATTGATTTCGGCTGGACGGCCGTCGGTCAGGCCGGGGTGGTCAATGGTCAGGGTTTTCTCAACGAGGACTCGCGCCTGGCTTCGCGCCTGGTGCAGACCTTCAGCGTTCCCGAGCAGGCACAGCTGTTGCGCTTCGAACTGCTCGGCGCCGATTTCGTCGCCAACGGGCAGGGGCCATCCGATGCCTTCGAAGTCGCACTGCTCGATATCGCCGGCAACGCCGTCGTCGGCACCATCCCGACGGGCGATAGCGATGCCTTGTTCAACCTGCAGGCCGATGGCACGGTTTTCGCCGCCTCGTCGGTGAGCGCGATCGGGTTGAGCGACCGTAATGGCGGTACGCTGCCAGCCGGTCAGCCGGTGACGGTGAGCATCGACCTGAGCGGCATCGCCGCCGGCACGGTGTTGACGCTGTACTTCGACCTGCTCGGTTTTTCCGGCGCCGCGAGTCGGCTGCGCATCGACAACGTCAGCATCGTCAGGGCCGCCGACAGCAGCAATCTGCCTCCGCTGGCCAGCAGCAGCGTCATTGCCGCCAGCGAAGAGGGCGCGGCGGTGGCGCTCGGTCTGAGCGCACCGAGCGACGTCGATAGTCCGCTGCTGACGATTATCGTTACCGCTTTGCCAGCGATCGGCGAGGTGCAGTACGCCGACGGCAGCGCGGTTGGCGTCCTTGACACGCTGAGCAGCGCACAGCTGCTCAGCTTGCAGTATTTGCCTCCGGCCGAGTACAACGGTCGCGACGCGGTCGGCCGCTTCAGCTACAGTGTCAGCGACGGCGTCAGCACGGTCAGCGGTGAAACGACGATCATGCTGACGGCGGTCAACGACGCGCCGGTTGCCAGCAGCAGCGCCATCGTGGCCAGCGAAGAGGGCGCAGCGGTGGGGCTTGGCTTGAGCGCGCCTAGCGACGTCGACAGCAATATGCTGAGCATCGTGGTTACCGGCCTGCCCTTGCTCGGCGAAGTGCAATATGCCGACGGCAGCGCCGTCGGCGTCAGCGACAGGCTGAGCAGTGCGCAATTGGTCGGCTTGCGCTACCTGCCGCCGGCCGAGTACAACGGCAGCGACGCCGTCGGTCGCTTTGCTTACCGCGTCAGTGACGGCGGCAACACGGCGAACGGCGAGACGACGATTGTCGTGACGCCGGTCAACGATGCGCCGCTGGCCAGCAGCAGCGCGATCTCCGCCGTCGAAGGCGCTGCTGCCATCGCGCTTGGCCTGAGCGCACCGACCGACGTCGACAGCCCGCTGCTGACGATCGTCGTCAGCGCTCTGCCGACGCTGGGCGTCGTCCAATACGCCGACGGCAGCGCGGTCGGTGCAAACGACACGCTGAGCATTGCGCAGCTGCTCGGCCTGAAATACCTGCCGCCGGCACTAACTGGCGGCAAGGACGCCGTCAGCCGCTTCAGTTACCGTGTCAGCGACGGCAGTCGTTCGGTGACCGGCCAGACGACGATCACGGTGACCCCGAGCAACTACGCGCCGGTGGCCAGCAGCAGCGCGATCGTGGCCAGCGAAGAGGGGGCGGCAGTGGCACTTGGCCTGAGTGCGCCGATGGACGTCGACAGCGCGGTTCTGAGCATCGTCGTGACCGCTCTGCCGATGCTTGGCGAGATTCAGTACGCCGACGGCAGCGCTGTCGGGGTCGGCGACGCACTGAGCAGCGCGCAACTGCTCGGCCTGCGCTATCTGCCGCCGACCGAGTACAACGGCAGCGACGCCGTTGGCCGCTTCAGCTACCGTGTCAGCGACGGCCAGCGCACGGCGAACGGCGAAACGACGATCGTCGTGACGCCGGTCAACGATGCGCCGGTGGCCAGCAGCAGCGCGATCGTGGCCCGCGAAGAGGGTGCGGCGGTGGCGCTCGGCCTGAGCGCACCGAGCGATGTCGATAGCCCGCTGCTGAGCATCATCGTGACCGGTTTGCCGACGATTGGCTCAGTGCAGTACGCCGACGGCAGCGCCGTCGCGGTCGGCGACACGCTGAGCAGCGCTCAGCTGCTGGGCTTGAGCTACCTGCCGCCGGCCGAGTACAACGGCAGCGACGCCGTTGGCAGCTTCAGCTACCGTGTCAGCGACGGGCAGCGCACGGCGAACGGCGAAACGACGATCGTCGTGACGGCGGTCAACGATGCGCCGATCGCTGTCGTCGACAGGGCCAGCGTCAATGTGCGCGATTCGCTGTTGATCGACGTCCTGGCCAACGATAGCGACGCCGAGAATCAGGCACTGACGTTGATCAGTGTCGGTGGCGCGGCGCTTGGCAGTGTGCTCATCGAGAACGGCCAGGTGCGCTATAGGCCGCTGGGTAACGGCTTGGGTACCGATCGTTTCAGCTACCTGCTGGCCGATAGCGAAGGCGCGACTACCAGCGGCGTGGCCGAGGTGCAGGTTGTCGGCAACCCGCCGCCGACGCTGGCCGCGATTGCCGACGTCGGTCTCGCCGAGGGCGACAGCCTGTCGCTCATCGCGGTGGGCAGCGCTGTCGATGCGCGCGACGTGCTGAGCTATTCGCTGGTCGCCGCGCCGACAGGCGCGCGTATCGACGCCAGCAGCGGGGCCATCTTCTGGCAAGCAGTCGACGGCGACGGCAGCTACGGGTTCAGCGTCCGCGTCGCCGATCAGATCGGTGAATCGGCCAGTCGCAGCTTTATGGTGCATGTGCGCAATGTCGCGCCGACGCTGGCCATCGCTGGCTCGCCGTCGACCTGGGTCGGCGACGTCTACACACTTGCGCTGAGTAGTTTCGACCCGGGTCAGGACCGCATCAGCAACTGGCGAATCGACTGGGGCGATGGCCAGGTCATCGACTACGCGGGCGACCCGCGTCAGCTTGAGCACCGCTTTGTCGGCGTATCGGGAGCGCTCCAGATTCGCGCCACGGCGACCGACGAGGATGGCAGCTATCTGGTCGATCCGCTGCCGCTGACGGTGCTGCAGCGGCCGCTGCAGGTCGGCTCGCCGGGCACCGATGCCGACGCGCCTGTGCTGTCCGTCAAGGATGCCTTCGACGCCCGCGTGCGCAATGCCTACGACCTGATTGCTGGCAGCGCAGGGATCGGCCAGCAGCCAGGCGCGATCGTCCTGCCACAATCGCTGGACGTCGCCGACGGTCTGCAGCCGACCGTGGCCACCGAGTTGGCGCGCAGTTCGCCCGACGACCTGTCTCGGGGACTGCCGCTGATCGACTTTCTCCCGCGGCCAGCAGGCTTCCGCTTCCCGGTGGGGCACGTTCGCGGCGAGGGTGACGACTGGCGCAAGTCCTTCGTGACCAATATGGCCAAGAAATCGCTTAATCCAAATGACTACTTGCGGGTAAGGGTGAGCACGGAAGCCGCGCGCCAGGCTCCGCCGCTGGCCGAGGAACTCCTCGACGGCGTGCCGGATGGCGCGCCGAAGGCTGGGCCAGATCTCGGTCGTCAGGGTGCGTTGAGCGGCCAGCCAATGGCCATCGTTCCGGAAGGCGCGCCAGGGGGCGCCGGGTTGGGCACACAGAACGCCAGTGAGGATCACGAAGGCGACCAAGACCAGGAAGGTCTGGAAGTGCAGAAGAGTCGCGGTGTGCTGGAGCGCTTGCTGCTGGTGCTGCCACTCTTGCCTTTCGGGCCGACGGCGTCCCGACGTAGTCCCGGGCGGCGAACGTCGCACAGAAAAGGGCAGTAACGGTCATGACACGTGGATGCACGCCAAGCCATGAAAGTCATGAGCGTTTGCCTGACTTGGACTTGGCGCGCACATTCGCGCTTTCACGCCGGCTCGTACGCAGCAAGCGGGCTCTTGCGCGGGCCCATTACGGCAGCCCTGCTTGCCAGATGGCGCCATTTCTGATATTTAGTCGTCTCTTTTGCAATCAGGGTCTTCGAACATGGCTGACGAGTTGACGTACAAGCATTTCACCCCTTATGCGGCGAAAGCCGACGAGGAATATATGAACAGCAGTCAGCTGGCGCATTTTCGCGGCATCCTCGAGGCTCTGAAGCAGCAGCTGATCGAAGACATCGAGCGTACGGTGCATACCATGAAGGACGAGGCGACGGTTTTTGCCGACCCCAATGACCGCGCGAGCCAGGAAACGGACATTGCCATCGAGCTGCGCAACCGCGACCGGGAGCGCAAGCTGATCAAGAAGATCGAGGAGACGGTGGAATTGATCAACAGCGGCGATTATGGCTACTGTGCCGCTTGCGGCGTCGAGATTGGCATCAAGCGTCTCGAAGCGCGTCCGACGGCGACGTTGTGCATCGATTGCAAGACCCTCGAAGAAGTGCGCGAGAAGCAAATGGCCAAGTAGCGGGCGGGGGACGTCGTTGCGGCACTTTGCCGCGGCGCGTCACACCGCCCAGGCGAGCAGCGGCACGCCTAGCTGATCACGGGAGCACAAAAAAAGGACGCGGTGGCGTCCTTTTTTTGTGCTCCCGAGCGGCTCGACTGCAGCCGACCGAGCGGCTCGACTGCAGCCGCCAGGAGAGCGCGGAGGGTGTGGCTGATCAGGCCGCCGGTGGTACGCCGCCTTCTTCGGCGGTCAGCGCCTTCATCGACAAGCGGACGCGTCCCTTCTCGTCGGCTTCGAGAACCTTGACGCGGACCTTCTGGCCGTCCTTGAGGTAGTCGGCGACGGCATTGACGCGTTCGTTGGCAATCTGCGAAATATGCAGCAGGCCGTCGCGGCCGGGCAGGATACTGACGATGGCGCCAAAATCAAGCAGCTTGAGGACTGTGCCGTCATAGACCTTGCCGACTTCGACGTCAGCGGTGATCGACTCGATACGTGCCTTGGCTGCGTCGGCCGCGTCGCCGCTCACCGAGGCGATGGTAATCGTGCCGTCATCCTTGATGTCGATGGTGGTACCGGTTTCCTCGGTGATGGCACGGATCACCGCGCCGCCCTTGCCGATGACGTCGCGGATTTTCTCGGGATTGATCTTCATGGTGTACAGCCGCGGCGCGTAGGTCGATACCTCCTCGCGATGGCCGGACATCGAGTCCTGCATCTGCTTGAGGATGTGCAGGCGAGCTTCGCTTGCCTGCGCCAGCGCAATGCGCATGATTTCCTGGGTAATGCCCTGGATCTTGATGTCCATCTGCAGTGCGGTGACACCGCTATCGGTACCGGCAACCTTGAAGTCCATGTCGCCAAGGTGGTCCTCGTCACCTAGGATGTCGGTCAGGACGGCGACCCGATTGCCTTCTTTGATCAGACCCATGGCAATGCCTGCGACGTGTGCCTTGAGTGGTACGCCGGCGTCCATCAGTGCCATCGAGGCGCCGCAGACCGAGGCCATCGAGCTCGATCCGTTCGACTCGGTGATTTCGGAGACGACGCGGATGGTGTACGAGAATTCTTCCGGCGAGGGCAGCACGGCGAGGATGGCCCGCTTGGCCAGGCGGCCATGGCCGATCTCGCGACGCTTCGGCGTGCCGACGCGGCCACATTCGCCGGTGGCGTAGGGCGGGAAGTTGTAGTGCATCATGAAGCGCTCGCGATACTCGCCGGCCAGCGCGTCGATGATCTGTTCGTCACGACCGGTACCCAGGGTGGCGACGACGATGGCCTGTGTTTCGCCGCGCGTGAACAAGGACGAGCCGTGCGCACGCGGCAGCACGCCCGAACGGATGGCGATCGGTCTAACCGTGCGCGTGTCGCGACCGTCGATGCGCGGTTCGCCGGCAAGGATGCGGCCGCGCACGATGCGTGCTTCGGCGTCGGAAACCATCCGCCGGACGGCGCTGGCGTCGGGGGCGTTATCGTCGGCGGACATGGCTTCGACGGCGTAGGCGGTGATTTCCTTGAGGCGCTGGCTGCGCAAGCCCTTGCTGGTGATCCCGTAGGCTTCCTTCAGCTCGCCTTCGACAAGTTGGTCCAGCTTGGCGTGGACGGCTTCGTTGCGCGCTGCGGCCGACCAGTCCCATTCCGGCTTGCCGGCTTCTTCGACCAGCTCGTTGATGGCGGTGATTACCGCCTGCATCTGCTGGTGTCCGAACATCACGGCGCCGAGCATGACTTCTTCGGACAGCTCCTTGGCTTCCGATTCGACCATCAGCACGGCCGCCTCCGTGCCGGCGACGACCAGATTGAGCTGGCTGCTGTCGAGCTGGCTGGTGGCCGGGTTGAGCACGTAGGCACCGTCGAGGTAGCCGACTCGGGCGGCACCGATCGGGCCGTCGAAGGGGATGCCGGAGATCGCCAGTGCGGCCGAGGCGCCGATCATCGCCGGGATGTCGGGGTCGATTTCCGGGTTCAGCGACATCACCATGGCGACGATCTGTACTTCGTGGTAGAAGCCTTCGGGGAAGAGCGGCCGCAGCGGCCGGTCGATCAGGCGCGAGGTCAGCGTCTCCTTCTCGGAAGGGCGACCCTCGCGCTTGAAGAAGCCACCGGGAATCTTGCCGGCGGCGTAGGTTTTTTCGATGTAGTCGACGGTCAGCGGGAAGAAATCCTGCCCGGGTTTGGCGATCTTGTTGCCGACTGCGCTGACCAGGACGACGGTGTCGTCGATCGAAACGATGACGGCGCCACCGGCCTGACGGGCGATTTCGCCGGTTTCCAGGGTCACCTGATGGGCGCCATAGGCGAAGCTTTTCTTGACGATATTAAACATGGTTGCCTCTCTCAATAGTCTGCTACGTGCCTGCCCACGACTCCGGCAGGGAATTCAACAATTTCAACAATTTCAACGGTGCGGCATTGAACAACTCAAGCGGCCTTGCAGCAGGCCAGCCGCGGCAGCAAAAACAGCGGCGCAGCCCGCATGGGGCTGGCCGCTGGTGGCTCCGGGAATGGCCTGCGTGCGAGCGCAGGGCGCATCGGCGAGCGGGTTTATTTGCGCAGGCCGAGACGCTGAATCAGGCTGCGGTAGGAATCGACGTTGGTGCGCTTGAGGTAATCCAGCAACTTGCGGCGCCGGCTGACCATGCGCAGCAGACCGCGGCGCGAATGGTTATCCTTCTTGTGCTCGCGGAAGTGACCCGTAAGGTCGTTGATGCGGGCAGTAAGCAACGCGACCTGGACTTCGGAAGAACCGGAGTCGCCAGCGGCACGCTGGTACTCGGCCATGATTTGAGCTTTCTGCTCAACATTGATCGCCATGTCAAACTCTCTTTCTTAGAAACGGCGCAGCCCCAGTTTGATAGAGCCGACGCCAAATGGATGAAGGTGTTGATTCGCTCGGCGAAGCGAACCCGGAATTTTAGCGGTTGAGCGTCCCAGCGGCAAGCTGTAATACAGGCCGAGGAATTGCGCCTCGAGCCGGCTCGTCGTCCCCTGGCTGTCGATAGGGGCCGGTAGCTTCCTCGTTTGCCACATGGCCGGAGCGTCGGAAGAAGGGGAGCAACACGCGCACACGGGAGAAGTCGAGAACTGACAGCCACCGAGAGGATGAATGACGCATGGCTAGAGCTTGTGCCGGCGTCGCCGGAGGTTCTGGGAGAGCATGTCCCGCGTCATGCGAAGCCGGGCAACCAACCGCTTTGCGGCGGCGTGCTCACCGCTTCCAACGTGCCCTGAAACAAGGCTTCGATCACCGGCGCTTCGCGCCAGCGCTCATTCAGGAAGGTCAGCCCGATTTCTTCGACCAGTGCGCCTTGCCAGTAATGGTTGGCGATTTCGTCGAGCGTTGCCAGGCTCAGATTGTGCGGCAGGCGCAGGTAGTCCAGCCAGCTGGCGTCGTGAAACGAACAGACGTACGTTCCCTTGCTGCGCGCGGGCGTGAGGGTCTTGCCAAAAACGCGGGCCGGATGCTTGCTGCGGAAGGTTTCCGCGTCGACCCGGGTGGCAAAGAGCAGGACGGCGTGCAGGCGGCTTGGAAAGTGCTGGTAGAGCCGCTGTCGGAAGTACTCGAGGTGATACTCGGCAAAGTAGTTTTGAACGCTCGCCAGGCGGTCTTCACCGACAGCGTCGGCGAAGGGGTTGCCGACGAGAATGTCCCAGCCGGGCAGCTCGGCGTCGGCGTCCAGCCAGGCGTACAGTTCGAGCGGGCTGCTGTCCCTGAGCAGGTGATCCATGATCAGCGCGGAGCGCTGGCAGCGGCCGCAGTTTTCCCCTGCTCGCTGCCAGATGGTGCCGAGCGGCGGACGGTCATGTGTTGCGGCCGAACTTCTCGACGAGCTGGCCAAGCTTCGCTGCGTGCTGACGCTCCCGGGCTTCCGCCTGGCGTTGCAGCTGGCGTTGTTCGGCCTGTTTCTGGAGCCGCTCCTTGACCAGTTTGGCGGCATGCAGGCGCTGCTCTGGCGTGATTTCGCCCGCTGGCTGACCGTCGAGGTCGACGCGGGCAGTCGCCTTTTCGCTGGCCTTCAGGTAGCGCAGCGAGTGCGTGTGGATGCCCAGAGCGATACGCAAGGGCTTGCGCTCGATGCCCGGCAGTCGCGCCATGAGCTGCTTGTCGATGCCGATGGCCAGCGGCTGGCAGCTGCGGAAGACCGGGAATTCTTCCTGCAGTTCCTTGAGCAGCTGGCGGGCATTCTGGCTGGGGAGCGCTTTGTGGGTCGGGTTTGTGGCCGGATTGCCGGCTTCCGGCGTGGTTTCCGGGCTGGGTGTGGGTGTCGTCATGAATGGTGTGCTTACGTGTGCTTTGCGCAAAGGCGAAAAAGGGAGAAAAGCCGAGGAGAAAAGGCTAGGAACAAAAGGCGCGCGAGTGGTGAGTGCGCGGAGTCCGTGGAGCGCGGGGAGTGCGTCCGAATTGCCGAGGGCGGCAGCGTGGTTGTGGGGAACTCAGAAATGAATTCCCCGCATCATCTGCGAGAACGCGAGCTGGTCTGCCGTTTGCGGCGTCGAGTCGCCCGCTTTGTGCATGGCGGCGCTGGAATCGCTAAACATGCGGAAGCTGGTGTTCATCATGATTTGCGCGGCCTTCGGTGTCAGCGAGTGCAGCAAGGCGCCAAAAATGCCCAGTCGAGTGGCGATACGCACCGGTTTGTGGATGATCGCTTCGACGATCAGGTCGGCGGCCTCTTCCGGCGACAGCGTCGGGACCTGCTCGTAGATCTTCGTTGGCGCAATCATTGGCGTGCGGACCAGTGGCATGTTGATGGTCGTGAATTCGATACCGCGGTCGGTAAACTCGGAGGCGGCGCAGCGCGTCCAGGCGTCCATCGCCGCTTTCGAGGCGACGTAGGCAGAAAAGCGCGGGGCGTTGGTGAGGACGCCGATCGAGGAGATGTTGATCACCTGTCCCTTGCGCTTGGCCAGCATTCCGGGCAGCAGGCCCATGGTCAGTCGCAGCGCGCCGAAATAGTTCACTTCCATCGTACGTTCGAAATCGTGGAAGCGATCGAAGGAATTCTCGATGCCACGACGAATCGAGCGCCCGGCGTTGTTGACCAAGAAGTCGACGCCTCCGTGTTCTTCGCTGAGGGTTTTTACGAGGGCGTCACATTGTTCCTTGTCGGCGATGTCGACCGCATGCGTGATCAGTTGCAGACCGGCGGCCTCGAATTCCCGGCGGGTTTCGTCGAGAGTCTGTTGATCGCGGGCGATGGTGACCGCGATCGCCCCGGCCTCGGCCATCTTGCGGATGGTCGCCCGACCGATCCCGGACGAGCCGCCGGTGACCAGCACCACCTTGCCTTCGACCTGGCCTCGCAAGGTGCGATCGATGAACAGGTCCGGATCGAGGTTGCGTTCCCAGTAGTCCCACAGGCGCCAGGCGTAGCTGTCGAGCGGCGGCACGTTGATACCGCTGCCTTTCAGTGCGCGCTGCGTTTCGCGGCAGTCGAAGCGGGTCGGGTAGTTGATGAAGTCGAGGATGTCGTCGGGCAGGCCGAGGTCCTTCATGACCGCGCTGCGGATGCGTCGCACCGGTGTCAGGGCGAACATGGCCTTGCGTACCGAGCGTGGAATGAAGCCGAGCAGGGCGGCATTGATGCGCATCGCCATTTCCGGCGCGTGCGCAGCGCGTGCAAAGGTGTTGAGCAGGTCGCCGACGCGCATCGGTGTCGGGTCGGTGAGGTGGAAGCACTGACCGTCTTCGTTTTCGAGGTGGGCGATGTGGTCCATCGCGGCGACCACGAAGTCGACCGGTACGACGTTGATGCGCCCACCTTCGATACCAATCGTGGGCATCCACGCCGGAAAGGTCTTGCGGATCTTCTGAATCAGCTTGAAGAAGTAGTAGGGGCCGTCGATCTTGTCCATCTCGCCGGTCCGTGAGTCGCCGACGACGATTGCCGGACGGAAGACGCGCCACGGGATCTTGCACTCCGTGCGCACGATGGCTTCGGAATCGTGTTTGGTGCGAAAGTAAGGGTTTTCGAGATTTTCCGCTTCATCGAACATGTCTTCGCGAAAGAGGCCCTCGAAAAGTCCGGCTGCGGCGATCGAGCTGACCAGGTGGAAATGCTTGGCGGCGATCTCCTCGGCCAGCTGCACAGTGTTGCGCGTGCCGTCGACATTTGCCCGCTGTTGCGCCTCGGCGCTGGCCTTGAGGTCATAGACGGCGGCCAGGTGAAAAAAGTGATCGACCTTGCCTTTCAGTTTGCGAAGATCGGCCTTCGAGATCCCCAGCTTGGCCTGCGTCAGGTCGCCGACGACTGCGATCACCCGCTTGTCGTCGCAGTTCCAGTATTCGTACAATTCCTGGAGGCGGTCCGATTCGATGCTGCGCACGAGGAAGTAGACCACCGCGCCTGGACGGGCCAGCAGTCTTGCGACCAGCCGCTTGCCGATGAAACCAGTGGCGCCCGTAAGGAAGTAATTCATTGCTGTCTCCAGAAATTCATGGCTTTTTTGTGTATTGGGTCGTTGCTCGACGGTCGGTCGCTAGAGGCGACACTCTAGGCCTTTAGTGTGCGTCCTCTAGATATTGTCACTAGACTGGCTTTCCAGGGCAAGCGAAAAAGCTTGTCACCTTTTGATCAGTACCTTCAAGGAGATGAACATGGGCAAGAAACTCAAAGAACTGGCGGGTGACGCCAAGGAAAACCAGCTGGCATCAACGGTCAAGGAATCTGCCCAGCAAATCTGGCTGGCGGGTCTCGGTGCCTTTGCCAAGGCACAGGAAGAGGGCGGCAAGGTGTTCGACGCGCTGGTCAAGGAAGGCGAGAGCATTCAGGCCAAGACCCGCAAGGTGACCGATGAAAAAATCGCCGACGTCGCCGGCAAGGCGACTGGGACCTGGGACCGCCTCGAGCAGGTGTTCGAGGATCGTGTGGCGCGGGCGCTGGGAAGCCTCGGCGTGCCGAGCAAGCAGGACATCGATCGCTTGTCCCGACGCGTTGTTGAGTTGAGCGCCGCGGTACAGGCGCTGACCGAAGGGCAGCCTGCCGCCAAGCCGGCCAGTCCCCGGACAGCGGTCAAGTCGGCCACGCAGGCGGCGGCGAGCGCTGCACAAGCGGTTACCGCTGCCGCCAAGCCGGCGGCCCGCAAACCCGCGGTACGGAAAGCAGCGGCGGCGAAGCCGGCGGCGCCGGTCACCCCCGCCGATGTGCTGAATACGCTTCCCACGAGCAGCGCCGAGTAATCCGGCCGCCAGCTTGCGGTGCCCGGTTCTTGAACGACTTCTGGCTCCGTAAGCTGCTGCGTGCCGAATTTTTTTGAGCGCAGTCGGTTCAGTACGGGAGGGCGGGTCTCGCCTGGTGCACCCTATCCGCGTGACGCGCGGATCATCGGCGCGCCTTTTGGCGCGACGACGGACCGCGCCTTGTTCAATCTCGCGGTCATGACAGTCGAGCCACCCCGGATCATGAACGTCATGACCGCCCCCTTCCCGAACCCTTCTCCCGCAGAGGGGAGAAGGGGGCTTCGTGAGTCGCTTGCGCGACTTTCACATTAAGGGGTAGCCCATGACTGCGACACGCAGGCCTGCAAAGATCGCGCTGGCGCTCGCCGGCGGCGGTCCGGTGGGCGGAATCTACGAAGTTGGCGCGATGGCCGCCCTGGCCGAGGCGCTGGAAGGCGTCGATTTCACCGAGTTTGACATCTACGTCGGTGTCAGCTCAGGGGCCTTGCTTGCCGCTTCCGTCGCCAACGGACTTGGACCTGCGGCCCTGGCGCGGATGCTGGTCGAGAACGATACCAACGAGGTTTTCGACCCGGGATTGCTGTTGCGGCCAGCTTTCGGTGAATACCTTCGGCGTGCCCTGTCGGTGCCGGCGCTGTTCTGGTCATCGCTGCGACAGTACCTTTCCGATCCCTGGCATTTGCGGCTGCTCGAGGCGTTTCAGGGCCTCAGCCATGCCATTCCGACCGGCGTCTTCAACAACGCCGGCATTGATCAACTGCTCGCGAAGCTGTTTTCGAGCGGCGGGCGAAGCAACGATTTTCGCCAGCTCAAGCACCAGTTGTTTCTGATCGCCACCGACCTCGACACCGGCGAGTCCGTGGCCTTCGGCTCGGCGGGGCACGACGAGGTGCCGATTTCCGTCGCCGTGCAGGCCAGCGCCGCCTTGCCGGGTCTGTTTCCGCCAGTCAGGATCGGCGAGCGCTATTTCGTCGATGGCGCCCTGATCAAGACCCTGCACGCCTCGGTCGCCCTGCACGAGGGGGCCGGACTGGTGATCTGCATCAATCCCCTGGTGCCCTTTGATTCTCGCCTGGCGGCCCAGCGGTCGGCACACGAACAGCCGACGCCGGCGCCTGCACACCTGGTTGAGGGCGGCTTGCCGGTCGTTCTGGCGCAGACTTTTCGTGCCATCATCCACTCGCGAATGCGCACCGGCATGGATCGCTACCGGCTTGAGTTCAAGGACTCCGATGTGCTGCTCTTCGAACCGACGCGCGACGATGCCGACATGTTCTTCACCAATGTTTTCAGTTATCGTGGCCGTAGTCGCCTCTGCGAGCATGCTTACCAGCGCACCCGCAAGGACCTCTATCAGCGCCGCCATGAGCTGCAACCGCTGTTCGAGCGGCATGGCATTCGTTTGAACCTCGGCGTGCTCAAGGATCACACCCGCTCCTTGCTATCACGCAGGCGCCGCCCGGATCTGGCCAGCAGCGCCAGCGCGCTGGATTCGTCCTTGCGCGATCTGGAGCTCTGGCTACAGGCGCACAAAGGCTGATCGTTTCGCTCAGCGTTGCGATCGCTGCTCTGGCATGCAGGTGGGCGGCGTTTCCTGCACGTTTCCTGCGCTTTCCGGGGGTGCTATGCTGATCGTTGTCGACAATCAGGATCGCCATGGGGTGCTGATGGAAAAAAAGCCGAAGCGGCGGACCCGCGAGAGAATCGTCGAGACCAGCCTGCGGCTGTTCAACGACTTTGGTGAGCCGAACGTGACGACGACGGTTGTTGCCGACGAGATGAACATCAGTCCCGGCAACCTCTATTACCACTTCCATAACAAAGACGAGATCATCGAGGAGATTTTCGTCGTTTTCGAGCGCGAGATCGAGGAAACGCTGGCCGCGCCGACGCGGCGCCTGGCTGATGTGGAAGACATCTGGTTGTTCCTGCACCTGCTGTTCGAACAGATCTGGAAGTATCGCTTCTTCTATCGCGACCTGAACGATTTGCTGACGCGTAATCGCCTTCTCGAAATCCATTTCAAGCAGATCATGGCGCACAAGGTGCACACCGCGACGATCCTCTGCGAGGGTCTGGTGTCGACCGGTGTGATGCGCGCGACGACCCAGGAAGTGCGTGCCCTGGCGACCAATGTGGCGGTGCTTGCCAGTTACTGGCTGTCTTTCGAGTACGCTTGCGATCCGCGCGGCAAGGTCGAGAGTGGTCGCATCGGACGCGGCGTGTATCAGGTGATGGCAATGTTTTCGCCATTCCTGCTCGATGAAGCGAAAGGCTTGCTCGAAAAGTTGTCACGCGAGTATCTCAAACCGTAAGCAGCGGCGCCTGGCGAGCTGGCACGAATATGGAGGAAGATCATGGCATGGAAGAAGTTTCCCTACCCCGAGAAAGCCTATGGCTATCCTGGCGCTGCGCTGCAGAAGAACTGGGCACGTCTGCACCGCGGCGATTGCGAGCCGTTTCCCGAGGATCCGAAAGTCCAGGACGCGTGGCGCAGTTATCACGCAGGTGACTTTGGCAAGGCGGTCGAGGCGGGCCTGGCTTGTGGTCTTGCCGGCTACAACGCGGCCAACAAGGCCGCCGCCATTTACGCGAACTACCTCGAGACCGATGACGAACGCAAGTGCAGCCTACTGCTCGATGTTGCCCGGCGCTGCGAAGAGCAGCAGGAAGAAGCGCCGACGGACGCCAATGCCTGGTACCTGCACGCCTATGCGCTGGGCCGTTACAGCCAGAGCATTTCGGTGGTCAAGGCGCTGGCGCAGGGCCTGGGTGGCAAGATCAAGCACAGTCTGACGCGGGCGATCGAACTCGAGCCGCGGCACGCCGACGCGCAGGTCGCTCTCGGCGCCTACCATGCGGAGGTGCTCGACAAGGTCGGGGCGATGGTCGGCGGGCTCACCTATGGGGCCAAGAAGAGTATTGGCAACGAGCTTCTCGAAGCGGCGCTAAAGCTAAACCCCGATTCCGCGATCACCCGTATCGAGTGTGCGAATGCTTTGGTGATGATGTTTGGCAAGGCGAAAATGAAGGACGCCGAACGCCTCTATCAGGAAGCCGCGGACTTCGTGGCCATGGATGCGATGGAGCGGCTTGACGTCGAAGCTGCGCGTGCCGAACTGGCCGATTGAAATCTCGCCGTGGTCGTTCTGCGGGGGCTGGGTGAGGCACTTTGGCCAAGCACGGTGCGCGCCAGATCTTTGGCAACGGCATCCGGGTTGGCAAGTAGATCGCCGGGCTCCAGCAGGACCAGCCAGAGTAGCTTTTCGAATTCCTCGGCAAAGCGATCGACGATGCTCTGTGGATCGTCGACCAGGCGTTTGTCGGTGATCAGGCCAAATTGCACGCGACCATTGTAGGAAAGGATGCTGACCCCCATACCGATGTCGCCGGCTTGCGGGACCCAGACCAACTGCTGGTCGATCTTTTGCCCTGCGAAATAGCGCGCCTGTTGCACGCCGGGAACGTTGGTCATCACTGCCGTGGTCTTGCTGGCCAGCACTTCGAGTACCTTCTCTTCGACGAAACCAGGCGCCATGCCCGTCGCGCCTAGCAGGGCGAAGGTCAGCAGCGCCTGATAGGAGCCCTTCAACGCGGCCATCCTGGCTCGCGTCGCATACAACCTGGCGAGTGGGTTTTCGATGCCAATCGGCAACTCCAGCGCGATCAGACCGAAGCGGTTGCCAAGATCGTCGCGGGCGTCGGGATGCTTCTCGCCATCGCTCGGTGCTCGTAGATTGACCGGCACCATGACGCGAATTTCGGCGTCGTTCACGGCGTCGCCCTTGGCGACCAGGTAGCTGCGCAGCGCGCCGGCCACGCAGGAGAGCAGGGTGTCGTTGACCGAGCAGCCGAGGTGCTTGCCGCAGGCCTTGATCTCGGCCAGCGAGGTTGGTTCCGACCAGGCGACGCGCTTCACCGTTCCCGGCTTGCCTTTGAAGCGTGTCTGGCTGTCGCTCGGGAGTAGCGCGAGTTTGCCGATCTCCTTGGCCACGGAGGCAGCAACGCGGGCGTAGTCGGCGACTGCCCCGGGCTCGTCGCGCAGAGCGCGGTACTGTCCCCAGAGATGGCCGCCGACCTCGAGTATGCTTTGCGCGACTTCGGCGAGTGGCTCGATGATGGCATGCCCGAAGGGCTCGCCTGTATCGTCAGCGTCGCTTTCGCGGCGTGCATTCTGCCGTCCAGCGGCAGCGCTGCCGGGCTTAGCTGGCCAGCGGTCATCTTCGGCGGCGTCGATTTCTGCGTCCGTCAGTGCATCCATAACTCCGATCAGGGCGATGCCGTCGGCAATCGCGTGATGGATGCGGACGATCATCGCGGAATTACCGTCGGCAAGTTCGACGAGCTTGAATTCCCAGCGCGGGCGAGCCGGGTTGAGTGCTTCGCTGGCCAGCTCGGCGACAAACTTCTGCAGCTCGTGTTTGCCTCCGGGCGCGGGAAGCAGCGAACGGCGCAGGTGTCGATCGATATCGAAATCGGTATCGTCCACCCAGCAGGCGCCGTCAGCGTCCAGCCTTGCGATCTGCCGGAAGCGACGGTAGCGCAGGAGGCGCTTGGCGAGGATGCGCTTGCAGCGCTCGGCGTCGACGCGACCGATCAGGATCATCACCCCGACGATCTGCATCAGGTTTTCCGGTCGGTCCATGCGCAGCCACGCCGTGTCGACGTGGGAAACCTTTTCGCGCACCGTCATCGCAGTGGCTCCCGGCGAAAATGGCGAAGCCATATAATAGCAAGCCATACAATCAGTTCATCGACCGGAGAGATCAGCATGAGCGATTTGCAGACCCAGTTCGAGGCCGCCGTTGCCACTTCAAAGACCCTCAGCGAACGCCCGGACAATGCTTCCCTGCTGAAGCTCTATGCCCTGTACAAGCAAGCGACAGAGGGCGACGTCGAAGGTCGGCGCCCCGGTTTCACGGACATCGTCGGCCGTGCCAAGTTCGATGCCTGGGCCAACATCAAGGGCACGGCGTCGGCCGACGCGATGAGCCAGTACATTGCCCTGGTCGAGGCCTTGAAAGCGGGCTGAAACGCGCGGGTTGACTGGCTGCCTGGCCGGTGCGGAAGCTGCTCAAGCGGGGAAATTCTCGTCGAAGAAGCGGTGTGCTTCGCGTTCTATCGTTGGCTTGAGGGCGAAGAACATCAAGCCGAGGCTGATGTCGAGAGCGACCTCCTGCTGGTCGAGCACCAGCTCTCCGACAATCCCCGGCCTCTTGAAGCGCATGACGTCGCCTTCCCATGCGTAGTCCAGGTCGAACTCCTCTTTCAGTTCGGAGGCCATGTGTTCGGCCGAGGCGCGTGCCTCGGCGCGGGTTTTGCCATGTTGGCGGCGAATACTGATATCGCTCATCGAAAGAAGGATCCTGAGGGGTTAGCCGATTTCGGCGCAGAGTGAGCGGAAGGCCGCATAGCGGCGCGGGTTGATTTCGCCGTTCCGGAGCGCAGCATGCACGCTGCAGTCCGGTTCACGATCATGGCGGCAGTTTCGAAAACGACACTGGCCGAGCAAGGGACGAAGTTCGAGAAACGCCTGCGTGACGTCTTCCGGCGAGAGGTGGTGCAGGCCGAACTCGGTCAGCCCCGGCGAGTCGATCAGCGCTGTGCCCGTGCCAAGACGATAGAGCCGGGAATGCGTGGTGGTGTGCTTGCCGGTGTTGAGTGCTGCCGAGATTTCACGCGTGGCTGCTCTGGCGTCGGGGAGCACGGCATTGATCAGGGTTGATTTGCCCATCCCGGACTGGCCGATCAAGAGGCTGACATGATTCGCGAGATACGGCACGAGGCGTGCACCGTCGTGGGTGGCGCTGAGCTTGAGCACGCGGTAGCCGAGTTTCTCGTACTGCAGCAATGCGGCACTGGCCGCTGCCACCCGCTCGCCCAGGTCGCACTTGTTGAGCACGATCAAAGGCTTGATGTCCTGACTCTCGGCGGCGACGATGCAGCGGGTGATCAACTCGTCGGAAAAAGCGGGTTCGGTGGCGACGACGATAATCACTTGCGTGACGTTGGCGGCGATCAATTTTTGCTTGAAGGGGTCCGAGCGATAGAGCAGGGTGCGGCGTGCTTCGATGGCGCTGATCACGCCCTGGCCGGGACTCGTCTGCTCGACAAGGACCTCGTCGCCGCAGGCGACCTCGCTCTTCTTGCCGCGAGGGAAGCAGAGCAGCGTCGTGCCGTCGGCCATTGCCACCCGGTATTGCCGGCCGTAGGCGGCGATAACGGTGCCGGCGAGCTTCAGATTCGTAGCAGGGCCTCGATCTTGGCTGCACAGGTGAAGTCGTTGCGCGACAGCCCACCCACGTCATGCGTGCTGTAGCTGACCGTGACCCGGCCGTAGCCGACTACGAGGTCGGGGTGATGGTTTTCGCGTTCGGCGAGGCCAGCGACGGTGTTAACGAAGAGCAGCGTGGCGGCGTAGCTGGCAAAGCGAAAGTTCTTCTGCAGCAGCCCAGCTTCGGAAACATGCCAGTCCGGCAGGCAGGTCAGCAGACTGTCGGCCTGCGCGGAATCGAGCAGATGTTCGCTGCCGCGCAGAGGGCGACAATGTTCGCGGGCTAGTTCGTTCAGGGTGGTCATGGCGGAGATATCCTCGGGGGCTTGTTCACACCTGCTGCAAGCGCGCGATTCGCAGCGCCGCCGGCGGGTGAGAATCGTAGAACAGCGAGTGCAGCGGGTCCGGGGTCAAGGTCGCGGCATTGTCTTCGTACAGCTTCACCAGCGCGGCAACGAGATCCTTGGCGGAAGCCTTCTCGGCTGCATAGCGGTCGGCCTCGAACTCGTCGCGGCGTGAGAGCAGACTCAGCAGCGGGGTCAGCAGAAAGGTGAACACCGGCCCAGCGAGGAAGAACAGCAGCAATCCCATGGCCGTATTCTGCGCTTCGACACCGAGGCCGTTGTAGAACCAGCTGGCGTCGATCAGTTGCCCGAGCACGGCGAGAAAACCGAGTGACAGCGCAAAGAGCATGGCGATGCGCTTGATTACGTGCCGGTGCTTGAAGTGTCCAAGTTCGTGCGCCAGCACGGCCTCCACCTCGAGGGGTTGCAGGCGGCCGAGAAGGGTGTCGAAGAAGACGATGCGTTTGCTCTTGCCGAAGCCGGTGAAGTAGGCGTTGCCGTGGTTGGAGCGCTTCGAACCGTCCATCACGAAGAGACCCGAACTGCTGAAGCCGCAGCGGCTCAGCAAGGCTTCGACGCGCGCCTTCAGCGGGGCGTCATCAAGGGCGACGAATTTGTTGAACAGCGGCGCGATCCAGGTCGGGTAAAGGAACAGGATCAGCAGATTGAAGACGCACCAGAAGAGCCACACATAAAGCCACCATCGGCTGCCCATTTCTTCCATCAGCCAGAGCACGGCGAGCAGCACCGGCGTGCCGATGGCGACGCCAAGGGCCGCCTGTTTCAGGAAGTCGGCTAGAAATAACTTCGGCGTCATGCGGTTGAAAGCGAATTCTTCCTCGATGACGAACTGCCGATAGAACGCCAGTGGCAGATCGACAATCGCCGAGATCGCCAGCACACTGAAGATCAGGGCGATTCCGTAGGGCAGGCCGTCGAGTCGTGGGGACCAGAGGTCATGCAGCGCCTGCAGGCCGCCTCCCAGCGTCAAAGCGAGCAGCAGAGCGACTTCGACGGCGAGCTCGATGCGGCCGAAGCGAGTACGTCTTACCGTGTAGTCAGCGGCTTTCTGGTGCGCGGCGAGTTGAATACGGTCGGCGAAGCTCTCGGGCACCGTTGCACGGTGCGCAATGACATGCGAGATCTGGCGTTGCGCCAGCCACAGACGCAGAACGAACATCGCCACCAGGGCGACAAGGAAGGCGAGAGAGAAAGGATTGAGCATACGAGTGTGACACAATAGTCTTTTTATCGGTTCAGGCGGATTATATGGTACGGGATGCAAATCACCTCGTTTGGCTGGACATGGAAATGAGCGGCCTGGAGCCTGAGCGCGATCGCATCATCGAACTAGCGATGATCGTCACCGACAGCGAGTTGACGACGGTCGCCGAATCACCGGTGTGGGTGGTACATCAGGAGCCTGCTTGCCTGGAAGCCATGGACGAGTGGAACAAGAAGACGCACGCGCGTTCGGGCCTCATCGATCGCGTCAAGGCGTCTGCGCTCGACGAGGGGGCCGTTGAAGCGGCCGCTCTGGCCTTCATGCAGGAATACGTTGGCCAGTCGGTCAGCCCGATGTGTGGCAATTCCGTCGGTCAGGACCGTCGCTTCATGGTCAGATATATGCCGCAGCTTGAGGCCTGGTTCCACTACCGGAATCTCGACGTCAGCACGCTCAAGGAGCTGTGTAGGCGCTGGAAACCGGACGTGGCGAAAGCTTTTGTCAAGAAGGCCGATCACACCGCGCTGGCGGATATCCGCGAGTCGGTCGAGGAGCTGAAATACTACCGCGAGCACTTCATCAGGCTTTGAGAACCCCGCCGCCGGCCGTCTACTGCAGCTCGGCGCTTGGCTGGCGGTTGGCTGGTGTCTTCCCTTCGCGTCGGTAGAGCTGCAGCTTTTCGTTGTCGCGACGATCGCCGGGGCGCCCGCCTTCCCACACTTTCTTCCAGCCGCGCGGGTTGGGCGCCCCGTGTGTCGTCAGCAGGAGCTCGCATTTCTTTCCGGCAGGGCTGCTCAGCGCCACTGTACGGATGCCGTCAAAATAGTCGATCGAGGCGACCAGCGAGTCGGCGAGGTTCAATCCGGCGATGCAGCTACGCTTCTCGGGCAGCGCCTTGGCCAGGGACGCCGATACCGGACGGTAGGTTTTCCCGTAATCGATCCAGGGCATCCAGAGCGTCGCAATCAGGAGCCAGAAGAGGGTCAGACCGGCCATCCAGTGCATGATGCCGCGCATCGGCGAGCGCGGACTGGTGACGATCAGCCAGCACCAGATCAGAGTTGCGAGCACGGCGAAGCTGACGCCGAGCAGGTTGAAGTGACCGACGAAGCCCGGCTCCAGCCGACTGGCCTGCCGCGCCAGTTTCTCCGGCCAGCCAAACACCAGTGCCGACCAGCCAAGCCAGGCCAGGATGGCGAAGAAGCTGAAGGTGATCATGGTGAACCAGTCGAAGGCGTTTGCTGCGCCTCGGCGCAGCGATGCGACGCCCGGGACAGCGAGTAGGACCAGCGGCGGCAGCAGCAACAAGGCCGTCGCGCTGCGCGTGCCAAGACAGGTGACGATTGCCAGCAGGGTCATCAAGAAAGCGAGGATTGGCAAGGCCAATGGAAGTCCGCGCAACTGCCGGCGTTTTACCCACAGCGTCCATCCGGCGAGCGGCAGAGCTGGCCATGCGTACCACGGCAGCAAACCGGAAAGGCGCTGCAGATTGAGCAGTTGCTGGCCGTTGCCCCTGAGCAGGGTCAATTGGTCTTGCCAGAACGCGGCCAGCAGGTCTGGCGAGCCGAGCAGCAGGGCGGCAAGCCAGGCGCCGGCCAGGGTACAGGCGAGGAGCAGTGCGCCAAGCAGCATCAGTAGCGCACGCTGGCGATTTTCGGCGCGCCAGGCAGCGAATACGGCCACGGGCAAGAGCGGCAGCATCGGCGCCAGACCGCTGGCGAGGAAGCCGAGGCCGAGAGCGGTACCGAAGCAACAAGCACCACGCAGCGCCCGGCTGTTCAGCTGGGCAAGGCCCCAGTAGGCGGCGGAATGCGCCGTCAACGTTGCCAGCATCGGCTGCGCCTCGTGCGCGTGGAACAGAAAGCCGATACTTCCTGCCAGCAGCAGCGGGGCTGCCGGCGCCTGCTCGCGGTCGTGCAGTTGGCGCGCGGCGAGATAGATGAAGGCCAGGGCGAGGAGCGTAAACACGCCGCTGGCCAGTCTCGCCGCTTCATGTAGCGGCAGCAGCCAGGCAAACAGGTGGCCCGTTGCGCCCGCCACCCAATAGTGCAGCGGCGCGTCGGGGTAGGGCGCGCCCGCCAGACTCAGGCTTAGCCAGTGGCCGTGGCGGACCAGATCATGGACCACGCCGATGGTTACCGCGTCGTCATTTTTCCACGGGTCGTGGCCGATCAGTCCGGTAAAGATATAAAGGACGAGCAGGATCGCCAGAGTCCAGCCACTCGGCGGCAGCGTGATCCCCTTTAATCGTTTGTGCTCCGGCTGAGCTGAGATCGCGGAACTAGTGCTCATCCTTGCTTTCTGCTGACACACATGAAAAAGGCAGCCTTGCGGCTGCCCTTTCTGCCGACTCTAGTCGACCCTTTGTCGCGCCTTAAGCGGACTTGCGCATTGCGCCGTATTTCTGGTTGAATTTCTCGACCCGACCAGCGGTATCGATGATCTTCTGCTTGCCGGTGTAGAAAGGATGACAGGCTGAACAAACCTCTACATGCAAGGGTTTCTTCATCGTTGACTGGGTGGTGAAGGCGTTGCCGCAGGAGCAGGTCACCGCCAGTTCGTTGTATGCAGGATGGATGTTGGCTTTCATCGGGTGCTTGTCCTGTGTGTTAGATCGGTCCGTCTATCGCCGGGAGCGGCGATCGGCACGAGAGGATTTTTTGAAAGAACGCGATTATCGATGATTTCTTGATCATCTGCAATCCGCTGATGATCGAGGTGTCGATCAGCGGCGCATCGAGTCGAAGAACTCGGCATTGTTCTTGGTCGCCTTGATCTTGTCGAGCAGAAACTCCATGGCGTCGAGGTCGTCCATGTTGTAGAGCAGCTTGCGCAGGATCCACATCTTCTGCAACACATCCGGCTTGAGCAGCAGCTCTTCACGGCGAGTGCCCGAACGGTTGACGTTGATAGCCGGATAGACACGCTTTTCGGCCATGCGGCGATCGAGGTGGATTTCCATGTTACCGGTTCCCTTGAACTCCTCGTAGATCACGTCGTCCATGCGGCTGCCGGTGTCGATCAGCGCGGTGGCGATGATTGTCAGCGACCCCCCTTCCTCGATATTGCGTGCCGCACCGAAGAAGCGTTTCGGCTTCTGCAGGGCGTTGGCATCGACGCCACCGGTCAAGACCTTTCCGGATGCCGGCTGCACAGTGTTGTAGGCGCGCGCCAGACGGGTGATCGAGTCGAGCAGAATGACTACGTCGCGCTTGTGCTCGATCAGGCGTTTGGCCTTTTCGATCACCATCTCGGCGACCTGTACGTGACGCGTGGCGGGTTCGTCGAAGGTCGAGGCGACCACTTCGCCACGCACCGAACGAGTCATCTCGGTGACTTCCTCGGGGCGTTCGTCAATCAGCAGGACAATAACCGTGACGTCGGGGTGGTTGGTGGTAATGGCGTGTGCGATATGCTGCATCATGACCGTCTTGCCGCTCTTCGGACTGGCGACCAGCAGGCCTCGCTGGCCTTTGCCGATGGGCGCAATGATGTCGATGATGCGACTGGTGATATTCTCTTCGCCACGGATTTCGCGTTCGAGCTTCAGGTGTTCGGCGGGGTGCAGCGGCGTCAGGTTCTCGAAGAGAATCTTGTTTTTCGACGCTTCGGGCACTTCACCATTGATCTTGTCGACCTTGACCAGCGCGAAATAGCGTTCGCCGTCTTTGGGCGTGCGAATCTCCCCCTCAATGGTGTCGCCGGTGTGCAGGTTGAAGCGCCTGATTTGGCTGGGGCTGACGTAGATGTCGTCGGTACTGGCCAGGTACGAAGTGTCCGGCGAGCGCAGAAAACCGAAACCGTCTGACAGTGTTTCCAGCGTGCCGTCGCCGAAAATGGTCTCGCCTTTTCGCGCCTGATTCTTGAGCAAGGCGAAGATCAGTTCGTGCTTGCGCAGGCGGTTCGCGCCTTCGACATTGTTGGTGACCGCCATTTCAAGGAGCTGGCTGACATGAAGTGCTTTGAGTTCGGATAGATGCATGTGCTGAAGACGAAGAAGGGGGACACCAGGAAGGGAAAAACCAGAAGCGCCGCGCGTTGTCGCGAACGAAACGCGTACTGAACGCAGTGCGGCGAAGGCGGGAGGGAGCTACGACCGGGAGAGGAAGTTTGGAGGATCCGCTGAAGGTTCAGCGCTGAACTGACTCAGCGCGGGCTCTTGGTTTGCCATGGGCCAGACCTTCCACCCATCGAACCTGCGGACCCAGGGTAGCGGCTTCAGAGATTGTTGTCAATGAACGTGGTCAGTTGCAGCTTCGACAGGGCGCCGACTTTGGTCGCTGCCGGTTGGCCGTTCTTGAAAATCATCAGCGTCGGAATGCCGCGAATTCCATAGCTGGCAGGCGTCTGCTGGTTGTCATCGATGTTCAACTTGACAACCTTCAGGCGGCCAGCGTAATCGTTGGCGATGTCGTCAAGGAGGGGGGCAATCATCTTGCAGGGACCGCACCATTCGGCCCAGTAGTCGATCAGAACGGGTTGCTCCGACTGTAGGACATCGGCGCCGAAGCTGGCGTCGGTAACATGGTGGATGTGTTCGCTCATTGAGAAGCCTCTTGCGGGGGAGTGGGGACTGGGGACTGGGGACTAGAATGGGATGGCCTAACGCAAGCGGCCCGCGTGCTTGGAGGGAGCCACGGGTCGAGCGCCGGCTAGCCCTGCCATGCTAGCGAAAAAACCCCGAGAAGGGAAGCGAAGGGAAGGCGCTTGCGCTGTCTCGCGGTCTGCAAATAGGCTATAGTATCGCGCATTTCAATTTTCAGATCAGAGACAATGACCTACGTCGTTACTGAGAACTGCATCAAGTGCAAATTCACGGACTGTGTCGACGTCTGCCCAGTCGACTGCTTTCATGAAGGTCCGAATTGCTTGGTCATTGACCCGGATGAGTGCATCGATTGCACGCTGTGCGTCCCGGAGTGCCCGGCAGAGGCCATCTTCGCCGAGGACGATGTGCCGGACACGCAGCGCGCTTTCATTGCGCTCAATGCCGAGTTGGCCAAAAACTGGCCGGTCATTGCCGAGCGCAAGGACCCTCCGGCCGATGCCGACGAGTGGAACAACCGGCCAGACAAGCTGAGGCTCCTCGAACGCTGAGGCGATCGTCGGACGGCGCCTTCGCAATCGGCCTGCTGGAGACCCCTTTGGTGGCGTGTTCGCCTTCTACAGCTACGCTGCGATGATGACCTCCGCAGGCGCTCGGCGGTGTGTATCACGCGTGCTTCCTTTGCGCAGGGCCGCGTGTCGTCGGGCGGCTGCGTCGCGTCGCGATTCCCGGTTGTGATGCCGGCGCCGCTTGAAGTGCAGTCCAGGCAGCAAAAATCCCTTAGAATTAGACCCATGGTGCCCGGATGTGCGGCAGTGTTTGTGCTGATGAGCGGCCGGGAGGCGGCGCGTCAGGCGGCGCTAGCGGTTCACCTATAACAGCGTGACTGAGGAGAAGAGCAGGTGGAAAAGATCTGGCTCAAGAGCTATCAGCAGGGCGTGCCCGCCGAAATCGAACTGAATGAATTTCAGTCGCTGGGTGAGCTTTTCGAGAAAAGCGTCGCGCAGTATCGGGATCGGGTTGCCTATATCAATATGGGCGTCGAACTCAAGTACGGGGAACTCGACAAGTTGTCGCGCGATTTCGCCGCCTATCTGCAATCTGTCCTCAGGCTGCCGCAGGGGGCCCGTGTGGCGCTGATGATGCCGAATGTTCTGCAGTATCCCATTTGTATTTTTGGAGCCTTGCGGGCGGGCTATGTGGTGGTGAACGTGAACCCGCTGTACACGCCGCGCGAGCTCGAGCATCAACTCAAGGATTCGGGCGCGGAAGCCATCGTTATTCTCGAGAACTTTGCCGTAACTCTCGAGCAGGTGCTGGCCCGGACGCCGGTCAAGCACATCATGGTGGCTAGGCTTGGCGATATGCTTGGCTTCCCGAAAGGCGCGATCGTCAATTTCGTCGTCAAGTACGTCAAGAAAATGGTTCCCGCCTGGAGTTTGCCGCGGGCGGTTCATTTCCGGGCCGCGCTGGCCAAGGGGGCCGACGCCGAGCTGCAAGCAGTGGCCGTCGTCCAGGAGGATCTCGCTTTTCTCCAATACACCGGCGGCACGACGGGTGTTTCGAAAGGAGCGATGCTGACTCATCGCAACATCCTGGCCAATCTCGCACAGGCGCATGCCTGGATCAGACCAGCGCTTGGCAAGGACCAGCATCTGGTCGTTACCGCCTTGCCGCTTTACCACATCTTCGCCTTGACTGCGAACTGCTTCACTTTTTTCAAGGTCGGCGCCAGCAACCTGCTGATCACCAATCCGCGCGATATTCCGGCCTTTGTCGCCGAGTTGGCCAAGTATCCATTCACCGTGATCACCGGCGTCAATACCCTGTTCAACGCGATGCTCAATAGTGACGCCTTTTGTGCTCTCGACTTCAGCAAGCTGAGGGTGACGCTGGGCGGCGGTATGGCGGTACAGAAAGCGGTTGCCGAGCGGTGGAAACTGGTGACCGGCAAGCCATTGATCGAGGCTTATGGCCTGACCGAAACCTCGCCAGCGGCGACCATCAATCCGCTCGACACCCCGGAGTATAACGGCTCGATTGGCGTGCCCGTGTCGTCCACAGAAGTGGTGATTCGTGACGATGCCGGCGCCGAGGTCCCGCTTGGCGAGCGTGGTGAGCTTTGCGTGCGTGGCCCACAGGTAATGAAGGGCTACTACAACCGGCCCGAGGAAACCGCCAAGGTCATCATGCCCGATGGATTTCTGCTGACTGGCGACATCGCGGTGATGGACGAAAAGGGCTTCGTGCGCATCGTCGACCGCAAGAAAGACATGATTCTCGTCTCCGGATTCAATGTCTATCCCAACGAGGTCGAGGATGTTGTTGCTCAGCATCCTGGCGTGCTGGAAGTTGCGGCGGTCGGCGTACCGCATGACAAGTCGGGTGAGGCAGTCAAGATCTTCGTCGTCAAGAAGGATCCCGCACTAACCGTCGAGGTGCTGATCGCCCATTGTCGCCAGCATCTGACGGCGTACAAGGTGCCGGGCCAGATCGAGTTCCGCAGCGACCTGCCGAAGACCAATGTCGGCAAGATCCTGCGCCGCGAACTGCGCGATGAGGCTTTGAAGAAGACCTGATTGGCCGGGGGCACGCGCTGGGCTTGCCCTCTCAGTCCTTTCTGCTGACGTATTTCTTGAGAACGCCGGTGGTGATTGGGTGGCCGTTGCGCGCGGCGTAGAAGAGCGGCGTTTTCTGGTCCCGGTCGGTGCTTTTCGGATCGGCGCCTTGTGCGATCAGGTATTGCGAGAGCTTTGGCTGGCCCGTTGCCGCCGAGAGGTGGAGCGGTGTCTGGCCGGCGTTGGTTTTCGCTGTGACGTCGGCGTTGCGTTCGATCAGCACTTCCACCTCACGCCTGCCCCCTGAAATCACCGCCGCGTGCAGCGGTGTCATGCCGATGCCGTCCCTCGCCTCGAGGTTTGCTCCGCGGGAAATGAGCAGCGCCGTCGTTCGCGGGTGGCCGTAGAAGGCGGCCATGTGCAGCGGCGTTCTGCCCAGAGCGTCGGTGACGTCGATTTCCGCACCCGCGTCGAGCAGCGCCCTGATGTCTGTCAGGTCGCCCGCAATGGCCGCCTTGACCAGCGGCGGGGTTTCGGCCGGCGTTTTCTCTACCACCTCGGGCGTTACTGGCGGCGCACTGTCCGCCGACTTCTCGCCGCATCCGCTCAGGGCGACCGCCAAGACGGCTGCGGCCAGCAGCGCGACGCGAGTTGCGGCTATTGTCATCTGCGAAATTCTCCTGCCAGGATAAAACTGCTGTTCTTCACTTGCTCCCAGCTTCCAGTGTGATGGCCATGGCGCCTCTCTGTCGACCCCGTGCTCGCCGCAGCGGGCGGCGAGTCCACCTCGTTGATCGTTCCGCGAGATCTCTCGCATCTGGCTCCCCGATTGTCTGAAATGTCGAGTCCGTGCTTGGCGCCTAGCGTCGCGCATATTACCATCGCTGCCGATGACTACCTTTCCTTGCCTCTTCGCTGGCGTTGATTACGCGCGCTGCTTGTTGCAGGTCGCCGCCCGCTTGGCCGTTGTGTTGGCTGCCTTTGCCCTCCTGGCAGGATTGTCGCCGGCGCTAGCGCAGCCGTCCGGCCGCGCAGGCGCGCCGCGGCAAGCGGTTTCCGTCCAGCTTGCCTGGAAGTATCAGTTCGAGTTCGCGGCTTTCATTGCCGCGCAGGAGAAGGCTTATTACCACGAAGCGGGGCTCGATGTCTCGCTTCGGGAATGGTCGCCTGATGTGGACGTCGTCAAGGAGGTTGCGCAAGGGCGAGCCGACTTCGGGACGCTCGACTCGAGACTGATCGTCGAACGTGCCAACGGCCGGCCGGTCATCGCCGTGGCCGCCTTGCTGCAGCATTCACGGGTTGGCCTGCTGGCCCGACGACAGGCCGGAATTGTCTCCGCGGGCGATCTTGCGGGCAGCCGTGTCGGTAGCAACCGCGCGACCGAGGACGAGATCCTGGCATTCCTGGCGGCGAGCGCGCTGCCGCCGGGGTCCTTCGAGCACCTGCCGGCTATCGCTGACGCGCGCCGGGCGCTGTCGACCGGGCAGGTGGATGCGGTCGGTGTCTTCATCGGCGACGAGCTTGTCCGTGAGTTCGTCGATAGCGGGGACTACCTGCTGCTCTCGCCGCGCAGTGCGGCAGTTGACTTCTACGGCATGCTCCTGTTCACCTCCGAAGGTTTCTTGCAGGCACGGCCCGACACGGTGCGTGCGTTTCGTGCGGCAACCCTCAAGGGGCTGGATTATGCACTCGAACATCCCGAGGAGCTGGTCGATCTGATCCTCGCCCGCTACAACACGCAGAACAAGAGCCGTGAGCAGCTGCTCTTCGAGGCGCAGCAGATTGGCGATCTGGCGCGAGCAGCGGGCGTAGGCTCGGGCGCGATGAGCATTGGGCGCTGGCAGCATGTCGTCGACGTCTATACCACGCAGGGCCAGCTAAAGCCGGGCACCGACCTGCTGGGCTTCGTGTACGATCCCGACGCCGGCGGTCTGGGCCCGTTCATACCTTGGATGCTGGGCGGTGCCGCGCTGGGGGTACTGCTCGTTGTATGGGGGGCGCGCAAGTTCCTGGCGCCCAAGAGTTAATGTGCAAGTCGCGTACCCGACTCACCAAGCTCCCTTCTCACCGTGCGGGGGAAGGGCCCGGAGAAGAGAGGGGCGGTGATGGCCTTCATCATCTGGGGCGTCCCGCTTGTCATGACCGTCGATCGTCTGGAGAGAGGAAATGTTGATGCATGCCGACCGTTCCACGTTGCTGCTGGTTGATTTGCAGGAGCGCCTGTATCCCGCAATCCACGACGCCGCAGCGGTTCTTGAAGCCAGCCTGTGGCTGACCCGGCTGGCGCGACGTCTGCACGTCCCGATCATCTGCAGCGAACAGTATCCGAAAGGCCTGGGACCGACCATGCCGGCCCTGCGGAGTCTGCTGCCGGACGATTGCCTGGTAGAGAAGATGCACTTCTCGGCCGTTGCCGAGGGAGCGCTTTTTCCGGCTGCCGGGGGAGATCGCGCGCAATTTGTCGTTGCCGGCACCGAGGCGCATGTATGCGTGCAGCAGACCGTGCTCGATCTGATCGCCGCCGGCCGCCGCGTTTTCGTCGTTGCTGACGCCGTTGGCTCGCGGCGAAGTGCCGACAAGGCTTTGGCGCTGGAGCGCATGCGCGCGCACGGCGCCGACATTGTGTCGCCTGAGATGGTCGCCTTTGAGTGGTTGGGAAAGGCCGGGACGGACGTTTTTCGCGAGGTCAGCCGCGACTTCATCCGCTGACTGCTGCCGGCGAGCGGTGGCCGCATGGGTCCTGCACCACCTCGGCGAGTTTTGAGGGGGGCGTGTTTTTCAGCTACAATTCGGCTTTCCCGCTGCAGCCCTCTCCATGATCAAATACGTATTCGTCACCGGCGGCGTGGTTTCGTCGCTCGGCAAAGGTATCGCGGCCGCATCCCTGGGCGCGATTCTCGAGTCTCGCGGGATCAAGGTCACCAACCTCAAGCTCGATCCCTACATCAACGTCGATCCCGGAACGATGAGCCCGTTCCAGCACGGCGAGGTCTTCGTCACCGAGGACGGTGCCGAGACCGATCTCGACCTCGGCCACTACGAACGCTTCACCAACGCGCGCATGGAGCGGCGCAACAACTTCACCACCGGCCAGATCTACGAGTCGGTGATCAAGAAGGAGCGGCGCGGCGAGTATCTTGGCAAGACGGTGCAAGTGATCCCGCACATCACCGACGAGATCAAGGCGCACATCCGGCGCGGCGCCGAAGGGGCCGAGCTGGCGATCATCGAAGTCGGTGGCACCGTCGGCGACATCGAGTCGCTGCCTTTCCTCGAAGCGATTCGCCAGATGGGCCTGCAGGAAGGGCGCAACAACGCCTGCTACATGCACCTGACCTTGGTTCCTTACATCCCGACTGCCGGCGAGCTGAAAACCAAGCCGACGCAGCACTCGGTCAAGGAGTTGCGCGAGATCGGCATCCAGCCGGACATCCTGCTGTGCCGTACCGATCGGCCGATTCCCGAAGACGACAAGCGGAAGATGGCCTTGTTCTGCAACGTCCAGCGCGAGGCCGTGATCGAGGCGCGTGATGCCGACTCGATCTACAAAATCCCGGCGATGCTGCACGACCAGATGCTCGACGAAATCGTTTGCCACAAATTGGGTATTCTCGCCAAGGCGGCCGATCTCACGCTCTGGAAGACGATTGTGGACGCCCTCGAGCACCCGGAGCGGGTGCTCAATGTCGCTTTCGTCGGCAAATATGTCGACCTCACCGAATCCTACAAGTCGCTGACCGAAGCCATGGTACATGCAGGCATCGCCACGCGCAGCAAGGTCAAGATCAGCTACATTGATTCCGAAGAAATCGAGCGTCAGGGTTGCGCAGCCTTGCAGGGCATGGACGCGATCCTGATTCCTGGTGGTTTCGGGCGCCGCGGGACCGAAGGCAAGATTGCCGCCATTCGCCATGCCCGCGAAGGCGGCATTCCGTTTCTCGGCATCTGCCTCGGCATGCAGCTTGCCGTCGTCGAATTCGCACGCCATGTTGCCGGCATGAACGGGGCGCACAGCAGTGAGTTCGACCAGGATACCCCGTACCCCGTGGTGGGCCTGATCACCGAGTGGCAGGACGCCTCGGGGCGTCTGGAAAAGCGCGACGAGAATTCCGACCTGGGTGGCACCATGCGTCTTGGTGGACAGCTGTGCAAGCTTGCCGACGGTACGCTCGCGCGCCTGATTTACGGGCAGACTGAGATTATCGAACGTCATCGCCATCGCTACGAGGTCAACAACCGGCTGCTCTACAAGCTGGAGGAGAGCGGCCTGGTGGTCTCGGGCCGGGCGCCGGTGACCGAGCTTTGTGAAATCGTCGAGCTGCCGACCGATGGCGCGAACAGCCATCCGTGGTTCCTCGGCTGCCAGTTTCACCCCGAATTTACCTCGTCGCCGCGCCAGGGCCACCCGCTATTCACCTCCTTTGTGGTTGCCGCCGCGGCCTACCAGGCGAAGTCATGAAGCTATGCGGCTTTGAAGCGGGTCTCGAGCAGCCACTCTTCCTGATTGCCGGCCCGTGCACCGCCGAGTCACTGGCCTTGTGCATCGATATTGCCGGACAGCTGAAAGAAATCTGTGCGCGCCTCGGGCTGCCGTACATTTTCAAGGCCTCGTACGACAAGGCCAACCGCAGCTCGGGTCGGACGGAACGCGGGCCTGGCGTCGATGCCGGTCTGCAAATACTCTCGGAAGTGCGCCGCCAGATCGGCGTGCCGGTACTTACCGATGTCCATCGTGAGGAAGATGTCGCTGCCGTTGCCGGTGTGGTGGACGTCCTGCAGACGCCCGCCTTCCTCTGTCGCCAGACCGATTTCATCCAGACCGTCGCCGCTGCCGGCAAGCCGGTGAACATCAAGAAAGGGCAGTTCCTGGCGCCCGCCGACATGCGCAATGTCGTCGCCAAGGCCCGTGATGCGGCGCCTGGGGCAGATACGATCATGGTCTGCGAGCGCGGCGCATCCTTCGGTTACAACAATCTGGTTTCGGACATGCGCAGCCTAGCCATCATGCGCGACACGGCTTGCCCGGTCGTTTTCGACGCCACCCATTCAGTGCAGCTGCCAGGCGGTCAGGGCAGCGTCTCGGGCGGCCAGCGTGAATTCATCCCGGTGCTGGCGCGTGCGGCGGTGGCAGTGGGGATTTCTGGGCTGTTCATGGAAACCCATCCTTGTCCCGAAAAGGCATTTTCCGATGGCCCGAACAGCTGGCCGCTGGCGCGCATGGAAAGCCTGCTGACGACCCTGGTGGCGCTCGACCGCCTGGTCAAGGCGGCTGGTTTCGAGGAGTCGCAATAATGGCGGCTTATCTGTTGGTCGAAGCGAAGCTCAGTGATCCGCTGGCCTACGCGACCTACAAGCAGCTGGCGCAGGCAGCGATCATGCAGTACGGTGGTCGCTATCTCGTCCGTGGCGGGCACGCTGAAGTTCTTGAAGGCGACTGGTCGAAGCCGGAGCGGCTGGTGATCGTCGAGTTCGATTCGCTCGAACAGGCCAGGAAGTTTTATCATTCTCCCGAGTACCAGGCAGCAATAGCCGTGCGCAAGGATGCGGCGAAAATGAACATACTGCTCGCCGAGGGATTACCAATCTAGTGTTTTTGCAGACAAGGGAAAGATCATGAGCTCTGTCGTTGATGTTGTCGCCCGCGAGGTTCTCGACTCGCGCGGCAACCCTACTGTCGAATGTGACGTTCTCCTCGAATCCGGCGTCATGGGCCGGGCAGCGGTGCCTTCGGGTGCGTCGACGGGATCGCGTGAAGCCATCGAATTGCGTGATGACGATGCCGCGCGCTATCTGGGCAAAGGCGTGCTGCAAGCCGTTGAGAACGTGAACACGGAGATTTCCGAGGCCATCATCGGTCTCGACGCCCAGGAACAGGCGTTCATCGATCAGACGCTGATTCATCTCGATGGTACTGACAATAAGGCACGTCTCGGCGCCAACGCCATGCTGGCGGTGTCGATGGCCGTGGCCAAGGCCGCTGCCGAGGAATCGGGGCTGCCGCTTTACCGCTATTTTGGCGGTTCCGGGCCGATGCAGATGCCGGTGCCGATGATGAACATCATCAACGGTGGCGAACATGCCAACAACAGCCTCGATTTCCAGGAGTTCATGATTCTGCCGGTCAGCCAGAACTCGTTCCGCGAAGCCTTGCGCTGCGGTGCCGAGGTCTTTCATGCGCTCAAGAAGCTGCTGCACAAGAAAGGTTTCTCGACCGCCGTCGGCGACGAAGGTGGCTTTGCTCCCAATCTCGGCAGCCACGCCGAAGCGCTGGAGCTGATTGTCACCGCCGTCGAGAATGCCGGTTATGCGCCCGGCGCAGATGTCCTCATCGGTCTCGACTGTGCGGCCTCCGAGTTGTACCGCGATGGCCGCTATCATCTCAAGGGTGAAAACCTGCAGCTGAGCGCGCACGAACTGACCGACTATCTGGCCAATCTCGCCGATCGCTTTCCGATCGTCTCGATCGAGGACGGGATGGCCGAAAACGACTGGGACGGATGGAAAGTGCTCACTGCTCGACTCGGCAAGAACGTGCAGATCGTCGGCGACGATGTCTTCGTCACCAACACGCGGATTTTCAAGGAAGGCATCAAGCAGGGAATCGGCAACTCGATCCTGATCAAGATCAATCAGATCGGCACCCTCTCGGAGACTTTCGCGGCCATCGAAATGGCCAAGCGCGCTGGTTACACGGCCGTCATTTCGCATCGTTCCGGCGAGACCGAGGACAGTACCATTGCCGACATCGCCGTTGGCATGAACGCGCTGCAGATCAAGACCGGTTCACTGTCACGTTCCGACCGCATCGCCAAGTACAACCAGCTGCTGCGTATCGAGGAGGACCTTGGCGACACCGCGGGTTACCCCGGCCGTGACGCCTTCTACAATCTGTCCTGACCCGTCGACGCCATAGACGTCCCCCACCGTGCGCTGGCTTGCCGTCGGGCTGTTGGTCGTCATCGTCTTGCTGCAGGCGCCCCTGTGGATCGGCAAGGGCGGCTGGCTGCGGGTCTGGGATGTCGGCCGGCAGCTGCAGGAACAGAAGGAAATCAACCTGGCCCTGGAGATGCGCAATGCCGGCCTTGATGCCGAAGCGCGTGACCTGAAGCAGGGTTACGAAGCCATCGAAGAGCGTGCGCGCTTCGAACTCGGGATGGTCAAGCAGGACGAAGTTTTCGTGCAGATTCCCGATCGGCCGAGGGCCGCCGCAGCGCCGGTGGCCGGGAGGCTTGCCGCTTCCGCTGGCGCTGTCCCGGAAAAACCAGGCAAGCGTTAAGTGCGGGCGCTGGCCGTCGCGCTCCCTGGTCCGACTATTCGGTGAGCACGATCTGGCCTGAAATCGTCGCCTGGACTTGCGTTTCGCCGGCTTCGATCGGCATCGCTGCGGCATCGCCCGAATCCATCGCTGCCGAGCGCATCATCGGCCGACCGGGTGGCCGACCGCCGCTGTTGATTGACAGCTGCTTGATCCGGTAGCCCGTGCCCAGCGCGTCGGCGATTGTCTTGGCGCGCAGCTTGAAGGCGGCGATGGCGTCGATGATGGCCTCGCTTTCGACCTGTTGCCGGGTTTCCGGGCTCGGCAGCATCATCAGGTTGGCGACGCCCAGCGAGCTCTGGAGTTTGCCCAGCAGTTCGGAGAGCGCCGCGCTGTCGCGCGACTCCAGGGTCAACTCGGAGCGCATGCGCCAGGCTTCAATCCTGTTGCCCTTGGCATAGATTGGCGAGGTGTGCGTGGTGCCGCTTTGGGTCTTGACGCTGCTGTAGCTCTTGGCGGTCTTCAAGGCGTCGCTGATCAGGCTGTTGACCCGCTTGGCCAGTTCGCTCGGTGTTTCGCCGCTGGCCTCGGCAAAGACCGAGGCGCGTGCGAGATCATTGGCTGCCGGTCGCGCGGCCTCGGCGGAAAGGTCGATGGTGGTAGTCATGGCCTCGGCGCTGCTTGCTGCGGGCGCCGGCATGGCGAGCAGCATGAGCAGCAGGGGCGTGGTGTACAGCAGGGGTCGAAAGGAAGTCATGAGGTCGCTCTCCGGGTTTGCGGCGCAGGAGGATGGCGGGTATCCTTCACTCCGCGCAGCGCTGGATCGGGGAAGGTCGTGGCGGTGTCTTGGCGGTGTGCCTGGCACGTGCCTGGAGTCTACCCGCAGTCACGAAGTCACCGAACACCTTGGTCGAGAGTGCATTGTAGCGTGTCCGGGCAATGCGTTCTTGTGGTCAGTTGCCGGAAGCTTGGTTAGAATCGGCTTCACTGGCCCGCTCGAGTGCGAGCGGCAAGGGTCTTTGAGGGGTCATCATGCTGAAAGCAGGACAGGCCGCGCCGATGTTCGTCCTCCCCGATGCGGACATGGAACTCATCGATATTGCCCGGTTTCAGGGTAAGAGTAATGTCATTCTCTTTTTCTACCCGAGAGATGACGCGCCGTGCTGCACCTTGCAGGCGACCGATTTCTCGGATCATGAGGATCAGTTCGCGCGCCACGATTGCACGATCATCGGCATCAGCCGCGACGACTGCATCAGGCACGCCGAATTCAGAGACAAACACGGGATTTCGGTCTCCCTCCTTTCCGATAGCGAAGGGGCCGCTTGCAAGCGCTACGGTGTCTGGCAGGCGAAAGAAGTGAATGGTGCCAGGAAGTACGGTATCGTCCGCTCGACTTTCGTCATCGACAAACAAGGCGTTCTCCGTTTGGCGCTTTACGGAGTAACTGCCAAAGGCCACGCGCTCGAAATGCTGCGCATGGTGAAGGAACTCAATTCATGAACATGCAAGTTGCAAAGAACACCGTCGTTACCCTTGACTACAGCGTCGCCGATTTCGAGGGCGAGCTCATCGATGCCGGTCGGGAGCCATTGGTCTACCTGCACGGGGGCTACGACGACATCTTCCCGCTGATCGAAGAAGCGGTGCACGACAAGAGGGTTGGCGAATCGGTGATCGTCAAAATGCAGCCGGATGATGCCTTCGGTGAGTACGATGCAGCACTCGTCCAGGTCGAGCCGCGTGCGCAATTCCCCGATGAATTGCAGGTTGGCATGCAGTTTGAAGGAGTGCCCGAGGGGGCCAACGACGACGACGAGGACGTGCTGATCTATCGGGTGACGGAAATGGCCGACGACAAGGTGGTTCTCGATGGCAACCACCCCTTGGCAGGAATGGCGCTGGTGTTTACCTGTACGGTGACCAATGTTCGCCCGGCGACTGCCGAAGAAATCAGCCATGGCCACACCCACGAGGGTGACTGCGACGACGAAGATTGAGTCGCGCTGGCGAGCAAGGCACCGCCAGCAATCGCCATAGTAGCGTGTCACGCTCCTGCGCGCTGCTTTCAGCAAGCCTGAAAGCAGCGCGCAGGCCTTTGTGTGGCTGAAAGTCGTCGCTTCAAGACTTCCCCCTCCGCGCGTGCCATACGACAGAGGCCACTCAGCGCAGCAGCTTGCCGGCCTGATTGAGGATGGTGATGTCGACGTAACGCGAGCCGGTGTGCCGGTTGGCCGAGAAGCTGATGAACACTTCGCCGGCGTCATAGTTCTTCATCGTTTCGAGGGCTTCGCGCAATTTCTGGCGGCTGGGATTCGGGCCGGCACGGCGAAGCGCTTCGACGAGCACCTTGGCGCCCAGATAGCCTTCGACCAGGGTGTGGTTGGCGGTCACGTCCTGTGGTTTGAACTTCGCGAAGTTTTTCTGGATCTCCCTGATCAGCGGAACCGTCGGGCTGTCGGGATCCGGGACCACCTGCGTGAGCACCAGCCCGGCCGCCTTGTCGGCACCGATTCTCTTGACGACCTGGGCAGCGTCGGTGACCGAAAGTGCGACGTACTGCGCGAAGTTTCCGTGTTCGCGTGACTGTTTCAGGAACTCCGAACTGGCCGCGGTGTTGGCGATCATGATCACCGCTTGTGGTTTGGCGGCGGCGATCATTTTCACGGCTGCGCCGACGTCGGTGGTGTTCTTCTCGTACGAGCCGGTGGCTACCAGCGAGCCGCCGGCTTCCTTGATTGCCCGCTCGGCGCTGCCGAGAACGTCGCGTCCGAAGGGGTCGTCCTGATAGAGGATGGCGAAGCTGCTGTAGCCGGTCCTGGCATACTGATCGACGATCTTCTGTACTTCCGCCGCATAGGGGGCGCGGGTCATGAAGAGCAGCGGGTCGTTGCGCTGAACTAGCGAGGCCGCGCCGGTACGTACGGCGATCAGCGGAATGCCCGCTTCGCTGAGTACCTTGTTTTCGAGAACGGCTTCGACGTTGCCGGTGCCGACAAAGCCGAAAAACGCCACCGGCTGCGACTCCTTCAGTATTTCTCGTGCCAGACGAATGGTTTCCGCGGTCTTGTAGCCGTCGTCTTTGGACAGCAGGCGGATCTTGGCACCGTGAATTCCGCCGCTGGCGTTGACGGCATCGAAGTAGAGCTGGGCACCGGCGCGCATGTGCGTTCCGGTCGGTGCCAGCGGGCCGCTGAATGGGGCCACCTGGCCGACGACGATTTCGGCAGCTTTGGCGTTCGGCGATGCCAGCCCGATGAGGATCGCCGCCAGTACGGTGGGCAGTGCGCTGGCCAACATGCTGCCGAGAAAAGAGATCCGCTTCATCATCCGCTCCCCTTGAAGGTCTGAGCAAGTCTAGTGCCTGGCGGCGTGCCTGTCGACGCACTTCTGCGTGCTGTTGTTCGGTTCTTCCAGATGGTGGAATCAGCGAGCGCGGTGCGGATGCACCTCGAAGCGGAAGAGTTGCGGGTCCTCGCTATCGACGATGACCTTGACCCAGCCGAGCAGCGGGTAGCCAAAGGTCTCCAGGCGCGTCAAGTTGGCGATCGGCCGACCGCTGATCGGGTCGCGCAGTGGCTTGTCGATGCGCTGCCAGTGCGTGTCGCCGTGAATCAGTAGCACCTGGCCGGAAAAGGCGAGGGTCTCGCGGCGCAGGGTGTCGAGTAGCTCCCGGTAGCCGACGTATGTCAGGCCGGCCGCCGCGTGCTTGAAGCCCGGGTTGGCCTGCATGACGATGACCAGGGCGGCCGCATGCTCGCGGCGCGCCGTCGCGAAGCTCTGCTGCAGCCATTCGATGACCGCCGGGTTGCGGGCGAGATACTCGGGGCTGGGCGTCTTGCGATGGCCGAAGTTGTTGTTCGACCCCGGGACGTTGAGAGATACGAAGAGCACCGGTCCCAGCCGCCAGCGCAACTGCTCCGGATAGGCGCCGGCCTGTTGTTCGACCGCCAGCGCCTGCTGACCCAGCGAGCGCGGTGTGGCAAAGAACAGCTCGCGCAGTTTCTGCAAGCGCTCCAGGGGATCGAAGCCACCGGCAGTCAGCAGGTGGCAGTCGCTCCATTCGTTGTCGCCGGGGACGTAGATCAGCGGCACTTTCGAAGCGTCGAAGAGTGCCCTCCGGTCGTGGAAAAGCGCATCGCTGCAGGGCTGCGAACTCGCCTTGAAGTCGCCGGCGTGAACCACGAACTGCGGGTTTTCCGCGGCGATGTCGTCGAGCATCGCGGGTAGCTGGCGTTCTTCGTAGCTGTTGTACGGCGTGTCGCCGATGACTGCAAAGCGCCAGGTCTCGGCGTGCGCGCCGAATGCCAGCAGCAGGCCGAAAGAAATGCACAGCAGGAGCCTGATCGTGGCCGCAAGAGGGGTCATGGGGAGGGGTCTCACTGGAGCAGCGCTTTCAGTTCGTAGAGCGCGTCAAGCGCTTCGCGCGGGGTCAGTTGATCGGGATCGACACTGCGCAGTCGTTCAAGCGCCGGATCGATGGCCGGCTCGCTCGCTTCCGCGGCGCTGGCCAGGGCGCTGGCGAAGAGGTCCGGTTGCAGCGGATTGATCGACGCGCGCTGCTCGAACTCGCGCAACTGCCGTCGCGCCGCTCTGACGACTGCAGAGGGAATCCCGGCCAGTGCCGCGACCTGGATGCCGTAGCTCTGGCTGGCCGGACCTTCCTCGACCGCGTGCAGGAAGACGATGCGTTCGCCGTGTTCGACGGCGCCAAGATGGACATTGGCCAGTTCGGCATACTCGTTGGCGAGCAGTGTCAGCTCGAAGTAATGGGTGGCGAACAGCGTCAGGCAGTGGTTTTTCTCGAGCAGGTGGCGACAGATCGCAAAAGCCAGGGCCATGCCGTCGAAAGTCGAGGTGCCGCGTCCGACTTCGTCCATCAGTACCAGGCTGCGCTCGGTCGCGTGATGCAGGATCGCTGCCGACTCGGTCATTTCCACCATGAAGGTCGAGCGGCCGCCGGCCAAGTCGTCGGCGGCGCCGATGCGCGTGAAGATCTGGTCGATCGGTCCGAGCACGGCGCAGTTGGCCGGCACATAGCTGCCGACGTGGGCGAGCAGGGCGATCAGCGCCGTCTGGCGCATGTAGGTCGACTTGCCGCCCATGTTCGGGCCCGTGATCAGCAACAGCCGGCGGCCGTCGCCAAGACGCGTGCCGTTGGCGATGAAGCTGGCGCCGCCCGGCAGTTGCTCTTCGACGACCGGGTGGCGGCCGCCCTCGATCGACAAGCCCGGCTCCGATGAAAACAGCGGCCGGCAGTAGTTGTGCCGCTGCGCACTGTCGGCGAAGCCGGCCAGCAGATCGACGTAAGCGACTGCTTGCGCGATCTGTTGCAAGCGCGGCAGCTCCGGCTGCAGGCCGGTCAGCACCTCGTCGTAGAGCCGCTTCTCGCGTGCCAGCGAGCGGTCCTTGGCCGACAGCGCCTTGTCCTCGAAAGCTTTCAGCTCGGGCGTCAGATAGCGTTCGGCGTTCTTCAGCGTTTGCCGGCGCCGGTAATCGTCGGGCACCTTGGTGGCCTGCGCGTTGCTCACTTCGATGAAGAAGCCATGCACGCGGTTGTACTCGACCTTCAGGTTGGCTATCCCCGTGCGCTCGCGTTCGCGGGCTTCGAGTTCGACCAGGAAAGCGCCGCAGTTGTCGTTCAGCGCGCGCAACTCGTCGAGCTCGGCGTCGAAGCCGCCGGCAATGACGCCGCCGTCGCGGATCAGGCTCGCCGGCTCGGGCAGGATCGCCCGCTGCAACAGTTCGAGTGCCGCCAGCGGCGTGGCCAGCTGCGCGTGCAGTTCGGCGAGCAGCGGCGCCGCGCTGTCGCCCAGAGGCCTGCGCAGTTCTTCGAGCTGCCCCAGGCTGTCGCGCAGGCTCGACAGGTCGCGCGGCCGCGCGCTGTACAGCGCGATCCGCCCGGCAATGCGTTCGATGTCGGCAAAGCCGCGCAGGCTCTGACGCAGCGCCCGCAGGGTGGACTCGCCATCGTCGAGCAGCATGGCGATCGCCGCGTGCCGGGCGGTGGGGATCGTCGGGTCGCGCAGGGGGTGGTGCAGGGCATGCCGCAGCAGTCGCGAGCCCATGGCGCTGATGCAGTTGTCGAGCAGGCTGCAGAGCGTCGGCGCCGGCTGGCCGCGCAGGGTTTCCGTCAATTCCAGGTTGCGCCGGGTGGCCGTGTCCAGTCCCAGATAGGTCGCGTCACGTTCGACGATCAGCGCCTGCAGGTGCGGCAGGGCACGTGCCTGGGTTGCCTGCGCGTAGCGCAGCAGCGCACCGGCGGCGGCAATCGCCGGTCGCAGGCCGTCGCTACCGAAGCCAGAGAGCGAGGTGGTGCCGAAATGCGTGCACAGCTCGCGATTCGCCGCTTCGACGTCGAAATGCCAGTCGGGCCGACGCGTCAGCGCCACATCCGCCGCGAAGTCCGCGGCCAGGCTCTCGGGGAGGACGATCTCGGCCGGGCGAATACGCTCCAGGGTGGCGGCCAGTTTCGGCGGCGCGACTTCGCAGACCCGGAACTCGCCACTTGCCAGATTGATCCACGCCAGGCCGGCGAGTTGCCGGGTCATCGACACTGCGAGCAGCAGGGTGTCGCGCTTCTCGTCGAGCAGCGCTGCATCGGTCAGCGTTCCCGGCGTGACGATGCGTGCCACCGCACGTTCGACCGGACCCTTGCTCGTCGCCGGATCGCCGATCTGCTCGCAGATGACCACCGATTCGCCCAGCCGGACCAGCTTGCCCAGATACTGCTCGACCGCATGATAGGGCACCCCGGCCATCTTGATCGGCTGCCCGGCCGACTGCCCGCGCGTCGTCAGCGTGATGTCCAGTAGCCGCGCCGCCTTTTCCGCGTCGTCGAAGAACAACTCGTAGAAGTCGCCCATGCGGTAGAACACCAGCAGTCCGGGATGCTGCGCCTTGATGCCCAGGTACTGCTGCATCATTGGCGTGTGCGCGGAAAGATCTTGTTTACTCATTGAACTCCGCTACTTTCTTGGCTGTTTCGTGATGGGCGATTGGCGGGAGTCTCGAAGTGTACCGTAAAGCGCGTTTCGGCTCGCCGGCTGTTCCCGGGCGCGTAGCGAAAGCGATCGCACGCAGCGACCGCTTCGCTGTGACGAAAGTCGCAGCAGCTGAGGTCTGCCCGTGCTTTCATTGACGGGCTAGCAAGAAAGCTCTATTTTCGTGTCCCAGCTGCCGATGATTGCGGCTCCGGAATTTGCCGGGACCAGCGTGCGGTCAGGCCGATGCCGCACCGCCGCTGAGTACAACGCCGCAGCGCCATCCTTCCAACGTACGACCATTCAAAGGGAATCTCTCGCATGGCCACCCAGTTGCTCATCTACGAAACTGCAGTCCCCGTCTCCAATGCTCGGCACGGCACCTGCTCGGTCGAAGTCGGCAAGGGCTTTGCGTTTACGCGCAATGTCAATTCCGTTCCCCTGATGGCGATCGAGTTTCCGCAGGCCGCGCCCGAGTATGCTGTGGTCTTCGCGCAAGCTGGCGACGAAGTCCTGCCGGCAGTGATTCTCGGCGCCCGCCAGAACGAAAACCTCTACCTGGCCGAAGACGACAGCTGGCGCGCCAAGTACCTGCCGGCCTTCGTCCGCCGCTACCCCTTCGTTTTTTCGCCCAGCGAAGACGGCCAGACTTTCACGCTATGCGTCGACGAAGCCTTCCCCGGCTTGAACCGTGAAGGCCGCGGGCAGGCGCTTTTCAACGCCGAAGGCAAGGCCAGCGAATATGTCGACCAGGTGTTGAAGTTTCTCCAGGAGTATCGCCTGCAGTTCCTGCGTACGGAGGCCTTCTGCAAGAAACTCAAGGCGCTTGATTTGCTCGAGCCGATGCAGGCCCAGTTTACGCTGCCCAGCGGCGAGAAGCTCTCGCTGAGTGGCTTCCTGGCCGTTGACCGCAAGCGTCTCAAGGCCTTGTCGGCCGAAAAGCTGCACGAGTTGGCGGCGAGCGACGAGCTGGAACTCATCTACCTGCACCTGCAGTCGATGCGCAACTTCAACGCCCTCAAGGATCGCCTGATGGTCGGCTCCGGTGCAGCCAGCGCGGGCGACCAGTCGCCAGCCGGCGAGCTGGCGAGCCCGGCCGCCGAGAAAGCCAAAAAAGCAGACGGCGCCGACGGATCGGCGGCGATAAATAGCGACAGTGCTCCGGCGGGCGCCAAGCTCAACTAAGCGGCCGCGCCCGGGTTCGTGGTAGCGGGCCTGGGCGACGCTGCCGGGCGATTATTGCCCTGCTTGATGGCATGGGGCGCCGCCACTCTCACTTGCCGGTGTGGCGCTCGTCGGCCCAACTGATTGCCGCGTCGCTGAACGACTCATCCATTGACGTCGCTGCTTGCGGATTGTCCATCGCGATGTAATCCCAGATGTCGGCGCGATCTTGTTGCGCCTCGGACGTCCAGAGGAGCTTCACCTCTGGCTGGTCACGCTGGCTCGCCGTGCCGCGAACTCGGCCTCCACCTCCTCGTTCGACTGCCCGGTGCCCGCGTGCATCGAGGCTCGGGCCGCCTCGACCTTGCGACGCAGAAAGTCGTCATATTCCCTTGCTTCGCGCTGGCGCTGGACAAACTCGCGCATCAATTCGCGCAGCACCTGCGACGCCGGCCGATGCGCAGCCTCTGCCTCGGCCATGAACTCGGCGCGCAACTCCGGTTCGAGCTTCATTGTGAAAACGGCTTCTTTGGCCATGATCGACGCTCCTGCCAAAAGTGAGTACACAGTCTATACCCTGTCACTACCTTTCGGGGCTCAAGCGGCGCGCGCCCCGCGCCCCTTGCGGTGACGAATGACCCCAAGCTTCCCTCGCATTTGCGACGCACCCTCATGCCGGCGGATTCACACCCGGCACATCGCCCTCAGGCACCCACGCCGTCATTGCGAGGAGGCGCAGCCGACGCGGCAATCCAGTTCCACCCTCTGATCATAGGTCGTGCGGTGCAAGGCTTCGGCCGTGAACCAGCGCAGATCTTCAGTAAGGACCGCACAAGGCGATCGTGGGGAATTCGGATGTAATACCATGAAGCGGCCTTCCCTGCTTCTTGTCGCTTTTCAGTTCGCACAATGCATCAAAAAACGGCACCTTCGGTTCGCGCCGCAAGCCGGTGTCAGGCCCCGCCGCGAACGGCTGGGAGATGACGACAGTTGCCAATGTCGCCGCAGAGTCCAAGGGCGCTATTCGTACGGGGCCATTCGGCAGCCAACTGTTGCACAGGGAGTTCACCGATGCGGGAATTGCCGTTCTGGGCATCGATAATGCCGTTGAAAACGAGTTTCGGTGGGCTGCCCGTCGCTTCGTCAGCGAAGCCAAGTACCGACAACTCGCCCAATACACGGTCCATCCTGGCGACGTGCTTATTACAATAATGGGCACCTGCGGCCGCTGTGCCATCGTGCCGAACGACATACATGCCGCGATTAACACGAAGCACCTGTGTTGCATTACCCTGAACCGAACGAAATGCCTTCCGGTGTTCCTTCACGGCTACTTCCTTCGGCATCCTTTGGCGCGTGCCTACCTTGCTCGAAAGGCCAAGGGTGCGATCATGGACGGGTTGAATATGGGCATCATCAAGGGGATGCCTATCCCGCTGGCACCGCTGGAATTGCAGCAACGCTTCGCCCAGCACTTGATCGCCGTTAATGATGTGAAGGCCGCCCACCGCGCTTCCCTCACCCAACTCGACGCACTCTTCGCTTCCCTCCAGCACCGCGCCTTCCGCGGCGAACTGTAGCCGCAAGCAGAAATCGCCCTGTTTTATTTTCCCGTCACATCCTAAAATAACGGCAACGCTTATTTCAGGTTCGCGATCATGCAGCGACCGCCACCCGGCCAGTACGTCACGCTCTCGACAGCCGAGGAGCCCTATCAGGCGTTCGTGCCGGCACCGCTGCCGCCGGTGCCACCGCTGGCGTGGACGCCGGCGCTGCGGCGGCGCTTCGACGATGCGCTGGTCGCACTCGGGCGCCTCGACGCAATCACCGCGCTGCTGCCGAATGCCGCGCTGCTGCTCTACAGCTTCGTTCGCAAGGAGGCGGTGCTCTCGTCACAGATCGAGGGCACGCAATCCTCGCTCGCCGACCTGCTGCTCTTCGAGATCGACGAGCAGCCCGGCGTGCCGCTGGACGACGCGCACGAGGTCAGCCGCTATGTCGCGGCTCTGGAGAAAGGGCTGGCGCTGCTGCGCAGCGGCCTGCCGCTATGCAGCCGGCTGCTCTGCGAGATGCACGCGGTGCTGCTCGACCATCCGCGTGGGCGTGGCAAGGCGCCCGGCGAAATCCGCAGCTCGGCGGTGTGGATCGGCGGCACTCGGCCGGGCAACGCCGCTTTCGTGCCGCCGCCGGCGAACGCGCTGCCGGCGTGCCTCGCCGCGTTCGAGCGCTTCCTCAACGACCAGCCGGAAGCCACTTCGCCGCTGCTCAAGGCGGCGCTTGCGCACGTGCAGTTCGAGACCATCCACCCCTTTCTCGACGGCAACGGCCGCATCGGGCGGCTGCTGATCGTCCTGCAACTGGTCGCCGACGGCGTGTTGCGCGAGCCGCTGCTCTACCCCAGCCTGTTCTTCAAGACGCATCGTTCGCTGTATTACGAGCTGCTGAACGAGGTTCGCCTGCGCGGCGACTGGGAGCGCTGGTTGGATTTCTTTGCCGAGGGCGTGCAGGCCAGTGCCGCGCAGGCGCTGGTCACGGCGCACGCGCTGCTGGCGCTGGTGAACGCCGACCGTGACCGCATCGCGACACTGGGCCGTGCCGCATCGTCCGCGCTGGTGGTGCACCTGGCGCTGCAGCGCCAGCCGCTGGCGACGTCGACAGCACTGGTCAAGGCCGCCGGGCTGACGGCGGCGACGGTGAACAAGTCG
>JEMX01000060.1 GCA_000585055.1 Candidatus Accumulibacter appositus
GCCTCTGCGGCGCACGAACCATTCTTCAAATGCACCTTGCGGCTTGTACGGCGGAAGCGCTCGAGGGGCTGGGCGGCCTGCGCCTAGAATTCCTGTCGCACCGCCTTCCTTCCGCCCTCCCGCAGCGGCGAGAGGGCAGTTTCGTGAGTCGCCTGCGCGACGTTCACGGTATGGGCGGCGGGCCCGGCGGCGGCGAATTGACGACGATACGGCCAGTTGTTCTCAGCTGGAAATCTCGCTGAGGAATTCCTCGCCCTGGAGAAGCAGTTCCCCGGATCGGCCGGGGACGCTTCCCCAGAGGATTTCGTGTCTGGGCAATTGGTCGGGGTCGAGACCGGCGGCAAGCTCGCGCAGGGTGCTCAGTTGGTAGCCCTGTTCCTGCCAGCCAAGTAGCAGCTTTTCGAAGGCCGGCAGGAGTTTCATTCCTTCAAGTTCGGCGTGCAGGGTGAACACATGGCCGTTGGCCGGGGCATCGCGGGTCAGCGCCAGGAGACGTTCATGGACATTGTTCTCGTCAAGGCCGTCGACGCCGATAAGTTCATCGAGGGTTGGCAGCGTGGTCGGCAGTTGCGGGCAATTGACGATTTCGGCGTTCCATACCGGCATGAAGGGGTGCTTGCCGCGGCAGTCGGAACTATGGCTGAAGCCCAGGCGCTGCGTCAGGCGCAGGGCCTGCGGATTCATCTGCCAGCCGGCGGCACCGTGTACCGACGCTCTCTCCGCGAAGATTTCTGTGTAGCGCTTCGCGGCGAGCTCGAACTCGCGCTGGGTCCAGCGCGCGTCGGCGTGGCGGACGCCGTCCTGCCAGCGGATATGGTCCCAGCAGTGGATGCCGGTCTCGAAGCCGGCCTCTCTGACGCTACGCAGGATGCCGGCGCAGCAGCGACCGATATCCGGACCCGGCAGCAGCGTACCGTACATCAGCGTCTTGAAGCAGTAATGGGAGAGTACCGAGGTCCGCGACACTTTTTTCATGAAGCCAGGACGAAAGACGCGCTTGATCGCGCGGCCGGTATGGTCGGGACCGAGCGAGAACAGGAAGGTGGCGTTGGCGCGGTGGCGGAGCAGGAGTTCGACCAGGCGCGGCACGCCGATCAGCGTGCCGCGGTAGGTGTCGACGTCGATCTTGAGGACGAGTGAGGGCATGTGGATATCGGGCTCGGGCGCCCGTCAGTCCATCAGTTGGCGCGCGCCAGCGACGTCGCTGCGGTAGGCCTCGAAAATGCCGTGCAGCGCGTCCTCGAAGGTCACCTGCGGCGCCCAGTCGAGGTCAGCCATGGTATTGGCGATCTTCGGCACGCGATGCTGGGTGTCCTGGTAGCCCTGGCCGTAGTACTCGGCCGAGGTCGTTTCGAGAACCTTGACCTTTGCGGCCGAGTCGGCGTATTCCGGGTAGTGCTTGGCCAGGTCGAGCATCAAGGCCGCCAGCTCACGGATCGAGTAGTTGTTTTGCGGGTTACCGATGTTGTAGATCTTGCTGTCGGCAACGCCATTCTTGTTGTCGATGATCTTCATCAGCGCGTCGATACCGTCGCTGACGTAGGTGAAGGAACGCTTCTGCGCGCCACCATCGACCAGCTTGATGGCTTCGCCGCGAACGATGTGGCCGAGGAACTGGGTGATCACCCGCGACGAGCCTTCCTTGGGGGTGTGGATCGAATCCAGGCCGGGGCCAATCCAGTTGAACGGGCGGAAAAGGGTGTACTGCAGGCCTTCCTGTTGGCCGTAGGCATGGATCACGCGGTCCATCATTTGCTTCGCGCAGGCGTAGATCCAGCGCGGCTTGTTGATTGGGCCGTAGATCAGTGGCGAGCTCTCGGGATCGAACTCGGGGTCCTGGCTCATGCCATAGACCTCGGAAGTGGACGGGAAGACGACCCGCTTCTTGTACTTGACCGCGTGCCGGATGATCGGCAGGTTGGCCTCGAAGTCGAGTTCGAAGACACGCAGCGGCTCGGTGACGTAGGTTGCCGGGGTGGCGATGGCGACCAGCGGCAGGACGACATCACACTTGCGGACGTGATACTCGATCCACTCCTTGCTAATCATGATGTCGCCTTCGAAGAAATGAAAGCGCGGGTTGTCGAGCAGGTCGGCGACGCGCTCACGGTTGACGTCCATCCCGTAAACCTCCCAGTCGGTGGCGGCCAGGATGCGTTGCGAGAGGTGGTGGCCGATGAAGCCATTGATGCCGAGGATGAGAATTTTTTTCATGAGCGTCAGATCAGAGGGATAGGGTTTTGGGCCAGGTGGGTGGGCAGGGCTGCGGGCGCGATGGCCTCGCCGTCCACTTCAAGCGACAGGATCTTGAGCACACCGCCGTCGCCGCAGCGGGCAAACAGGCAAGAGCCGTCGCGATAGAGCTCGGGCCGTCCGCTTGGGCCGTTGGCAGCGGGCCAAGCCAGGCTGCGGGTGATGACGACGCGCTGCGCGCGAAAGTCGAAAAAGGCGCCGGGGTAGGGCGGCGCGACGGCGCGAATCAGGTTGTGCACCGCCGTCGCCGGTTGTTGCCAATCGATGCGCCCATCCTCGGGCTTGCGGCCGCCGAAATAGCTGCCGATGCTCAGATCGGGCTGCCGGTGAGCCGCCGTGCCGGCGAGCAGCGCCGGCAGCGCCTGGTCCAGCGCCAGCTCGGCGGCCACGCTCACCTTGCCGAAGACTTCACCGGCGGTGTCGTCGGGGAGGATCGGTACTGCCTGCTGAGCGACGATCTCGCCGGCGTCGGGCTTCTCCACCATGCGGTGCAGCGTGGCGCCGGTTTCGCGCTCGCCATGGATCAGCGCCCAGTTCACCGGTACACGGCCGCGGTAGCTGGGGAGTAGCGAGCCGTGCATGTTGTAGGCGCCGCGCGCCGGGATCGCCAGCAGCGCCGGCTTGAGCATCAGCCGGTAGTAGAAGGAGAAGAAGAAATCGGGCTGCAGCGCGCGCAGGCGGGCTGCGAAATCGGGCGTGTTGGGGTCATCAGGGGTGGCCACCGGGATGTCGTAGTCGTGCGCCAGGTCCGCCACCCGCTCGAACCAGATATTCTCGGCTGGGTTGTCCGCGTGTGTCACCACCAGCGCAACTTCGACGCCGTGCGCCCTCAATACGCGCAGGCAGCGGGCGCCGACATTGTGGTAGGCAAAGACGACCGCCCGCACTGCCGGCACCGCTTGTGGACCGCCGCTCATTGCTCTCCTTCAAGGATCGCTTCGATCAGATAGCGTGGGCGATGGCGTACCTGCTGGTAGACACGGCCGACGTATTCGCCGAGCAGGCCAATGCCGAACAGCGCCAGGCCGATCAGGAAGAACATCAATGCAAAGAGGGTGAACAGGCCTTCGGCCTCTGGACCAACGACCAGCCGGCGAACGATCAGCAGCACGAACAGTGCCGCCGAGCCGAGCGAGACGACGATGCCGAGCATCGAAAACCACTGCAGCGGCACCAGCGAGAAGCCGGTCATGAGGTCGAAGTTGAGGCGGATCAGGCTGTAGATCGAGTACTTGGATTCGCCGGCGGCGCGCTCCTCGTGCTCGACGATCACTTCCGCCGGGTGGCGGGCGAAGGTGTAGGCCAGGGCCGGGATGAAGGTGCTGACTTCCTTGCACGAGTTGATGGCGTTTACCACCGTCCGCGAATAGGCGCGCAGCATGTTGCCCTGGTCGGTGATGCGGATGCGGGTGATTTTCTCGCGCAGGTAATTCATCGCTTTCGATGCGCCGCTGCGGAAGAGATTGTCGTGGCGCTTGCGGCGAATGCTGCCGACGTAGTCGTGGCCTTCGCGCATCTTGTCGATGACCTTGCCGATTTCCTCGGGCGGATTCTGCAGGTCGGCGTCGAGGGTGACGATGATCTGTCCGCGCGCGTGTTCGAAGCCGGCCATGATCGCCATGTGCTGGCCGGCGTTGGCGGCAAGCAGTATGGCACGGGTGACATCCGGGCGCCGCTGGTACTGTTCGCGGAGCAGTGCCGCCGAACGATCACGGCTGCCATCATTGATGAACACCACCTCGTAAGGAGTTTCCAGTCGGTCGAGCGCCGGGTACAGGCGGGCGAACAGGGTCGGCAGACCATCCTCTTCGTTATAGACGGGAATGATGACGGAGATTTCTGGCGGGATCATGGCGTGCTCAGGAGAGGGTGACGGTCATGACTTTCATCATCTGGGGTATGTCGATTGTCATGAGCGTTAGTTCTTGATCTTCAAGCTGCGGCTGAGTGCGGCGCAGACGCGGTCCACATCGGCATCGCTCATGGCCGGAAAAAGTGGCAGGGTAACGGTCCTGGCGCCGACATCTTCGGCCCGCGGGAACTGCCCGGCGCGAAACCCAAGTTGCCGGTACAGGCTAAAGAGGTGCAGTGGCGGGTAATGCACGCCGACGCCGATGCCCTCTTCCTTCATCACCGCGATGAAGGCGCCGCGGTCGCTGCCGGTCGGCAGCAGCGGCTGAAACATGTGCCAGTTGCAGCTGCTGAAATCCTCGAGTGGCAGCGTCAGGCCAAGCGCCCGGTCGATTTTCTCGAAGTAGCGCTTGGCCAGGACGCGACGGCGCTTGGTGAATTCCTGCAGGTGCCGGAGCTGGCCAAGACCGACCGCGGCGGCGACGTCGGTGAGGTTGAACTTGCCGCCCAGGACGTCCACGTCCATCGTCCCGTCGGCCGCGCGCATGACACCCTGCAGCCGGCGCCGCTCGCAGAGGCCAATGTCGATGTCGCCGGGTAGTACCAGGGCGCCGCCCTCGCAGGTGGTCAGGTTCTTGTTGGCATGAAAGCTGAACGAGACGAAGTCGCCGATGCTGCCGATCGCCTGCCCCTTCCATGCTGCGCCGAAGGATTGCGCGGCATCCTCGACGACGCGCAGGTGGTGGCGGTCGGCAATCGCGTACAGCCGGTCGCGGTCCACCGGCAGGCCGGCCAGGTCGACCGGAAGCAGCGCCTTCGTGCGTGGCGTGATTGCCGCTTCGATCTGTTCGAGGTCGATGTTGCGCGTCAGCGGGTCGATGTCTACCAGTACCGGCGTGGCGCCGACTTCGAGGATCACGTTGGCCGTCGCCACCCAGGTCAGCGGCGTGCTGACCACCTCGTCGCCGGGGCCGACGCCGGCCAGGCGCAGCGCCACCTCGAGGGTCGCGGTACCGGAGTTGAAGGCGCGCACCGGGCGGCCGCCGCAGATCGCCGAGAGCGCCGCTTCGAAAGCCTGCACTTTCGGGCCGCTGGTGATCCAGCCCGAGCGCAGCACTTCGCAGACCGCGGCGATGGTCTCTTCGTCGATCGACGGGCGGGTGATCGGCAGCATGGGGGGTTTTGGCGGAGTCATTGGTATCGAGGTACTCATGAGTTGGCCACCAGGATCACCCCGATGATGATGAAACCGATGCCCAGCGCTTTTTGCATCACTAGGATCTCGCCGAACCAGTAGTGCGCGATCAAGGCGTTGATCACATAGCCGATCGACAGCATCGGATAGGCGATGCTCACCGGGACCCGCGACAGGGCCATGATCCAGACCACGACGCTGACCACGTAGCACGCCAGGCCGGCGACGATCGTCGGTTGACCGGCGACCTTGAGGCCGATCGGGATGATGTTGGCGAAGGCGAAATCGAAATGGCCGATGGCATTGGTGCCAGCCTTGAGCAACAGTTGAGCGGCAGCGTTGAGCAGCACGCCGGTGAGCACCAGGGCAAAAGCGACCAGGGTCATCTCAGTTCATCCCTCTGTCGTTGTGCCGGGCGGGAGCGCAGCGGCGGGTTTCTCGACGATCACGTAGCGCCGGTTGCGGGCGATCTCGCGCATCGGCAGGCTGGCGGCCGCCAGGCGCTCGAAAACGTCGTGCGTCATGATCGCGAAGGCCTCGCGGTCGTGACGCCAGCGCAGCACGAACTCGTCGATCGTGCGAATCCACTTGTGTGGCTCCTGCTCGATGCCGAAGGACAGCTCATTCTGCGTCTGGACCATGGTCAGTGTGCGCTTGATGTAGAACGGCAAGGTCTGCTCATAGTAGTCGACGCTGTAGAAGGGCACGTCGGGCTTTAGCCTGGGCAGCGCCTGCGCGGCCAGGCCACGCGTGGAACTGTAGGGCGCCAGGTGATCATGGCCGAGCAAGCCGGCGCTAGTACTCAGCAGACCGCCGATGGCCAGGATCGCCACCGCGGCGCCGTTGCGCTGCCTCCATACCAGAAACATCGCTGTCACGAAGCTGGCCAGCGATACTACTGCCGCGCCGGTCAGCCAGGATCTGACCCCTTGCAGCATTTCCAGCGAGTACGAGTCGCCGGCCAGACGCAACACCCGTGGCGTCACCGCCAGGGCCACCACCGCCAGCGTCGCGAGGAGTGCCAGATGGATCAGCCAGGCGCGCCGCGACAGGCGGGCCATATGGCGGCCGCCGAGCAGCGCCAGGGCCGGGAAGACCGGCAGGATGTAGGGCGCCATCTTCGAGCTGGAGATACTGAAGAAGGCGAAGGTGGTGGCGATCCACACCAGCAGGAAGCGGTCGGCGCTGAAACGTCCCGCCGTTCCCCCACTCCACGACTTGAGCAGGGTATGCACCAGCAACAGCGACCACGGTAATGCGCCCAGTGCATACACGGCAAGAAAATACCAGCCCGGCTCGTCGCGGCGGTGCACCGTCGATAGAAAGCGCTCGAAGTGCTCGTGGATGAAGAAGAACTGCGGAAATTCGGGATTGGCCAGCGATACCGCCACGAACCACGGCGCGGCGATGAGCAGGAACAGCGCCAGCCCGCTCAGCGGCGACAGCCGTTTCCATGGCGAGAGGTCGCGGTTGAGCAGCGTGTAGCCGAGCAGCGCGGCGCCGACCAGCACCAGCGCGACCAGGCCCTTGGAGAGCACCGCCAAGGCCACCGCGCCCCAGGCCAGCAGCATCCAGCGCCGGCTGATGCTGCGCTCATCGTTCTGCGCAAAGAGGAACGCGGTCCACGCCAGCTGCAGAAAGAACGACAAGCCCATGTCCAGGGTGATCAGGTGCCCGAGAACGACGAACAGCAGCGAACTGGCCAGGATCGCCGCCGCCAGATGACCCGCCAGCGGTCCCCACAATCGCCGTCCGGTCCACCAGGCGAGCAGCACGCTCAGAAAGCCGGTCAGTGCCGGCCAGAGTCGCGCTGTCCATTCGCTCTCGCCGAAAAGCTTGTAGCCGGTAGCCGTCGCCCAGTACTGCAGAGCCGGCTTCTCGAAGTATTTGAATTCGTTGAGGCGGGGCGTCACCCAATCACCGCTGGCCGCCATTTCGCGCGGGATTTCCGCATAGCGCCCCTCGTCCGGGCGGACCAGCGCGCGCTGGTCGAGCGTGCCGAACCAGACCGCCACCAAGGCGATCCACAGGATCCCGATCAGACTTCTGTTCATGCCTTTTTCATCTCGCCGGACGCGCCTCGTCTGCGCCGCAAGCGGCCGGCAGGTAGCGACCGCAGTCGTCGTCGGGGCGAGGTTTCATGGGGTGGGCCTGTGGTCTGCGAGAGGGGCGGGGAATCCGCGCGACATGCGCTGCCATCGGGCGGGATTATACACGCTCGCCGTTGGCAGCTTGGCAGCCGCACGGGCGGCAAACGGAAGAAACATGTTCGCGCACATGGTTTTTTGCCGCTTGACGGTCTAGAGTGAAATTGCACCTGCAAACAACTCCAAGGGGGAATTCATCATGTATGGGACATCTGCGTTCGCCTTCCTGGTCGCGATCCTGTTTTCAATGCCCACCTTCGCCGATGAATGCGTCAAGTGTCATCGGAAAATGTCGCCTGGCGTGGTCAAGGACTGGGAGACGAGCAAGCACGCCACGGTCAAGAAAGAAGATCGGGCGACCTGCGCGACATGTCACGGCAAGGAGCACAAGGACATGGAAGATGCCAAGCTGGCCACGATGCCCACGGCGGCCACCTGCGGTTCCTGCCACGCTCAGCAGGAAGGCCAGTTCAGGGACGGCAAGCATGCGCTGGCGTGGACCGTCATGAAGGCCATGCCGACGACCCATATGCTGCCCATGCAACTCGCCGCCGGCATGAAGGGTTGCGGTGGTTGTCACAAGCTGGGCGTCAAGTCCGAGGAGGAGGTCAAAGCGCTCAGGTCCCAGGGTATCGAGCACGGCAATGCTTCCTGTGATGCCTGCCATACGCGTCACCTCTTCAGCAAGAAGGAAGCGCAAGCGCCGCAGGCATGCCAGACCTGCCACATGGGCTTCGATCACCCGCAGTGGGAGATGTATTCCTCGTCCAAACATGGGGTGCGCGCGCTGCTCAAGCAAAACGGGATCCTGCCGGAAACTGCTGCCGCACCGACTTGCCAGACCTGTCACATGCAGGACGGCAATCACGAGGTGCGGACCGCCTGGGGCTTCCTCGCCGTACGCCTGCCGCTACCCGAGGACCCGACCTGGAAGGCTGACCAGATCACCATCCTGCAGGCGCTTGGCGTCCTCGACCCGCAGGGTAATCCGACCGCCCGTCTCGAGGCCGTCAAGGCGGCCGACGTCGCGCGGCTGGATCAAGCCAGCTTCGACAAGGAGCGGCAGAAGATGATCAAGACCTGTAGCCAGTGCCACTCGGAGAACTTCGCCCGCGGCGAGTTGGACAAAGGCGATCAGATCATTCGCCAGGCGGACCACCAGCTGGCCGAGGCGATCCGCATCGTTGCCGGGCTGTATGCGGATGGCGTGCTGAGCAAACCCGCCAACTACGCCTATGATTTCCCGGACCTGCTCGCTTTCCATGATGCGCCGACGCCAATCGAGCACAAGCTGTTCGTCATGCATCTCAAGCATCGCATGCGTGCCTTCCAGGGTGCCTTTCACTCCAATCCGGATTACGCCTTGTGGTACGGCTGGAGCGCAATGCTGCTGGACCTGGCCGAGATCAAGCGTGATGCCGAAGACCTGCGGGACAAACATGCGCGCAAGAGCAACCTCGCAAGAAACTAGGCTCGACTCATCGCAGGAAATCGGGACAGAGCTTCGCTTGCCATTGGCTGCCTGACTGACTCCCTGCTGCGGGGAAGGGCCGGGAGAAGAGGAGAGCGGTCATGAGTGTCGTGATTTGGGGTGTCCCTTCGTGTCAGGACCCTTGCTGCCGCTTTCTTGTTCGAATCGCCTATCGGCGCGATGATAGGTAAACAGCACGAGTTGCCGGCTGGTGCATCCGTTCATGGTCGGCATCCGCATCAAAGCGCGATGAGACAACAACTTCCTGCCGTGGCTTGGGCCTTGCGCCTGATCTGCCTGCTCACCCTGGCCGCCATTTCGTCCTTGCCAGCCGTGGCCGACGCGCCGCTCTGGCTCGACCACGATGCGGCTGGCGAGCGGCGGCTGCATTTGTACTTCTTCTGGACGCAAAGCTGTCCACATTGTCAGGCGGCCAGGCCGTTCGTAGAGGCGCTGCCTGCGCGTTATCCCTGGCTGCAGCTACACAGTCGAGACCTCAGCAGCGAACAGGAGGCTGTCAAGGCCTATGTCGCCATGGCAGCGTCGCTGGGGCAGGAGGCGAGCAGCGTTCCCGCCTTCCTGTTCTGTGGTCGCATGGAAGTCGGTTTCGACCGCCCGGAAGTCAGCGGGCGGGCACTGGAGGACGCGCTGCAGTCGTGTCACGACGCCGGCATCGACGTCGCCGAAGGCTCTGCCGCGCAAGTGCTGCAGGCTCCTCCCGGGGTCGATTTGCCGCTGCTTGGCAGAATGACGCCCGAGCAGTTGTCGCTGCCGGTGTTTACCCTGGTCATCGCCGGACTCGACGCTTTCAATCCCTGCGCCTTCTTCGTTCTTCTGTTCCTACTGTCGCTGCTCATCCATGCCGGCAGCCGCGCTCGCATGCTGTTCATCGGCGGCGTCTTCCTGTTTTTCTCCGGCCTGATCTACTTCGTCTTCATGGCCGCCTGGCTCAATGCCTTCCGCTGGCTGGGCGAGATCGCGCTGGTCACGACCGCGGCCGGGGGGCTGGCGATAGTCATCGCACTGATCAACATCAAGGACTATTTCTGGTTCAGGAAAGGGATTTCGCTGAGCATCTCCGATGCCGCCAAGCCCGGTCTCTACCAGCGCGTGCGCGGGCTGCTGCGCGCTGACAGCCTGCCGGCGCTGACGCTGGGCACGGTGGCCCTAGCGGTAGCGGCGAATTCGTATGAGCTGTTGTGTACCGCCGGCTTTCCAATGGTCTATACGCGCTTGCTGACGCTGTCGGACTTGGCACCGTGGCAGCATTACGCCTATCTGCTGCTCTACAACATCGTCTATATCATCCCGCTGATGATCATTACCCTGGTTTTTACCTGCTCGCTCGGTTCCCGCAAGTTGTCGGAGAGCGAAGGGCGGCTTCTCAAGCTGGTCTCCGGAAACATGATGCTGGGGCTGGGCATACTGCTGCTGGTCGCGCCGGCGGCACTCAATGACTTGCGCGTGGCCTTGCTCCTGCTGGTCGGCGCGCTTGGCGGCTCGTGGTTGGTGCACCGGCTGATGCAAGGGCGGCGAGCCTGAGGCAAGCCCGGCCGCATATTTTGGACGAATCGCCGCGATCTGTTATGTTCCCACCGATGCAGACAATCATCTCCGTATCCGGGCTTTCCAAGACCTACGATTCGCGCTTCCAGGCGCTCAAGTGCATCGATCTGGACATCCGCCGTGGCGAAATCTTCGCCTTGCTGGGTCCCAACGGCGCGGGAAAAACGACGCTGATCAGCATCATCTGCGGCATCGTCAAGGCCAGCGAGGGCAAGGTTCGCGTGGATGGCCACGACATCGTCACCGACTACCGCGCGGCGCGCGCAATGATCGGTCTGGTGCCGCAGGAGTTGACCACCGATGCCTTTGAATCCGTGTGGGCGACGGTGTCGTTCAGCCGTGGCCTGTTCGGCAAGCCGGCGAATCCCGAATACATCGAAAAGGTGCTGCGCGACCTGTCGCTGTGGGAGAAAAAAGACAACAAGATCATCACCCTGTCGGGCGGTATGAAGCGCCGCCTGCTGATCGCCAAGGCGCTGTCGCACGAGCCGGAGATCCTGTTTCTCGACGAGCCGACGGCGGGGGTCGATGTCAATTTGCGGCGTGACATGTGGCAACTGGTGCGCTCGCTGCAGGCCAGCGGGGTGACCATCATCCTGACTACCCATTACATCGACGAGGCCGAAGAGATGGCCGACCGCATCGGGGTGATCAGCAAGGGCGAGATCATTCTGGTCGACGACAAGGCCGAGCTGATGCGCAAGCTGGGCAAGAAGCAGATGACCCTGCATCTGCAGAGCCCTCTGGAGCATATCCCGCCCGCGCTCGCCGCTTACCAGCTGGAACTTGCCAGCGATGGCAACGAGCTGATCTATACCTTCGACGCCCAGCGCGAGCGAACCGGCATCGTCGCTCTGCTCAAGGGGCTCAACGACGCGGCCATCGTTTTCAAGGACCTGCACACCACGCAAAGCTCGCTGGAAGATATCTTCGTTAGTCTGGTGAAGGAAGAGAAATGAACTGGCACGCCATGCGCGCGATTTACCTCTTCGAGATGGCACGTACCCGCCGCACGCTGTTGCAGAGCGTCATTTCGCCGGTGATTTCGACCTCCCTGTACTTCGTTGTTTTCGGCGCAGCGATCGGTTCGCGCATCGACGAGGTCGAAGGCATCAGCTATGGCGCTTTCATCGTCCCCGGGCTGATCATGTTGTCGCTGCTGACGCAGAGCGTGGCCAACGCTTCGTTCGGCATCTATTTCCCGAAATTCACCGGCACCATCTACGAGCTGCTGTCGGCACCGGTCTCGTACATCGAAATCGCGGCCGCCTACGTCGGCGCCGCGGCGAGCAAGTCGATCATCCTCGGCCTGATCATCCTGGCGACGGCCGGGCTGTTCGTGCCGCTGCAGGTGGCGCATCCGGTCTGGATGCTGCTCTTCCTGGTGCTGACGGCGGTGACTTTCAGCCTCTTCGGTTTCATCATCGGCATCTGGGCCGACAATTTTGAGAAATTGCAGCTCGTGCCGCTGTTGATCATCACCCCGCTGACCTTCCTCGGCGGCAGCTTCTACTCGATCAACATGCTGCCACCGGTGTGGCAGACGATTACTCTGTTCAACCCGGTGGTTTACCTGGTCAGCGGCTTCCGCTGGAGCTTCTATGGCGTCGCCGACGTCGCCGTCGGCATCAGCCTGTTCATGACGCTATCGTTTCTGGCGGTGTTTCTGGCGGTCGTGGCGTGGATTTTCAAGACCGGGTATCGGCTGAAGACCTGATCCAATGACCACGTCGGTGGTGAGCGCGAGACTTGTGGTTGCCTCGGCTATTGGAAGGCATCAGCGGATCTCCGCCGCGCTGAGCGTGACGCTGTCCTCAACTAGCTGGCGGACATCCGTTGCCGGCTGCAGCTGCGTCAGTGCCTTGCGTCGCGCGCTCTTGTCGAGCGCTGCCAGCTCGGCGACGCTGCGGTAGAACTGCGGCAGGTCGAAGTTCTGCTGCGCGAGCAGGGCTTCGAAGGCCGGTACCAGCTCGTTGTAGAGGGCAAGCGACGCCAATTTGGCGTTGTTCAGATCGCTGGCAAAGAACGGGTCATAGCCGGCGTAGCCGCCCCAGCTCGTCTTCAGTTCGGCGTAGTCGCGCCGCAGGGCGGCGAACAGTGCTGCCTTGGCTACGCGTTGCTGGTCGACCGAGCGACTGTCGTCAACGTCATAGAGCGCGCGAAATTCTTCGCGATAGGCCTGCATCAACGCCGCAAAGGCCGCCTTGCGTGCCCGCTGCGTCTCGAAAGCGGTGCGCTGCTCCGGTGCCGCGTTGGCCGCCAGCCAGCGGCGCATACCTTCATTCTCAAGAGCGGTGGCGAAGGATTCGTTGAAAAGCGAGTCGTCCTTCACGAAGAGCTGCTGGTGCGCCAGTTCGTGAAAGACGATGCGTGCCACTTCTGGCGTGCCGAAGCGCAGGAAAGTGTTGAGCAGCGGGTCGTCGAAATAGCCGAGTGTGGAGTAGGCGGGGACGCCGGCGACATAGGTGTCGTAACCCTGCTGGCGCAGTTCGGCGGCGAGTTGTTCCGCTTCGCGCTGGTCGTAGTAGCCGCGGTAGCTTACGCAGCCGACCATCAGCAGGCACCAGTTCTTGGCCTTGAGTGACAGCTCGGGCGCGGCGAACACGTTCCACACGACGTAGGGGCGACCGAGGTCGGCGTAGCTGCGATAGCTGCCGTTCTCGGGCAGTGCCAGTTCGCGGCTGGCGAAGTCGCGTATCGCCTGCACCTCGTGCAGTTTCGCCTTCAGCCGCGGATCGCTGTCCGGGTCGCGCAACAGCTCGTCGATCGGCGTGGCCGCACGCATCACGGCCAGGTGCCCGCCGACCGCCTGCGCGTAGTAGCCGGCGTTGCCGCAGCCGACCAGCAAGGCTACGAGTAGTGGCAGCAAGAGCGAGTTTCCAAACCGTCTCTTTCTCTCAATCATGCCGAAAGCGACCCGTCTCCAGAAAAGAAACGATCTCGGCCGCACAGGCGCGTGAGGCGAGCATCTCCGAATGCGCGACCGGCAGGGTGATGAAGTCGGCCGCACCGGGCAGGCGCGTTTCCGACACGCTGACGACGCCATCATTGGGCTGTGGCAGGCTGGGCACGATGCGCCCCAGGCCGACGCTGCGGGTGCCGGCAAGCACGCCGACCGGGACCGCCGACTGCGGCAAGACCTGTGACGTCGTTGGCCGCGACAACCATTCCATGATCGAGCGGCCGAGCAGCGTTGGCATGCCGGCAACCCTGGCCAGCCGTCGTGCGCAGTGACTGTCGAGGCTGGGCGTGCCGAGAAAGACGGCCCGGCGCAGGCGCGGATCGGGTGCATGTGCGAGGAGGTCGAGGATGATCAGACCGCCCATGCTGTGGCCGACGAGGTGGATCTCGCTGGCGCTGGTCGCCGCGATAAAGCGCTGCAGCGCTTGCGCGTTCTGCGACAGTGTGGCGCGCACGCTGGGGTAGCCGAAACGCCGCGTGCGGTAACCGCGCCGTTTGAGCCAATGACTGTGCAGGCTGAACACGGCGGCTGGCGTCCACAGGCCATGCACCAGGATCACGGTTGCTTTCGCGTGGCGATCTGGAGACCGCGTGCTGTCGTTCAAGCCTTGCTCCTATGCGTGTTGCAGGTCGCCAATTCTACGGCTTCGGCGGGGCCGCGTCGTGCATCTGCGCGCTTCTCGGGGGAAGCGGCCGTGAGTCGGGAGTCATGAGTCAGGCGCCGGGGGCCAGGAGTCGGGAATCAAGATTAAGCCTTCTGGAAGCGTAGGCCCGTAGCGCGTATCCTGCAGGCCTCGCATTTCCGATCGTCAGCCAGCGACCCATCGACATGGACAACACCTTGCCAGCAAGTATCGACCCCGTTTTCGCCACGCTCGAGCCGGCAGCCGTATGGGCGCATTTTGCCATGCTCTGCCGTATTCCCCGGCAGTCCAAGGCGGAAGCGGGATTGCGCGGCGAGATTCAGCGTTGGGCGCTGGCCAGGGGACTGTCGGCGACCGTCGATTCGGCCGGCAATCTTCTGCTCTGCAAGGCGGCCAGCCGTGGCATGGAGGAGGCCCCTGGCGTGGTTCTGCAGGCGCATCTGGACATGGTCTGCCAGAAGAATGCAGGCACTGCGCACGACTTCGCCTGCGATCCGATTCGACCGCTGTGCCGCGATGGCTGGCTGCTGGCCGAGGACACGACGCTGGGCGCCGACAACGGTATTGGCGTGGCCCTGATCCTGGCGGTCCTCGAGGACCACTCGCTGCTGCACGGCCCGCTCGAAGCGCTGTTGACCGTCGACGAGGAAGCCGGCATGGGCGGGGCGCACGGCCTGCAGCCCGGGCTGCTGCAGGGTCGGCTGCTGGTAAACCTGGATACCGAGGAGTGGGGCGAGTTTTACCTGGGCTGCGCGGGTGGACTGGACGTCAATGTTCACCGGGAGGGCAGGGCAGAAGCGCTGCCGGACGGCTGGGCGGCTTGGCGCATCGATTTGCGCGGTTTGCGCGGCGGGCATTCCGGCATCGATATCGACGCCGAGCGCGGCAACGCGATCAAGCTGCTGGTGCGCGTGCTGCGTGATCTGGAAAGCCGCTTCCCGATGCGTCTGGCGGAACTGCACGGGGGCTCGGCCCGTAACGCGCTGCCCAGGGAAGCGTCGGCGACGCTGGCTTTGCCGGCGGCGGATGTGGAGGCTCTGGCGGCGAGCCTGGCTTCCTGGCAGTCACTGCTGCGCCAGGAGTTGCAGGGCGTCGACGAGGCGCTGGCAATCGATCTCTTGCCGGCCTCGGTAGCGGACGTGATGTCGCCGGACGATCAATTCATCTGGCTGGCGTCGCTCGCTGCCGCGCCGCACGGTGTGCGCCGCCGCAGCCTGAGTGTCCCGGGAGTGGTCGAGACCTCGAACAACCTCGGCATGGTCGGCATCGCGGCGAGCGGCGGCGGCTGCAATTTCATGGTCCGCTCGCTGATCGAGAGCGGCAGCACCGCCCTCGCCGACGAGATCGTGGCGCTTTTCGCCCTGTCGGGGACCGCCACCGAGAAAGCCGGCCACTATCCGGGCTGGACGCCGAATCCGGCGTCACCGCTGCTGGCGCTTTGCCAGTCGGTCTACCGACAGCAGTTCGGCGCTGCATCGACGGTGCAGGTGATTCACGCCGGCCTCGAGTGCGGCCTCATCGCCGCTCGCTACCCGGGCCTGGAGATGGTTTCCTTCGGGCCGACCATCCGCGGCGCGCACGCGCCCGGTGAGCGGGTCGAGATTGCCTCCGTGGGACGGGCCTGGCAACTGCTGACGGCAATTTTGACGGCTATCGGCGCCGGCAGCTCGGGCGACGAATGGCGCGCGTCTGCGTCGCCGAGTCGATGGCTTGACGACGTGAAGAGTCCATGAGGTGATCGGCAAGTGAATCCCGACGACCTGCAACTGCTGCTGACCTGGAGCATGCCCTACGGCAAGTACAAGGGTCGTTTGATCGCCGACCTGCCGGGCAATTACCTGAACTGGTTTGCCCGCGAAGGATTCCCGCCCGGCAAGCTCGGCCAGCTCCTGGCGCTGATGCACGAACTCGACCACAATGGTCTCTCCGGCCTGCTCGACCCGCTGCGGCCGCGTTGATCCGGCGCTGATCCGGCGCTGATCCGGCCGGGCAGGGCAGGGAAAAAGGGAGAGCGCTTCAGCCTCCGAGCGGCGCACTGCTCAGGCGAGCCTGTGCTGCGAGATCCCGCTGGCGCTGCGTTCGCCGCCGCTCGTAGCTGGCCTAATTCTTGGTGCATAGCAGACCATGTGGACTCCCCTGGCGCCGGGTTTCGCAGTCCACGTCGCAGCCATGATTGCGAATCGAGTTCTCGACATGGCTGCGGTACGTTTGCGCGGCTTTGAAAAGCCAGAGCTGACGGACGGGGTCGGCCAGAAAGGCTGAGAGCTCGGCGCAATGCTCGCAGCGTTCTGCTGTCGCGTCTGACGACCATTGCCTATGCGCTCGTTTGTCTGGGCGACCTGGTCATGGCGGTGATTTTTTTCGGCAACGCGCTCGCCTGTATCGCTATCGTTGCGGCCACGTTGCTTTCCAGGCGCCGCTATCGGAAGGGGCAGCTTTCCAGAGCCAGCGCTTGAGCGCAACGGATCGAAACTCGACCGGCACGCCTCCGCGTTTCTTTGCTTGGCACTGATTTCGTGGCACGATTGCCGCCATGACTACCGCATCCCCCCTTGGCGATACCCGCGCAGCCTGGTTGTTGGCAGGGGTGGAGTTCTTCTTCGCGCTGAGTTGGGTGGTCTATGTCATCTTTCTTCCCGAGCTGCTGGCGCGTGGGGGCATCGACAGGCGCTATCTGCCGTGGATCATTGCCGCTGACCAGTTGATCTTTGCGCTGGCCGACTGGTGGATGGGGGTCGCCGTCGATCGGGCGCGGGCGGCGCTGCGCAGGATCGGGCCGATGCTGGTGCTGCTGTCGGCGGTTTCGGCGCTGGTCATGCTGCTGATGCCCTGGCTGGCCGCGACGCCGCTGCTCTTCCTGTTGGCCGTCAGCGTCTGGGTGGCGACGTCGTCGGCCTTGCGGGCTCCACCGTACGTGCTGCTTTCGCGCTACGCGGGGCGGGCGACGCTGCCGCGGCTGGCTGGCATCCAGCTGCTCGGGCTGGCGGTGGCGTCGGCGCTGGCGCCTTACTTGGCGATCGTTCTCAAGGGCGTGGATCCGGCGCTGCCGTTCCTGCTCAGCGCCCTGGCAGTGGCCGCTTCAGCTCTGGCGCTGGTTTATGTCGAGCGGCGCTTGCCGGCTGCTGCGCCGATGTCGTCGGCTGGCGGAGGTTCGCCGGCGGCGGGCGCTTCTGGGAGCAAGGCCTCGTGGGCCTTGCTGCTGCTACTTGCTCTGCTGCTCGCCTTCGGACAACAGGTGCACTCGCTGATCAACTCGGCAGCGCACTTCAAGCGCCTGGCGGATCCGGCGCTGCTGCCCTGGCTGATGCCGGTCTTCTGGATCGGCTTCAGCTTCGGCCTGCTCGGCGTCGGTCGCCTGGTGCATGCGCGGGGTCCCTTGCAGGTGCTGCAGGTGGCCTGTCCGCTCGGCGCGCTGGCGCTGGCCGGTGCGGCGCTTTCCGTTTCGCTGGCGGCGCTGCTCCTGAGTCAGTTCATCGCCGGGATCTTCTGGGCCTCGATTCTCTGCGCTTCGATCGGTCTGGCTGCCGAGAGCGGCAATCCGCTGCACACCGGTCGCCATACCGGCGCCTTGATGGCGACACTGGCCGTGGCGGCGTTTTCACGCATCGGGCTGGCGGCGTCCGGTGGTGCAGCGGCGCTTGGTGCGCAGCTGCTCGACTGGCTGCCGGTGGCCTTGTGGTGTGTGGTCGCGGTGATCGTGCGCCGCATGCGCTAGGCGGTGGTACGCAGCCCTCGCCGCCCGCGCGGCAATCAGTGTTCCTTGCCGTCGACGCGCGGCCGAAGCAGGTACGGGATATAGCGCCATCCCAGAATCGCGAAGCAGGCAAACCAGCAGGCTGCGGCGAGGTCGATCCAGCGCAGGTAGCCGGCCGGGTCGATCTGCGGGAGGACGATGCGGATCACGAAGGCGGCGATCATGATCCACAGCACGGCCTTGTCGAGGCGATCGAAAACGACTTTTCTGCCGGTGTGGCCGTTGACGATGCGGATCAACATCGCCGGGATAACCAGGCCCATGGCGCCGAAGGTGAAGACGTGCATCGGCAGCGAGCCGACCCAGGCCGGCTGCGCGAGCAGCGCCACGAATTCCAGCAGCAGCTGCGCGACGATCGCCAGGTAACCGAGATACATGATGCCGATGTCCAGTCGGCGCAGCGCCAGTTGCGGCTTCCAGAAGGCGAAGCGGGCGAGCAGCAGCAGCGCCAGCAGGAGACCGGTCCACGCCGAAACGGGTGCCGGCAGCAGGCTGGCAAAGACCAGCAGCACGGCGAGCATCTTGATGCCGTTGTCGAGCACAGCGTTGCGCAGGATTTCGGCCTGCAGCGCGTTCTTCATGAACTGGGTCAGCGTTCTTTCGAGCATCACCAGGAAGGCGACGCGGAAAAGCCCCAGGGTCATGCTCGCGCCGGCCTGAAAATACGCGTCGCTGAGCAGCAGGTTCTTGGCGACCAGGAACAGCGGCAGGATGATCAGGAAGAAGTAGTTGTCGCGGAAGGTGTCGCTCTCGCGGTGCCGGATCAGCGACCACAGCAGCATGGCCACGATCGACGCCAGAAAAAGATTGCTGGCGACACCGAAGACGAGCGCTGGCAGCGCACCGGCGTACCACATTGCAACGCGTTCGAGCAGCCAGGCGCCAACCAGCAGGATCAGCGCCGTGCCATGGTAGCCGCGAATCTTGACCCAGTTCTTGGTCGAGGTCAGCAGGAAGCCACCCATGACCGCCCAGCCGAAACCGAAGAACATTTCGTGCGCGTGCCACTGGACCGACGAAAACGGCGCCGGCGGCGCGGCCAGCGTTCCCGAGAAGAGCAGCGCCCAGAGAAGCGGCAAGGCGAGTCCGGAAAGGCAGGCGAGGGAAAAGAAGGGTCTGAAGCCAACCAGCCATAGAGGTTGTTCGGAGAAGCGCATGTTCCGGGGGCTCGATGAGGGGTTAATGTCAAAGTCGCGGATGCGACTCACGAAACTCCCGTCTCCCCTTGCGGGAGAAGGGTCTGGGGAAGAGGGAAACGGTCATGACTTTCATGATCTGGGGCGTCTCGGCGGTCATGACCGTTAGCGGGAGAGGCGCCGGGCCGTCTGCTGCGGGCGCGTTGCAAAGTTGTGAGCTTGTCAGCTGGGCAGCTCGTCAGCCAGGATTCTCGCGTAGCGGACAGCGCCTGGCTTTGATCTAGAACGGTGCCGGGCACAAAAAGCGCAGCGGCTGGCCGCTCTCGGGATGGGCGAAGGCCAGCGCCTCGGCGTGCAGCATGAGACGTGTGCCCTGCGCCGCGGGTTCGGCGTTGCCGTAAAGCGCGTCGCCGATGATCGGGTGGCCGAGGGCTTGCAGGTGCACGCGCAACTGGTGCGTGCGCCCGGTCAGGGGGAGGAGCAGCAGGCGCGAGTGCTTTGTGGCTGGGTCATGGCTGAGCACCTGGTAGCGGGTGAGCGAGGGCTTGCCGGCGAGCGGGTCGACTTTCTGGCGCGGCCGTCGCGGCCAGTCGGCACTCAGCGGCAGGTCGATTTCGCCGCTGCTCGTCGGCAGTCGGCCGGCGACGAGCGCGACATAGCGCTTGTCGACCTGTCGCTCGGCGAACTGAATGCTCAGGCGCCGCTGCATCTCCTTTCCTCGTGCCAACACCAGGATCCCGGAGGTGTGCATGTCGAGACGATGGACGATCAAGGCATCGCGGAATTCGCCCTGCAGGCGTCCGCTCAGGCAGTCCTGTTTGTCCTCGCCGCGACCGGGCACCGAGAGCAGGCCGGCCGGTTTGTTGACCACCAGCAGGGTCGCGTCGGCGTAGAGGATTTCTGGCGCGCCGTGGGGCAGCTCGGGAGCGCCGGCGGTGGAGGCGTTGGAAGAGGTGGCAGCGCTGGAAGAGAGGGCGGTTGAGGGGGAAGGCATGCGCGCGGCGGTCGGGGGCAAGTCAATGTTTGAACGGGATGAAGGGGGAGCCATTGTCGCGCCAATTGCCTGCCAAGGGCACGAGCCGACAAATCCATTACACTGCACGGGCACTGCCGCGCGCCGCCAGGAGCGCTTCCAGCAAAGAAAACCCACCTCCAGGAGAACAGCTTGAGTACTGCCATTCCAGAGTTGACGACGATGGCCATCGAACTGAACGAGGGCCTTGCCGAGATCACGCTGAACCGCCCGGAGCGGTCGAACGCGATCAATCAGGCCATGTGGCAGGAACTGCGCATGGCCTTTTGCTGGGCTGACGAGAGCGATGAGGTGCGGGTGGTGATGCTCAGCGGCGCCGGCCGGAATTTTTGTGCCGGCATCGATCTGGCGATGCTGGCGGGGATTGCCGAGACCGTTGCCCATCGCGACCCGGCGCGCGGACGCGAGGCGCTGCGCCGGGTGATCCTCGACTTGCAGGATTGCCTGTCGAGCGTCGAACGTTGTCGCAAACCAGTATTGGCAGCGATCCACGGCGCCTGCATCGGTGGCGCGATTGATTTGGTGACCTGTTGCGACATGCGCTATGCGGCCGCCGACGTGCAGTTCGCGGTGCGCGAAATCGATGTCGGCATGGCCGCCGACGTCGGCACACTGCAGCGCTTGCCGCGCCTGGTGCCTGACGGAATCGCGCGCGAGATGGCCTATACCGGGCGCAAGGTCGATGGTTTCGAGGCCAAGCTGATTGGCCTGATCAATCAGCTATTCGAGACCCCCGAGATGCTGCTCGACGGAGTTCGTCAGATTGCCCGGACGATTGCCGCGAAATCGCCGCTGGCCATCCGCGGCAGCAAGGAAATGCTCAACTACGGGCGCGATCATTCGGTGGCCGACGGCTTGAACTACGTGGCCACGTGGAATGCGTCGATGCTGACCTCGACTGATCTCCAGGAAGCGATGACCGCCATGCGCGACAAGCGCCCACCCAGTTTCGGCGATTGAGGGGCGAGCGCGGTCCATTCATTTGGGCGCAGTGAATACTTTCCTCCACCACGTCGGGCTGGCCACACCCCTGTTCGTCCTGGTGCTCGCCGGCTATCTGCTGATGCGCGCCTGCAAGTGGCCGCAGTCGATGTCCGAGAATCTCTCGCGTTTCGTTTTCTCGGTGGCCCTGCCGGCGATGCTGTTCCGCATGATGAGCGACTTCTCGAAGCTGCCGCCGGTCGATGCCCGCCTGCTGCTGGCTTTTTTCGGCGGCTGCCTGATCGTCTTCGTGATCGGCCGTCTGCTCGCCTGGCGGCTGTTCGCGCTTGACGGCGTCGGGCAGTCGGTTTTCGCGCTTGGCGGCGTCTTCTCGAACAATGTGCTGCTTGGCCTGCCGCTGGCCAAGGTCGCCCTCGGCGAGGCGGCGGTTCCGTCGGTGGCTCTGGTGCTGGTGTTCAACGCCCTGATCCTGTGGACGCTGCTCAGCGTGTCGGTCGAGTGGGCGCAGCATGGCAATTTCTCGGTGCGCGGTTTCGCCAAGACGGCGCGCGGCGTGCTGAGCAATCCGATCGTCGCCGGCATACTTTCTGGCGCCTTGTTCGGGCTCAGCGGCTGGCCCTTGCCGATGCTGCTCGCGCAGCCGCTGGCAATGCTGGCGCAGGCGGCTGCGCCGCTGGCGCTGATCGTTCTCGGCATGGGGCTGGCTGAATACGGGGTGCGCGCCGGCTGGCGAATCAGCGTCGCCATCTGCGTCCTCAAGTTGATCGTGCAGCCGCTGGTGGTCTGGTCGCTGGCGCGGCTCATCGGTCTGCCGGCAATGGAAACGCAGGTCGTGGTGCTGCTCGCTTCACTGGCTGTCGGCGCCAACGTCTATCTGATGTCGCGCCAGTTCAAGACCCTCGAAGGGCCGGTGGCCAGCAGCCTGGTGTTGTCGACGGCCCTGGCGGCGCTGAGTACGCCACTGCTGATGACCTTGACCGGAGTTTGATTGTTGTGCCGAGGATGGCGAGCACCTCGGGCTGTGCGCTGAATTCCCGTCGCTGTCGTGGCTCGCAGCGACGGGAGGCGCCAGCCACCTGAAACAGGACATCCTTGCGCATGCCAAGGGTCGCGGCGCCTCCGTTCGTGCTCAGGAAATAAGAGCCTTTGCCTGATCCACCCACTGTTCCCGCTTGATGCGCCCTGAGAAGCGGATGACCTGGTCCTCGAGGCGCGCGATATCCTCGTCACTGAGTTCCGCTATGTCTTTCAGGGTGGTAATACCGGCATCCTTGAGTTTCTTTTCCAGGCCCGGACCGATCCCGGAGATCTTCTGGAGGTCATCCTCCGACGCGACCGGTTCAGCTGCGATCTGTTTGGCACTGGCGCCATTGCTTGTCTTCTCTTTGCCGCTCTCGGCGCCAACCGCTTTCTGCTCGACTGCCGCGCTTTCCCCCAGGGCGCCGAGTTTGAACCAATGACTCCACAGCCGTTGCTGGGTCTTGATCGACTTCAGCAGGGACTTTTCGATCTGGCTGGACAGTTTCGTCACTTCCCCGGTGGAAAGCTTCTTGAAGTCCGCCATTTCGGACCAGTCATTCAAAAGGGCCATTTGCTGCTCGATAGACGCGCGGACGGCTTTTTCCCATTCCCCCAAATCCGGCACATCGGCTGATTCGCCGCCGCCCCTGAGAACCCGGAGCCACTGGTCCCACAGCCGATTCTGGTTGTCGAGCCAGCTGTGCATGGAATTTCTTGCATCGCCACTCAGTTCGGCGAACATCTTGGGCTTGAGTTTTCGATCACCGGCGCGCTCAGACCACTGATCCAGCCATTCCCGCTGGAGATCCAGCGACTGCCTGACCGCCTGTTCCAACAGCTTGTTCGTATTCTCCAGGGTCTGTTGCTGCCACTCGTTCATCGCAGATGGCAACACGAAACCCGGGGAGCACTCCCGCCACATCCTGTCCTGCATATTGCGCAGGTCCTTGAAGATACCCTTGTAGTTCTTGAACATCTCGTTGTCTCCGGAAGTTGGCTATGGTTTGCGCGGAGAGTATAGGCAGGATAAAAGAGCCTTGTCCACTCTCCGTGAGCCTTGCCTACCGCATGATCACTAGATCGCCGCGGCTCATTCCTGCAGCTCTCTCCGCCGCATCTCCAGATGGGTGACCCCAAGAACACACAAGGGGCAAACTCCCTTCGCTACGCTACGGCAGCGTCCTGGCCAGGCGGAAACCCACGTTGTCGCCGCGCTTGCCGGGGGCGTCCCCGCCGCGGAGGGCCGACCGCGCGACGCGCGGATCATCGCCCCAACACCCGCCGCGCAGGATACGCAGCGAACAGTTTCCGTCGACCCATGCGCTACCATCCTCGGGTGCATTGCTGTAGTTGGCATGGTAACAGTCCTCCGTCCATTCCCAGGCATTGCCGAGCATATCGTACAAGCCAAAGGCGTTCGCCTTGAATGACTTGACGGGTGCCGTATATACATAACCGTCCGAACAGTCGGCAAAGTTCCATCCTTTCGCCAGGTCCTTCAGCGCGTCCTTCAGGCTACGGTCGGCAACATTGCCGTAGCTGCAGATTTCATTCGCGCGATCGCCGAAGGCATAGGGTGTCTGGCTGCCGGCGCGGGCCGCGTATTCCCATTCGGCTTCACTGAGCAGGCGGTAGTTGCGGCCAGTGCGCTGGCTCAGCCATTGCGCGTAGGCCCGGGCATCGTTCCAGCTGACGCAGACCACCGGATGCTGGTCGGTCTCGGTGAAGCCGACACTGTTCCAGACGCCTTTAGGATCATTTGCGATTTCCTTGCCATTCCACGCGTAGCAACCGGCTTCGGTCTGGTATTTCGTTTCGTTGACGAACGCGGCAAACTGGCCACGGGTGACTTCGAGTTGCATCACCGCGATCTTCGCGGCGATGACGACCTCGTGTTGCCGGCCTTCGTCGGGTTTCCGATCCGCTTCGCTGGCGGGAGAGCCCATGGCAAAGCGGCCGGGTGGGACGACGACCAGCCAGGGGCAGGACGTGTCCCTGCAGTCGCGGAAGAGGGTGCCAGGGGAAAGCTGCCCAGCGTCGGTGACCGACTGCGCCGAAGCGGGTGACCACTGCCGCACAGCGTCCGGGACGACAAACGGGGCGACGACGCCGGCCAAGGCGAGCAACACCAGCGCCAGCCCGAAGGCGACCCCGAGCAGTGAGCGCGCCGCCGCCGACTCGCCGCCAGGCAGCGGGTAGAGCAGCGGCAGAATACGGTCGCGCAGGCGCGGAGCCGGCGCACGGTAGGCTCGCGCTGGCGTCCGGTCCGGCGGCCGCGCGGCGGGGCGATCCAGCTCTTGCGGATCAGGCATGCTCACTTGGCGTTCGTCCTTTCGCCCACGGAGCGGACGATGGCATCGGTCAGGCGGTCGAGGTCGGCGTCGAGACGATCGGCGTGCAAGGGAAACGCGTGGTATTTGTTCAACTGGCGAATCGAGGGCGGAAGAGCGGCCGAGCCCGGCAGCGTGGCGCCGTCGAGCAGCACCGGAATGATCGGCTTGCCTGCTGCGAGGGCGTGCGCGATCTCCCCGACCTGCCAGGTCGAATCATCAGCAAACGGATTGCTGCTAATCAATACGACGAGGATCTTGCAACGATCCAGCGCACGCTGCATCTCGTCCTGCCAGCTGGCACCGACACTCACTTCACGGTCGTCCCAGACGCTGGCATAACCGAGCTTTTCCACCAGCCGCTCGCGTAAGGCACGCGCGGCAGAAGCGGCCTCGTTTCGACGGTAGCTCAGGTAGACCAGCGCGCCGGATTGCTCGCTTGGCGGCGCACCGTGTTGTTCGGCCGGCGGCGCGACCGGTTCCGCGCCAAACAGGCGTGTGCCAACGCGCACGAACCATTTGCCAATGACGGCGTAGAATCCTTCGACGTCGGCATAGGCCGATCGCCACGCGTGCACGAATCCCCGGCCCAGCCCTGTCACCGCGCGGGGCAGCGGTCCACTGGCCCACCATTTCAGCCAGATCACCGGGTAGAGCTCCGCGACGACGAGAACCGCCAGCCAGCGCAAGGGGTTGCGGGTCAGCCGCGGGCCCGTCTCGGAACGCACTGCGCGGGCGAAGTCTTCCCCGGCGTCGAGGGTGAGCTCGGCGTCGAAGTCGCCGCGCAGGACGCCGAGGTAGATCACGTCGCGCAAGGGGCTGTCGGGCGGCTCGTTGGCGACCACGCCGGCGAGACCGATGCGGCGGGCGAAACTGCGCAGCAGGGAATGCGCCTGTCGTCGCGTTGGCGCGGGTCCGCCGCTGGCGACGGCGCCCAGCGATACGCCGAGGGCGATGTCGTCCTGGCCGGCGGCGCGGAACAGCCTGGCGAGCACCGCCCGCACCCGCTCACGTGTCGCCGGCGCGAGACTCAGGAACAGCGCGCGACGGAGCCAATCGGGCATCAGCCCCAGGCGGCACCAGGGAAGTTGCGCGATGCCGACCAGGCGCGCTTCGAGCAGACGCGCATCCGACGATGCGGCGCCGCTCCTGGCAGCGGATGGCGGCGCCTCGCTGAGCTGGTGGGCGAGGTAAGCCGTAAGATCGGCGGACAGATAGGGGTAGGCCGCGCTGGCCGCCAGCCAGGTGTAGGCCGTCGGGCCGAGGAAGCTGCGCAGTTGTTCAACGAGCGCGACCAGCTCGGTCGTGGCCGGCGCTTCGCGACCGACCCAGCGGCCGATGTCGTCCTCGAGCATCGCGGGCAGCTGCGCCGGTGCGCCAGGCAGCAGGTCGACTTCCGGAACCTTGCGCTCATCGAACCAGCGCGCTGCCGCCGACAGCATTTCGATCTGCGCCGGCAGCACGAGGAAGCTGTCTACATGCGCCGGCTGGCCTTCGCCGGCGATGATGTCTTCGGCAAGACCCCAACTCGTGGGCGGCCGCGGCGTCATCAGCACCCGCCGCGGCCACGGCGCCAGCGCGCCTGGCAGCCAGTCGTGCAGTTCGCCGGAGGCCGGTTCGATGAAGCTGTGGCCATCGCCCAGCACGATCAGACCTTGGCCGGCATGCCGGGCGCCGAGAAAAGCCAGGGGCAGAAACGTCTGCATCGCGCCCAAACCCATGCGGTGATGAGTGTGCAGCGGCGCCACCCAGCGCGGGTCGCGGTCGAACTCGTACAAGGCAAGCGTGACGCCTTCAGCGGCGAGGTCGCGCGCCATTTCGGCTGCCCAGTGCGCTTGCTGGTCGTTGCGGCCAGCGCGATCGACGAGTAACAGGTATTCGGGCATGGCTGTGGTCTGGCGATGCACCGGGGTGAACACGCCGCCTCGTGATGCCGTGGCGCGCGTGCTGGCATCGATGTCGAGGTGTCGGCGCTCGGTCGGCCGCGGCTTGCGCAGGCGGCGTGCCGCGACCCGCAGGGCGGCACGTCGTTCGCCGGAAACAGGGAGAAGCTGGCGGGCGAACACCTGCTGCTCGCGCAGGTGTTCAGACCTGCTGCTCGCGCAGGTGTTCGCCCGTGGTGATGCGCGCGATCTGCGCCTTGCGGGTGCGCCGGACAAACAAGCCGGCCGAAGCGAGCGCCAGGATCAAAGCCGCATAGACCGCCGGATGCGCGCCGAACAACCAGGGCGAAGCCTGGACTTCCATCTGGCCGGCGACCGACTTGATATTCGTGAAAGTAGGCACATCGATGGCCGTTTCGGGGGCAGGCGGCGGTTTTTCGGCTTGGACGACCTGGGGCTGGCCCTGGGGTTGAGGTGTCGGCCAGTTCTTGTATGCATAATCGACCGCGAGCCCTGACACGGCGAACACGAGGAACAATGTCAGCCAAAATCGCAGAGACAAGCGTAGCGGCGAGGCCCCACCCGGCTGATCAGAGGGCGGCTTCGCCGGCGAGGGCTCGGCGGCATTTGTGCTACCCAGCAATTCGACACCGTGCTCCCAGCGCTGTCGCCAAGCATCAAACACCTGATCGAACAGTTGCTGGTCGCGTGCGCTCTTGCTGACCATGGCACGCAGCGCGCCCTGCGCGCAACGCGGGTCGTCGCTGAGGAGCCGGCGATCGTGGGCGGCGTCGATCCACGCTTCGATGTTGAGCCGTGAGCGAAGGTCGAGATCCAGCCCTGCCGCGTGCAGCTCGGGCAGCAATTGCTCGCGCAGGGGATCGAGCCAGTCCGGCGCGACGGATTGCATCGCCGATCAGCGCGAGGCTGCGGCAATCATCGAATGGCGCGCGGCGACCGTCTGGTCTTCGGGTGCCTTGACCAGCGTTGCCAGCACCCGCCGGGCGTGCGCCGGCTGCAGCGCTTGCTCCGGTAAAGCCCCGGGCTCGCGCGACAAGGCGGCAACGAAGCTCAGGAATTCAGCGGTTGAAGGCCGCTTGCGCAGGTCGTATTCGGGCTTGCGCAGATCGAAGAACAGTTGCAGTGCGTCTTCAAGCAGCGGGCCGGACTGCACCTGCAGGGCCGCCAACCGGCGCAGCGCAATCCGGCGCAAGCGCTCGTGGCCGATCGGCTGCAGGTGGTAGAAGATGCAGCGGCGCAGGAAGGCATCGGGCAGCTGCTTTTCCGAGTTGCTGGTGATGACAAGCACCGGCCGCTGCCGGGCGGCAGCCTTGACCTCAAGCCCCCCTTGCAGCTCGCGTATGCGGAAGTAATGGCGCTCGATTTCGTTGAGCGCGTCGTTGGGTAGATCGCTCGGGGCCTTGTCGATTTCGTCGATCAGCACGACGGCACGGCCGGGACCGCTATACCAAGCGGGGAGATTGCCGGCCGGAAAAAGCGCTCTTGCCTCGGCGGCCTGAAGACTTTGCACAACGGCCTTGCCGAGCGCGCCGAAGTCGATGAAGTTCGATGCATGCAGGGCGGCTGCGTCCTTGCTGACCTGTGCGGTTTGAAAGCGCCCCACATGGTCGAAGGTGTAGAACAGATCCTGCGCAACGCTGGTGGACTTCGTCTCGAACTTGAAGAGCGGGAACGCGAGTTCAAGCGCCAGCTTCTCGGCCAACTGCGTCTTTCCGGTGCCCGGCTCGCCGGTGAGCAGCAGCGGTTGGTCGAGCAGCAGGGCGGCATTGACGGCATCGCGTAGGCCATCCTCCGCCTCGTAGTTCTCCGGGCCGAAGAAACGGTCGCGATCAATGGACTCGATTTCGACAGGCTGTGCCGGCGCCATGACGTCTGGCCGACCTTGAAACCAGTTGCATGACATCGGCGGTTACTCCTTGTTGATTGGCTTAGTGGTGATGGAACCACTGGCGTGCGACTTCGGCAAAGGTACGCATGGGCCAGGAACTGCGGCCGGTGGGTAGCGCCTTGGTAAGCATTTCGATGTCGTCGACCAGCTTGCCGTTTACATCATCGTGAAACGACCAGTAGCTGATGTCGGGTTCGACCAACTCGGGCAGTGAACCGAGCATTGCCGCCTGGACGCCCCCCGTTGCAACGGCCTGATCGATCACGGACTGAAACTCCGTCGCCAGCCGCGCGCGGGCATCTGCCGGTGCAGCGGCTTCGCGAATAAGGTTGATTGCGACTACGAGCATTGTTCTCTGGCCCAGCGACGGACAGGCGCTCAAAACGGCCAGTAACCCTTCAAGCGAGCAGTGTGCGTGTTCCGCCTGGCAAGTATCGGAACAGTCGACCCACAGCATGGTGGGATGCGCACGGGTGAGATGTGCCTCGAACGCCTCCTCCTCCGACGCCAGCGGATGCGGACAAAGCACATCGGCCAGCTGGCGAACGAAGCGCTGCCGCGCCTGCTCGACGGAGGATAAGCCGGCTGTCGCTGCCGGCCACCGAAAGGGCTTGAAATGGCCGAACGACAGGCCCATTTCCTCGAAGCCCAGAGACTTGACGATCTCTTGCCGTCCCATGCGCTCCACCCACTTGCCCAGACAGTCGTCGGTACGTCCTTCGGTTACCAGCACGAGCGGACGAACGAAGTTCGTCTTGCGCCATGCCAGCAGCGTGGCGATCAGCGCGTCGTGCTGTTCGCCCCGGTCGCAAAGGTAAGGAAGATGGCTGGCTTGGATGGCAATGGGCTTGGGGGCGGAAAGCGCGGGTTCGATAAGCTGCATAGTCTCGCGTGCAGAAAAAACCGGGTGGTTGTCGGCGAGAAGGGTCTCTTCGATCTGCTCGCCGACCGTGACCCAAGCGTCGCTGGCGAAGCGCCAGCGGTTGATTGGTTTCAAGCCCGGCCGTTGACCCGCTGCCGTCGTAGTTAACTCTTGCGGGAGACACTGTAACTCCTCCAATGCGACCGCCTGGCCGTCAACCTCCACCGAGAAGTCCTTCAGATTGACCTTGTGCAGCGCGATCCCGATCACTTTTACATGTGGCTCGAGCCTCCGACGTTCCAGCATGCGCTTCAATTCGACGTCACGGCAAAACGGTGAAGCATGAAAAGACGTGCTCATCAGGATGACAAAAACGTTGGCAGAATTAACCGCGGCCATGATCTTGGCCTTCCATTCGTCTCCGGCCATCAGCCGATTGTCCCCTTTGCAATCGAGGAACACCGCCGAGTCCCCTAGCCGCCGACACATTGCCTCGAGAACTTCGTTCAGTCTGCAGGCGGCAGAGTAGTCGGCGTGACAGTATGAAACGAATATTCTTCGCCCGGCGATCTGTTTGATATTCGCTTTTGCCATCGATTTGGAATAGCTTGGCTGACAATCAATTGTAGTTGACGGGGGTGTTGGTGCACTATCAGCATCTTCTAACAGCAACAGGGCAATTTCCAAGGGTTTCTGCGCGAACGCCCTTGTTCCCGTCCTGCTTCATGGCGCAGGTGCAAGTTGTCCACCTGGATTACTGGATGCCCGGATCGGTGAAGGTGTTGATGATGGCGTCGGCACCGCAATCGGCAATGGCGCCATGGCAGCCTCTTGTGTCGTCGGCACCATCGGCGGTGACAGGTCGCGACGACGCTGGACAGCTGCGCTGGCGTTCGCGTTTCCTTACTCGCGGCGGCCGCTGGCGATAGCGCGCAGGAATTCGTTGCGCGCCTGCGCGGCGTGTTCTGAGTGTTCGGAGTGTTGGAACTCGCCGGTGAACGCCTGGGTGATCACCCGTTCGTCACCGCGCCGATCTTCGCCGAGCAGCAGGCACAGCTGTTCGGCTTCGACGACACAGGCGGCGCCGCGCGCCTTGCCGTGCCGCATCAGGGCTTCGGCGATGTCGCGAGTCATCCATTCCTGATAGGTGAAGCGGTGGCCAATGGCGTCGACCAGGCGGGCAATGCGACCAAAGCCGTGCAGCCGGCCGCCGGGCAGGTAGGCGACGTGCGCCAGACCGCGAAAGGGGACCAGATGGTGCGGACAGACGCCGTGCACGGCGATACCGCGCACCACGACCATGTCGCCACGCGGATCGGCAAAGCCTTCGCCGAGCGCTTCCGCCGGGTCGAGGTCGTAACCGCCGAGCAGGCGGCGCTGCCAGAGTTCGCGCACGCGCTGCGGGGTTCGGCCCATGTGCGGGCCAGCGGCGTCAAGGCCGCAGGCGCCGAGCAGATCGGCGATGGCGCGCTCGAAAGCGGCGGCGTCGAAAGTGCCCTGGCGCGCGATACCGATGTCGGTGGCGAGCGGGATTGCCTGATCGTGGCTGCTGCAGTCGGACATGGCGAGGCTCCGTTTGGCGTCTCCGGGAGTGGGCATGATACACGCGCGATTGTTTGGCTGCCGCTTCGCTGCGGCTCCTCCTCTGCCGCCTGCTGCCAATTCGTTTCGCAGAGTGCCGGCGGATTGCGATTTCCTTGCATCCAGCAAGCCATGGCGGGCCTGGATGAGCGATAATGACGAGTTCGTGGAAGCGGCTGTGATCACCTGTCGGGCAGGCCGAGGACGCTGGGCCGAGTTGGGAAGGACATGCATGAAGTGCGTTGATGATTTCCGTCTGAAGTTTGGCGACAAGGAACTGGTGCCGATCATGATCGGCGGCATGGGGGTCGACATTTCGACGGCCGAGCTGGCGCTTGAAGCGGCTCGCCTGGGTGGGGTGGGACATATTTCCGATGCGATGGTGAATACCGTTGCCGATCGACGCTTCAACGCCAAGTTCGTCAAGGACAAACTCAAGCAGTACAAATTCAACGTCGCCAATTCCGACAAGTCGGTCGTCCGTTTCGATCTCGACCAGCTCGCCGAGGCGACCCGAATGCACGTCGGCAAGACCATGGAGGCGAAGCGGGGCGAAGGCCTGATCTTCGTCAACTGCATGGAAAAGCTGACCATGAACTCGCCGCGGGAAACCCTGCGCGTGCGTATGCAAGGCGCTTTGGACGCCGGCGCCGACGGCATCACCCTGGCCGCCGGACTGCATCTCGGCTCCTTCGCGCTGATCGAGGATCATCCGCGTTTCCGCGACGCCAAGCTGGGGATCATCGTCTCGTCGCTGCGCGCGCTACAGCTCTTTCTGCGCAAGACGGCACGTTGCAAGCGCCTGCCTGACTATGTGGTGGTCGAAGGGCCGCTGGCGGGTGGCCACCTGGGTTTCGGCATGGACTGGGCAGACTACGATCTGGCGACCATCTTCGCCGAGATTCATCGTTACCTGCAGGCCGAGCAGCTGAACATTCCGGTGATTCCGGCCGGCGGCATCTTCACCGGCAGCGACGCGGTGTCGTTTCTCGAGCAGGGAGCGGCCGCCGTGCAGGTGGCGACGCGCTTTACCGTCTCTCGGGAATGCGGTCTTCCGGAGGATGTCAAGCAGCGCTATTTCGAAGCCAGTGAAGAGCAGATCGAAGTCAACCAGATTTCGCCGACCGGCTATCCGATGCGCATGCTCAGCAACAGCCCGGCGATCGGCGATGGTATTCGGCCGAATTGCGAGGCTTACGGCTACCTTCTCGACAGCACTGGCAACTGTTCGTACATCAACGCCTATAACCGCGAGGTCGAGGCGAATCCGGGCGTCAAGCGAATAGCGGTCAGGGACAAGACCTGTCTTTGCACGCAGATGCGCAACTTCGATTGCTGGACCTGTGGTCACTACACCTATCGCCTCAAGGATACCTCCCGCCGCCTGCCCGACGGCAGCTACCAGCTGCTCAACGCCGAGCACATCTTCCGCGACTATCAGTTCAGCACCGACGGCAAGATTCTGGCTCCCGAGTAGGTTCTTGCCGTTGACTCGCGCTTTTCCTGCCGTTCGCGCTAACGGTCATGACGTCGAGATGCCCCTGATCATGAAAGTCATGACCGTTTCCCTCTTCTTTTGCAGTGGGGATTCCGGCTTGCACGCCGGAATCGTTCGCCGGGCAGGGAGCATGCTCCCTGTATTCCCCGCCTCACCCCGCAAGGGGAGACGGGAGTTTCGTGAGTCGCTCCCGCGACTTTCACAGTAAGGGGCATTAGTCGATGCTCAGCTATCGTCACGCCTTTCATGCCGGCAACCACGCCGATGTCCTGAAGCATCTGGTGCTGGTCCAGTTGACGCGTTACCTCGGCCGCAAGGAAAAAGCCTTCTGGTACGTGGATACCCACGCCGGGGCGGGTTCCTATGCGCTGGATTCGGCGCAGGCGTCCAAGCTCGGCGAGCACCGTGACGGGATCGCTCGGCTTTGGGGGCGGCAGGATTTGCCGCCGGCGGTTGCCGACTATCTGGATGTGCTGCGCGCGAGCAACCTCAATGGCGCTCTGAAACTGTACCCGGGTTCGCCCGATCTGGCTTTGGCAAGCATGCGTGCGCAGGACCGTTTGCGGCTTTTCGAGTTGCACAGCCGCGACGTCCTGCATCTGCGCAAGCATTTCGCGGGCGAGGGGGCGCGGGTGATCGTCGAGCATAGCGACGGCTTCGCCGGCCTGAAAGCGGTGTTGCCACCACCACCGCGGCGCGCGTTGGTGCTGATCGACCCGGCGTACGAGGAAAAGCACGACTATGAGCGCGTCGTGCTGGCGCTCAAGGATTCGCTGCAGCGTTTCCCGGGGGGTACTTACCAGCTATGGTATCCACAGCTGACCCGGCTCGAAGCGCACGACCTGCCGGGACGGTTGAAACGATTGCCGGCGAGCAGCTGGCTGCACGTCACGCTGCGTGTACGGACACCGGCGGCCGATGGCTTCGGGATGCACGGCAGCGGCGTTTTCGTGGTCAACCCGCCGTGGACTTTGCAGGCCAGCCTTCAGGAGGTGATGCCGTGGCTGGTCAAGGTGCTCGGGCTGGATGCGGGCGCCGGCTTTACGCTCGATAGCCAGGCCTCGTGAACAGTGACCGGTGCGCCTGCGGCGCGGCGGCGTCGCCTTGAACCCCGCGGGGTCGCGTCCGTGCAAGGCGATCAGCCCTTGCCAGCCTCCGCCAGGTACTTGCGGCTCGATCCGTAGCTGCTTTCGATCGGATACTTCGCGGCGTTTTTGAGCAGCTTGGCGTGCGCGGCGGCTTCCAGGTCGATGCCGGCGCGCTCGGCGATCAGCAGCAGATAGAGCAGCACATCGGCGCATTCATCACGTAGCGCTTCCTGTGCTTCACCGCTGGCGGCCATGGCAGCCATGTCCGCGTCGCTCTTCCATTGCGTCAATTCGAGCAGTTCGCTGGCTTCGAGATTGAGCGAAACGATCAGGTTGCGCAGGCTGTGGAACTGCGCCCAGTTCCTCTGGTCGCGAAACTCCAGAACCTTGCTGGTCAGTGTCAGCAGGTCCACGCTTTCTCTCAGGCGAAAAAACGCTGCTGCGCTGCGCCGGGCAGGGTCATGCCGGTGGTCTGGGCCCGTGCGAGAAGCTCCCAGTAATAGCGATAGGAAGCGCGGTCGTGCAGCAGGCCCTGGTGCTGGATCGGTCCCCAGTCGCCATCCTGTGCGGCGATCAGGATCTCGGCTGCACTTTCAACTTCCGAGAAATCGGGGCGCATCATGTCGATGATCGGGCGAATCTGGTTGGGGTGGATGCTCCACATGCGCAGATAGCCGAATTCATTGCGTGCGCGCCGCGCGTCGTTGCGGATGAAGTCGAGATCGCGCAGTTCGGTGGTCACGTTGTGCGACGGGACGGCGCCGTTGGCCAGCGCTGCGGCCGAGATTTCGCACTTGGCGCGAACGATCAGCGGGTGCTCGAACTGTCCGGGGCTGCGCATGGCCGACGCCGGAATGGCGCCGTGGTGGCCGCTGACGAAATCCATCAGTCCGAAATCGAGCGATTCGACCTCCGGCAGCGCGGCGATCTCCCAGACATCCCGCAAGGCGCCGTAGGTTTCGATCAGTACATGTGCCGGGATCGGACGTTCCAGGCCGGCGGCGGCCGCCGCGCGCCGCAAGGCATCGAGCTGGATGCGCACGTCTTCGCCACTGCTGACCTTGGGCAGCGTCACGAAGGCCAGGCGCTGGCCAGCGCCGGCGACAATGATCTCGATGTCCTGCTGCCAGCCTTGATGGGCGATGTCGTGGATGCGCACACCCACCCGGCCATGGCGATTGGCATCGCTCATGATCAGCTCGGCCACCATCGTCGCATGATCGCGATCGGCGCCGGCCGGTGCGCCGTCCTCGCAATCGCAGGTGACGTCGAAGATCGGACCCAACTCGTGCTGCAGCTGCAGGGCCTTGTTGATCAGCTTTTCGGAGCCCGCGTAGTGGTCGACGGCGGGGATCATCGGAAAGGGCTTTTCGCCTGCAAAGAGGACTTGGCTGGGATGGCGCATGGCTTTGTCGATACGGTCAGGTTCGTCGGAGAGCCACATTCTACCGCGCTGCTGCGCGGCGGGGGCGGGCGAAAAAAAGCCGCGGACCAGCCGCGGCTTCTCGTCGTGAGCGAAGTTCGCTCAGAGCATGTCTTTTACCGCCTCGGCTTCGTCGGTCAGTTCCTTGAGCGTCTTGTTGATCTTCTCGCGCGAGTAGCCGTCGATCTCGATACCCTGGATGATCTTGAAGGAGCCGCCCTTGCATTCGCAGGGGAAGCCGAAAACGATACCCGCCGGGATGTCGTAGGAGCCGTCGGACGGGACGCCCATGGTCACCCATTCGTCGGAACCGAGGACCCAGTCACGCATGTGGTCGATGGCCGCATTGGCCGCCGAGGCTGCCGAGGACAGGCCGCGGGCGTCGATGATCGCGGCGCCGCGCTTGCCGACCGTCGGCAGGAAGACGTCGTTGTTCCAGACCGGATCATTGATCAGATCTTTGACGTTTTCGCCGTTCGACGTGCAGTTGCGGTAATCGGCGTACATCGTCGGCGAATGGTTGCCCCAGACGGCGAGCTGCTTGAAGCTGGCCACTGGCCGGCCGGTCTTTGCGGCGAGTTGCGAGAGGGCGCGGTTATGATCCAGACGCAGCATGCCATGGTAGTTGGCCGGGTTGGTGCGACCGACTTTCTTCGCCGCGGACCCGGCGATCAGGGCGTTCGTATTGCAGGGGTTGCCGACGACCAGAACACGGACGTCTTCCTTGGCGTTCTCGGCGATTGCTTTGCCTTGGACGGTGAAGATGGCGCCGTTGGCGGTCAACAGGTCGGCACGTTCCATGCCCGGGCCGCGCGGACGTGCGCCAACCAGCAGACAGACGTCGGCATCCTTGAAGGCGACGTTGGGATCGTCGGTGGCGAACATTCCGGCGAGCATCGGGAATGCGCAATCGTCGAGTTCCATGATCACGCCCTGGCAGGCCTTCTGAGCTTGTGGAAGGTCGAGCAGTTGAAGAATGACCGGCTGATCCTTGCCGAGCATTTCGCCGGAAGCGATCCGGAAAAGCAGGCTGTAACCGATTTGGCCGGCAGCGCCGGTGACCGCGACGCGCATGGGGGCTTTGGACATGATACGGCTCCTGTCGTTGATGGTGAGCGAGAAGAATCGAAAACGATGAAACGGGCAAGCAAGCAATGAATTGCAGCAAAAAACGATCGGCGATGCCCGTAGGCGCGTTTGCTGCCCGGGGCGCCGAATCTGACCAATCATAAGACCCGGAGGCGCGGGCTGTCAAATTTCAATCGTCTATCTTATGTCTTATATATAATATCAATGACAAGAACGAGATGGACGGGAAGGCGAAATTGTGCTGAAATAGCTTTCCATGAACCGCGCCTCGTCATTGCACGCTCCGACTTTCAGCCCGCTCTATCGGCAGATCAAGCAATTGATCATGGGCAATCTGGAGTCTGGTGAGTGGGGTCCGGGCGACGCGATTCCCAGCGAATCGGAGCTCGCCGGCCGCTTTGGCGTCAGTCAGGGCACCGTTCGCAAAGCGATCGACGAAATGGCGGCCGAGAATCTCCTGGTCCGTCAGCAGGGCAAGGGCACCTTCGTTGCGACGCACAAGGATCCCGGTTCGGCTTTCCGTTTTCTGCGTTTGGTGCCGAATGACGGTGTTCCGCTGGTCTCGAAGAGCGTTCCGCTCGAATGCTGGCGTGCCAAGGCTGGCCCCGACGTGGCCCGCAAGCTGGCCCTCGATCCAGGTGCGCCGATCACCATTCTGCGCCGCCTCCTGAAGCTGGGCGATGAGCCGGTGGTCTTCGATGAAATCTATCTTTCGAGTGAGTTGTTCCCCGACCTGACGCTGGAAGTGGTGCGGGCGGGTGAGTCGCTCTACGGCCTGTTCGAAAGTCGCTATGGTGTCTGCATGGTCCGTGCCGACGAGCGACTGCGCGCCGTAGCGGCCGACCGAGTTAGCGCCGAGCTGCTGCAAATTGCCGAGGGGAGCCCGCTGCTACTGGTCGAGCGCGTGACCTTCACCTATGGCCAAAAGCCGGTGGAATGGCGTCGGGGCTTCTATTCGACACGCAATCATCATTATCGCAATGAGCTGGGGTGAACGCCCGTAACAACCGTTTCGAGGAAGTAAGGAGCGCCTGAATCGTTTATAATCGGGCGTGGTTTTAAAGGGGAACGTATGCGGCACGCATGCCGCTGTACTACACATGAGGGATGACGTTCATGGCAGAGATGGCAATTAAGAAAAAGCGTCCAAAGAATCTGGACTTGCCGACGATCAGGCTACCGCTTCCGGGTATTCTGTCGATCATTCACCGGATAAGCGGGGCGGCGTTGTTCCTGCTGTTACCCTTTTTGTTATGGCTGTTCGAGAGCAGTCTCACTTCTGCGGAGACCTTTGCCAGCTTTCGCGAGGTGGTCGATCACGGGTTGGTCAAGCTCATCCTGTTGGGCTTGATCTGGTTCTACATGCACCACTTCTGCGCTGGCATTCGCTATCTGCTGCTTGACGTGCACATCGGTGCCGACCTCAAATCCGCGGTTCTGTCGAGCAAGATTGTCTTCGGCGTCAGCATTGCACTGACGCTGATCGTGGGAGTGCAAGTGCTATGGTAAATCGTATTCTTGTCGGGGCTCATTACGGCCTCAAGGACTGGATCATTCAGCGTGCGACAGCCATCGTCATGGCGGTTTACACGGTGATCTTCCTGGTGGTCATCGGTTCCGTCGGGCCCGACTCGCTGGAAAGCTGGCGCGGTGTCTTTGCCGGTGGCTTCATGCGTTTCGCGACCTTCCTTTTCTTCATCAGTCTGTTCTACCACGCCTGGATCGGCATCCGGGATATCTGGATGGATTACATCAAGCCGGATGGTCTACGCCTGCTGCTGATGATTGCAACGGCTACGGTGCTGGTCGGTTACGCTGGCTGGGCGATTCGGATTCTGTGGAGAATGTAAGTGAGTAATTCAAGCATATCGGTACGTAAGTTCGACGCTGTCATCGTTGGCGCAGGGGGCTCTGGGCTGCGCGCGGCGATTCAGCTATCCGAGGGCGGATTGAAGACGGCGGTGCTGTCAAAAGTCTTCCCTACCCGTTCACACACCGTGGCCGCGCAAGGCGGGGTTTCCGCTTCACTCGGCAACTCCGAGGAAGATCACTGGCACTGGCACATGTACGATACGGTCAAGGGCTCCGACTGGCTCGGCGACCAGGACGCGATCGAGTACATGTGTCGCAAGGCGCCCGAAGTCGTTGTCGAGCTCGAGCACTTCGGCATGCCGTTTGACCGTACTGACGAGGGCAAGATCTATCAGCGCCCATTCGGTGGGCATATGTCGAATTTCGGCGAGAAGCCGGTGCGACGTGCATGTGCCGCTGCCGACCGCACTGGCCACGCGATGCTGCACGCGCTCTACCAGCGCAACGTGCGTGCCAACACCCAGTTTTTCGTCGAGTGGATGGCGCTTGACCTGATTCGCGACGAGTCGGGCCAGGTGCTCGGGGTCATCGCGCTGGAAATGGAAACCGGCGAAGTCGTCGCGTTCCACGCCAAGGCAACGATTTTCGCGACCGGTGGCGCCGGCCGTATTTATTATTCTTCAACCAATGCCTTCATCAACACCGGCGACGGTCTAGGCATGGCGGCGCGTGCCGGCATTGCTCTCGAAGACATGGAATTCTGGCAGTTCCACCCGACCGGCGTTGCCGGTGCCGGGGTGTTGATCACCGAAGGCGTTCGCGGCGAAGGTGGAATTCTGCGCAACTCGGACAACGAGCGTTTCATGGAGCGCTATGCGCCGAACGCCAAGGACCTGGCGTCGCGCGACGTGGTTTCGCGGGCCATGGTCACCGAAATCAACGAGGGCCGCGGGTGCGGGCCAAACAAGGATTTCGTGCTGCTGGATATTACCCACCTCGACCCGGCAACGATCATGAAGCGTCTGCCCGGAATTCGCGAGATCTCCATCCAGTTTGCCGGCATTGACCCGATCCAGGCGCCGATCCCGGTGGTGCCGACCTGCCACTATCAGATGGGCGGTATTCCGACCAATTTCAAAGGCCAGGTCGTCGCGGCCGACGGCGTGCCGGTCAAGGGCTTCTACGCCGCTGGTGAGGTGGCTTGTGCCTCGGTGCATGGGGCCAATCGCCTGGGCACCAATTCACTGCTCGACCTGCTGGTCTTCGGCAAGTCCTCCGGGGATTCGGTGATTGAGGACGTGGCTTCCGGTGAGGTCATGCATCAGGACTTGCCGGCAGGGTTTGCGGATCGTACGCTGGCCCGCCTGAATCGCCTCAATACGCAGACCGGCGGCAGCAATGTCAACGAAACCCGCCTCGAACTACAACGTACCATGCAGAAGCACTGCGGCGTCTTCCGCTTCAAGGACATGCTGGTCGAAGGGGTCGCCAAGATCGTCGAGATCGAAAAAGAGGTCGCCAGGACAGAAATCAAGGACAAGTCGCAGGTCTGGAATACGGCCCGCGTCGAAGCGCTGGAACTCGACAACCTGATCGAAGTCGCCAAGGCGACCCTGGTTTCGGCAGAGGCGCGCAAGGAATCTCGCGGTGCGCACGTGCGGGACGACGCGCCCGACACGCCGGAAAACCCGAACGGGCGCGATGACGCCAACTGGCACAAGCATACGCTCTGGCAACGCGAGGGCAGCAGTCTCAGTTACAAGCCGGTGACCATGACGCCGCTGACTGTCGAATCCATCGCGCTGAAGACGCGCTCCTACTGATCGTATGCCACGGAGTTAATGATTATGGCCACCAGTACCATGGAGTTCAAGATTTACCGCTACGATCCTGATCGGGACGAGGCGCCCTATATGCAGGACATGTCGGTCCAGGTCGACTTCGAGATCGATCGCAAGTTGCTTGATGTGCTCACCCGCCTGAAAGCCGGCGACGATACCCTGTCCTATCGCCGCTCATGTCGCGAGGGCATCTGCGGCTCGGATGCGATGAACATCAACGGCAAGAACGGCCTGGCGTGTCTCACCGACATTCGCGATCTCAAGCAGCCGGTCGTCTTGCGACCGCTGCCAGGCTTGCCGGTGATTCGCGACCTGATCGTCGATATGACGCAGTTTTTCAAGCAGTACCACTCGGTCAAGCCCTATCTGATCAACGACAGTCCGCGCCCGGAGCGCGAGCGTCTGCAATCGCCCGAGGAGCGTGACGAACTCAACGGTCTCTACGAGTGCATTTTGTGCGCCTGCTGTTCGACCTCGTGCCCGTCCTTCTGGTGGAATCCGGACAAGTTTGTCGGCCCTGCCGGCTTGCTGAACGCCTACCGGTTTATTGCCGATACCCGCGACGAGGCGACTAACGAGCGTCTGGATGATCTTGAAGATCCGTACCGGCTGTTCCGCTGCCACTCGATCATGAACTGTGTCGATGTGTGTCCGAAGAACCTGAATCCGACGCGGGCGATAGGGAAGATCAAGGAAATGATGGTTCGTCGCGCAATCTGATGGACGAGCGCGAGAGGATCAACCGTCTGCGCTGGCGTTGTACCCGGCGTGCGATGCTGGAAATGGACTTGCTGCTCGGGGAGTTCCTCGAGCGCATTTTCCCGACCCTTGCTCCAGCGCAGGCGGAGGCCTTCATCGTCCTGGCCGACATGGAGGACCTCGAACTGTGGCCGCTGATCAACGGCAGCCGCGAGTGTGCAGATCCCGTGCAGGCCGAAGTCGTTGCCCTGTTGCGCGATGTAAGAGTCAAGTAAGAATGGTGCCATAATGTGGCGCCTTTTTGTGTTCCATGCTGTGCCCTCAACACCTGAACGGGGATAAACCAATGACGACCGAACGTAAAGCAATTCTGAACATTGAAGGACGCGATCCCGTCGAATTTCCGATCATGACGCCGACCCACGGCAATGATTGCATCGACATTCGCACCCTGGGCGCCAAGACTGGCTTGTTCACCTACGACTCAGGCTATCTATCGACGGCGAGCTGCCGGTCAAAGATCACGTTCATCGATGGCGACAAGGGCGAGCTGCTCTATCGCGGCTATCCAATCGAACAGTTGGCGCAGAGTTGCAACTTCCTCGAGGTCGCCTATCTCCTGTGGAACGGCGAGCTGCCGACGCCGACGGAGAAAGTCGCTTTCGAGAAGAACATCAAGAACCACACCATGGTGCACGAGCAATTGGTCAAGTTCTATCAGGGTTTTCGGCGCGATGCTCACCCGATGGCCATTCTGGTCGGGGTGGTTGGTGCACTATCGGCCTTCTACCATGAAGCCGAGGATTTCTCGGATCTCGAGCACCAGAACATCAGTTTCAACCGCATTGTCGCCAAGTTGCCGACGATCGTTGCCATGGCCTACAAGTACCATGTCGGCGAGCCCTTCATGTATCCGCGCAACGATCTCGACTACACCGCCAACTTCATGCACATGATGTTCGGCAATCCGTGCGAGGAGTACAAGCCGAATCCGGTGCTGGTGCATGCGCTGGACACCATCTTTACCCTGCACGCCGACCACGAACAGAACGCGTCCACCTCGACGGTGCGCCTGTCTGGTTCGTCCGGCGCCAATCCCTATGCCTGTATCTCGGCCGGTATCGCCTGCCTCTGGGGCCCGGCGCACGGTGGTGCCAACGAGGCCTGCCTGCAGATGCTTGAAGAAATTCATGATGTTTCGCGCGTGGGTGAGTACATCGCTCGCGCCAAGGACAAGAATGACTCCTTCAAGTTGATGGGCTTCGGGCACCGGGTCTACAAGAACTTCGATCCGCGCGCCAAGCTGATGAGGACCGTCTGTAACGACGTTCTGAAAGAGCTTGGCCTCGAGAACGATCGTCTGTTCAAGCTGGCCATGGAGCTCGAAAAAATCGCTCTCGAAGATAGTTACTTCATCGAGAAGAAACTTTATCCGAACGTCGATTTCTACTCAGGTATCGTCCAGAAGGCGCTCGGTATTCCGACCTCGATGTTCACCTGCATCTTTGCCCTGGCACGCACCGTAGGCTGGATGACGCAGTGGGAAGAGATGATCAACGATCCCGAGTACAAGATCGGTCGTCCGCGTCAGCTCTACATGGGGGCCGCAAGGCGTGACGTGATCCCGGCAGCTCAGCGTTAAGTCTGAGTGACTCCGAGGGGCGGCGACGGTAGCCGCCCTTTTTTCATGCTGTGGCTTCTTGCCGCAGGTTTTCGCAATCCGAACCAGGACCGTGACGACAGGTAAAGCCATGATGAATCAGCTTTTTGGTAACTCCCTCCTCTTTGGCGGCAATGCGCCATTCGTCGAGGAGTTGTACGAAAACTATCTCGACAATCCCGGTTCAGTCTCCGAGCAGTGGCGCGAGTATTTCGACAAGCTGGCGCAGCTTCCGGGTCATGTCGCGCGCGACGTGCCGCACTTGCCGGTCATCAATGCCTTCGCCGAGCAGGCGAGGAAAGGCGGCTATCGCGCAGCTGCGGTGGCTCCGGCGGATGACAAGAAGCAGGTCGGCATTCTGCAGATGATCACCGCTTATCGTTTCGCGGGTGATCGCTGGGCCAACCTTGACCCGCTCAAGCGTACACCGCGCCCGGTGTTGCCGCAGTTGGACCCCGCCCACTACGGGCTTTCCGACGCCGACCTCAACACCATGTTTGCCGTCGGCTCGTTCAAGGGAGTGCCGGAACGCGCCACTTTCGGGCAGATTCTCGACGCCCTGAAAGCGACCTATTGCGGCTCGATTGGTGTCGAGTACATGTATCTGAGCACGCTTGAGGAGAAGCGCTGGCTGCAGGATCGCCTCGAACGTATCCACTCCAAGCCCAGCTACACCGCGGGTGAGCGGATGCGCATGCTCGAGCGCCTGACCGCTGCCGAAACGCTCGAACGCTACCTGCATACGCGCTACGTCGGCCAGAAGCGTTTCTCCCTCGAGGGCGGCGAGTCGCTGATCGTGGCGCTGGACGAATTGATTCGTGTGGCCGGCACCGGCGGGGTTGATGAGATCGTCGTCGGCATGGCCCACCGCGGCCGTCTCAACGTGCTGGTGAACACCCTTGGTAAAGAGCCTTCGATGCTCTTCGACGAGTTCGAGGGCAAGAAGGCGCAGGATTTGGCTGCCGGTGACGTCAAGTACCACATGGGCTACTCTTCCGACGTCTCGACCCCTGGCGGCCCCTGCCATCTGACGCTGTCGTTCAACCCTTCGCATCTGGAAATCGTGAACCCGGTGGTCGTCGGCTCGGTGTATTCCCGTCAGCGTCGTCGCGGCGAAGACGGCAAGGACAAGGTGCTGGCGGTACTCATTCACGGCGATGCCGCCGTGGCCGGGCAGGGCGTCAACCAGGAAATGCTCAACTTCGCGCAAACGCGGGGCTATGGGGTGGGCGGCACGGTGCACATCGTGGTCAATAACCAGATCGGTTTCACCACCTCCGACCCGCGCGACTACCGTTCGTCGCTGTACTGCACCGATATCTTCAAGATGGCCGAGGCGCCGATCTTCCACGTCAATGGCGACGATCCGGAAGCCGTGGCGCTGGTCACTGGTATCGCCATGGAGTATCGCAAGACCTTCAAGAAGGACGTCGTCGTCGATATCGTCTGCTATCGCAAGCTCGGCCACAATGAGCAGGACGAGCCGATGGTCACGCAACCGCTGATGTACAAGAAGATCCAGCAGCATCCGGGGACGCGCAAGCTCTACGCGGAAAAGCTGGTTGGCGAGGGGGTGCTTGCGCCGGAGGGCCCGGACGAGATCATCGCCGACTATCGTGCCCATCTCGATCGTGGCGAGCTCCTGTACAACCCGGTGCTTGCCGGCTACAAGCATCCGATGACCATCGACTGGTCGTCCTTCCTGCCACCGAACTACATCGAAACCTGCGATACGAGAGTACCGATTAGCGAGTTGCAGCGCCTGTCCGAGCGCCTGACGACCCTGCCTGAGGGCTTCACTCTGCACAGCCGCGTCAAGAAGATCATCGACGACCGCCGCCTGATGGGCCAAGGAGAGTTGCCGGTAGACTGGGGAATGGCTGAAAACCTCGCCTACGCGTCCTTGCTGGTGTCCAGCTACGGGGTTCGCATTTCCGGCGAAGATGTCGGCCGGAGCACCTTTTTCCACCGCCATGCGGCGCTGCACGACCAGAATCGTGAGAGCTGGGATCGTGGTACCTATTACCCGCTGGCCTTCCTCCAGGAGAAGCAGGCCAGCTTCCAGTGCTTCGATTCGGTTCTTTCGGAAGAGGCCATTCTTGCCTTCGAGTATGGCTATTCCACCGCCAACCCCTACGAACTGGTGGTCTGGGAAGCGCAGTTCGGCGACTTCGCGAACGGTGCACAGGTGGTCATCGACCAGTTTCTCGCCGCCGGTGAGGCCAAGTGGGGTCGCGCCAGCGGCCTGGTGCTGCTCTTGCCGCACGGTTACGAAGGGCAGGGGCCGGAGCACTCGTCGGCTCGCATCGAACGCTACATGCAGCTTTCCGCCGAGATGAACATGGAGGTTTGCCAACCAACAACGCCGGCGCAGGTTTTCCACTTGCTACGTCGGCAGGCGGTGCGCAACCAACGCAAGCCGTTGATCGTCTTCTCGCCGAAGTCGCTGCTGCGTCACAAAGACGCCACCTCGAGTCTCGAAGAGCTCAGCGACGGCGAGTTTCGGCGCGTGATTGGCGAAGTCGAGCCCATCAACGCCAAGAAAGTGACCCGCGTCATCTTCTGTTCCGGCAAGGTTTACTACGATCTGGTCGCAGCGCGCCACGAGCGGAAGATCGGCCACATCGCGATTGCCCGCCTGGAACAGCTCTATCCCTTCCCGCAGACGTCCTTCCACGAAGAGCTGGCGAAGTATCCGAAGGCAACGGAAATCGTCTGGTGTCAGGAGGAGCCGCGCAATCAGGGACCGTGGTACTGGATCGCCTCGCGTCAGCATCTGTCGCGCGAGCTCAGCGACAAGCAGCATCTGCTGCTCGTCTCCCGCCCGGCCGCCGCTTCCCCCGCAGTCGGCTATGCAAGCAAGCATAACGCCCAACAAAAGGCTCTGATCGACTCCGCGCTTGGTGAGATCGAGTACTACAAACTGGCCTAGAACGGAGAGAAAATGATCATCGACGTCAAAGTTCCACAGCTCTCGGAATCAGTTGCTGAAGCGACGCTGGTTTCATGGCACAAGAAAGCCGGCGAAGCGGTCGCTCGGGATGAGAACCTGATCGACATCGAGACCGACAAAGTGGTTCTCGAACTGCCGGCACCCGATGGTGGCGTATTGGTTGAAATCGTCAAGGGCGACGGCGATACGGTTGTTGCGGGCGAAGTCATTGCACGGATCGACACCACGGCGCAGGCCGGAGCGGTTGCCGCTGCGGCAGCAAAGCCAGCGGCCGCGAATGCCGCACCAGCGAAAGCGGCCGTGGCAGCTGGAGCGACGGCGGCTGACGTGGCCATGCCGGCGGCACGCAAGATTCTCGAAGAGAAGGGTATCGCGGCTGGCGACGTGGTTGGTACCGGTCGTGGTGGGCGAGTGAGCAAGGCCGATGCTGTGGCCGCCGAGATTCCAGGCGTGCGACCGGTGGCCGCGACGGTCGGCCCTGCTGTCGCCGCGCCGGCTGCTGCTCCGGCGGCGAGTGCTGCCCCGGCTCCGGCCCTGGCCACTGCTCCGGCAGTGACTGTGGCTCTTGGCGATCGCCCGGAGCAGCGGGTGCCGATGTCGCGTCTGCGTGCGCGGGTTGCCGAGCGTCTGCTGCAGTCGCAGGCCAACAATGCCATCCTGACCACTTTCAACGAAGTGAATATGGGCCCGGTCATGGCGCTGCGCAAGCAGTACGGCGAGCGCTTTGAAAAAGCACATGGCGTACGCCTGGGCTTCATGGGCTTCTTCGTGAAGGCCGCAGTCGCGGCGCTGCAGAAGTTTCCGATCATCAACTCCTCGGTCGATGGCAGCGACATCGTCTATCACGGCTATATCGACATCGGTATCGCTGTCGGTAGCCCGCGTGGTCTGGTGGTGCCGATTCTGCGCGACGCCGACCAGATGTCGATCGCCGACATCGAGAAGAAGATCGGGGAGTTCGGTGCCAAGGCCAAGGACGGCAAGCTGTCGATGGAAGATCTCACCGGCGGCACCTTCTCGATCTCGAACGGCGGCGTCTTCGGGTCAATGTTGTCGACGCCGATCATCAACCCGCCGCAGTCGGCAATCCTCGGCATCCATGCCACCAAGGATCGTCCGGTGGTCGAAAACGGTCAGGTCGTCATTCGCCCGATCAACTACCTGGCCATGTCCTACGACCACCGCATCGTTGATGGTCGTGAAGCTGTCCTCGGCCTGGTGACGATGAAGGAGGCGCTGGAAGATCCGGCCCGTCTGCTCCTCGGCGTCTAGGCTTTCACCACCGAGGCACGGAGTCGCAGGGTTTCACGCCGTGCGAACTCCGTGCCCTTGTCTCTCTGCGGCTGGAAAGGGAAAACAAACATGTCCAAGCAATTTGACGTTCTCGTTGTCGGTGGGGGCCCCGGTGGCTATATCGCCGCCATTCGCGCGGCGCAACTGGGTTTCAACGTTGCCTGTTGTGAATCCAATCCCTACGCCGATCCGAAAGGCGAGCCGCGTCTCGGTGGTACCTGCCTGAACGTTGGCTGCATTCCGTCGAAAGCCTTGTTGCACACCTCGCATCTTTTTGAGGAAGCCGGGCACGGCTTTGCTGCGCAGGGAATCGGAGTCGGAACGCCAACCATTGACGTCGCCAAAATGGTCGGCCGCAAGGACGCTATCGTCAAACAGCTCACCACCGGTATCAAGGGCTTGTTCAAGAAGAACAAGGTGACCCTGCTCAATGGCCATGGTGCCTTCGTCGGCCGCAAGGGTGCGGCGGGAAGCGAAGTCTGGCAGCTCAAGGTCGGTGACACCGTCGTCGAGGCCAAGCAGGTGATTGTTGCCACCGGTTCCAGGGCACGCCACTTGCCCGGTGTTCCGGTCGATAACGAGATTGTTTGCGACAACATCGGCGCGCTCGACATTGGTGTTGTGCCGAAGAAGCTGGCGGTCATTGGCGCTGGAGTCATCGGCCTCGAAATGGGCAGCGTCTGGCGGCGTCTCGGCGCCGAAGTGACGCTCCTGGAAGCGCTGCCCGAGTTCCTTTCCCTGGCCGACGTCGATGTCGCCAAGGAAGCCGCCAAGCTGTTTGCCAAACAGGGGCTGCAGATACTCACCGGCATCGAGATCGGCGACGTCAAGATCTCGCAGAAGGGTGTGTCGATCGACTACACCGACAGCAACGGCCAGGAACAGAAGCTGGATGCCGACCGTTTGATCGTCTCGATTGGCCGCATCCCGAACACCGACGGCCTTCATGCCGACAAGGTCGGGCTGAAACTCACCGAGCGTGGTCAGATCGAAGTCGACGCCCATTGCCGTACCAATCTTCCCGGGGTGTGGGCGGTGGGCGACGTGGTTGCTGGTCCGATGCTCGCACACAAGGCGATGGAAGAGGGGGTGATGGTCGCCGAGATCATGGCCGGCCAGGCGGGTCACTGCAACTTCGACACCATTCCCTGGGTGATCTACACCAGTCCGGAAATCGCCTGGGTTGGCAGGACCGAGCAGCAGTTGAAAGCGGACGGCGTGGCCTTCAAGGCCGGCAAGATCCCGTTTGCCGCCAACGGCCGGGCACTGGGGATGGGCGACCCGAGCGGCTTCGTCAAGATGCTGACCTGTGCCACGAGCGACCGCATTCTCGGCGTACACATCATTGGTCCGAATGCTTCCGAGTTGATTTCCGAAGGCGTCGTGGCGATGGAGTTCGGCGCCGCATCCGAAGATCTGGCGCGGATCTGTCACGCGCACCCGACGCTCTCGGAAGTGGTGCACGAAGCTGCCCTGGCCTGCGACAAGCGGCCGCTGCACTTCTAGGCGATTTTCGGGAGGCGTCTGCGCGTCGCTTGCAATTAGCAGACAAGGACGAGGGGGCGAACTGCCGTTGCGCAGCTCGCCCCCTCTCGTTTTTCTGCCTTGCGGCTGGCCGCCGCGGCAGTTGCAGCCACTCTCCCTCGTTTAGTCGCCGCAGAAGGGGTTGCTGCGTCGCTCGGCACCGAAGGTGGACATCGGTCCGTGTCCGGGAAGAAAGGCAACGTCCTTGCCGAGGGGCCACAGGCGGGTGCGGATCGACGAAATCAGCGTATCGAAATCGCCTTTCGGAAAATCGGTGCGCCCGATCGAACCCTGGAAGAGGACGTCGCCGACGATCGCCAGCTGATCGGCCTTGCTGAAGAAGACGATATGTCCGGGGGTGTGCCCCGGGCAATGCAGGACATCCATCTCGACTTCGCCAAAACGCACCGTATCGCCCTGTTCAAGCCAGCGGTCGGGCGTGAAGGCGCGGACATTCGGCAGGCCGAACATCTTGCTCTGTTGCTCCATGCCGTCGATCCAGAACTGGTCGTCTTTTTGCGGTCCCTCGATCGGCAGCGACAGACGCTCGGCCAGTTCGGCAACCGCACCGGCGTGATCGACATGGCCGTGGGTGACCAGGATTTTTTCCAGGACCACGCCGTTCGCCTCGACTGCGCGCAGAATACGCGCCACGTCGCCGCCGGGATCGACCACCGCGCCACGTTTCGTTTGCTCGCACCACAGCAGGCTGCAGTTCTGGGCGAAGGGGGTTACCGGGATGATCTGATATTTCATGGTCGAGAGGCGCGTCAGGATGGGTTGAACAGAGCACGCAGTATACCTTGGGAAGCTGCGGCTGATGGCTCGGGCTCGTCCCTGTGCCCGGGCGCTTTCATGGTCCGAGGGCCGCAATGCGGTACTCGGCCAGCAGGCGATCGGCGCGTGCCGAGTGCGCCCGCTCCTTCATCTTGCTGCGGTAGGCCTCACTCGCTTCCCGACCACACCAGGCGAGGATGACTTCCGGCGGGCTGGGGTGGTCGGGCAGATAGCTGCTGAGATCGTACACCTCGCCGTTGATCGCCATCCAGCAATCATCGGAGCTGTTGTGCCTGGCCACCTCGCTGAGTGCGTAAGCCTTGCTGTCTGCTACCGGCAGCGGCGCCTCGACTTCCGCGGGCAGCCATAAGTCGGTCGTCGCGAAGCCGAGTAACAGTAGCCAGAAAAATGCGGTAGCGATGATGAACAATTGGCGCATCAGCGGAAGTCGAAACTCTCGAAATGGATGGCCGCGGCGCCGACCCCGCGCTGACGCAGCGCTACGCTGATCGCTGCCAGCAGTGGCTGTGGTCCACACAGATGCACCTCTCGTTCGCCTAACCCGGGCACCTGCTCCAGCAGGTGGTCGAAGTCCGGCAGCGCCTCGCCGCTAGCGTCGCTGAGCAGCTCGAACAGTGGATCTTCGCGGGCGGTCGTGGCGAGTTCCTCCAGGAACGCAGCATTGGCCGTATGGCGATAGAGGTAGATCAGCGTCGTCGGCTGGCTGCAGGCTTGCGCTCGCAATTTGGCGATGAACGGAGTGATGCCGATGCCGCCAGCGATCCACAGTCGTGGCGCGGAGCCGAGGTCGTCGAGAAAAGTGCCAAAGGGCCCTTCGAGGTGTACCAGAACCCCCGCTTCGACTTCCTGGAGGCGTTGCGAACAGGGCCCCAGCGCTTTGATACAAATGCGCAGTCGGCCCTGCTGATCGATGGCACTGACGGTGAAGGGATGATATTCGCCACAGCCGTGATAACTTGCCCCGTCGCCGAAGGCGGCGAGAACGAACTGGCCAGGGCTAACTGTCAGTGCGGCGGCACACGGCGCCAGTGAGGCTTCGATCATTCCTGTGGCGGGTTTTTCGACCTGCGTCACCCGGTAGGGATGGGCGGCCAGACCGAGGTCACTGGCCAGCAGGCGCCAGCCGAGGGCCAGCGCTGCGATGAGCAGCAAGGCAAGGAGTAGCGGCTCGTTGCCGAGCAGTACGTAGACGTGCATCAAGCCGAGAAGGACGCCGCCGGCAAGCAGGAAATGAAAGCTCCGCCAGCGCCGGTAGGGCAGGTGCACGGCGAAAGTGCTTGTCAGGCCGAGCATCAGCAGGAGCAGTCCGGCCCAGCCAAGCCACAGGGGCCAGGATTGCGCCCGCGGATCGAGCGTTTGCCAGGCCAGTGGCGGCGCTTCTGCCCAGGCGTCGAGCGCCAGCGCCAGCGGGTGACAGAGCAGAAACAGGTAGGCGAAGACACCACAGCGGTGATGCCAGCGATAGCTCAGTTCGAGGCCGCCCAGCAGGCGTGCCAGGCGAGTCTCGCGAATCATCAGCACGAGACTGGCCACCAGCAGGCCGGTGCCCGCCCATCCCGCGGCGATGCCGGTGCTGCGCCAGAAGCTCAGGCCCTCAGGGAACGCCCAGCAGACGCTGGCGAGGGCGATCGACAGGGCCAGCATCGGCGCGACGAAGCGGCGGGCTGAGGCGGCGTCTGGCGCGGCGGCGGTCGGCCAGATGTTCATTCCAGTCTGCCGCGCGCACGCAGCTTGTCACAGCCGGATTCCTTCGACGCTTCGAGAATGGCACCGGCCCGACGGGCACGTTCGGACATTTCGGTGTGGTGCTTTTTCTGGTAGGCCTTGCATTCCTGGTAAGTCGTGAAGCTGCGCATCAGGCGCTGGTGCTCGACACGCTCGTCCGGGGTCATGAACTGCCAGCCGGAGGTGTTCTGGCGCGCGGCGTGCCAGGGAGCCGCGGCCAGAGCGGCGGTGAGCAGCTGCAGAAGCAGCACGCTTGCCAGCAGCGTCCTGTGCGCGAATGGCTTCATCGATTACGGTAGCGGAGGGATTTCCACGCTCTCAAGGCGCGATCTGCAGTTGCGCCGGGTCGAGGAGCAGGAAGCGGGCAAAGCGCTGCTGCTTCCGGCTGCCGTCGTCGCTGACGATGACGATGCGTGGCTGGCCATCGATCAGCGCCGCGCTGATCCCCTCGGCGTGCTCGAAACCGGGCAGGCCGGCAACGCTGACCCGGCGCGCCGGGTCTTGCTCATCGCCACTCCAGAACCAAAGTTCGAACTGCACCTGCGCGCGCGCCACCGGACCTGCGATGAGCAGATAGCCCTTCAGCAGGGGGACGTAAGTCATGCCGCGGATGCCGTTGCCGCCAAGGTCGAGGGTGGTCAGCGAGGTGGCGATGTCGGGCGTGCTGGCCGCTGCAAACAGCCTTGCCGGGTCTCGCAGGTAGGTGACAATTGCGCGCCCTTCGAGCAGCGGTGAGCGAAATCCGATCAGCAGGGCGCGCTGGTCTGGACTCATGGTCAGGCCCTCGATGTTGAGCCCGCCATCAGCCTTTACGTCGCGTATCTCGGCCGCAGCAGCCAGCAGCGGGTGCGCTGCGGTCAAGGCCTGTTTCAGGCCGGTGACGATGCCGGCGTCGACGACGCGCTCGCCGTCGATGCGAAAGCGGATCAGTTTTTCGCGTGCTGCATGCGCTTCGCCGTCCTTGTCGCGGGAGTGAGAGGTGATGGCGTAGACGACTCCTGCGCGGTCGACGGCGACCCCTTCAAGGTCGTCGAGTTCGCCGAGTTCGCCAGGCTCCTCTTTCTGCGCGCCTTTGTCGAACACGCCGAGGGCGTGGCGGAGCTGGTCAAGCAAGCTCGCCTCGCGCTTGGCTCCGTCGATTGTCAACGGCGTACTACTGACCTGACCAACGCCGTCGATGTTGAGCAGGCAGAGCGGCTGCCGACTGTCGTCCTCAACAACGATGAAGCGGCCGTCGGGGAGTTGCTGGATGCCCGATGGCTCATAGACGCCGGGCAGGGTTTGGAAGCTGGGGTGCGCGTTCGGTGGCATTTGCGGGTTCTCCGGCCGGGGGTAGGGTGTGCGCATCGTGTGCATGCGGCGTTGTGCTTGTGTTTGCTGCGCCGATCGCAGTATCCATGGCAGTGGAGTGGTCGTCAATCGAGCCCTCGCCGTGTTCAGAAAGTCATTGCCCTCGCGCATGGTGGCTAGTTCCTGTGCGTAGAAGAGGGCTGCGTTTGCCGGGCTTGTTCCGCGCTGTCCTGCACGATTCGTGACGGGAAGCTATTTACGCGTCGGTTCGACGTGGCCGCCGAAGCCCTCGCGCATTGCGGAGAGCATCTTTTCTGCGAAGGTATGCTCCTGTCGCGAGCGGAAGCGGGCATAGAGCGCGGCGGTGAGCACTGCGGCGGGCACGGCCTCGTCGATCGCCGCCTGCACCGTCCAGCGGCCTTCGCCGGAATCCTGCACGAAGCCGCTGTAGCCGGAGAGGTCGGGCTGCCTGGCCAGCGCAGCCGCGGAAAGATCGAGCAGCCACGAAGTCACCACGCTGCCGCGCCGCCACAGCTCGGCGATATCGGCGAGTTCGAAGTGGTAGCGTTCATCCGTCGGCAGGGCTTCGCTGTTGGCGTTCCTGAGGATGTCGAAACCCTCGGCGTAGGCCTGCATCAGGCCATACTCGATGCCGTTGTGCACCATCTTCACGAAGTGCCCAGCCCCGGCCGGGCCGCAATGCAGATAGCCTTGTTCGGCACTGCCGCCTGGCTCTCTCCCTGACGACGGGGGGATGCCGGAAGCGCCCGGCGCCAGCGTCCGGAACACCGGTTCCAGCCGTTTCGCTGCCGCCGCCTCGCCGCCGACCATCAGGCAGTAGCCGCGCTCCAGGCCCCAGACGCCGCCGCTGGTGCCGGCGTCGAGATAGGCAATACCGCTTTCGGCGAGCAGGCGTGCACGGCGCACGTCGTCCTTGAAATGACTGTTGCCGCCATCGACGATGATATCGCCAGCGGCGAAATGGCTGGCCAGCTCGATCACCGTGGCGTCGGTGACCTCACCCGCCGGGACCATGATCCAGGCGGCGCGTGGTGGCGCCAGTTTGTCGGCCAGGTCGGCCAGGCCAGTGGCGCCGGTTGCACCCTCCTGCACCAGTTGCGCGACGGCTTCCGGCCTGGGGTCGTAGACCACGCAGTGGTGTCCACCCTGCATCAGTCGCCGCGCCATGTTTGCGCCCATACTGCCCAATCCCAGCATCGCGATTTGCATGCTCATTACTCCACTTGCTTGGCAAGGAACTTCAGCCATATTACTCCTCCTGCTTCGCAGGGAGGCTCAGCTATCGGTGTCTCCAGTGTGCGGGGAGCGGATGTGCTGCACCTGACATGCAGTTCCGGCCCGCAGGCGCCACAAGGTACACGCCGAGGGATATTGGCGACTGTTTCGGCTTACACTATCGGCTTGTGAGCAAGATCGCACGATTGCCGGTTCGGCGCCAAGCGGGCAAACGCGAAGCGCTGACCGTGGCGGAGGTGAGCTGCCGCTTGACGGGCGTCCGACGTCAGAGGCGGTTCGCCCGCGAGTTGCGGCTTGCTTGCACATTCGCCAAGCGGCACGCCATATATCAATCAGGGGAAGAATATGTCTGAAAAAAAGTCCGGGATCATTTACACACTCACGGATGAGGCGCCGCTGCTGGCGACCTGCGCATTCCTGCCGGTCATCCGGACCTTCACCGGGCCGGCCGGTGTCGAGGTCGAGACCTGCGACATTTCCGTCGCGGCCCGCATCCTCGCCGAATTTCCCGACTACCTGAGCGACGAACAGAGGGTCCCGAACAACCTCGCCGAACTCGGTCGTCGCACCCTTCTGCCGGAAACCAACATCATCAAGTTGCCGAATATCAGTGCCTCGTTGCCGCAATTGACGGCGGCGATCAAGGAACTTCAGGCGCACGGCTTCAAGGTGCCCGATTTCCCGGAGAGCCCGAAGAATGAAGCGGAAGAGGAGATCAAGGGCCGCTATTCCCGGTGCCTGGGCAGTGCGGTCAATCCCGTGCTGCGCGAAGGCAACTCCGACCGCCGTGCACCGCAGGCCGTCAAGGGCTATGTGCGCAAGCACCCGCACTCGATGGGCAAGTGGAGCATGGCTTCGCGCACCCACGTGGCGCACATGACCCATGGCGATTTCTACCATGGCGAGAAGTCGATGACGCTGGACAAGGCGCGCGACGTCAAGATGGAGCTGCTCACCAAGAGCGGCAAGGCTATTGTGCTCAAGCCCAAGGTCTCGTTGCAGGACGGCGAGATCATCGACTCGATGTTCATGAGCAAGAAGGCCTTGTGCGAGTTCTACGAAGAGCAGCTCGAAGACGCCCGCGAAACCGGGGTCATGTTCTCGCTGCACGTCAAGGCGACGATGATGAAGGTCTCGCACCCGATCGTATTCGGGCACTGCGTGCGGATTTTCTACAAGGATGCCTTCGAAAAGCATGCCGAGTTGTTCGCCGAGCTGGGGGTCAATGTCAATAACGGCATGTCCAACCTCTACGACAAGATCGCCACCCTGCCCGAGTCCCGCCGCGAGGAAATCCTGCGCGACCTGCACGCCTGCCATGAGCACCGTCCCGAACTGGCGATGGTCGACTCGGCCAAGGGCATCACCAATTTCCACTCGCCCAGCGATGTGATCGTCGATGCCTCGATGCCGGCCATGATCCGTATCGGCGGCAAGATGTGGGGCGCCGATGGCCGCCCCAAGGACACCAAGGCGGTGATGCCGGAATCGACCTTTGCCCGCATCTATCAGGAGATGATCAACTTCTGCAAGACCAACGGCAATTTCAATCCGGTGACCATGGGTACGGTGCCCAACGTTGGCCTGATGGCGCAACAGGCGGAGGAGTACGGCTCGCACGACAAGACCTTTGAAATCAAGGAAGCGGGCGTGGCCAATATCACCGATCTGGCGACCGGCGAAGTGCTGCTGTCCCAAAACGTCGAGGAAGGCGACATCTGGCGCATGTGCCAGGTCAAGGACGCGCCGATTCGCGACTGGGTCAAGCTGGCGGTCACCCGTTGCCGCAACTCCGGCATGCCGGCGCTCTTCTGGCTAGACCCCTATCGTCCGCACGAAGCCGAACTGATCAAGAAGGTCGAGACCTACCTCAAGGATCACGACACCACCGGTCTCGACATCCAGCACATGTCCCAGGTGCGCGCCATGCGCTACTCGCTGGAGCGTGTCATGCGCGGCCTCGATACCATATCGGTGACCGGCAACATCCTGCGCGACTACCTGACCGACCTGTTCCCGATCATGGAACTGGGCACCAGCGCCAAGATGCTCTCCATCGTCCCCTTGATGGCCGGAGGCGGGATGTACGAAACCGGCGCCGGCGGTTCGGCACCCAAGCACGTCAAGCAGCTGGTCGAGGAAAACCATCTGCGCTGGGATTCGCTCGGCGAGTTCCTGGCGCTGGCCGTCTCACTTGAGGACCTGGGCATCAAGACCGGCAACAGCAAGGCCACGATCCTTGCCAAGACGCTGGATGATGCGACCGGCAAGCTGCTCGACAACAACAAGTCGCCTTCGCCGCGTACCGGTGAGCTCGACAACCGTGGCAGCCAGTTCTATCTAGCGATGTACTGGGCACAGGCGCTGGCCGCACAGACCGAGGACCGGGAACTGGCGGCGCATTTCACCCCGCTGGCCAAGACGCTGAGCGAGAACGAAGCGAAGATTGTCGAAGAGTTCGAAGCGGTGCAGGGCCAGCCGGTCGATATCGGTGGCTACTACGCCGCCGATTCGGAGAAGTGCAAGGCTGTGCTGCGCCCCAGCGCAACCTTCAACCAGGCGCTGGCTGCAGCACGCGTCTAAGCCGCGGCAAGGCCTTCGGGCCATGATCGGCGGCCACTCCCCCGGCATGACGCATGCGGGGAATGGCCGCCGCGCTACTGGCGGGGCGGCCTAGCCGCGACGCCAGGCGTGGAAGCGCCCCACCCATGCGAGCAGCTTCTGCGGCGCATGGGCTTTCTTCCAGTTCCCGGCGACGTACTTGTTGGCTTCGGCGAGCGTTGGGTAGATGTGGATGGTGCCGAGAATCTTGTTCAGGCCAATGCCGTGGCGCATGGCCAGCACATACTCGGCGATCAGGTCGCCGCCGTGCTCACCGACGATGGTGACGCCGAGAATGCGGTCCTTGCCAGGGACGGTGAGGACCTTGATGAAGCCATGCGCTTCGCCGTCGGCGATCGCCCGGTCGAGATCATCGATGCCGTAGCGTGTCACTTCGTAGGGGATGTTGCGCGCCCTGGCGTCGGTCTCGTTGAGCCCGACGCGCGCTACTTCCGGTTCGACGAAGGTCGCCCAGGGGATCACCGAGTAATCGGTGCGGAACTTCTTGACGGGATCGAAGAGCGCATTGACCGCCGCGTACCAGGCCTGGTGCGCAGCCGTGTGGGTGAACTGGAAGGGACCGGCGACGTCGCCGGCGGCGTAGATGTTCGGGTATTTCGTTTGCAGGAAGTCGTTGGTTTCAATGGTCCGATGCGCGGCGATGCCCAGTTCCTCGAGGCCGTAGCCGCTCAGGTTGGCGGCCCGGCCGACCGCCACCAGCAGTATGTCGAAGGGAATACGCACTTCCTCGCCCTCATGTTCGGCGAGCAGGATCTTCTCGCCGTCCTCGACGACAAAGGCTTTCGCCTGATGATCGAGCAGCACGGTGATGCCTTCGTCGCGAAAGCGCTGGGTGACCATTTCCGAGACCTCGGGATCTTCGCGGACCATGATCCGCGGCCCCTGTTGCACCTGCGTCACCTGCGCACCGAAACGAGCGAAGGCCTGCGTCAGTTCGCAACCGATCGGGCCGCCGCCGAGGACCAGCAGTCGGCGCGGCAGTTGGCGTAGGTCCCAAATGGTGTCGGAGGTGTAGTAGCCGACCTCTTCAATGCCCGGTAGCGGCGGTACGAAGGGCCGGCCGCCGGTGGCGATGACGATGCTGCGCGTCGTCAGCCGCTCGTGCTCGCCGCTGTTACGGACGAACTCGACCTCCCATGGCGAGACGATCCTGGCGCTGCCGGCGATCACTTCGACGCCGAGCTCGCTGTAACGCTCGGCCGAGTCGTGCGGTTCGACGGCCTTGATCACTCGTTGCACACGCTCCATCACCGCGGCGAAGTCGAACGCCGCCTTTGCTTCGCGGATGCCGAATTCCTGCGAGCGTTGCATGTGCGAGAGCAGCTTGGCCGAGCGGATGATCGCTTTCGACGGCACGCAGCCGGTGTTCAGGCAGTCGCCACCGAGTTTGTGTTTTTCGATCAGCGTCACCTTGGCCTTGACTGCCGCGGCGATGTAGGCGGTGACCAGTCCGGCCGAGCCGGCACCGATGACAATCAGATTGCGATCGAAGCGCGCCGGCTTCTTCCACTCGGCGTAGACTTTGCGCGCTGCCAGGGCGTCGACGATCTTCTTGGCAAGCAGCGGGAAAACGCCGAGCAGCACAAAGGAGCCGAGCAGGGCCGGCGAGAGAATCCCTGCCAGCGAGTCGATCCCGGCCAGCTGCGTGCCGGCATTTACATAGACCAGCGTGCCAGCGAGCATGCCGAGCTGACTGACCCAATAAAAGGTGCGCGTCTTGAGCGGCGTCAGTCCCATCACCAGGTTGATGACGAAAAAGGGGAAGAGTGGCACCAGACGCAGGGTGAACAGGTAGAAGCCGCCTTCCTTGGCGATGCCGGCGTTGATCGCTCGCATGCGGTCGCCGAAGCGCTTCTGTACCCAGTCGTGCAAGAGGAAGCGTGATGCCAGAAAAGCCAGGGTAGCGCCCAGCGACGAGGCAAAGGAGACCAGCAGCAGCCCCCAGAAGAGGCCGAAAATCGCGCCGCCGGCGAGCGTCATCACCGCGGCACCGGGCAGGGACAGCCCGGTCACGGCCACGTAAGCGACGAAGAACAGCAAGCCTGCCTTGACCGGCTGCGCTGCACGCCAGGCTTCGATCGCCTCCTGCTGGCTCTTGAAGTAGTCGATGCTCAGGAAGCGACCGAGGTCGAGCGCGAAGTAGGCGAGCAGCAGACCTGCCAGGGCAGCAATCAGCAGCAGTCGTCGAGTGTTCATTACAGGCTTTCCGATCTTGTGGTGTCAGTAGACTGCACGCTCGTCCTATGCGCCGCTGTTCTTAGGTGCCTGGCTGGCCTTCTTGAATTCACGATCAGCTGCCGCAAATCGGTGCCGCGGCAACTTCTTCGCCGAGCGCGCCGCCGCAACTCGACCCCTGTCCCGCCGTACAGCCATAGCAATGATCGGCGACGCGGATGGCGCGCCCTTCGAGGGCCGCGGCGCTGACCTCGGTGATATGCAGGCGTGGCTGGCCGGGCTTGCCCGCTGCCTGGCCAAGCGGTAGGCCGAGCTGCTGGTTGAAGTCGCAATCGTAGAGATAGCCCTGCCAGTCGATCGACAGCAGATTACGGCACATCACCTGTTCGAGGTTGGCGTCGCGATGGGCGCCGCGCAGCAGTTTCATATAACTGTTGAACTGGCCTTTGGAGATCAGCATCGACCCAAAACGCTGGATCGGCATGTTGCTGAGCGTGAACAAGTCGTTGAAGACGATGCCGAACTCCTGCCCGAGATGCTCGCGGTAGGCGGCGGTCAGCGCTTCCTGCGGGGGCGGCAGGGTCGGCCCCTGCGGGTTGAAGACCAGATTCAGGATCAGGTCGCTGTCGGGCGCCGCGTAGCCAAGCGCATTGAGCCGCTGCAGGCCACGGATGCTGGCGTCGAAAGTGCCCTTGCCGCGTTGCCGGTCGACGTTCTCTTCAAGATAGCAGGGCAGCGAGGCGACCACCTCGACGCCATGTTCGGCCAGGAAATCGGCTAGATCCTCATGCCCTGGCTCCTCGAGGATGGTCAGATTGCAGCGGTCGATGACGCGCAGACCGCGTTGCCGCGCGGCGACCACCAGGCGGCGGAAATGCCTGTTCAGTTCCGGCGCGCCGCCGGTCAGGTCGAGCACCTTGACTTCGGGGCTGGCGGCAATGAAGGCCAGCAGCGCTTCGATCGTCTCGGCGGTCATTTCCTCCTTGCGCTGCGGGCCCGCATTGACGTGGCAATGCAGACAACTCTGATTGCAGCGATAGCCAAGATTGACCTGCAGGGTTTCGACCGAGCGCCGGCGCAAGGCCGGGAAAGAGCTGATCGCGAGAAGGGGTAGGGTGGCGTGCATCTTGTTGTTCTCCGGTTAACCTTCCCGCCTTGGTCGAGCGCACGGGGTGTTTCCTTACAGTGCGCGAAGCGGTCGGCCGGAGCATAGGCTCTGCTTGGGCCGGCGGCGCTATGGCGTGACGGCAGCTTCCGCCAGGCCGGCCAGGGCCTGGCGTAGCTTCTCGGCAACCGGGCACTGCGCGACGCCGTGCCGTTGGGCCAAGAAGAGGGGGTCGTTGTAGCCCAGCCAGACCTGCGAACTGTCGTCCTCCCAGATCAGCGCCTTGAGCGGCAGATCGATGCCGACCGTTTGCGCACATTCCATGAGCGGCGTGCCGCCCTGCGGATTGCCGAAGATGATGACCTGGGTGGCGCGAAGGGACTTGCCGATCTTGGCCGCGCCGGCGGCGTGATCGATGCGCGAGAATACGGTGAGTCCGCGTTCCTTGACGACTTTCTCGAAGCGGTCCATGGTCTCGAGCACGCTATAGGGACTCTTGACGACCACCAGGCCTTCGGCAGCGGAGGCCAGCGCGACGACGGCCATGAGGGCGAGGGCGACGAGCGAATGCAGGGTCTTCATGAAGAACTCCTTTCAGGTTTGCTCAGGGGTTCATTCACTATGACAGCAAATCGACGTGCAGAGAAGCCCGGCGCCGGGCCTCGTCGATCAGAATCCTGCGCGACGTCGTACGGCTTGTCACGGTGGCGAATTCACCCGGGGGGAGCTCACTTGGAAATGGTGATCGGCAGGTCGACGCCCTTGATCTCGCCGACGGCGGTCTGGAAGAGGTCGCCGAGCATGGCGAAAGTGGCGCGGTCCCACTGCGTGTCGCCGACACTGTAGGCGCGTCCCGCAAAGTCGATCGACGCAATGGTCGTCGCCGGAGCTTGCTCGGAGATCTCGATGTGCAGTGCCGAGCGGGGGTTCTCCGCGGTAGCCCCGGTGCGTGGGTCGGGAGCGACGTCGAACTCTGGAACTGCACGCGCGCCGTTGGCGACAAAGGCCAGCATTTGCAACATGCTGCGCAGCTTGATCGCGCCGCGGATGGCGAAATCGCCGCCAGGGCCGTCTGCTCGCACATCGAGGAAGACGAAGCCGCGCGGGTTGCGCTTGATGCGTTCGTTGAGCTCGAAACGTGCCTGATTGCCGAGTGACATGGGATCGACGTTCATCACCACGACGCGCCCGGCCTGAAAGCGCGTCAACTGGTAGTGGCCGTCGGCGTTCTGTCGCCACTGCAGGCCCTCCTTGTCGGCATTGATGAAGTCGGCCGCGCTTGGTGCTGCTTTCAGCGCTGGCGCTATCGGCTCCTCGAAGATCAGCGTGCGGACGAATAGCTTGCGGTTGTCGTTCAGCCAGCGCAGGTGCGTCGCGATGCGTCGGAACTCGGCGTACTCCTGCGCCAATGCCGGGTCGTTGGCGACGAAACGGCGGAAGCTGCCGTCGGCGTTCTGCACTTCGATTCCAGACGCCAGCAGGCGCATGACGCGGTCGATGGCGCCGCCCTGGAAGACCAGGAACTCGAAGGCCTGATCCTTGAATGGTGTCAGAATGCGCTCGGTGAAGGCCTGCCCGGAGAGCGGATGAATGCTGAAAGTCGGGTTCTCGGAGGCGCCGGTGCCGACGTTCAGGCCCAGGAAGCTGTCGCCCGAGCTGCGGTGCCATTCGCCGCCGACTCCGAGCGTCGTCGTCCAGTTGAAGGTCGCGGCAATGGTCGAGGTCGAAGTGAAATGCACCGGCATGCCGTTGTCGGTGCGGGCGATGTTCAGCAGCAGTAGCTTTTGGTCGAGGCGGCTGGTGACTTCGTCGTAGCCAAGTACCTGACGCTCCAGCACCGGCGGGCCGGCGCAGCCAGCGATGGCCAATGCCAGCAGGGCAGGGGCGGCGCTGCGCGCCATGGCGGCGAGTCCGGAGGCGGCGGTATGTCGATAGGGGGATTCCATGTCTGTGCTGTCCTCGGTAGAGGTCGTCTGAGAAGCTTCTGTTTTTTCAGTAGCGAATGTTCAGCGGCAGCGTTTGCGCCGCGTCCGCTGAATCACGGTAGAGGCGGCTGCATCCTGTCCGCAGCCGCGAGACGCAGTGACTAGCTTCGTTTGCTGCCGAGGCCGAGCCATCGCGCCATGCTCTTGCGCTCGGGTGCCGGCGGAATTTGCGGCCCCGGCGGCGGATCGTCCGAGCGACCCTTGCGGTGTCTATAGTCGTGAGCGCCCCTCTGCGGGTAATCGAGGGTGTCTTCGATTTCCCGGCGCAGGCCTGGATCGAAGTCGGGGAACGGCAATCGATCGTCTACGCGCCAGTCTTCCACCTTGACTTCAGCCGCGCGACCGCGTTCGCCATCGACCCCTTCATCGCGCCTGAAATATAGGGTCTGCGAAGGGAAGGCGAAGCCGCTACCGCCGTCCTTCACGATGTCGGCGATACGAAGAAAGATGTCCTCCTGGATGGCGAGAAAGCTGTCCTGGTCCTGGCACTGCAAGTAGGCGAAAACCTCGATGTCGAGGGAATATGCGCCATAGCCGACGAAGCGCGCTCGCGCCGGCACCGGGGTCACCTTGGGGTGACCAAGAAGTAGTTTGCGCAGTTCCGCCAGGACGTAGCGCAGCTGGTCCGGGGTGGTTTCGTAGCGCAGCTGCAGAACCGCCTTAAGCAAGCGAAAGTCGCGCGCAGCGAAGTTGTCCAGTTTCATCTGCGAGAACTCGGCGTTGGGGACCGTAACGATGGTTCGCTCCAGCGAGCGAATCCGTGTCGAGCGCAGACCGATCTCCTCGACGGTGCCGATCTGGTCGCCGTAACGGCAAAAGTCGCCGACCCGCAGCGGCCGGTCCGCGAACAGGGTCAGACCACCGATGATGTTCTCCAGGGTCGGCCGGGCGGCGAGGGCGATGGCCAGGCCGCCGACACCGAGACCGGCCACCAGCGGGGCGATCGGGATGCCGACGGTTTCCGCCGCGTAGATGCCCAGGTAGGCGAGAACGACCACACTCACCAAGCGAAAGACGACCCTCAGCAAGGCCGGGTCAACACGACGTTTCTGCGCCGAGTTCTCTTGACTGAAAGCGACGCTGTCGGCAAGCCGACCCGCAAGGACGACAGCGAGCACAGCGAGGCTACCGATCTTCACGACCAGTGCGATGGTAGAAACGACCACATATGGGGTTTCGAAGAGACCAATCGCAGTGAAAGACGCCAAGCCGATAAGATGTGCAATGAAAAAAGACGCAAGCAGAGCAAGTGGCACGCCAAATCTGACGGACGGGCGAGAAATTCGGTGTCTTTCATCCCAGCGGGCGCCTTGACGATACAGAAACCGGATAATTGCTGCTGAAATGATGAAAAGCAAACAAATGGAAATCCACTGCCATACCCCTTGGCCAAGAACAATTTCTTTCGCCCAATCAGGAAAATTATTGGCAAGCTCTCTCGGCAGCAAAACGCCGGGACTGGAAAGGACTTTTTCGTATAGTCCGACAGATGCTCCCTTCTTATAGGGAAGATCCTTGGCCAGCGCGTAATAATCATCGAGATTTTCGATGGTTTCTTTGGTAAAGAGAAATTCGCCAGCGTTGGGTCCCTCAGAAATTTTGGCGATCTCGATCTTTGTGTTGGGGATGCTCCAGCGCACGATCCCCTGTTCCGCAGCCTCTTCATCGTCCGGAATGTCTTCGAACGGCGGCAGTTCGACCCGGTCGAGAATCTCTTTCAGCAGAATCATTTTGATGGTCATGTCTGCGAGACGATCGACGCCACGCAAGCCGCCGAAGTCAATCGTATCAGCGGCTCGCAAGAGTGGCCTGGCGATGTCGGTACGGGGCTTGTCGCTCTGCCAGGCGTCCACGGCTGTGCTTATATCGCGCATATAGGTTCGCAAGGTGTCGCGCGGACTCGAGGTATCCGCCGACCGCAATGGATACGGATCCTCGATCGCGCCAAGGATCGCGCCAAGATGGCCCGGTTGCGCTAGCGTTTGAGGCGCGAGAAGCACCAGGATGAAAAGCAATAGCCAGCGAAGCCGCCGAAAGAGAATCCTGATCATGTTCGTCCGTTCTTCAATGCCTGCCATCCGCTCCATGGATAGCGCAGTGCTTGCCGCCCTGGCGACGCCGGTCCGAACATGCGGGCGCAGGCTTCCTGTTTGAGAATCACCAAGAGAGAGGTCCTGGATCACTTGAGGCCGACTTCGGAAAAGTACTTCAATGCACCTTCGTGGATGGGCGCGGCCAGACCCGTCTTGACCATTTCGGTTTTGGTCAGGGACAGAAACAACGGCGACAGAGCTTGAAGCAATCCCAGGTTTTCGAAGTAGGCCTTGGTGATCTCATAGATCACCTCCGGGGGCACCTCGGCCGTCGTCACCAGCGTCGCTACCACGCCCACCGTTGGAACATCGCGGGGATTCCCTCTATAGGTGCCGCCCGGAATCACCGAGCCCACGTAGAACGGGTTCTCCCGGTTGAGTTTCTCGAGGATTGGATCGGCAACCTTCACCAGGTTTGCGTCGCACAGCATCGTCGTCTCCCTGACCGTAGGGTTGGGATATCCGATCGTGTAGACGAAGGCGTCGAACTCGTCTTCGCATAAGGCCTCGGCGAGGTTGGCACCCTTGAACTCGGAGACAAAGCTGACCTCCTCGCCCGTCCAGCCGTGGGCCTCCATCAGCACATCCGCAGCGTCGCGCCGACTTGAGGTAGTGCCGCCCACATAAACCCGCTTGCCCTTCAAATCCTCGAAAGTTTCAATGTCCTTGTCCTCGCGGGCGACAACCGTGAAGTGCTCGACATAGAGCGCGAAAACCGAGCGCAGCTTCTCGAAGGGGCCCTCATCCGCGAACGGTCCGGTCCCGGCGAAGGCATCCTGCTGCAGGTCGGATTGGACCATGGCAAGGTCGACCTTGCCTTTTCGCAGGTCTTTGATATTCGGTATGGATCCCCCGGAGATATCAACGGTGCAACTGGCGCCGTGCCGGTCAAGGCTTTCCTGGGCGAGTTTGCATATCACGCCACCGACCGGGTGATAGAGGCCGCCGACCCGGCCCGACGCGATGGTCACGGTTTCCTGCTTCTCCGCCGCGCCGGCTTCACCGCCAAGAACCACAACGGTGACAAGGACGACCGCCATCGCCACCCTTACTGCGTGCCTGCAAACTGCCATCATCGCTTCGCTTTCTCCGAGGTTTGAGGCTTCTTCGTCGTCGATATCTCGAAGAAAAAATGATAAACGGATGGGGGAATCCAATGTGTTATCAGGCAGTAGTATCGCCGGCACCGGGTGCAGCCGTCAAGCATGGACATTCATATGGCATTATTCAGGACTTGCGGGAAGGCCTGCCGAATGGCTCCCCGAGCACTTCCTGGGAGAAAGCGGAGAAAGGGGCCAGGCTCAGTTTTGTCGTCTACGCTACGAAAGAAACGACGCTGCCAAAACGCAGCGATGGCACGGCTCCCTTATCTTGCTGTACCTTCGCCACGAGTCTCGTCCGCCAGTAAAGCCGGTTGTTGTTGTCTTGCATCCGCAGAGTCTTCGCCATTGCTGCGTGGTCGCCCGCGTGGCCGAGCTTGGCGTCGTTCTCCGAGGGTCTGTGCGATTTCGGCGTGAAAGCGGCTGTCGCCAAGCGGCAGGCTTTGATTGAGCGCGAGCCGCATGTCGGCCATGGCTTCTCCGTCAAGCGGGGCGTGGCACAACTGGCGATAGCTGGCCTGGCGTTCGCCGGCGTCGTGGGCGATTTCGAGGTGACGGGGTGCGTGCTGAGTTTCAGGTCGGTCTGGCCGAACCCGTTGGCGCGGTAACTGCTCCAGCGGTAGTCCGCCGGATCTTCGACCATGCTGGCGCGAAGCGGGTTGGGTTCGATGTAGCGGATGCTCGCGAGCAGGTCGGTAGGTATCGGCCTGCACGAGCGAAGACTTCTAGCGACTGTCCCAGAGCGTGCCCGTGCGCCGCCCGAGGGAGATGAGGACTCCCAGAATAGCGTCTGCCTTCTCCGGTGTGACGAGCAGATGGACATGGTTTGTCATCAGGACGTAAGCCTGGAGCTGGCAGCCAGTTTGTCTGAGGGCGTCGTCCAGCCAGTCAAGGTAGGCGAGGTAATCGCCTTCGCTGAGGAAGCAGGCGTTGCGGTTGTGCCCGCGCTGCACGATGTGCAGGGGCAGACCGTCAAGATGGGTACGGCGACGACGTGGTATACGAAAAGCGTATCATGGGCAGACGAAGCGGTGGCAACGGGCGTGAAATTGAGCCTGGCCCCTTTTCTCTTTCTCCACACAAACCCCATAAGAGCATCCACAATGACGACGCGCGTCAATTACCGAAAAATGGCATTCGAGGTGTACGAACCGCTATGCGCTCACTGCGGTTTCGGCATCCCGGCTGTACTAGAGGTTGCGCACATTGATGGTCAACGCGCCAACAACGAAATCGGCAATCTCGTTATTCTTTGTCCGAACTGTCACAAGATGCTCGATCTTGATTTGATATCGAATGAAACCATCATTCAGATGCGAGATCGTCCGAAAATCGTCACATGGTCCAAGCGAATGAAAGATGCTGGCAAGAAAGCTGCGCTTACCCGCAAGCGTAGCGCAACCGCGAAGAAGGCTGTGGCTACCCGTCGGCGCAATCGAGGTGATCAGTCGTGAGGCCCAACAAGGTGCTCCAGCCGACCACTCAACCGCTGCACGGTTTCGTGTCGGCTGAGCTTGGCCGTCGGGCGTCACTATTTGCGGTCTGCACCTCGCACTTGTAGAACAACCGTGAAAGACCGCGTATTCATCAGCTATAGGCGGGCAGACACTGGCCCTACGGCGGCGCGGCTTCGCGATGCGCTTGAGGAGCACTTTCCAGGGCAGATCTTTCTCGATATCGAGAACATCGCCGCCGGTCAGGATTTTGTTACCGTCATCGAGAACAATCTTTCCATAGCGGCCGTGCTTGTTGTGGTTATTGGAAGGCAGTGGTTGGAGGGTTCGACATCAGGCACCAAACTCGGCGACGCAAATGACTACGTAACACTTGAGCTTCTCTCCGCAGCCAGATTGAACATCCCACTTCTTCCAGTGGTCGTCGACGGTGCTGCGATGCCCCATGCGAGCTTCCTTCCGAGCGGGCTTGCTAGCGTGTTGCGTAGCAACGCGATTGAGATCCGGCACTCAAGCTTTCGACGAGACTGCGAACCACTCACAGAGTACCTCTACGCCAGGCTTGGTGTCGCTCCTCCAACCCCGCTTGAGCGCTTCGTTGAAGCAATCGGGGCCAAGCTCTCATTCGGCATGAACAGGTTTAAGTTCGATGACAGGACCCGTGGGTTTCACGCGATCATCAGTGTCATCGTCGCGCTCGGAGCCACTCTTGCAACCATTGATTCTTGGCTTCCTGCTGCGTCAGCGGAGCGTGAACTGCTACTACTCGACACCTACGACGCGGTCTCCTTACACATTCTCGGGGTCTACACCGGGTTTATCGGCAAGAACTCTCGCAAGCATCGCAAGTTGGCTGTCACGGCGTTAGCAGTTACATTAACGTCGCTGTTGGCTCTGTTAACGAAGTTAACGATGACCCCACCTGGTCAACTGGTCTTTTAGTCCTTATCACTCAATTCTTCGTAGACGAGGCGGTGGTAACGGGCGTGAAATTGAGCTTGGCCCCTTTTCCAGGCCTCTCCACTGTTTGCCCAAGGCACGGGGAAAGATCTGACCCCATGACGCGGGGAAAGTCTGACCCGATGACGCGAGGTGCGAGGCTTGCCACCGGCGCTGTCGCGCCGGAGTGCATACGCTCAGCCGGGCATGGGATCCGCGTTACCGAGCGCCGTGGTGTTCAGCCCGCCATCGACGTACATGATCTCGCCGGTGATGGCGCTGGCCAGGTCGGAGAGCATGAAGGCGGCGGCGTTGCCGACTTCGTCGATGGTGATGTTGCGCCGCAGCGGCGCGTTGTGCGCGTTGTAGGCGAGCAGGCGCGAGAAATTGCCGATGCCGGAAGCGGCCAGGGTCTTGATCGGGCCGGCCGAAATGGCGTTGGCGCGGATACCCTGCGGGCCGAGGCAGAAAGCGAGGTAGCGGGTGGCCGCTTCGAGGCTGGCCTTGGCCAGACCCATGGTGTTGTAGTTGGGCAGGGTGCGTTCGGCGCCGAGGTAGGAGAGCGCCAGCAAGGCCGGGTTGCGGCCTTTGAGCAGCAGTGGCCGGGCGGCCTTGGCCAGTCCGGCGTAGCTGTAGGAGGAGACGTCGTGAGCGATGCGGAAAGCGTCGCGCGAGATGCCGTCGAGGAAGTCACCTTCGATCGCTTCGCCGGGCGCGTAGGCGATCGAATGCACCAGGCCTTCGAGACCGTCCCAGTGCTCGGCGAGAGCGGCAAAGAGAGCGTCGATGTCGGCGTCGTCGGCAACGTCGCAGCGATAGACCAGGCTGCTGTCGAACTCCGCGGCGAACTTGGCGACGCGCGTTTCGAAACGCTCGTTCTGGTAGGTGAAGGCCAGTTGCGCGCCTTCGCGGTGGCAGGCTTTGGCGATGCCATAGGCGATCGAATGCTTCGACAGTACGCCGGTGATCAGAATTCGCTTGTCGGCGAGGAATCCCATGACTTCTCCCGTAACTAGAAGGGCTTGCGTTGGCAGCTTGGCTGCGAATCAGCTTAACCGGCGCATTATAAGGGAATTGCATCGCTCGCCGACCAAAAGCCGGCTATCGGAGCAGGGCAATCGCATGAATCTTATACAAGACCCAGCAGTTCAGCGCGGAAGGTATCGGAAGTAGCAGCGATCAGTCGCTGAACCTTGAGGCCACCCTTGCGCTTGACCGGGGCGAGGCGGATGAGATTCAAGACGAAATGGCGCAAGGCCGCCAGGTTGTGAGCGGCGTGATCGGTGCAAGCCCGCATCTGGTCGTCGCCAAGGACCACATCCATGCACCAATGGAGGCTATTTTCGACCCGCCAGTGCATGCGAACGCTCTGGTTCATGCGCGGGGCGTCAGGCGCCAAGCTGCTGATATAGGTGCGCCGCTCGGTCGAGGTTGCCTTTCCCCTG
>JEMX01000061.1:0-232 GCA_000585055.1 Candidatus Accumulibacter appositus
CGGCAATCAGGAGGCAGCAGCCCATGGCAACCCATCGCGAAAGTCGCGCCATTGCGCTCCCCGCCGAGTGCCTGTTCGATGTCGTCGCCGATGTCGAACGCTACCCCGAGTTCGTGCCGCTGGTCTGCGAGGCGAGGATCGTTCGCCGCGAAGAGGCGGCCTACGAAACCGAGCAGAGCCTGGCGCTCGGGCTGCTGCTGCATCGCTTCCGCACGCGCACCGAACTCGACCG
>JEMX01000061.1:395-703 GCA_000585055.1 Candidatus Accumulibacter appositus
CAGCTCATGGTCGTGCCGATGGCCGCCGGCATGGTCAGCGCCTTCGAAGCGCGAGCGCACGCTCTGGCCGCGAAAAGCGGCGGTGGCGCCGGCCCGGGCGGGTAAAATGCGAGGCTTCTCGAATCAAGGATTTTCCCGTGAGCCAGGAGCCCAGCAGTCATTCGGCGAGCATCGCCGCAGTCGCCAGCACGAACTTCATTCGCAACCTCATCGAAGCCGACCTTGCTGCCGGAAAGCACGTGGCGCGCCGATGGTCGGGCCAGCCCGGGCCGGCCGCGCAGCAACTCGCCGGTGAACTCGACCCGGCC
>JEMX01000061.1:723-1191 GCA_000585055.1 Candidatus Accumulibacter appositus
GGATCCGCACGCGCTTTCCGCCCGAGCCGAACGGCTATCTGCACTTCGGCCACGCCAAGTCGATCTGCCTGAACTTCGGGCTGGCGCAGGACTACGGCGGTCGCTGCCACCTGCGTTTCGACGACACCAACCCCGAGAAGGAAGAGCAGGAATACGTCGATTCGATCATCGATGCCGTGCATTGGCTCGGCTTTTCCTGGGAAGGCCCGCTCGTCGAAGGGTCGGCCGACAGCGAGTGCAACCTCTATTTCGCGNNTACTTCGACTGGATGGTCGCCTTCGCCGAATACCTGATCAGCAGCGGCCACGCCTACGTCGATAGCCAGAGCGCCGAGGAAATGCGCGCCAGCCGCGGCACGCTCACCGAAGCCGGCGCCGATTCGCCGTTCCGCCAGCGCAGCGCCGACGAAAGCATGGACCTCTTCAAGCGCATGCAGAAGGGCGAGTTCCCCGACGGCGCGCACATCCT
>JEMX01000061.1:1343-1966 GCA_000585055.1 Candidatus Accumulibacter appositus
GAAGATGCGCTCGAGAACATCAGCCACTCGATCTGCACGCTCGAGTTCGCCGACCAGCGACCTTTCTATGACTGGCTGCTCGAGCGGCTGGCCGAAGGCGGGCTGTTGCAGCGGCCACTGCCGCAGCAGATCGAGTTCTCGCGACTGAACCTGACCTACATCGTCCTCTCGAAGCGCAAGCTGATCCAGCTGGTCGAGGAAAGGCACGTGAGCGGCTGGGACGACCCACGTTTGCCGACGCTGGTCGGCGCCCGCCGGCGCGGCTATCCGGCGGCCGGTTTTCGCCTCTTTGCCGAGCGCGTCGGCGTTTCGAAATCCGACTCGCTGATCGAGTACTCGCTGCTCGAGGATTGCATGCGCGAAGTGCTCAACGACGCGGCCGAACGCCGCGTCGCGGTGCTCGATCCGCTCAAGCTGATCATCGACAACTACCCGGCCGGAGAAAGCGAGGAGTGCTTTGCGCCCAACCACCCGCTGAAGCCGGAAACCGGCAAGCGCGCGATGCCCTTTGGCCGTGAGCTGTGGATCGAGCGCGAGGACTTCATGGCCCAGCCGAGCAAGGGTTACCACCGCCTCTACCCGGGCAACATGGCCCGCCTGCGCTACGGCTATGTCGTCAAATG
>JEMX01000061.1:2160-3251 GCA_000585055.1 Candidatus Accumulibacter appositus
GTTCCGTCACCGGGCGCCAGGCGCGACGGTGACCCCGAAGGCGTCGAGCGCGATTTCCGCGCTGACCTGAATCCGGACAGCATGCGCGTCATCCAGGCCTGGCTCGAGCCCTCGCTGAAGGGCGTTCAGCCCGAAGAGTGCTTCCAGTTCGAACGGCACGGCTATTTCGTAGCCGATCGCCTCGACTCGCAGCCTGGCGCGCCGGTCTTCAACCGCACGGTGACGCTCAGGGATTCCTGGTCGGTAAAGGGCGGCGCGCGCAAGTAGGGAGTCCCTGTTGGCGTCGCGCCGCGTGGCCGTCACTGCGAGGAGCGAAGCGACGCGGCAGTCCAGGGAGCACCTGTCCGGTCACGCGTTGAAACCTGGGGCACCGCGCCAGGAGCGCCGTCCGTCCTGCCGTCGCCGCTCCCGCCGCGCCTACAGCAACTCCAATACCTTCTCCGGCGGCCTGCCGAGAACCGCCCGCTCGCCGCGCACGACGATCGGGCGCTCGATGAGAATCGGGTGTGCGGCCAGCGCGTCCAGCCGGCCAGCGCGTCCAGCCACTCGTCGTCGCTCAGCGAACGTCCGGCGTAGTTTTCCTTGAACACCGCTTCGCCGCGACGCACGAGTCCGCTTCGCCGCGACGCACGAGTTCCGCCGGTTTCATTCCCAGCTTGTCGAGCAGCGCGCGCAGCTCGTCCCGGCTTGGCGGCGTCTTGAGATAGTCGACCACCTCCACTTCGAAGCCCCTGTCAGCGATCAACTGGCAGGCGGCACGGCTCTTCGAGCAGCGGTTGTTGTGATAAATGCGCAGCGGAATGTCGCCCATCGATGACCCCTGGAGAAAGAAAACGCGTGTTCGCCACGCGACGAGCCCCGCCGCAGCGGGGCTCCGGGCAAACCAGCGAGGTCGCCTACAGCGCCTTGCGCCGGCCGGTCACCAGCAGACCGACGAAGCCGATCGCGAACAGAAGAATGGCGCTCGGCTCGGGCACTGCGGAGAAGAACCTTGCCGCCAGGATCTCATGCGTCCTGGTCGTCGGGTGTACCCCGTCCCAGAACATCCAGGTGGCCGGATTGCACTGACCGTTGAGGAGGTTATTGACGCA
>JEMX01000061.1:3269-3484 GCA_000585055.1 Candidatus Accumulibacter appositus
GCCTGGTCCGTGACGTCAAAACCATAGGCGCCCTTGTTGGCGATGATCTCGCTGAGTGTCGCGGCGGTATCGAACTGGACGATCTCGAGCGAGGGCAGTGCCGCATCGAGCGCGCTCATCGCCAGCCCAAGACTGTTGTTGAAGAGGGCGCTTAAGCCCGACAGGCCGACGTTACCGAGAAAGCCGGGGGTTTGCCCGAGGTCCGGCATGTTCGC
>JEMX01000061.1:3643-3925 GCA_000585055.1 Candidatus Accumulibacter appositus
GTCGTTCGGGAACAACCACACGACGAAGAGCGAAGTCGCCGGGTCGAAGACCGGGCTCTGGGTCGCGAAGGACGCCAGCTGCCAGGCGTTGCTTTTCTGCGCGTAGACCGGCTGCAGCGCGACGGGCACGTTCGGATTGACCGAACTGAAGCTCTCCAGCCCGGTGGTCGCGCCGCCGATCGCATAGTTGGTTCCGCCGGCCAGCGAAGGCCCGAAACTGGTATTGCCCGGGTTGTACATGTTCCACAGATATTCGACGGCGACCGGGCCGTTCGAATACTG
>JEMX01000061.1:4207-7980 GCA_000585055.1 Candidatus Accumulibacter appositus
AAGGCGCAAGAAGCTGTTTTAACGATCTATCTTGTTTCCTGTACAGGCTGGATCGTTGTCGACTGTAAAAATTACCGACACCCTTCGTGCGCCAGGGTCAACGGCGGAAAGCGCCAGCGCCAGCTGGCCTCCGCCGATCCGCGGCGTCTCATTCGGCGCGCAACGCGTCCACCGCGTTCAGCCGAGCCGCGCGCCGGGCCGGCAGGACGCCGGCCAGCAGGCCGATGGCCACGGCGATGAGTTCGGCGAGGGCGACGAAGCTCAGCGGCGTATGTACCGGGAGCGCCGGGACCAGCAGGTGGATCAACTGCGCCAGCCCGAAGCCGAGCAGCAGGCCCATCAATCCGCCGAGCGCCGAGAGGGCGACCGCTTCGCCGAGGAAGAGGCCAAGGATCGTCTGGCGTGGCGCGCCGAGGGCGACCAGCAGGCCGATCTCGCCCGTCCGCTCGTTGACCGCGATGGTCATGATGGTGACGATGCCCACACCGCCGACGAGCAGCGAGATGCTGCCCAGCGCGCCGACGGCCATGGTCAGCACGTCAAGGATGTTCGACAGCGTGCGCAGCATGTCTTCCTGGGTGGTGATCGTGAAATCCTCGCGGCCGTGGCGAGCCGTCAGCGTGCTCCTGACCAGCGCGCTGACGCCGGCGGCACGCACCCCTTCCTCGTACGACAGGTCGATCTTCATGATCCCGTCGCGGTTGTACAGCTCGAGCGCGCGTGCCGTCGGGATGTACGCGGCGTCGTCGAGATCGATGCCCAGGAACTGCCCCTTGGCTTCGAGGACGCCGATGACGCGAAACTGCATGCCGCCGACGTGTACCTTGGCACCGAGCGGGTTGGCGGTGCCGAACAGCTCCTCCTTGAGGCGTGCGCCGAGGACCATGAAGGCGCGCGCGCTGTCGGCGTCCTCGGCCTGTCGGCGTCCTCGGCGGGCAGGAACTGGCCGCTGCGCACCTTGATGCTGAACACCTTGAGCATGTCGGCGCTGACGCCATTGACCGTCGTGCGCCGCAGGCGGCCATTGGCATTGACTTCGGAATTTCCCCAGACGGTCGCCGTCATGCCGGTAATGTGCGGCAGACGTTCGAGGGCGCGCGCGTCGTCGAGGGTCAGCGGCCGCACCGACGTCGGAATGCCGCTCGGCGCGTGCCCGGCGGTTTTCGTCCGGCCGGGCGAGACGCTGATGACGTTGGTGCCGAACTGCGTGAATTCGGCGAGCACGAAGCGATGGATGCCCTCGCCGATCGACGTCAGCAGGATCACCGCCGCGACGCCGACGGCAATGCCGAGCAGGGTCAGGAAGCTGCGCAGGCGGTGCGCGGTGATCGCGCGCAGGGCAAGGAGCAGGGAGTCGCGGGGGCGGATCATCTTTCCGGAAAAGACAGTCTGTGGGTCGTTTGAATGGCGTCGCGCCGTTCGTCGGCGACGCGCGCCTCGGCGGCAAACTCGGGCCAGCGCTGCACGGCTGCCTGCACTTCCGCGATGATCGTCGCCGCGCGGCCCCGTTTCATCAGCGCCGCCTGCGCGCAGGCCTTGAAATCATTGCGCGCGAACCCGTCCCGTTTTCCATTCAGCGTCATCTGGTGCGTGGCCGTCCAGGCCCCCGACGGATTGTAGCTGTAGGTGAGGTCGAAGGCCGGGGCGAGCGACCACTCGCCTTCCCGGTTCATCAGGAAGGCGATGTTCTTCACGTGGTCGTCCTGGTTGCGCGCGACGATGTTGAAGACCATCCGTCGGAACTGCTCCTCGACGGCGGCCATTGGCAGCCGCAATTGGTGGAGGGTCAGCAGTGCCTGCTCGTAGGCCGTGGCGCCGGCGTGGTTGAAATCGAAATGCGCCAGTGCGGCCAGCGACTGCATGTGCAGCTTTTCCCCACCCGGCAGGCGATCGAAGCGGCGGGTCATGAAGTGCCGCCGTCCGTTCTCCTCGAGCAGCCGGCAGGCGCTCATCGTGATCCCCGCCGCCTTGGCCATCAGGTGATAGGCGTACTCGATGGCGCCGTATCCCTGCGGATCTTCCAGCTCCTTGTCCTTGTTGCCGGAAACGCCGTCGAATTTCAGCAGCCAGTATTCGCAACCGTCGCCGGCCGCGATTGGTCCCGAACGCACCTCGCTGGTCGTCGGGTTCCACGCGATCACCGCCTTGGCCCGCGCCCCGCCGGCGGCCGTGCCGACGCTCAGGAGGTCGCGCAGCGCCTTCGCCTTGCCCGCCTGGTGAAAACGTTCCTGGAGATCGTCCCGATGCGTCAGGACTTCGCTCGCCCGCCGTACCAGCGCAGCGACGTCGACCGGCCTTGCCTCGCGCCCTCGCGGCCCCCGTGCCGGCATAAACTCCAGCGCACCCATGCCGCGCCTGCCGGTGTAGCAAAGGCGCTGCACCGCGTTGAAACTCTCCGGCCTGCGGCCCTGCGTGGCCAGCCAGGCGTCGATCAAGGCGTTGCCGAAGCGGTCCGGCAGCGAATCCGCGAGCAGTCCCGGCAAACCGTGGAAGGCCTCGCGCGGCAACGCCGGGAATTCATACACCCGCTCGTTCAGGGGCATGGTCAGCGGCGCAATCTCGATGCCGCTGCGCGCGAACTCCGGGTCGTACTGAAAGGCCGCGACGTCCCGTCCTTCCGGCCGCGACACGGCGCCGATCGTCCGGCCCCAGAGCTGGACCCTGGCGATCATGTCGGATCACCCCAGGTCAATTTCTTCTCGCCGGGCTGCTTTGCCAGCGCCGCCTGGGTAGGCTTGCGCTTTCGAGCGTCCCTAAAATGTGCGGAGCTCGACTGCAAAAGTGCGGAGCGTTCGGGGATTGTGCGGAGCCCAAGTGCGCGGCGTCACCCATTCGAGGACATGGCTGGACTCGACCAATCGGAGTCAAATCGGCATTCTCTTGCAGAGAAATAGCCCCAATTGGCCCGAATAAGCCCGAATTGCCCCGGAACAGCCCTGATGAGAGTTCAGGATCCCTCATGACAAGCCCCATCGTGAGCCGCGACCGTGCACCGTCGGGCCAAGCCAAGGATCCGCAGGGGGGGCCGCACGTGCGGAGTCAAACGCAGGAGGTCGGGTCCTCCCCTGTGCCTTGGGCAAAAGTCACGACGCGTTTCTCGCGCTACCTGCCGAGCGCCTTCCCGGCGAACCATCCGGAATCTCCGGATAGTTACCTCTCTCAGGGAGCTCAAATCCAGATCCAGGGAACTCGGTGGCGAAATTCGGGGAGGTCGAGCCAAAACGCCAGCGGTGGTCATGCGACCGCCTCCCGTCTGCGAATGCCCCAATAGGGGGTTCAATCTGGCTGGGCAGGACGGTTGAGAATCATTCATGGCGAGGCTTCTGGTGCGATCAGTGTCACCTCGGAAAAATAGGAGGTGTAGCGTCGCGTATCTCGGGTCAATAGCGGAAATCGCGATACAGCGGCATGCGCACCGATGAAGAAGTCGGCGAGCACCTTGGTGTCGACCAGCAGCATCAGCCCTCACTCTCACTGTGCAGTAGCGCCATCAGCTCGTTAGTCCGCCATTTGACATCGGCTTTGCCACGGGCAGCTTCGAAGCGGTCGGGCTTGTGACTCGGCCTCGCGCCGGCCTTGTGGATTACGACATCCCCTTCGCGATTGACCGAGAAATCCACGGAGCAACCGGGTGCCAGGTTCAAGGCATCACGAATCTGCTTGGGGATGGTGACCTGACCCTTGCTGGTAAGTGTCGTCGCCATGTCTCGCGCCTCCTTCTGGATTGCGTTGGCGAATATTGTAATGCCCGGTGAGTGGGTGTGCTGTCGAGG